>DAOUIZ010000076.1:0-5145 GCA_034423195.1 Dehalococcoidia bacterium | reverse complement strand
GGTGCAGACCATCGCCGCTGCCGGTCTGAGTTCCGGCTCCAGCAGGTGCAGGTCGAAGACGGTGACCAGGGCCTCGTGGGTCAGCAGGTCGTCGCCTTCGTCGGAAAGCAGGTAGCGCAGGCTGCCGGTAGCGAAGGGCCGCAGCAGGTGGGCGATGTCGCCGTCGCCGTGGTTTTCCAGGTAGCCGTAGAAGTCCCGGAAGCCGGTGCGCTCCCGTTTTTCGGCGTAGTAGGAGGCCAGGGCGTGGTCCAGGGAGGAACGCCTCTCGGCGCTGAGCCTTTCGCCCACCATCACTTCGATCAGGCGGCGCAGGCTGCCGATGCGCTGCAAGAGTTCCTCGCTGTCGCCCCGGTCGATGACGAAGGGGTTCATGCCCTGGCCCGACACGCCGGGGGTGAGCACCCTGCCACCGGCGGCGCGGGCCATGTCGGCGTACTCGCCCTCCGGGTCAATCACGTAGGCCCGCACTCCCCGGCACAGGCCCCGCAGCACTCCCAGCTTGGTGGCAAAGGACTTGCCGGAACCCGACCTTGCCAGGACGGCAGTGTTGGCGTTCAGGTGGGTGCCGTCGAAGGGGTCATAGACCACCGGGGCGCAGGCCCGCAGGTCGATGCCGTAGAGGGTGCCGGAGCGGGTGTCCAGGTCCGGCGGCGAGAAGGGGAAGAGCCGGGCCAGCGACGATGTGTCCAGCGTCCGCCAAACCGACACGGCATTCAGGGCCAATGGCAACGTTGACAGCAGCCCCTCCCGCTGCCGGAAGGCGAGGTTGTCCAGCTTGCCCAGGGTGGCGGCGAAGTGGGCACGGGCCTTCTGGGTGAGGTCCTTGAGAGTCTCGGCGTTGTCGGCGTGGAGGGTGACGGAGAGGGATGTGTGAAACAGCCGCTCCCGGCCCCGCTGCACCTCGTCCCGCAGGCGGCTCACGTCCTCCAGGGCGATCTCGGCCTCCGGCGACATGGAGCGGCCCCGCTTGAAGGACAGGGACTGCGCCGACTCGAACCTGACCTTCTGCCACTCCAGGGTGCGGGCCGCCTGCTCCGCCGGTATCGCTCCCAGGTGCACCGCCAAATCCATGGGCGCTCCCGTGGCCATCAGCCCTTGCAGGAATCCTGGCGCAAGGGACCGGGGCCACTTGCCCAGGTGCAAGGAGCGGGTCAGATGCCCGCCGATGAGGATGTCGCGCCGGTTGACCTCCACCTCAAGCTCGGAGTCCTCGTCTCTTTCTATTGGGGACCCGCCCAGGGCGGCGGACAGCCAGAGTAAACGCAACGGCTCTCCCACCAGCGGAAAGACGCCCAGGCCGCCCCGGGCCAGCAGGCCGTGGAGTTCGTCCATGCGGCTGTGCTGGCAGACGGCGTAGAAACGCCGGTCCAGGATTCCCGGCCGGTGTTCCAGGTTGTCTAGCAGCCGACCCAGGGAGCCGGCGGCGTCCCTGGTCTGTTCGGGCAGGTCGTCGGGCTGGGACTGTTGCAATCGTTCACGCAACCTGTTCAGCACCGGCGGGTGCTGGCGCACCAGCAGCTGCACCGGGAAGTCCAGGGCGTTCAGGGAACCGGCGAAGGCGCCCAGCTTGGGCTCGTCCAATTCCAGCCCCATGACCTCGCTTACCGCCAGCTTCACCCCGTCCAGCCGGACCGGGCCGTCGTGTTCCAAGTGGGACAGCATGAAGAACAGGTTCAGCTCCGGCGGCGGCTTGGGCGGTTCGGGCACCGTGTCCGCAGCGTCCTCTTTGGGTGTCCGGTTGACGATTGCCTTGATGTTCTGCAATGTCGCTTTCATTTTCGTTTCCTCCTTTTCCTATCGGATGGGAATCCCCTATGAGCCGGGCAGGATGGGGGCGAGGCCGCCGCTGATCACCAGGGCGATGGTCTTGGCCAGCAGCACCACTACCAGGCCGACGATTGCCATGACCACGGCGTTCCTGGCCCGGCCCCGGCGTCCCTCGCCCTCCGCTCCTTCAGCCATCAGCACGAACCCGGCCCAGACGATGGCGAAGAGACAGAGGCCCACCCCGGCGTAGGCCATGCCGGTGAGCACGGCGTCGATGGCGTCCAGCATCGCCTGCCTCTTTTCCTCCGGCGCCTCGGCGGCGACGGACGCCAATGCCGCAACCGAGGCCAGCAGGATTCTTGCCCCGCGCCCTACCACGGCCACCAGCTCCACCAGGATGAGGACTCACCCACGGGCGTCTGCTCCGCCTTCGGCGGCGGGGGCGTGGGAGGCGGCACGTAGAGGTACTGGAAGGGGTTGTCGGCTCCCACGCCCAGACCTGCCGCCAGGGGCAGCGTCTCCGGGCGGGTGCGGGTGACCGGGGCGCGCTGGTTCTCCGCGGCCCGGACGTGCTCCGGGTGATAGACGCGAATGGTGACCGTCCGGGACACCGAGCACTCCCCGCAGGAGAGGCTCACCGTGCGCCGGTACACGTCGGTGCGGGCCGGGTGGTGGGTGGTCTGCAACATGGGCGGCAGCGGCACGTCCAGCGTCGCCGCCAGGTCCGCCGTGATCTCCAGGTCGTGGATTGCCTTCCGGTCAGGGACCGGCAGGGTGAACCCAGTCTCGCCGTTGGTAGTAAAGGCCGCGCTGGTCGTGTGCGAACCAGCGGAGACGGTCACCGTTCCGGCGATGCCGGTCACTGAGGCGTCCAGCAGCGCCGGGACCGACTGGCTAAAGTGGCCGCCGTAGACCGGCAGGTCAATCTCCTGCCGGGTGTCGGTGATGCACTCCGAGGCTATGACTCCCTCGATGCTGCCCGGCGTCCACTCCAGGGAAACCGCCTCCAGGTCGCACAGCTCCCCGTCGTAGCTGGGCAGGGGGTAGGGAATCTGGTGGCTCTTCAGGGACACCGCCCCGGAGAAGCCCAGGGAGTCCGTCCACGAGAAGGTGAAGGAGGGAGATGGGCCGTCCAGGGTCAGGTTGTAGGTCTTGCGCTCCCCGGAGTGGACGACCGCGTTGGCCCCCATCTTCAGGGTCCTGCCGTTCCTGCCTCCGAAGACCCGCACCTTCAGGTCCAGGTCGTGGGCGGCCCGCAAACTGACGGTCGCGGTGTCGCCGGTCACCGCCAGCCTCTCGATGAAGATGCGGCGTCCGGGCACCGGCTCGGGCGGCTCGAAGTAGAGTTCGTCCAGCCGCCAGGCGTCGCCGTAGGGAGGATCGTCGGGGTCGTCGGCCAATACCGCCGCCGGAACGGCAATGACGGTCAGGACCAGCAGCCCGGCGACGGCCAGCAGCTTGTACCAGGGCCTGCGGTCCTGGTTCTCCCGGATGTTGGGCCTGGCGGCGTTCACCTCCCGGGGGCGGCGGCGCTTGCCGAACCAGCTGTGGGGACGGAAGGGTGTTCGTCCCTTCTGTCGCGCCGCCTTCACGGCCCTGCCCACGCCGGAGGCGGCCTTCCTGGCCAGCAGCCGCAGTGGGTCGGGCCTGGCCTCGGGCTGGGGCGGAGCCTCGCTGCGGGCCAGTTGGACAGGGGCGCCGGCGTAGCGCCTAGCCCCCAGGTTGAACTTCAGCAGGTCGGCGGCCACCAGGGGCAGCCCCCGGCCGCCCACCTTCCCCACCGCCAGAGCGGTGCCCAGGACGCCCAGCAGGACGGTTATTGCCAGCCGGAACTCGCTGGGGCCGAAGGGGAAGTAGCGGTAGACGCCGTAGCTCACGGCGCACACCGCCAGCACCGCCACGATCTGGGGGAAGGTGAACCACAGCAGCACCTTGTCCTCGGCCTGCACGTGGGTCGGTACCTCGTGCTCTCTCATGTATTACCTCCTATCCGCCGCCGCCGGTGTTGCCACCGTCGCCGCCATTGCCGCTGCCGCTGTTGCTGGGGTCGGGAACGCTGGGGTCCACCGGGTTGCCCACCACGGCGTTCATCACCAGTTCCACCACGCCGTAGGCCACCAGGGCCAGCACGATGCCGGCCAGGGCGGTCATCATGGCCGCCTTGCCCCGTTCCATCTGGTTGGGCGCGCCGGAGGCGGTCAAATACAGGTAGGCGCCGTAGATGAAGTAGCCCACTCCCACCACGCCCACCAGTCCCAGCAGGATGCCCACCAGGTTCGATACGGTCTGGGTCAGGTTTTCCATCGGTTCGTTCTCCTTGTCGGTCTGATATTTCGTCTTTCCTGGTTGCGCCGGTTGAGGGTCCGTATCCTTCCGTTACTGGCACATGGCTCCACCTCCTGAGTTGCGGCCGGCGCGGGCATCTGCCGCGCCCGTAGTTGTCGTTCTGGCCGGCTAAGGCCCCTGGCTCCTGGGCGCGGGGCCGCCCTGGGCCGTGGGCGTTGAGATCTGGGCCGCCGAGTTCACCGCGTTGCCGGCGGTGTTGGTGGCGGCAGCGGCGGCAGCCGCCCCCGCCGGTCCTCCGGCGGCCCCGCCCGCCAGCAGCCCCAGGGCGCGCCCCGACCGGACCATCGAGCCGGGCAGGGACATGCCGAAGTAGAGGGTGTGCAGCCAGGCGTCGAAGGTCCCGTGATGCCCCAGCATCGAGGGGATACGCCCCGCCAGGTACATGAACGCGATGGCCATCAGGAGCATCCACACCAGGTCCTGGGCCGCCTCGCCGCCGCTGATGTCCGCGAACTGGTCGAGAAACCCGAAGGCCAGGGCGATGGCGATGAGCTGGACGGCCTGCTGGAACACGGCGGTCATGAACAGCCGGAGCCAGTGCTTTCCCCAGCCCGCCGTGTGGGGCAGAATCCACAGCCCCAGCGCCACAGGCGCCAGGCAGAGCAGAATGTCGATGAGGGCCAGGCGCAGGACCATCTGCACCAGCAGGTAGAGGATGAAAAAGCCGAAGACCAGGTAGAGGACGGCGATGAACACCGCCAGCCCGGTGCTGGCCGCCTGCGCCGCGTTGAGCAAAGGGTCCAGGGGAGCGCGCAGCAGGTCGCCGGGGGTGACGTTCAGCGACGCGGCGATGAACTGGGAGACGGCATGGGCCACGTCGATGACCAGGGCGCACCACCACAGCGAAGACGCGGCTGCGGTCAGGCCCAGCACCAGCCGGGGCACCATCTCGCGCCAGCCCGACTGGTGGTGGCCCAAATGCTCCTGGACGATGAAGCTCAGCCCCATCCAGCCCAGGATCACCACCAGCATTCCCGAGGCGACGGCCCAGACGGTGAGCCAGGCCAGCCGCACGATCTCGTGGTCGTAGGT
>DAOUIZ010000075.1:0-13661 GCA_034423195.1 Dehalococcoidia bacterium | reverse complement strand
GACACTGGAGAGCCGGATGCGGTGAAAGCCGCACGTCCGGTTCGGAAGGGGGCCGACGGAAAAGTGCTTCGGGGAACCGAAGTAACTCGCCGGCGGCCTACCTTACTCGGCGCGGCGGCAGCCTACATGGCCGGTTTCCAGAGGGTTTTGATCCTTTGCCCACCCCATCTCACCAGGAAGTGGAAGCGGGAGATCGAGGACACCGTACCCAATGGGCGGGCCGCCATCGTGGCCTCCATCACCGACCTGGAACGGCTGCGCCTGTCCACCGGCGCCGGCCCCCTGTTCGCCATCATGTCCAGGGAGCGGGCGAAGCTGTCCTACCGCTGGAAGCCCGCCGTCATCCAGCGCTGGGCCACCGCGGGCTACAACGGCTACGGCGGCCGGCTGGTAAGGGACGAGGAGACTGGAGAGCCTTTCAAGATACCTTGCTGTCCCACCTGCTACGCCCAGGTGGTGGACAAGGACGGCGTTCCCCTGACCGACCAGGAGATGTCCCGCAAGCGGCGCACCTGCCACGTCTGCCGCTCCGCCCTGTGGCAGGCCGACGGCGCCGGCCCCAAGCGGTTCCCCCTGGCCGACTACGTGAAGGTCAGGATGCGGGGCTTCTTCGACCTGCTCATCGGAGACGAAATCCACGAGTACAAAGGGAGGGGGTCGGCCCAGGGCATCGCCGCCGGGGTGCTGGCCGACGCCTGCGGCAAGTCCCTGACCCTCACCGGTACCCTCTCGGGCGGGTATGCCAGCACCCTCTTCCACCTGCTGTACCGCTTCAGCCCCGAGATTCGCACCGAGTTCGGCAGGTCGGAGGAAGGGCGTTGGGTGCAGCGTTACGGCTTCCTGGAACAGACGGTGCGCCACTCCGACGACGACCACTCCTTCGAGGATGGGCGCAGCAGCCGCAGGAAGGGCTACCGCAAGACGGTCAGGGAGCGGCCCGGCCTGGCCCCCGGCGCTCTCTTCCATCTCATCGGCAACTCGGTGTTCCTGCGCCTCTCCGACGTGGCCTCGGGCCTGCCGCCCTACGAGGAGCAGGTGCTGCTCTGCGGGATGGACTGGGAGGCGGACCACACCGGCCTGTCCCAGCGCAAGGCCTACGACATGATCTTCGACGCCCTGCGCCGGGCGCTGGCCGCCGCCCTGCAGAGCGGCTCCAAACGGCTGCTTGCCACCTACTTGCAAACGCTGTTGGCCTACCCCGACGGCTGCACCCGGGGCGAGACGGTCATCGACCCCCAGACCGGCAACATCCTGGCGCAGGCCCCGCCCCTGGCCGAGGACAAGCTGTATCCCAAGGAACAGCAACTGGTGGACCTGGTGGCGGCGGAACGGCTCCAGGGCCGCAAGGTGCTGGTCTACGCCACCCATACCGGCACCCGGGACATCACCGAGCGGATGGATAAATTCCTGACCGAGCACGGGTTCCGGGTGGCGGTCCTGAAGGCGGACACGGTGGCGCCGGACCGGCGGGAAGCCTGGGTGGAGGAGAAGGTCAAGCTGGGCATCGACGTGCTCATCTGCCACCCGCGCCTGGTGCAGACCGGCTTGGACCTCATCGATTTCCCGACTATTTGTTGGGATGAGGTTGATTACAGCACCTATGTCATGAGGCAGGCGTCGCGGCGCTCCTGGCGCATCGGCCAGAAGCGCCCGGTGAAGGTGGTGTTCATGGCATACCGGAACACGCTCCAGGCCGACGCCCTCAAGCTGGTGGCCAAGAAGCTGCAAAGCTCCCTGGCGGTGGAGGGGGAACTGCCCGAGGACGGGCTGGCGGCCTATGGGGATGACGGGGACGACCTGATGCTGGCCCTGGCGCGGCAGATCGTCAGCGGCGAGGAAGAAGCCGATACCGAGTCGGTGGAGGCGGTGTTCGCCAAAGCTCGGGACGCCGAGGCCAGCGGCGAGGAGTTCCTGGTGGACGACGGCTGGCAGGCGGTGGAGGTTGAGCCGGAGACCATAGCGTTCAACGGGAACGGGAATGGCCACCACGACGCTGAGGACATCGGCCGGACGGTCGAGCTGGTGGTGAACGGCAGGGGCCATCACGGCCACGGCCCGTCCCTTAGCGGAAGCGGGGGCGACGGCCATGCCTCCAACGGCAACCAGGACGCCGAACCTGCCGAAGGGCAGCAGTCCCTCTTCTCCTGGGCCGAGTTCCTGGCCGAGGAGCCGGCTCAGCCCAGGGGACGGAACGGCAAGCCAAAGCCCGCCTCCCCGTCCCTGTTCGAGTGGGCGCTGGACAAGGAGCAGGAACGGGAGAAGGAGCCGGTGGGCGCAGGGTCCTAGACCGCACAGGCACACGGGAGAGGCCGCCGTTGCAATGACGGCGGGCTCCCCGCAAAGGACAACTATCCGCAACCAACCCAATGGAGATGAAGCGATGGCAAGAATCTTTGTGTACGACGACCGCGAGTTCCCCGACCCGGACCCCGAAATGAGCGTCGAACAGGTGAAGGCGACTTTGGCGGACTTCTACGGCGAAATCGCCAACGCCTCGGTCAAGGAGACCGCCCGGGGCAACGACACCATCATCGAGTTCCAGCGGCGGGTGGGCACCAAGGGCGCTCACTACATCGCCCATATCTAGGGAGGCAACGGAATGGACAACCTGACCTTCGTGGGTCTGCTGTCGGCGACGCCGTCGGCGGACCTGAAAATCATCGAGCTCACGGCGGAGCTCACCCGGCCCGACGGCGGGCTGGACCTGGACGCGGCGGCGGCCCGGCAGCCGGAGGTGGAACTGGCCTGCGCCCAGGCCCAGGACTACGCCGCCACCACCAAGCGGCTGCTGGAGAACCTGCGATGGCAACTGCGGCCCCGCCGGTACTGAGCAACCTGGCCGGACTGCTCTTGCGGCGTCCGCCGTCGCTGCAAGAGCTGATCGTCCGGCTGGGCTATGCCGAGGACTACGCCTGGTTCGCCGAACTCGTGCGCCGCCTCTTTCCCCAGGAAGCGGAGGCTGCGCTGGCAGTACCCGACGCCGGCGGGAGGCTGGAACGCTTCGCCCGGCTCTTCGAGGAACGCCACTTCCCCCTCTATGCCCCCTTCATCGAGTTCTTCGCCGACGAAGGCGAGGACCCGCCCTTCACCTGGCTGCGGCGGGGCATTCCCTTCCAGTTGATGGGCATCGGCTACGACGGACTGCACGAGATGTGGGACGGATACCGGGAAGGGCTGTCGGCTCTGGCGCTCCTGGCGGAAGCCCCCGGCTTCTACTACGACGAACCCGACGGGCTGCGCACCGCCTGGCTGGAGTCCGCCGCCCAGCACATCCCGCAAGGGACGCTGGAGCGGCTGCCCCGGGGCGGCATTCCCCTGGAAGCGCTCACCGAGGCGGTACGGGAGACGGATTACCAGGGCGCCGCCCAGGCCGTCGCCTGGGTGCGGGCCGAGACCGGCAACTTCTTCCTCGACCATTGTTTCGAGGATGGCGACTACGACGGCTTCTCCGACCCCTGGGAGGAGGAAGTCATCACCGAAGGGACACAGGAATGGCGCAAGGCGGACCAAATCATGGGCTCAGTCCTCCAACTGGCCGACTGGCTGGAGGAAGACCTGCCGGTGCGCTTCGCCGAACTGCTGGACTTCATCCTGCCCCGACTGCCCGAAGCGCAACACCTGGAACAATACCAAGAACAGGAGGAAAACCATGACGACTGCTGAAGTCGAAGCCAACGCGACGAACTGGTCCCTGCCGGGCCAGGAGGACCTGCCCCGGGACGCGCTCCAGGTGCAACTGGAGGTGTACACCGAGACCGTCCTGCTGCGGGGCTTCCAGGGAGATTCCACCTGGGTCAGGACCGTCTCGGCGGACGAGATCGCCAACGTATTCATCCGGCACCTGGGCTTCTCCTCCGGGCTGTTGCCTGACAACGCCCTCTGGTGGAACCAGGGGGAGACGGGCCAGGTGGTGGCCCTGTGGCGCCCGCCCCAGGTGTGGGCGGTGGCCCTGCAACGGGAGGCTTTCCAGCCTCCCGCCCGGCTCCGGCTGCCCATGCCGGGGCTGCTCTTCATCTGCTCGCCGGGCCGCGCCCCCTGGGTCTACGCCGCTTTGGAACGGCCCACCAACCCAGGGCAGCAACTCTACCGCGCCCCGGCCTTCAACGTCTTTAGGGACGGGCGGGTCTGCCCCGGCAGCCACCGCTTCCCGGAAGACGTGGGGCTGATACCCGAATCCTTCTTCCAGTCCTTCTTCTCCCTTACCGGAGATACCAGGGAACGGTCGAAGCAACACCCCGACAACCTGCAAGCCTTATGGGAGGAACTGGATGGAAAGTCTGAGTACCCGGTTGAGGACCTGGTTCCGCAATGCTCCGTGGCCCACGTCATGGCGGCCTCGGAAGGGAGACGGGGCTACCACCCCTAACCCCGCCCCCGCTGCTCCGGTGGGCTACCTGGTCAACCGGCCCGACGGACTCGCCGGAAGCCAGGGGATCGGCTACGACTACGTTCTCGGCGCGGACGGCCTCTACGTCCAGTCCGAGAGCGCAAATCTCACGGCGCGGATTGCCGTCGCTCCCGCCGCAGTGCGCGGGCTGGTGCCAGTGTTGGAAAAGCTGACGTTGACCCACGGCCCCATCCCTGCCCACGTCTTCGAGCTGGGCTTGAGCTGGATGCTGGCCGCGCCGGACACCGAGCGGTTCTTCGCCGTGGCTTGGGACGGCCATGCCTACCGCCTCGTGGTTCCGCCCCAGACAGGGACGGGTTCGTCCCTCACCTACCGGCCTCCCTCCGACGTGGTGGCCGAGTTCCACTCCCACGGATGCCACCGGGCCTTCTTCTCGGCCACCGACGATGTGGACGAGCAAGGGTTTCGCATCTACGGCGTCGTGGGACGCCTGGACGCACACCAACCGGAATTGACCCTGCGCCTCGGCATCTACGGCCACTTCGCCCCGCTGGACTGGTGGCAGGTCTTCGTCGGCCCGCCGCCGGGCTTGCGGCTGACATCTGATTACAACAAAGACAAGGAGGCAACCTGAAATGTCCTACTACCTGGACAACCAGTTCCTGCTGGACCACCCCTGGATCACCGTGGTGGGCTGCGGCGGCACCGGCGGCTTCGTCGCCGAGGGCCTCTGCCGCCTCTTCCAGGGCCGCGACGCGACCATCGTCCTGGTAGATCACGACCGGGTGGAACCCCACAACCTGCTCCGCCAGAATTTTTATAAAGAAGATGTCGGAGAGTTCAAGAGCCAGGCCCTGGCCGACCGGCTGGCGAAAGCCTACCACCGGACCGTGGGCTACTCGGTCTATCCCTTCCGCGACGAGGAACCCCGCTACCCGGGCCTGTCGCCCCACGACGGCCTGGTCATCGGCTGCGCCGACAACGCCGCCGCCAGGAAGGCGATGGCCGAATGCCTGCCGGGAGACCCCTGCCGCTGGCTCATCGACGCGGGCAACGATACTAACTGGGGACAAGTGTTGATTGGCAACATCGCCCACCGGGTGGAACTGGAGGAACCCCCCTTCACCGGCGACACCTGCCACCTGGCCCCGGCGCCCACTCTGCAACGCCCAGACCTGCTGACCGCCGTGTCCACCAGGCCGCCCGACGTGGACTGCGCGGCGGCGTTGGACCTCACCGACCAGGACCCCACCATCAACCAGATGATGGCGTCCCTGGTGCTGCAGGTGGTCCGGCGCATGGTGGCGGGTACCTGCCCCTTCCTGGGCCTCTACCTGGACATGGACCTGGGCACGGTCACCCCCAGCTACGTCACCCCGGAGGCGGTGGAACGGCTGGTGGAACGGAAGTACGCCGGTTGAACGGCGCAAACCAACCTCTACAAACAGAACCGATAGGGAGAATGAAATGACAGACCAAAAGGGAAACGCTACAACCACGATGTGGCAGGACCAGCACAGCGGGAAGCGGGGCCACCAGCTGATGACGGAAAAGCTGGCGGACACCATCCCCGCCATCGGCGCAACCGACAACGCCCGCGACTACGACGACGTCCTGGCGGCGGCAAAGCTGTTCAGTCCGTTCAGCAATTGGACCTGGTACATCACAGAAATGGACCGCCAGACCGGGCAATGCTTCGGCCTGGTGGAGGGCCTGGAGACGGAGCTAGGCTACTTCGACCTGACCGAATTGGCCGAGACCACCGTGCTGGGCGGCGTGCCCGCCGTGGAGCGCGACCTCTACTGGCAACCCATGACCCTGGGCGAAATCAAGGGCGGGTCCCGGGATGGCTCGCTACACAGTGATGAAACCAGCGGAGGTGGGTCCATGACTGACGAAACCGGAAGGGAGAATGCCCCTGCGGATGTGGTGAACGTCGAGGAGTTTCTCTTCGGCGCGGCGGCGGCTGATGTCCCTTCCGATGATAACCCTGGCAACGTTGACGAGGAACCTGCCGCCGGAAACGCCACCGACGACGCGGAGGACCCGGATACCGCTGAGGAACCCGACCCTGCCGACGCCGATGCCGGGTTCGAACCCGCTCCGGCCGAGACGGAAACCTCGGAGGAGTTGAAGGTGGTGCTGTCCATCCGGGGCCGCCGGGCCGTCATCGGCGTGCAGCGGCCTTCGGCGGACCCCCACATTGAAGCCTTCGATGACGCCGACCTGTTCGGGCTGGCCGACCAGTTCCCGGCGGTGGTGGCAAGGGCCCGGGCCCGCTGGGAGGAGGAACCCTTGCACCCGGCCTACGACCGGCCCGCTCCACCACCCCGGCAGCGGAACCGGCGCCAGGCGGCGGCCAACCCGCCAGCGGATGCCGAGGCGGGTGAACCGGAACAGCCCCAGGCCGAGACGCTCCGGCTGTTCTAGTGACCGTGGTTCTCCGGGCCCCACGCGAAAGGGGAGGAACGCTCATTCGGCGTTCCTCCCTGGCGGCGCATATATGGGGCATTTTTGCGTTTAAGGGATGGCGTCCCGTTCCCCTCCGCCGCTTCTATTATCGACGGGGACGATGATAAAGAGCCGGTGAAAGTCGTCCACCTCCAGCACTTCCATCAACCGACGCCGGACCTGGGGCGACGGGCTGCGCCTCCCGTTCATCAGGTGGGAAAGGTGTCCCGAAGTGACCCCGCACCGGCGCGCCAGTTCGTTCTGGGATATGTTCAGTTGTTCCAGCAGTTCCCACACGGCGGCGGCGTTGAGGACGACGCGCGTTGGAGGTCGCCGGCGTTTCCTGCGGACTGCTTTCTCATTCGCCATTGCCAATCTTCTTCCAGGCGCCGCGATACGGTAGTAACTCTACGCGGTTGGGGCCCAGAGGCCGCAGAAGACCCTAGCGGACCGACCGACCACGAACTTGGACCTACTAAGGGGACAAACCACGATGCGAACTAGGGTTGGCAGGCCTCCCACTCATCAATTGGTTCTAGCCGTCGCGCTTCTGGACGCTCCATGGGTGTCTCCTTCCCGTACCGCCCGCAATTCCACGGAGTAGTTTGTACTGTCGGTGAGACTGGTCACGGTGTGTGAGACCCTGCTGGCGTCGCTGCCGGAAACGTCCGTCCACTGGCTCCAACTGGCTCCAACTGCCGCCTTGCGGTCGGGTACGGTGTGGTAGCCAGTTTGGTTGCCACCCTGGCCGCCCGCTGCTTCACCCTGCCAAAGGGGTAGCCCGGCCCCGGCCCGGCAATCGCCTCGCCAAGTACGTTGAACAGCGCCACACGCACCTCGTACACCGTGCTCTTCTCCAGGAACTCGCTGGTCGCACTGGCGCCGTCGTTCTCGCCGGCGCCTACCCACTGCTCCTCGCCCACCTTCTCGAACTCTACGAAGTAGCGGTCCATCTCGGGATTGCCCAGGTCCGCAGGCGCCTGCGAGGACACTTGAATCTGCTCGTTGCCCGGCGTCAGCGTGAGATTGTGCAGCGCTGAGGGCGGCCGCTCCCCTTCCTCGCCGAGGTGGCGGGGGTGCGCGACGCGCCGTCGTTGGCCTTGGCCCAGGCAGGTCAGATCCCGTAGTAGCGATTCAGCGCCTCCGGCAGTATCTTGGATGCGGCTTCGAGACCCACTTCCCAGACGCCTGTGGAGGCCTTGGTCAACATGTTGCCCAACCACGCTCCCACCTTGGCGCCATAGGTGCCGTCCTGTAGGGCCTCCGGCTCCGAGGAGACGGCATCCCTGAGCTCCTGGAGGTCCTCCTCCCCGACGCCCTGCTCGCGGAGATATTCCAGCAATGAGGCCGCGTCGTCCTTGCGGACGATGCTGACCTGCTGGTTGACCTGCTCCCCGGTGGCGATGACGTTGTGGCTTCCGTAGATGTGGTAGTTGACCAGTCTCCCTACAGCCTCCGGCTGGCTGCTGCCCTCCGACGCGCTGTTGTTGCTTTGGAGGTCCAGCAGGAAGTCAAAGAGCCGGTTCCTCACCTGTTCGAGAATGTCCGGGTACACGGATGCCGGGATAGGCTGGTATGCCTTGATGAGAAACAAGCCACCCTTCAATGCCGTGGCTTCCTGGGCCGCCATGACCAACTCAGGCGGCCATGATCTCTCATCATCCTCCGCTCCGTGGGCCTGCAATGCCCCCACCCCATCCAGCATCATCAGCTCTTCGGCAAACTCCTTCACCTCCTGGGGCAGGTCCTCCGTCGGGATGAGCAGACCTTCGGCTGTCCCCTCGTTGGGGCCGGCGAAGTTGCCGTAGTTGGCCGTGGGGAGCCGGCGGTATTCGGGCACCTTATGGGGGTCCGTGTACCCGTAGAGTTCCCAGTCCAACCACTCGTCGAGTTCAGGAGAGTGGAGGTTGTTCGTCAGCGCTTTTGCCTTCCTGAGAGTGCTGGTGAGGTCCACGTCGTGCTGGGTTAGTTCATCTATGAATTCCTGAAGCGCATCCATCCGAGCCTCCTGCCGTTCTCAGTATGTGTACTACCCCTTCCCAACCGGCGTGGTCATCGGGGCCTCTGACGCTTTCACGAACTTCAACAGCCCTTTCCGGTTAAGGAGAGAATCACCTAAAATCAGAATGACTTAATCGCCTTCTTCTCCATAGACGCGCGCTCCGGTCCCGTTCAGGTAAGCCGCCAGGTTCTTTGGCTTGTAGGATGCCACAGTGTTAAAGCGGTCCCGGGCCGTGGGATGCACCGATTGCGTTGCGTCCCCTCCTATTACCCGGATGTAAGGCGGCAACAGGTTCCAGAGCCACGGCCCCCGGCCGGGCGGCAAACATGGATGGCTAGTTTGGGGCACATACGTTGCATCCAAGGCCAGGCCCGCCAATGATGCCCTGGCTTTCATCCACTCGAACGGGGCGTTTGCCAGGGAGTGACCGCCGCCGTCTCCACCTATGTCGCTGTGTCCGCCGGCGAACCATACCTGCTCAACGGTCTGCCCCGGCTTGGGCTTCGCCTGCCAGAGCGACGCCCTGAACGGACCGCGCCTTTCGTCTATGGCTAGGGCATGACAGCCGTGCCTTACGATCCCACTCAGCTCAACGTCGTGGAACTGATGACGGGCCGCCGTCAGCCTCCCCAGACGCCGCAACGGGATGCCCAGCGCCCCAACCGTATCCCAGACGCCGATGAATGTGATCTCGGCTTCTCGGGAATGAGCGGCGCGAAACGCTGCAGCTTCACTGGACGCCGGCGAGGCGTCAGAGCGGCGGTAAAGCCGGTATGCGTTCCGGAATTGATCGGCATCCGACTTTCTCAGCACGCCGACGTTACGCACCATCCCCGCCAGGCTGCGCACCGTGTACGCTCCCCGGCTGAACCCGAACAGGTATATTTCGTCCCCTTCCTCATAGTTGTGCACCAGGAAGCGGTAGCAATCACGGATGTTCTTTTCGAGTCCCCTTCCGCTTACCCCGCCGAGCAGCCGCCATAGCCAGGACCCTTCCGTCCCTACCCCGGCGTCGTAGAAGACCACCTGAGCCGCGCCGTCAGGAGCGGTGGGCAACACCGCGCGGGCCATGCGGGTCACGTTTGTAGGCAACTCCCGGTCCGGCGTGCTCCAGGTCCCGTCCGAACAGATGACGATGCGTTTCATAAGGGAACTGTTTTCGGTTCTCCCATCATTAGATGCAATCGCTCCAATTCAAGAATATTGCAGGCGTGTCTTGTGCGACTTAGAGTTTGACCACGGTGATAATGTTTCACCTCCCGTAATGGAAGCAACCAAGCTGAGGTGCACCAGTTGTCTCAACAGGTTTCAGGATTAAGTTAGGCGTCCTCGTATTCCCCCTACGCCTTAGCCGCTCCATGAAGGTGTTTTCGAGGTACCACTCTTTCCCGTCCATGCTGATCTTCACTCGCCGCTTCCCGAGGACCTGCGCGGACTCGGGGTTGCCGAACTGTCTCCCTACCTTCTGTTCCTGACCGTTGCCGAAGATGCCGGAGGCGCCCTCCCCAAGACCCTCCTTACGACCATTGGCAATAGCCCGCCGTAAGACAGGGAAGCCGCAATCAGGACCGCGCCCAGCGCCATCACGGCCAGGGTGGCGGGGATGAACCCCGCAGTGGCCTGGTGAATGAAGGACTCGCCCAGGTCTCCGCCCAGGTGTATCGCCGATGCCGGCACGCTGGCGGGGAACGATACCCTGCTCATCACCCCCTCTCGGACCAGACTTGGGACGTACGAGTGCAGGATCAGTCCCACGACCAGGCAGACGCTCCCTCCCGCCAGCAGCGTGACGCCCGGCCAGCGCAGCATGGCCCTGGGCTGGGGCAGGTGGACCAACGCCAGCAGCAGGCTTCCGGCTATCACCAACGCCAGGGCGATGAGCTTTCCCGGCCCGTTGACTGTGCTAAGTGCCCCCCGCAGGAACTCCGCCTGCGCTTCCAGTTTCGCCCTGGCGGGGCTTCCCGGAGGTCCGGCCAGCCGTTCCAGCACGTCGATGCGCTCGTCGGGCGGCAGGTTCCGCCGGACTTCGGCCACGGCGCCCTCGACCACCGGCTCGACCAGCGGGTCCGCCGCCGCCTTCAGGAAGCCCCTGGTATCCCCGTCAACGAAGGTCCGGCGCAGTCCTTCAACCTCGTTGCCGAGAATCCGGGACGCCTGCGCGTTCAACGCGTGATCGTTGAGCACCAGGCCAAACCAGCGGTCGAACTCCCGCTCCCGGCAATCGCGGCTCAGGATTTCCAGCGAAGGCGCGGTCTCCGGCAACTGCCCTTGGGACAGGCGGGAGTAGGGTTCAGCGGCGGCGGCGGCCAGCCGTTGCAGGCTCGACGGCGAACAGCCGGACAACGGCGGGTCTGCGACTTCCAGATCGTCGATGTATTCATGCACCTTACCCAGCGCCGTCGGTTCCACCCGCTCCAGCGGCGCCTGCAGGTCGACGTAGATTTCCAGGTAGTCCCGCTGGTGCCGCAGGAAGGCGGTGAAGCGTCCGATGTTGGCTTCCACCTGCTCCCGCAGGTATTCAGGGGGCATCACCTGCCGGAGAAGGTCCACCGCATCGTCGTGCGCCGCGATGCCAATGTCCTCTAGCAGCCTGCCGGTGTGCTTCTCCAGGGACTCGTCCACCAGCACCTCTTCGTAGATTCGGATGTAGGCCCCGGATTCGCTGAAAGCTGCTGCGTAGACCCGGGAATCGTCCAGCCGCTGGGTGAAGTTGATGCCCACGAGAAGGGCGAGCAACCCCGCGAAGACCACCAACCCCAGCGCCAGGCTCGCCACGATGCGCAGGAAGGCAACCATCGCCCCTCAGCCCGCCTCAGCAGGTGAGCCGGACGTTGCCCAGGTTGGACACGACGGCGCCGGGCTTGATGAAGATGTCCGGGGACACCATGCCGATGGCGCGGGACGCCGCGTCCAGGCTCTGGTTCACCGGCCCGTACTCCAGCACCAGGCCGAAGGCCTCGTCGTGGTACTCCAGGACTTCATCCACGTCCTGTACGAAGTCCCGCGCCTCGACCAGCTTGCTTATCTCGTCGGTCATCAGCACCTTGATCCTGCCGATGGTGAGTCCCTGCAGCAGCTCGTTAAACAGCGACCCCAGCGTGGGGCTGAAGTTCTGCCGGATGGGCGGCGGCAGGCAGCCGCTGAACCCGGTGCCCTGGAAATACACGTACTCCAGGTTGGTCAGGTTGCCCAGCTCCAGCGGTAGCGGCCCGCCCAGGAAGGGATTGTCGTCAAGGGGCAGCCGCCGCAGTTCCCCCAGGTGGCCCAGCTCCGCCGGCAGCCGTCCCCGCAGGCCGTCGGTCGCGACTCCCGACCCCTTGGGCGTGAAGTTCTGGTTCAGTGCCAGCAGCTCCAGGTTCCGTAGGTTGCCCAGCGCCGGCGGGACGAAGCCGGTGAGCTCGTTCTTGGACAGGTTCAACTCCTCCAAATGACCCAGGTCGCCGATCCGCGCCGGTATGTCGCCACGCAGCTGCCGCTCGTCCAGCCATAGCTTCTCCACCCGGCCCTCGTCGTTCAGGTTCACGCCCCGCCAGCCCGGGCGGAATACGGAGTCGGGCCGCAGCTCCCCCTGCCAGGATGCGAAGGAACTCTCGGGCGTGCCGTTGGCCACGAAGTGGTCGCGGATGGCCAGCAGCGCGGCCCGGTCGGTGGCGGCACTCTGGCGGTCGTAGGCCACGCCGGGGGAGACCGGCGGCGGGCAGGGGGCCAGCCCCAACCCATAGGTCCGCTCCATGAAGTCCTCCCAGCCCACCCCCAACTCCGGGTCGCGGATGTACTCCAGGTTGTTTTCGACTATGAGCACGTTGTAGATGGCTTCCAGGACAATGAGGGCGTAGTCCGGCTCCTTGCCCGCTCCCCGGCCCGACTGGTAGGAGTCGGACAGGGCGTTGCGCAGCCGCTCGTCGTAGGGGATGCAGCCGGTGAGGCTGTTGCCCCGGAGGTTGGCCGACCGGAGGCGGGTCAGCTCCCCCAGCCGCTCCGGGAAGGGGCCGGCCAGGTTGGCTGCGCCCAGGTCCAGGCCGGTGACGTAGCCGCCCTCGGTGGTCACCCCGGCCCACTGGCCCATGGGCTGTTCGCTCAGCCAGTTGGTCCTGCTGCCGGCGCTCCAGGCGTTCCCGCCTGTGCCCAGGTACAGATCCACCAGCACCTGCCGGTCCCTGGGGTTCTCGGGCGCATCCGGCGCGGCCGGCGCAGTGCCCGAAGTTGTCCCGTCGCCCTGACTGCCTCCGGTGGTGGCGGTTACCCCAGCAGTGCCTGTCCCGCTGGGGTCAGGACTTTTTTTGACGTGGCTCCGGTGCAGAAGGGCTGTTCGCCTTCGTATTCGATCCCACTCAGGTTGGCGGGTATGCACCCGGAAAGGCCATCAAACCTCTTGATATTCAGCTTTTTCAGGCCGGACAAGAGGCCCAGGGCAGCAGGAAGCTCCCCCCTTCCCTCGATGAAGCCGAAACCGGAGGAGGTGAAGGCTACTCCCGTGAAGTCGAGCCCAATAACACGCCCTCCCGGACCCTCCGTGGTGACGAACGCCCACTCCCCTAATGGGGAGTAGCTAAACCAGGAGTTGGAAACAAATTTCCCGAGGCATCCGCTAGAGACTCTGCAATCCACCCATTCTTCACCGTTGGCGGACTCGTAGAGGGCCACCAGGCCCACCAGGTCGGACAGGTAGCCGTTGGCGTAGGAATCGGCCCAGGTGAGATCGTTGCCCCAGATGGACGCATGTTGCAGTTCGGCCAGGTTGCCCAGCTCCGAGGGAAACTCGCCGCTCAACCGGTTGTTGTCCAGGTAAAGAGTCTCCAAATTGGAGAGCCCGCCCAACTCCAGTGGCACCGGCCCGGTCAGCCGGTTGGTGTTGAGGGT
>DAOUIZ010000074.1:0-60707 GCA_034423195.1 Dehalococcoidia bacterium | reverse complement strand
CGGCAGGACCGGCACTCCAAACTCTCAGTCAAGGCCAAGCGAAAGCTGGCCGCTTGGGATAACGACTACCTGCTCTCCATCCTCTCCAATTAGAATGCGTCGGCCCTGGCCGCTCCTTTCCCTCCCCTTCGTGCGGCCCATACCGGATTATGGCATAATACCGACCGTCCTCCCCGGGCCGTCCCAGCCCCTACGCCCCCTTGCAGGAGTCGCCATGTTCGACAAGATCCAGCACATCGGCTACCTCGTCGACGACCTCGACGCCGCCGTCGACTGGTACCGCGATAACTTCGGAGGCGAGAACGCCGGAGGCAGCAACCTCAACCCCTCTGTTGCCGTCCCCAGCGGCGGGCGCAACGCCTTTGTCCACTTCGGACAGGTAGAAGTCGAAATCATCGAACCCAACGACAAGGCAGCTCTCGCCCCCGGCGCTCTCACCATGCACCACGTCGCCTACGTCGTCGCCGACATCGAACAGTCCAAGGCTGACCTGGAAGCACGGGGCTTCCGCTTCGCCGCCGAGCGCGCCTTCACCAACGTCCTCGGGCAGGGCGTCCTGTATTTCGACCCCGCCACCACCAACGGCTGCCTCATGCACCTCACCCAGCAGCCCCAGGCCCCCAACGCCACCGGCGTCGGCCAGGGCATCGACGTCCAGCGCATCGTCCACGCCGGATACCAGGTCCCCAACCTCGAAGACGCCATCGCCTGGTACCAGGACAACTTCGACGGTGTCCACATCGGCGGCGGCGCCTCCCGCCGCGGCGGACGCAACGCCTTCGTCAACTTCGGACAGGTCCAGGTCGAGCTTATCGAACCCGGCGACCCCGCTTCCCTCGGTGGGGCCATCGCCATGGACCACGTCGGATACGTCGTCAACGACATTGCCGCCGGCATCGCCGACTGCTGCGGCCGCGGCTTCCAGTTCGTCGCCGACGCCCCCAACACCAACTCCATCGGACAGCAGGTGCTCTACTTCGACACCGCCTGCACCCGCGACAGCCGGATGCACCTGACCCAGCTCCCGCCGGACTAGGCCCGGTCCATCCCGTGACCATTCCGGCGGACCGACCGGCCAACATCATCCTGGTGGGATTCATGGCCACCGGCAAGACCCATGTGGGACGGCGTCTGTCCCAGCTCACCGGCTGGCCCCTCCGCGACGCCGACGACGAAATCGTCCGCCGCGCCGGATGCTCCATTGATGAAATCTTCGCCCGCGACGGGGAGTCGGCCTTTCGGAAACTGGAAACAGAGGTCATCGCCGGCCTCTGCTCCGGGAAGAACCAGGTCATCTCCGGCGGCGGCGGCGCCTTCGTCCAGCCCGCCAACCGGGATGTGATGCTCCGTAGCGGCCTCGTTTTCTGCCTCACCGCCGCCCCGGAAACCATCTGCGCCCGCATCCGGCGGGATTCCAACCCTGACGCGCCCATCCGCCCCCTGCTGGCCGGAGCCGACCCCCTCCAGCGCATCCGCGACCTGCTCGAAACCCGCGCCGAGGCTTACTCCCAAGCCCACCACACCATCCCCACCGACGCCCTCACGGTGAAAGAGGTGGCGGAGCGCGTCCTTAATCTCATTGAGGCTGGAGAGCTGCAAAGATGATTCCCCGTGGACCTGCTTCCCTCCACGGTATGCCGGACCAGGTTACCCGCCAATGGGTCATCGAACACGCGGGCTGGGCCGACCGGGTGTTCGTCAAGACCCCCGATTGGGCCGACGTGCCCATCCCGGAAGACCAGCGCGACGACGATGCCACCCACGCCGTCTATCTCGTCGACTGCGACCACGACGAAGACTATTGTGGCTGCTCCGACGATGACTCGGTAGAATGGACATTCGTCGAGTACCTCAACATCAACGAGTTAAAGAATATCTGACCCGTAAGCTCCACCCTTTCCCTGCCGGTTAACGGCCAATCAACGAATCCCACCGGGAGAATACCTGACATGACCGACACCGACCTCGCCGCAACCGTCCACCACTCCGGCGGCTCCTACCCCGTCGCCGCCGGATGGGGCCTCATCGACCGCCTCGGGGAGAGACTCCTGGAGCTGGGCGTCAAGGGCCCCGCCTACATCATCACCGACGAGAACGTCATGCGCCCCTACGGACGCAACGCCCAGTGGGCCCTCCAGCGCGCCGGCATCGCCGCCCACGTCTTCATCATCCCCCCCGGCGAGCCCAGCAAGACCTTCGGGCTGGCCCAGTCCATCTACGAATGGCTGGTCGGACTCAAGGCCGAGCGCGGACAGCCCATCATCGCCGTCGGCGGTGGCGTCGTCGGCGACCTCGCCGGATTCGTCGCCGCCACCTTCCTCCGCGGCGTTCCCTTCATCCAGGTCCCCACCAGCATGGCCGCCATGGTCGACGCCAGCATCGGAGGCAAGGTCGCCGTCAACCTGCCCCAGGCCAAGAACCTGGTCGGCGCCTTCTACCAGCCCCAGGCCGTCATCGCCGACGTCCAGGCCCTCTCCACCCTGGGCAAGCGCGAGCTGTCGGAAGGGTGGGCCGAGGCCATTAAGCACGGCCTCATCCTCGACGCCGACCTCCTCGACGTTTTTGAGGAACACGCCGAGGCCCTGATGAACGTCGAGCCCGAAATCTCCACCGAGGTCATCCGCCGCAGCATGGCCATCAAGGCCGACGTGGTCAGCCAGGACGAGCGCGAGACCCTGGGAATCCGCATCCTGCTCAACTACGGCCACACCATCGGACACGCCCTCGAGGCGTCCACCGAGTACGGCCGGTTCATGCACGGCGAGGGAGTATCAATAGGAATGATGGGCGTCGCCCGCATGGCTTCCCGCCTGGGGATGATCCCCGAGAGCGTCGTCGACCGCCACCGCGAAATCCTCCAGCGGTTCAACCTGCCCATCAAGGCGTCGGGAATGTCCGTGGACCAGATCCGCTACGCCATGTCCCTGGACAAGAAGGTCCAGTCCGGCACCAACCGCTGGGTCATGCTCGAAGACGTGGGCCGCGCCGTCGTCCGCCAGGATGTCCCCTGGGAGCTGGTGGACGAGACCCTCCACGAACTGGTGGACTAGACTCGTGGATTGGAAGTAAGGACTCCCCTACCCTTCCGCCTCCAGCATCCGGATCTCCGTCTCCAGGTCCTGCGCCGACCCGGCGTCTCCCGCCGACAGCCGGAAGCACCGGTCCAGGTAGAGCTGCGCCAGCCGCGACCCCTTCTGGGAGTTGTCCTGCGCCGCTGCCAGCAGCCCCGCCATTCTGAAGTCTTCCGGCAAATGGCGTCCCAGCGACGTAATCTCTGCGGATGCCTCGCTGGCCATCCCCGAGTCCCGCCCCTCCTGGGCAAACCGCAGCTTTCCCAGCAGCCGGGCCAGCTCCGCCAGCTTGTCGCCCTCGCTCATCAGGCTGAACAGCACCTCGTTCACCTGGAGCGAAGTGTCTGCTTCGGCAGCCGCGTCATTCCTTGCTTCCGAAGCGCTTCCGGCGCTGCTCCCCTCAACAACCCGTGTCTCCGGCGCATCCCCCGCCACGGCCGTATCCAGAAACTGCCCGCAGATCCGCGAATACTCCTGCACCGCCTCCGTCACCGCCTCCATCATGCGGGGCAGGTCGAAGGAAAACATGCTGTCGGCGTACACCAGGTCATCGTCCCGCAGCCGGCTCAGGTGCTCCACCTTCTGGTAGCTGTCCACCGGCTCCGGCACCGGCGGCATGGCGAAGGCCGAGAACTCGCTCAGCGGCGCCGACCCCAGGTGCGACGCCAGGAAAGGCGGCACGTACTTGCTCAGGTCCGCCTGGATCGGCAGCACCACCGCATAGGTCGCGTACACCTTGTCCGGCTCCGTCGAAACGCGGAAGTAGAGCAGTGCGTGCCCCTTGGGTCGTTGCGGGTCTCCTCGGTCAAATGACAGGTTCATATCCGCGCTCACCGCCGTTCAGTATTCCATTCAGCATCATTGTTTGATCGTCTTTCCGACCATTATAGGCGAAACCCTCTGCCCCTAACCACCCGGACAAATCCCTCCAAACGCCGGCCCCCGCTCCCTCGCCGACCACGCGGTTTCGCGTTGACTTGCCCCATGAATTAAAGTAATGTATACCCGATTCCACCAGCGGGGGCACTCCATCCGTCGCAATCGCGGCGGCCCCTTGGAGCAACCCTCAGAAGGAGTTGCATTCATGGCCCAACAGCAGCTGCCGGAACTGGTTTACGCCAACTTGCAGATCGGCGAGGAACTTGGCTCTTACGAGTACGTCCTCACCCAGGAAATGGTCGACGAATACCGCAAGTCGGTGGACGACCCCGAGGGCGTGTTCCCGACCATCGCCGTCAAGCACGACGCCACCGCCCTGGGAATGTCCTACGAGGACAACACCGGCGGAGTCAACGCTGGCAACGAGATCGAGCTCCACAACCCCCCCATCCCCGGCAAGGTCATCCGCGTCACCGGACGCATCCACGACAAGTACACCCGGCGCGACAAGCCTTACCTGGTCATCGAGGCCACCGCCACCGACGAGGACGGCCGGCTCATCGAGAAGATGCGGACCTACCAGATGAAAAAACCCGACGAGGTGGGAAAGAAATGGCATCCACAGGGCTAGAAGACAAGACCATCCCCGAGCTCACCAAGACCATCACCCAGGTCAAGATTAACCAGTTCGAGTCCTGCGGCATCCGGGACCGGGAGAACATCCACAACAGTCCCGAGCTTGCCAGGCGCCGGCTGGGCACCACCTATCCCATCGCCTCCGGGCGCATGTCCATCGCCTTCGCGTCTCAACTGCTGCGCGAGTATTTCGGCGGTGACGTCTTCCACCACAGCGGCGTGGTCAACCTCAAGTTCCTCCGCCCCGTCAAGGAAGGCGACACCCTCACCATCAGCGGCGCCTACAACAGCAGCCAGGACACCGATGACGGCACCCTGGTCGTCGTCGACGTCTCATGCCGCAACCAGAACGGCGACATGACCGCCGTCGGCCAGGGCAGCGCCGTCGTCAAATAACCCCCGCAACGCCTCCGCGGTATTCTCTGCGGTAGGCTTCATGCAGCGAACACCAACCGGGAAAGTTATCCCGCTGAGGAGCATCATGCCCGGAGCAGAATTCGGTAAGGTCGAAGTCGAAATCGTCTACTGCGTGCCTTGAGGGTACCACGCAGTCGCCATGTGGCTGGCGACAGAGATTTGGCGCTCCCAGGAAGCGGGAGACGTCGCCATCAAGCTCACCCCCGCCGGGGGAGGCAGGCTGGAGGTTAACCTCGACGGCGAGAAGATTTTCGACGTCAAGGAAGAGGGCGGAGTCCATCCCAACCTCTCCAAGGCCAACGAGCTCAAGATGGTCATCGCGGACAGGGTCTTCGAGGTCGAAGAGGCCATCGCCGCCGGCAACTAGCCGCCCGGTCCGGCGCTCCCCAACGCCGTCTCATACCAGCAGCCCGGGCCGCCGCGTCTGGGCTGTATATTTTTGGAAACTCTGGACCGCTCCCCGCAGCGGTCCGCACCTGGAGTTGGAACCTTGGCTAATCCTGAACACCTGAAGCTGGTCCAACAGGGCCCCGAAGCCTTCGCCCAATGGCGCAAGGAGAACCTGACCGCCGAGTTGGACCTGGAAGGCGCCGACCTCTCCGGCATCAACCTGGCCGGAGCCCGCATCCGCAACGCCAACCTGCGGGGAGCCAACCTTGCCAATGCCCGCCTCCTCCGCGCCAGCCTCGCCAAGGCCAACCTGGAGGGCGCCGACCTCACCGGCGCCGATCTCGGCCGCGCCAGTCTCGCCGACGCCAACTGCCGGGGAGCCAACTTCACCAACGTCAACCTCTACTGGGCCGACTTCCGCGGCGCCAAACTGGAGGGAGCCGTGCTCCGCCACTCCCGCACCATGCGCACCTCCTTCTTCAACGCCGACCTGGCCGGAGTAGACGCCAGCCAGGCCACCATGATCGAGGTTGACCTCCGCAACGCCAACCTGAAAGGCTCCAACTTCTCCTCCGCCAACATGAACGGCGCCGACATCAGCCGCGCTGTCCTCGAAGGCGCCAACTTCACCAAGGCCATGATCCGCGACTCCATGTGGATAATGACCGACATGCGCCACGCCAACTTCGACATGGCCAGCCTCCACCGCTCCGACCTCAGCATGGCCAAATACGACAGCACCACCCGCTTCCCCGACAACTTCGACCCCCTCAACACCGGCCCCAAGGACGCCGTCGACTAGGCCGCATCCGCCGGTCAGGGAGAGTTCTCTCCCGCCCCCGGTCCCCAGGTTCTGCCGAAGTCGGCGCGGGCCGCCAGTTGCCCGGTGAACGTGCTGGCGTCCTGCAGGGCCAGGAACACCGCGCACGGGCCCACGACACTTGGGTCCACCCTTTCATGCCAGTCCCGTTGCGTCCATGGGATGGCCGCCGAACCCTCGCTCCGTAGCGCCCCGGGGCTCAGGATGTTGACCGCAATGTTGTACTCGCGCACTTCATCGGCCAGGCACAGGCTGAACATGTGGACCGCCGCCTTGCTCGCGCTGTACAGCACTCCCCCTCCCTGGCTGGGATCAGTAGCCATCCTCGAACCCAGGTTGATGATGCTTCCCCGCCTCTGCTCCATCATCATGGGAAGCACTGCCCGGCTGCACAGGTATGGGCTGCTCGCGTTGACCCGCATGATCTGTTCCCAGCGCGCCGGGTCAATTTCCAGGATGGACTCCCCCAGCACCATGGCCCCCGCGTTGTTGAAAAGCACGTCGATCCGGCCATAACTTTCCACCGTCCGGCGGACCATCTCGTTGACCTCGGACTCGACGGTCACATCGCAGTCCACCGCCAGCGCCTCCCCGCCGTCCTCCTTGATAGCCCGCGCCGTCTCTTCCAGCGTCCCCGGAAGCCCGGTCGGCGATTGTCCCCGGGCGCAGATGACCACCCTGGCCCCTTCTCTGGCGTACTCCCTGGCTATCGCCCGCCCCAGTCCCCGGCTGGCCCCGGTGACAATCGCCACCATTCCGTCCATCTGCCCCATCTGCCTGCCTGCCTAAACGAACTGGGCTTTGACCCACCCTTCGTCGAAGGGAGTCCAGAAGTGGGACGTCAACTTCAGATGTCTGAACATCCACCCACCGTTCACCCGCACATACTCCTCGTCGTATCTCGCCGAGCCCCATACCGCCCGGTCGCCCTCCGAGTAGGTGCACGGCTGGAACAGGTACCAGGTGCCGGTGGCCGTGTCCCCATCCACCTCGATGATCGGGTTCATCACCATGTGGACCGCAAACGGCAGTCTTCGCGAAGCGTTGACGAAGAACTCGCGGATCGCCTCCCGACCTTCCGCCATCCCCCGGATGCCTCCGTCCCACACCCCGTCTTCCACGAACAGGCTGGCAATTTTGTCCGCATCATAATTGTCGTCGCAGTAGCCGCAGTAACGCGCCTTCAGGCGCTTGATCTCCTCAACATCCTCCAGGACTCGCAGCCTGCGCTCGATATCTTCCAGGCTCATTGACTTCTTTCCTCCCGCAGTGCCCTGTTATGGTTGGTTCGGGCCGCCTGCCCGTCGTCCATTTCTGACTTCCGGCGTTTCGCGATGTTCGATTCTACCTGCGGCTCCGCCCGGCGGAAAGCCGGGTTTTCCTTCCCCCTTTCCTCATCACCGGCGGAACGGACTCGGTCCCCGTGTTAAAATCCCTCCGTACCTTTCCCTTCGCACCTTGCTTTCAGGAGAACCCGGTGACAGTTCTGCAAGTCGTCGCCAACCAGGCCGGAGCGGGCAAGACCTGTCTCATCGCCGGCCTCCTCCACCACATCACTGCATCGGGCCGGACCGCCGGATACTGCAAGCCCTTCTCCGGCAACCCCGCGTCCGACCTCGACGTGGCCTTCCTCACCACCCTCTTATCCGAAGCCGCACCGGAAAACACTGTCCCCCCCGCCGTTCCAGCCCCCCTCCCATCCCCGGCAGCCATTGCCCTGTCTGACCAGGAAACCGGCACAGTCAGGGACGGCGTTCAGGCTGTCGCTTCCGCCGTTGACCATGTCTTGTTGGAAAGCCCGGACCTCATGACCGGACCGGGTTCCCTCTCGTCCCTCCCGTACCAGTTGTCCGACGCCATCGCCTCGAAAATCGTCCTCCTCGTCCGCTGGCAACCGGGCCTTGGCGTTGCCGCGGTGGAGGAATGGACCGAAGGCTGGCGGGACCGGCTGGCAGGCATAGTGTTCAACCACTGCCCCATCTATCGCGCCCACGATCTGGAACAAACGGTTGCCTCCCCCCTCCGTGACGCGGGCTTTCCCGTCTGGGGAACCATAACCGAAGACCGGGCCATGCTGTCGGTGACGGTCCGGCAGATAGCCGGTCATCTGCAGGGCCGGTGGGTGCAGGAACCCGAAAACCAGGAACCCGAAAACATTGACGCCCCCGTGGACCACTTCCTCATCGGGGGCAACATCATGGATTCCGGCCCCAACTACTTCGGACGCTACTCCGCCCAGGCAGTCATCACCCGCGCCGAGCGTCCCGACATCCAGCTCGCCAGCCTGGAATGCGACACCCGGTGCCTGGTCCTCACCGGCGGCGGAGAGCCTACGGAGTACATCCGGGTGGAAGCCGGCAAGCGCGGCGTGCCGCTGATTTCCGTCCCAACCGATACCATGACCACCGCCGAGGCCCTCAACGGCATCCTTGATGCTTCAGTCCCCCCCACCCCCGCCAAGGCCGACCGTTTCGCCCATATCATGGAGCAGCACCTCGACATGGACGCCCTAATCGCTGCCCTGGGCTGACCCTTCCGGCGCTGGAACGGAAAAGCCCCGGCGCTTGGCCGGGACTGCTGTTTCCTACTCCGCCACCTCGAACCGCTCCGATTCGGGGGGTTGTGACCACAAGTCCTCCGCCCCCGCCATCGCCGCTGCCCGCTCCGGGCTGGCCCGCCAGGCATCGTATATCTCGTTGCTGTCCCACGTCACCAGGGTCGTGATCTTCGTCGGGTCGCTCAGGGAATACAGCGTCTCCCGGCTGCCGAACCCCGGCGCCCTGCTCTGGGCCAGCCCGTTGCCGTCCAGCAGCTTGCGCGCGTCCTCCACCCGGTCTTCCCTGGCCCAATGGTGAGTCAAAACGCCAATCATAACGCCATTCGCTCCTCTGTAACTCTTCCCGCTTGCCCCGGCCCGGATCGCCCCCCCGCGGCCCTTCCCGGTGGGGAAACCCGGCTGGGATAGCGGACTCTCAGTCTTCCGCGGCCTCCGCTGTTGCCGGTGCTGTCGCTGTGGACGGCTCCCCTGCCAGTTCCCCCCGCACGCCGCTCCCGCCCTTGCTGAACAGCTGCACCAGCACCACCGGCGCGATCAGGGTGGTTATCACCGTCATCATGATGCTGACCCCGAACAGGTCCTGTCCGATGATGTGCTGCGACAGCCCGATCCCGGCGATGATCAGCGCCACCTCTCCCCGGGGCATCATCCCGATGCCCACCCGGGCGCTCCCCCGGAAGTTGAACCGCGTTGCGAACGCCGGCGCCCCCGAACCAATCACCTTGGACAGTATGGCCAGGACCGACACGACCAGCCCGAACACCACGGCCCCCTGCATCGAGCCTACGTCCACCAGCATCCCCATCACCACGAAGAACACCGGCACCAGGAAGTCAATGACCCCGATCATCGACACCTCCGCCAAGTGCCCCATCCGGGTCGTCGACAGCGCCAGCCCAATGGAGAACGCTCCGATGATGAACGCCAGCCCGAAGATTTCCGACAGACCGGCCGCTAGGAACGCCAGCGCCAGGGGGATTACCGTAATCGCCCCCGAGGTCTGGAACTTGTCCATTACCTTTTCCAGGTAGGGAGCAATCAGCATCCCCACCGCCGTCAGGCCCAGCCAGAACCCGATGGCCTTGAAGCTGATTAGCCCCAGGCTGACCAGCGAGAACCCTCCCGCCGCGCTGATGCCCACCACCACCGTCAGGATCAGGATGCCCAGCACGTCGTCCACCACCGCCGCCGCGATGATCGTCACGCCCTCCGGCGCGTCCAGCCTGTTCAGGTCCGTCAGCACCCTCGCCGTGATCCCCACCGAGGTGGCCGTCAGGATCGACCCCATGAACAGGGCTTCCGGCGACAGGAGACTGTCCGCGAAGCCGAACATGACCGTTGCCCCTGCTCCCAGCCCAAAGGGCAGCACCACCCCGCCTATCGCCACCGCCGTCGCCGGCCCCACGTACCGCAGGAACTGCCGCAGGTTGGTTTCCAGACCGATGTGGAACAGAAGCACGATGGAGCCCAGCTGTGCCAGCGACCACAGTTCCACGCTCACCGGGATGGGGTTGACCTCGGTGGCCAGGTTGGGGAAAATCGGCCCCCACCCTGGTACCGGCAGCGCTCCCAGCGCATACGGGCCGATCAACACTCCGATCCCCAGCTCCCCCAGCACCGATGGCAGCTTCAGGAACCGGACCGCCAGTTCTCCCGCCACCTTGGCCGCGGCGATGATGACGGCAAGCTGAATGAGCAGACGGATGACGGCTTCCGAGAGTTCGCCGCCGCCCCCCGCCAGGGGAAGGACGAGCAGCGGAACGGCGCCAAATAGATGGTCGAACATCAAAAAACCCCGGGGAATTGGCCTTGGGCAACGGCACGGATTATATCATTTGCGCCCGAACCCGCCCAAACGGTCACCCGTGCTTATCCGGGCCGGAATAATCACCGCCCCGACTCCGTCCCGGGTCGTGAGGACTGTCCCGGAACGTCCCCGGCTCCCGCACTCTCTCCCGCCGCGCTGTCAGCCGGCCCGCGTAACCGGACCCGGCAGCGGCGACTTCCCCGGAACCCCCGTCCGCCGCGGGAACTCCGCCGGAGTGTGCGTCACCTTCTCCACCGTCACCAGGATGCGGTCGTCCGTCAGGCCCGTCACCGGCACCCGGCGCACCGCCGGAACGCCGCCGCCGAGAATCGGCGAAACCCTGGCCCCGGCGGCCAGTTCCTCGCCGATTCCCCCATGCTTCCACGCCACCGCCCTGCCCCCGGTGCTGCAGAAGGGCAGGCAATACTCCAGCAGCGTCGGCAGCTTCGCCACTCCCCGCGCCAGCACCAGGTCGAAAGATTCCCTAAGGACGGCGTCATGGGCCAGCGCCTCCGCCCTTCCCGTGAGTACGGTCACGCCGGACAACCCCAGCGCCCCGACCGCCGCTTCCATGAACCGGGTCTTCTTCCGCACCGAGTCCGCCAGCGTCAGCTCCACCGACGGAAACATGATCTTCACCGCCAGGCCGGGGAAACCGGCCCCCGCCCCCAGGTCCAGGATGGTCTTGCCGGCAATGTCGTCCGCACCCACCGCCGTCACCAGCGTCAATGAGTCCAGGTAATGCTTGACCTGGACCTCCTCCCACGACGTAATCGCCGTCAGGTTGGCCCGCTCGTTCCCCGCCGTCAACTCCTGGAAAAGAAGGCGGAACTGCCCCAGTTGGCCCTCGTCCCATGCCAGGCCCAGCTCCGCCATCCCCTCTGTCAGAAGCTCCATCGAAGCCCTCAGCCCAGGAAGCGGCGCAGCTGGGCCGCTTCCTCCACGTAGTGGGAAATGTCCACCCGCGACCCATACGCGATGCCGGCCTGGATCGCGCTGGTCAACCCCTCGTGGACCCGGTCCAGCTCGTCGGTGTACCTTCCCGCCAGCCTCAGGTATTCGTCCCCCAGCAGTTCCTTCACGGCTCGCTCGTTGACGAACCGCAGCGCCGCCCGCAGGTCATCGTCCAGGCTCGGATAGACTTCCCGCACGAAGGCCAGGTCATCCCCGTCCAGGGCCGTCAGTCCCAGCAGCTCCGGTGGCACTCCAATGGCATACAGGGAGGCCGCAAACCCGATGGCCCTCGGCAGCGTCACCTCGTCCCCCACTCCGTCCAGCGACCGCCCGTAGCCGAACAGCCCCACGTGCAGCTTCCGCTCCCGCCGCTTCGGAACGTGGCGGGCCGCCTCGGTGATCGTCGTAATCAGGTTGCGGACCTGGGACTGGTACTCCGCCGTGTACTTGTCCATCACCGCCCGGGCCCGTTCCTGGTCGATGGGGATGGGTTCGCCCCGCTCGTGGGCCCGCAGTTCGGCAATCCCTTCCCGCACCGTTTCCTGGTCGTAGTCGTACTTGAACGCCGACTGCACGGTGAAGGTGTGGGCGCTGGGATACTCCTTCAAAGCCCGGTCGATGTTCACCGGTGTCAGGTGCCCACGGAACGGCACCGACCCCGCCCCGATTATCGGATACAGCGGGATGCCCAACCGCTTTTCCAGGTCGTACAGCCGCGACAGCCCCACCTTCAGCACCAGCTCGGCGGAAACAATCCCGTAGTTCAGCGCCGGATCGCTCCGCGCCAGGAACACCCGCTGGGCCGGCAGGTCCCGCCCGTGCAGGTATTCTTCCACGATGCGGTCGCAGTAGAACAGGTTCTCCATGTCTTCGATGAGCGGGATCACCCGCAGTTGCTTGGGATAGAACTCCCCCACCCAGTCCCGCACCATCCGCCCCTGGAACAGCGTCAGCTCCTCCTGGCCGACGATCACCCGCCGGTAGTAGGCTTCCACCAGCGCCAGCTCCTCCGCCGACGTGGTGAAGGGGAGGATGACTTCCTGGATCGGCGCCGTCCCGTCGTCCCCGTCCCCGTAGAAGTTGCGGGCCATGTCCCACGCCGAGGGAACGCTCTGCAGCGCCTCCACCATCGACTTCCGCATATCCCGCTCGATCCCCGGATTGGGCACCCGCAGCGTCAGGATCACGTCCCGCCCCAGCCGCCTCTCATCCTGGAAGAACTCCGGGTATCCCGTCAGCAGCTTGCGGACTACCTGGTTGTCCGCCTCCTTGCCCTCCGAGTCCCACATCTGCTCATTGCAGCCCAGGGCAAACACCGCGGCCGCCTCCTGCACCTCCCCCTCGCCCCGGATAACCCCCGCGTCGTCGGCGAAAGGCGACGGGGTCGCGTTGTCGGGGTGCTGAGTACTCATCACCTTCGGAACAAAAAACACGGCCCACCCCCTCGTACTGCTGTGTGGGTCCCCAACTCAATCTCAGGCCGAATCCATACTAAACTTTCGCCGAAATTAGCGTCAATCCGGCTTGCCTGCCTGCGGCTGCCGCTGTGTCCAGAGCGCGTCTGCTCCCGGCCAGCGCCCCCAAAGCGCCTCCAACTGCTAACAGTTGCTTCTTCCCAACCCCTTGCTCCTGCCGTTACTATGGTTATATGCAAGTGGTCCAGACATCCATCCCCCATGTTCTACCGTCCAGATGGGACAGAAATTTTTCCTGTGTCGGCGCCACAACATCCCAGCCCTGGCCGTTCCTCCAGAAACGTCGCGGCAAATGCATCAAAAAGCGCCAAAATGCGCCAGGATTTTTCTCAGGTCCCCTGTGCCCGCCCTGTGAATCCATCTGGGAGAGAGCCCCGCGTTGATTGAACGGGCGTGCCTGGCGGTGGCCTTCACCTGCCTCCTTCTTTCCCTAGCCTGCAACGGCCAGGACACCCGGGAACTGGAGCTTCTGGAAACGCAGCAGTCCGCCGCCGTCGAGTCCCTGCGCCAGGACATCGACTCCCTGCGGGAAGAGGTCGCCGCGCTGGACCGTGGCGGGGACCGGGAAACCCAGCCTCCCCCGGAAGCGGACGCGGGCCTTCCCGCCAGGATTGACGCCCTCGACGCCAGGCTCGGCGAACTGGAAGCAGCCTCATCCGGCCGCCACTCGTCAACCTTGGAACGCATCGACCGGCTGGCCCAGCCTTCTCCGGCTGCGGACGGGCCCGCGTTCACCCTGCAACTCCTCCACGCCGCCGACATGGATGGCTCCACCGGGGCGTTGGCCAACGTCGAGAACTTTTCCGCCATTCTCGACGGTTTCCGCCTCCAGTACCCGGCCAACACCCTGGTCCTCAGCTCCGGCGACAACTTCATCCCCGGCCCCCGCTACTTCGCCGCCGCCTCCCAGTCCACCGCCCCCGTGCTTGGGGTGCCCGGAAGGGGACGCGCCGACATCGCCCTCCTCAACGCCATGGGCTTCCAGGCGTCCGCCCTGGGCAACCACGAGCTGGACCAGGGCACCGGCGTCTTTGCCTCCGCCATAAGCTACGAGGCCGGCGAGGACGGGACCTATCCCGGGGCGTCCTTTCCCTACCTCTCCACCAACCTGTTGTTCCAGGACGATGGAAACCTGGCCGGACTGGCCGTTCCGGGCGGCCAGGAAGCGGGCCTGGTTGCCGGTAGCGTGGCGCCCAGCGCGGTTGTCGCCGTCGGCGGACAGCGCATCGGCATCGTCGGCGCGACCACCCCCGGGTTGAAGCGGCTCACCAAGTCCGGGCACGTCACCGTCCTGCCGCCCCCGGACTCGGGCATCGCCGCGCTGGCCGCCGTCATTCAGGAAGAGGTGGACGCGCTGGCGGCCCAGGGCATTGACAAGATTATCCTCCTCTCCCACATGCAGCTCATCTCCGTCGAGACAGAGCTGGCGGGCCTGCTCGAGGGCGTGGACATCATAGTCGCCGGCGGCTCCAACACCATCCTCGCCGATGACACCGACCGGCTGTGGACCGGGGACGAGAGCGCCGGAGAGTACCCGCTGGTCTTCAACTCCGCCAATGGAGGCCCGGTCCTGGTGGTCAACACCGGCGGCGATTACCGCTACCTGGGCCGGCTGGTGGTGGACTTCAACGCCCGGGGGCAGATCCTCCCGGAATCCGTCAACCCCCACGTCAGCGGTGCCTACGCCACCGAGCGGCGGGAAGGCCGGCCCTTCGCTGGCCGTCCCATCCCCGAAGTGTCCCGCATCGCCGAATCCCTCCGCGTGGTCCTGGGGGGCCGGGACGCCAACATCTACGGCCGCACCTCCGTATACCTGGCCGGGCGGCGCGGCGACGTGCGTACCCAGGAGACCAACCTGGGCAGCCTAATCGCCGACGCCAACCTGTGGATGGCCCGCCTGGTTGACCCTGAAGTGGCCGTCTCCCTGAAGAACAGCGGCGGTATCCGCGACCACATCGGCGCCGTCGTCCAACCCCCCGGCGCCACCAGCGAGTCCGATGCCCTGTTCCTGCCTCCCCTGGCGGTCCCGGAAGCCGGCAAGCGCTCCGGCGACATTTCCCAGTTCGACATCGAGGGCACCCTGCGCTTCGACAACGGGCTGACCCTCCTCACCCTCACTGCGGAACAGTTCCATCAGCTGATGGAACACTCCGTCGGCTTCGAGGGTGTGGGTACGGCAGCCGGGGGGCAGTTCCCCCAGGTTGCCGGGATGCGGTTCAGCTTCGACCCCAACTCGCCATTGGGCGACCGCATCGTTTCCCTCTCCATTGTCGGCGATGACGGCGCTGTGCTTGACCGGGTGGTGGTGGACGGAGACTTGACCGGCGACCCCTCGCGGCCCGTCAAAATGGTCACGGTGGATTTCCTGGCCAACCAGGGGGATGGTTACCCCTTCCCTTCCCCCAGCCCGTCCCGAATTGACCTGAAGGGAGAATCGGGCCAGTACAACCCCTTGGACCCGGACTTCCCTGACGCCAACGGGAACGGGGTTATCGATGGGCCGGTGGACATTGGGCCGGAGCTGGCCGGGTTTTCCTCCCCCGGCGGGGAGCAGGATTCCCTCGCCGAATACCTGGCCCATTTCCACGCCGAGACCCCCTTCGACAAACCCGAAACGTCCCCGCTGGACGACCGCCGCATCCAGAACCTCGCCATCCCGGGCAAGCAGGATACCGTCTTTGAGAAGTAGTAGCCCATTGGTTACGGCTCCGGTGCCTCGCTCCAACTCATCCTGGCAGCCCTCAGTGTTGGAAGGACTGGCATTCAACGGGATTCTCTCAGCCGGAAACATGAAACTCACGCTGCTGGGCCTGATATTGGCTGCCACACTCGCCGCCATCGCCTGCACATCGTCAGAAGACGCCAGGGAAAGGCTGGCGGTAACCCTGGCTCCATCCGCAGATAAGGTCAGCGAAACGCTGGAGGTATCCGTCGGCCCGGCCCGGCAGGAATGCTACGGGCCATTCCGGCGCATGTGCCTGGTGGTGGACGGCCAGCTGTTCTATAGCGAGATCGACGGGTTCACCCACGAGCCCGGCCATGAATACCGGCTGCGCATCGAACGCTACGACGCCTTCCCCGGGCAGGCTGAGCCTCCGCAAGATGCCGGCCGTTACGGATACCGGCTAATTGAAGAACTCACCAAGACCCGGGCAGACGGGGAAGTGACCGAAGCTACGGTTGCCCCCTCCCGAGTCACTTGTCCCGGATCGGACGAGCTTTGCCTGCTGGTCGACGGAACTCCCCAGTGGGGCGCCATATCCGGGTTCGAGTTCCGCGCTGGCCATGAGTACCGGATCCGCTACGAGCTATATGCGGACGGTTCCCGGCGCTTGCTCGAGGTCCTGTCGCAAACTCCCGCCCCGGCTGCCGCGGCCGAGATAACCGTCGGCCCCTGGCGGGTCCAATGCCGCGAAAACGCCCCCATCACCGCAGCATGCATTGTTGTTGACGATCAACCCTACTACGGCAACATCGAAGACTTCGACCGGAAACACGGCTACGAATACAGGTTGCGGGTCGAGAAGTACGACCTCATGCCCGGCGTTTCCACCCCGCCGCCGGAATCATCGAAATTCGGCTATCGACTGCTGGAAGTCCTGTCCGAACAACCGGCGTCAACTCCCCCGGACTCCAACTGACGGCAGGCTGCCGTCGGGTCAACCGCAATAACGGTTGGGGCACCACGCCGGGATGCGGGCTATGCGCATCGGGCCGCAGCGGTGGATGTGCGCTACGCCTCTGGCCTTATCCGCCGGGGGGTTATGTCAGCCGCTTCCATATCCCCACTCTCCCCCCATAAGCTAATCTCCCTGACTTTGCTGTCGTTCCGTGTTGGGGAAGAAAGCGGATACGTTGACCGGGTCCATTATTGGTGGGCCCGCCCTTCGTAGGGATGGTCGCCGGTCAGAAGGTCGCCCTCATCAAAGCGGCTCGCCCGGAAGTCGCCGACCGGGTGGTCCTTGCACTCCCCGTGCATGACCAGCTCGGCCACCATTCGCCCCGTTACGGGAGACAGCTTGAAGCCGTGGCCGGAGAAACCGGCCGCCCAGTAGAGGCCGTCAACAGCCGCTGACTTGTCCAGGACCGGGTTGCCGTCCGGCGTCATGTCGTAGAGGGAGCCGTAACCCCCCATCTGGGTCGCGGCGGCGAACTCCGGGAAGCGGAACCTGGCCCGGTCCCAGTAACGGGTAATGGTGTCGTGGTCGGCGTTCAGGCCGAAGGCGTCCGGGTTCACCACCTCTTCCAGGTCACCCGGCGCCTCGCCGCCGACCAGGGTCTTGAAACCGGCGTTGGTGCGAAAGTACGCCCCGGTCGTGTTGTCGATAACGGCGGTATCCAGCGACTCCAGGGACGGCGGCCGCCGCAGGTGTACCATCTGGACGCGGATGGGCGTCACCGGCAGGGTTTCTCCCAGCGGAGCGGCCAGCCGGTTGACCCAGGGGCCGGTGGCGGCAACCACCGCGTCGGCCTCTATCACGCCGTCATCGGTGTCCACGCCAACGGCCTTCCCTCCGGCGGTCCTGATGCCGGTGACGGCGCACCCGGTGCGGATTTCGGCCCCGCGGTCCTGGGCCGCCCGGGCATAGGCGTAGGTGGTGGCCATGGGGTCGGCGTAGCCGGAGTTGGGCTCGTAGGCCCCCACGGCAACGCCCTCGGTGTTCAGGCTGGGAAGGATCTCGGCAATGTCCGAGGGAGTCAGGAGTTCGATTTCCACGCCCAGGGAGCGGTTCATTGCGACGTTGGCCCGCACTGCCTCGGCGTCGTTCTGGCCCCAGAGCAGCAGGCGCCCCGTCTGAATGAAGCGGGCATCGCCGCCCACGGCATCCTCCCAGTGGTGGAAGATGTCGCTGGCTTCCATGGCCATCCTGACCAGGGTCGGATGGAGGTAGTGCTCACGGACCATGGCGCCGGAGCGTCCGCTGGCCCCGCCGGCCAGGTGTCCCTTCTCCACCAGTAGCACCTTTCCCGCGCCCATGCGGGCGAGGTGCATGGCGGTGCTGGCGCCGTTGACGCCGCCGCCGATGACGACCACGTTGGCTGATTGGCTGGTCATTGCAGGTATTCCTTCCATTTGTGCTGACCCGGATTATATGGACTGGGGAGCATTCGCGGCTAGACGGTGGCAGGCCCCAATCCACCTGGGTCGGCGGGCTGGGCTTCGTCCTCGCCCGGCCAGGGAGGCATGGTGACGCAGAGAAACCGGAGGGAAGCGTCCGTCGCGGCGGCGAACTGGAAGGCCCACCCGGTGGGGATGATCAGGGCATCTCCAAGGGCCACATCCATTGGAGGAACGCTCTCCGGCGTGGCATCCGGCGGGCAGCGCCAGACCTGTCCAACGCCGCCGAGGATATACCAAACTTCCTCGACGGTCCGGTGACGGACGGGCCGGGAAACCTGTGCGGCGGGAAGGGTTACTTCCACCGCGCTGGCACGGACGGCGCCATGTCCTGCATCGATGAGGAATCGGATTTCCGACCCGTCGGGAGCAGTGGTGTCGGGGTTGTCCCGGCGGCGGCCGAGGGGAGGGACAGGGTGGGGCATAGTCTTTCGGTCCAGGCTATTCGAACCAACGAACAAGGCCCCGGCTCCCGTGGCGAACATGAAGGACCTGGATCCCATTCTCGTTGGCTTGGTAGAAGATTAGGTAGCGGGTGCCGGGTACTGCAAAACTGCGCGCTTCCGGTGACAGTTCAGGCCGGGCAACTCCCAGGCTGGGGTGTTCGGCCAAACGATTGCAGACCTCTTCAATTCGCTCAATCAGCCGCAGAGCACTTGACGGGTTGTCTGGGGCAATAAAGTCATGGATTTGGCGTAGGTCGGACTCCGCACGCGGCGAGAAGCCGCAACGGTTCATAAACGGTTCTTTCCGGCATCCGCGTTACGCCGGCGAAGCTCTTGAAACACCTGCTCCGCAGGAACGGATTGACCGGATTTCGCCTCAGCTAGTCCTTGGAGCAGTTTTTCCTTGGTGTCGGCCAATTCCCATTCCAAAGCCGAGTCTCGTTCATCCAGCAAAGCTAGAGCGTCATCCAAGACATCATCGAGGGAGGAGTATCTTCCCGACGCCACCTTGCGTTTAATGCGTTCCAAGTTCCGTTGGCTGATGGATACGTTCATGAGCCTATCCTAGAGGGGAAGACTGGCAACGGCAAGTGCCTATGCCCGCCTGTTTGATGAACCAATGCAAGCCCCCGGCGTTGCCGCCGGGGGATTGTTGTTTGTCCGGCTGGGGTTGTCCCTTCGCTCTAGGAAACGCGGGGCTTGCGGCCCTTGCGGTCGAGGAATTCGCGGAACCCGTCCTCGACGGAGAGGCCCTGGAAGCGGCCTCCCCGGGCGTTGATTTCAGCCCAGAACTGGTCCTCCAGCGGCTGTCCGCTGTGCTCCAGGAGCATCTGCTTGATGTTGGCGACGCCGACCGCCCGGTTCTTGGCAATGCCGGCGGCAACCTCCACGGTCTTGTCCAGGAGCTGCTCGCTGGGCACCAGGTGGTTGATCAGACCGATGTGATAAGCCTCGTCGGCGAAAACCTCCCGGCCGCTGAAAAGCAGCTCCTTGGCCCGGTTGATTCCCACCAGGCGGGGAAGGCTCCAGGTGGCGTTCATCTGCCCGTAGTTGACGGCCAGGAAGCGGAAGCTGGTCTTCTCGCATCCCACCAGGAAGTCCATGGCGGTGGCCATGACGGTGCCGCCGCCGTAGCAAAGGCCGTTGATGGCGCCGATGATGGGCTTGACCGAGGTGGTGAGGTGCCAGGTGTACTCCGAGCGTTCCTTCTGGGCCTCCTCCCGCTCCTCCGCCGTGCGCTCCCGGTTCTCGTGGATGTCTGCCCCGGCGGAGAAAGCGCGCTCTCCCGACCCGGTGATGATGATGGCGCCAACGTCCTCATCCTCCTCCATGCTGGAGATGGCCTGGTCCAGCTCCCGGGACAACCCCATGTTCAGGGCGTTGAGGACCTCGGGACGGTTGAGGGTGATGATGGCGACGCGGTCGGTCTGGTCGGTCTTGATGAACTCGTAGCTCATGGTCGGATGACTCCTGTTCGGGTTAAGGTGTGTGTCCGGCGGGCTGCCGCGAATAGCACCCGCTGGCAGTGTGAGTCCCATAATACATCACAAGCGACGGGGAAAGTAGACGGCGTCCTGCCGGGCTTACGCCGGCCGGCAATGCAGCGAGGTGAATTGTCGGACTCGGATATCTTGACGCCTACACTTTCTTTGTAGACCCGCCGCCTGCGAAAAAGTTATCATTGGCACAAGCGGCTAGGGCAGTAAGGCGTCGTAGCCTTCGGTCAGGTGACAAACTGTGAAAGACTATCACATCAATATCTTCCACAGCGAAGAAGATGGCTGTTATATCGCGGACATTCCCGACCTCGAGTCGTGCTCCGCCTTCGGAAGCACGCCGGAACAGGCTCTCGCCGAAGTGACCCGGGCAAGGACGGCCTGGCTGGAAGCTGCTGAGTTTGCTGGAAAGCCCGCGCCAACTCCCCGGTACCGTCAGGCAATTTACCTGGGCTGAACCGGCGCTGCTAATCCAGCGTTCCTTCCAGCAGGAGAGCTAAATGGGTTTCACCCGGCGCCTGGCCGAATACGTGCATGGCTTTTCCGGTGGGCCGCCGCTGCCGCCGGACGTGGCGGAGCGGGCCAAGGAAATGATGGTCAACGCGGCGGCGGTGGCCCTTGCTGCCGCCGCCCAGCCGGAGAGCCGCACCATCACGAAATTTGTCCAGGATATGCAGGGCAACGGGAAGTGCACCATCATCGGGATGGGGCTGCGGTCTTCCCCGGTGTACGCGGCGCTGGCCAACGGCACGATGATTCATCTGCTGGACTTCGACGACGAAATCGCCGGGAGGGGGATCCATCCTTCGGGCGCGGTGTTCCCGGTGGTGATGGCCCTGGGTGAGATGAACGGGTCGCCGGGCGCGGACGTGCTGGCGGCGTATGTGCTCGGCTGCGAGGTCATCGCCAAGCTGGAGGGGAACGGCGCGGACAGCTGGTGGAGCGTTCCATCCAAGTCAATATCAAGCGGGGCTGCGGGAGCAATCGGGGCTGCTTGCGCCGCATCGGCCGTGCTGGGATTGGATATTGCAGAGACGGAAAACGCGTTGGGGCTCGCCTGCGGGGCTGCGGGGGGCGGCGCAGGCGTCCTTCCCACCGGAGCGAGGGCGATGCAGCGGGGGCAGGCCGCCATGACCGGGGTAATCTCCGGGATGCTGGCCCAGCAGGGCATCCCGGCCCCACCAGGAGCGCTGGAAGCGGCCGGAGGCTGGCTGGACACCCATTGGGGAGCCGGGCAGGCTGATTCCGAAAGAGCGGACCGGTTCTTCAGCGGCTTGGGCAACCCCTACGGCGTCATGGACCCCGGCGTCACCATGAAGTTCTATCCCTGCGCCACCGCCAGCCATACCACCGTGGAGGCTCTGCTCCAGTTGATGCAGCAGTACCAGATCCAGGCTTCCGATGTGACGTCGGTCCACGTGGGCGTGACCGAGGAGGCTCTGGCTGCGCTGCCCTATCCCACTCCGGCCGACGGCGCCGAGGCCAAGGCGTGCCTCAGCTACATCGCGGCGGCTACCCTGCTTCACGGACACCCCCTTATCGACCATTTCTCCGATCTGGCGGTGCAGGACTCGGATGTGCGGCAGGCCATGGACCGGGTGACGGTGGAGGCGTCGGAAACCGCCACCCGGCTGATCCCCAACCCCAGCACGGTGGTGGTGGAGTTGGCCGACGGGCGCATCCTGCGGCACCGGGCCGAGTACGCCCGGGGATACCCGCAGCTTCCCCTGGACCGGGAGGAGATGGACGCCAAGTTCCTGTACTGCTCCCGGTACATCCTTCCCGCCGACCATATTGAAGAGGCCATCGACAGCTTCCGGGGCCTGGAAGACATCGTCAACGTCACCGGCATGGCCTCGGTGCTGGGGGGATAGCCCATCCAGGCACTGTTTATCCCAAGGCAGAGAGTCCCAACAAAGTCCCCATCCACCATAACCGGGAGGATATGCGATGAAAGCGGTCAGAGCCCACGAAGTTGGCGGCCCGGAAGTCCTGAAGTACGAGGATGTCCCCGAAGCATCCCCCGGCCCCGGGGAGGCGCTGCTGGATATCCGGTCCATCGGGGTCAACTACACCGACGTTTCCAGCCGGAAGGGGACCAACCCTCCGCCCAGCCTGCCGTGGACGCCGGGGCGGGAGGCCGCGGGCGTGGTCAAGGCGGTGGGCGAGGGCGTAACCGAGGTGTCGGTGGGGGACCGGGTGGCCTACGCCATGCACACCGGCTCCTACTCCGAGGAGGCCGTCGTTCCGTCGTGGCTGCTGGTGCGCCTGCCCGACGGCGTGGAGTTCGCCACCGGGGCGGCGACCATGCTCCAGGCCATGACCGCCCACTTTCTGACCTTCGGGATAACCCGCTTGAATCCGGGGGATGCCGCTCTGGTCCATGCCGGAGCGGGCGGCGTCGGGCTGCTCCTCATCCAGATGCTGAAGAAAGTGGGAGTCCACGTCTTTACCACCGTTTCCACCGAGGACAAGGCGCAGTTGGCCCGGGACGCCGGGGCCGACGTGACCATCAACTACACCGAAGCGGACTTCGCCGAAGAGATCAGGAAGGCCACGGGCGGGGATGGCATCCGCATCGTCTTCGACGCGGTGGGGCGCACCACCTTCGACAACAGCATCAAGTGCCTGGGGCGGCGGGGCCACATGGTGTTCTACGGCCAGGCCAGCGGTCCTGTCGGGCCCATCGACTCGGGCGTCCTGCGGAACGGGTCGCTTTTCCTGACCCGCCCCGGCCTGGGAGACTACACGGCGACCCGGGACGAACTGCTCCAGCGGGCGGACGAATGTCTGGGCTGGGTGCAGTCCGGCGATCTGAAGCTGCACATCGGCCTGGAGCTGCCCCTTTCCGAAGCCGCCGAGGCCCACCGCCGGCTGGAGGGACGGATGACCACCGGAAAGATTCTGCTGACGCCGTAGGGAAGGGGCCGGCTAGTGTTGGCTGAAGTTTGGGCCGGGGCCTATAATGGGCCGGGAGCTAATTCCCAACACCGATTGGAGGTCAACCGATGTATCTGCTGAGAAGGATTGCCAGGACCCAGCCGGGGAAAGCCTGGGAAGTCGCCGCCTACCTTTCCAAGATCTGCGCCGCTTATGAGGAGAACGGCCGTCCCAAGGCCACCATCTCCGTGGGCGGGCCCGGCTTGGCGGGCAGCGTCGACGTTGCCTACGCCGAGTGGACCCAGGACAGCATCGCCCCCAACTGGCGGCAGAAGATTCCCGAAGCCGTCCGCACCAACAACGCCAAGATGCAGGCGCTTCTCACCTCCTACGAGCTGGAGATCTACGAGGTGGTGAACGACGAGAAGCTGCAGGACCGGAACATCGTCGTCTAGGAGAATCGCCAACCCGGCAGAAGGCCGCCGGTCTCTTTGTTGACACTGCCGGAAGGGCGCTCCTATACTCGAAGCTGACATTTGAATTTGCAAAGGCTGCGATGGGGAGTAGTAGCTCTTCCAGCGAGGCACAGAGAGCCGGGTAAGGTGAGAGCCGGCGCCAGGCGCGGAGGAGGGAATGGACCCCGGAGCCGCAGGTTGAACCGGTGGGCAGGCATTCTTCGGCAGAGCCGTCCATCCCAGTAGGCCGGGACGCTTGGGCCGCGTTAAGGGCCCGCGGCACAGAGGCCAGGTAGACTCAGGGCCTCTCCGCCGGTTGAGAAGCCGACGACGCTCCGTCTACGCCCGGGAGCAAGTCGGCAAAGAGGGTGGCAACACGGATAGCCCCGTCCCTTGTGGACGGGGCTATCTTTTTGTAGAGGAGCTGAGCTAAACCTGATGTACTACCCATCCCTGGAAGAAGTCAAAAGCATGGCCCACCAGGGCAACCTGGTGCCGGTATACCGCTCCATCAACGCCGACCTGGAGACGCCCGTCTCGGCCTATTTGAAAGTGGCTCGCGGCCCCTACTCCTACCTGCTGGAAAGCGTGGAGGGCGGGGAGCGGCTGGGCCGGTACAGCTTCATCGGCGCCGAGCCCTACAAGGTCATCAAGACCGGGGCAGGTCTGCCGGAAGGCGAGGTTGATCCGCTGACCCTGGTGGAAGAGGAAATGGCTCGGTACGAGCTCATCCCAGTGGACGGTCTGCCCGGGTTTCACGGCGGAGCGGTGGGCTATGTCGCCTACGACGCCATCCGCTACTTCGAGCCGAGGGTTCCGCCCATGCCCGAAGACCCCCAGGGACTGCCGGAGTCGGTGTTCATGTTCGGGGAGACCATCCTCATCTTCGACCACCTGCGCCACGACATCAAGGTCGTCAGCCATGCCCACCTCTGCGGCGACGTGGAGAAGGCCTACGCCGAGGCCACCGCCCGCATCGACGAGATGGTGGACCGGCTTTCCCAGCCCCTCACGCTGCCGCCCGAACTGAACAACGGCAACTTCGGGGCCACGGGGGGAGCGCCGGTGGAGTCCAACTTCACCCCGGAGCGGTATGCCGGCGTCATCGGGAAGTGCATCGAGTACGTCTACGCCGGGGACATCATCCAGGTCGTGAACTCCCAGCGGTTCTCCCGGAGGACGGACGCCCATCCCTTCCAGGTCTACCGGGCGCTGCGGAGCGTGAACCCGTCGCCCTACATGTACTACCTGGACCTGGAAGGGTTCCAGATCGTCGGCGCGGCCATCGAGACCGTGGTCAAGGTTGAGAACGGCATCGCCGCCACCCATCCCATCGCCGGAACGAGGCCCCGGGGAAAGACTCCCGGGGAGGACCGGGCCAACGAGGTCGAGCTCAAGACCAGCGAGAAGCAGCGGGCGGAACACATCATGCTGGTGGACCTGGGCCGCAACGACATTGGGCGCGTCAGCGTTCCGGGCACGGTGTCGGTGACCCAGCTCATGGAAGTGGAACGGTTTTCCCACGTCATGCACCTGGTGTCCCACGTCGAGGGGGAGCTGAAGCCGGACATGACTCCCTACGACGCCCTCCGCTCCTGCTTCCCGGCCGGCACGGTGTCGGGAGCGCCGAAAATCCGCGCAATGGAGATAATAGCCGAGGTGGAGGGGGAAAAGCGCGGTCCCTACGGCGGCGCGGTGGGCTACTTCAGCTTCTCCGGCAACATGGACACCGCCCTGGTCTTGCGGACGGGGGTCTACAAGGAAGGCATGATGTACGTGCAGGCCGGCGGCGGCGTCGTGGCGGACAGCGTGGCGGAGGACGAATACATGGAGACCATCCACAAGTCCGGGGCGCTGATGCGGGCGATTGACGTGGCCGAGGGACGGGTCGCTATCTAGCCCAGCCGCCGGCAGATGCTCCCGGATACGGGAAAGGAGAAAGGGTCATGCTCAAGTCAATGTTTCACACCGGGTTCATCGTGGATGACGTGGAGGAGGCGGTGGATTTCTACACCAATGTCCTGGGGTTCCGGGTCGCGATGCGGATGGAGCGCCAGGGAGAGTTCATCGACCAGGTGCTGGGGTTCGACGGCGCCCACATCAAGGGGGCCTTCGTGGACCTGGGCGAGGGACACCAGCTGGAGCTGATCCAGTACATCAACCCGCCCAGCGGCCCCGGCGGGATCAACCGGAACGACCTGGGCGCGGCGCACCTGGCCTTCTATGTGGAGGACATTGATGCCTTCCACGCGGAAAAGTCGGCGAAGGGACTCTGTCCTGTCAACCCGCCCGCGCCCAACTACGACGAGAACGGCAACCTCTTCCGCAAGGTGATGTATGCCCAGGACCCGGACGGAAACTGGCTGGAGTTCGTGGAGCTTCTCTGATGCTGTTGCTCATCGACAACTACGACAGCTTCACCTACAACCTGTACCAGTACCTTTCCGAGCTGGGCGCCGGGGTGGAGACGGTGCGGAACGACAAGATTACCCTGGAGGACATCGAGGCCATGTCCCCGCAGGGCTTGATAATTTCGCCCGGCCCATGCACTCCCAGGGAAGCTGGTATCTCGATGGACGCCATCCGCCGCTTCGGGCCGGAGATTCCCACGCTGGGAGTATGCCTGGGGCACCAGTGCATCGGAGAAGTCTACGGCGCGACGGTGGACCGGGCCGGGGAAATCCGTCACGGCAAGACGTCCATGGTCCACCACACCGGGAAAGGGGTGCTGAACGGCCTGCCCGACCCCTTCGAGGCCATCCGTTACCACTCCCTGGTGGTCTACCCGGAGACGGTGCCCGACTCCCTGGAAGTCACGGCATGGACGGACAACGGCTTGATCATGGGCCTGCGCCACCGGGAGCATCCGGTGGAGGGCGTCCAGTTCCACCCCGAGTCCATCATGACCCCGGTGGGGAAGGACTTGCTGCAGAATTTCCTGGACCGGATTGGGGGATGACCGGGGGATTCAAGCCGAATCTTCCGAGGAATCTTCCGAGGAGAGGGTTGGCAATGCGGGAGGAAATACGCGCCCGGCTGGGCATCTCAAACGATGAACTGGAGGACTTCTGCCGGCGCTGGAACATCATCGAGCTATCACTGTTCGGGTCGGCGTTGCGGGACGACTTCGGCCCGGACAGCGACATTGACCTGCTGGTACGGTACGGGCCCGCCCCCAACCGCAGCCTGCTGGACCATGTTGCCATGGAGCGGGAATTGACAGGGTTGCTGGGGCGCAAGGTTGACCTGGTGAGCAAACGGGGCGTTGAAAGCAGCCCGAACTGGATTATTCGTCGGAGCATCCTGGACTCAGCCGAGTTGGTCTATGAGTCGGGATAAAGGAACCCTCCTGCAGATAGCCCATGCTGCCCGGTTGATCGTTGATTTTTCCCAGGACATGGATGTATCTGGATTCGAGCAGGATGCACTTACCCGGTCGGCTGTGCTGTACCAGTTCGCAATTCTCGGTGAAGCGGTCAAGCGTTTATCGGACGGTTTCCGGGAAGCCCATCCTGAGATTCCGTGGTCGGAAATCGCTGGAATGCGTGACCGTCTGATTCACGGGTATGATGTTGTTAACTTGGAGAGGGTTTTGGATGCAATAATGCAGGACGTGCCTGCGCTGCTTCAATACATTGAACCGCTACTTCCCATGGACGCCGCATAGACAACCCCAATCCCTTGGATTACGCTGGCCGGTGAAGCCAAATTAAGGATGACACTTCAAGGAGCGAACCAATGCCTACCATCGCTGAACGCCTTTCCGAGTATTCCGCCGCGACGCACTTCCGGCATTATCCCGAAGACGTGGTGCACCTGGCCAAGCGGATGATTATCGACACCATCGGATGTGCCATCGGCGGCTACACCAGTGAGCCCAGCAAGATTGCCCGGGACGTGGCCGGAACCGTAACCAGCGCCAATCCCTGCACCATCATCGGCAGCGGCCAGACCACCAGCCCGGACCTGGCGACCTTCGCCAACGGGGTGATGATCCGGTACCTGGACTACAACGACGGCTACACCAGCAATGAGTCCGGCCACCCCAGCGACAGCATCGCCGCCGTCCTGTCGGCCACCGAGCTGGCGGGTCTGGGCGGACGCCGGGCGATAACGGCCACGGTCATCGCCTACGAGGTGTTCTGCCGTTTGGGAGACGCCGCTCCCATCCGGGCGGAGGGGTTCGACCACGTCACCAACGGCTGCATCGCCAGCGTGGTCGGGGCTGCCCGGTCCCTGGGACTGTCGCCGGAGTTGACGGAGCAGGCCGTAAACCTCGGAGTGGTGCCCAACATCGCCCTGGGGCAGACCCGGGTCGGCTCCTTGTCTCACTGGAAGGGGTGCGCTTATGCCAACGCCAGCCGGAACGCCGTGTTCGCCGCCATGCTGGCCCAGCGGGGTTTGACCGGCCCGGCTCCCATTTTTGAAGGGGAGTTCGGGTTTTTCCGCGGAGTTTCCCGGGGAGCCTATGAGCTGGAAGCCTTCGGCGGAAACGGCCAGCCCTTCAAGATCGCCGAGTGCAGCATCAAGCGGTTCCCGCTGGGGCAGTATTCCCAGACGGTGGTGCAGGGAGCGCTGGAGTGCCGGGACCAGATGCCCCAGGTGAACGTGGACGACATCGCCGAGGTGAAGATCCGGACCCTCCAGAAAGCCATCGACATCATGGCCGGCGACGACGAGAAGTGGCGTCCCCAGACCCGGGAAACGGCCGACCACTCCATGCCCTACACCACCGCCGTCGCCCTGACCCACGGCTACGTGGACCAGGGCCACTTCGACGACCGGTTCATCTTCGACGAGCGTTTGCTGGACCTGACCAGCCGGGTCAAGGTCGAGGCGTCAGAGGAGGCGGAGCGGCGGGTCCCGGAAGCGATGCTCTGCTTCGTGGACGTGGTCACCAAGTCTGGCCAGACCTACTCCGCCGAAGTCCCCTACCACAAGGGGCACTACAAGAACCCGATGACCGATGCCGAGGTGGAGCAGAAGTTCCGCTCCCTCGCCAAGGACCTGCTCTCCCCGGACCAGACCGACGAGCTTCTCGCCAGGCTGTGGAAGCTGGAAGAGGTCGAGGACATCGGCGAGGTCCTGCGGCTGACGCGGATTTAGCCCGCCCCGGCCCCTTAACGGCAGCGTGTAAAGCGGTGGCAGTCGGGGTGGGCTATCTCCGGGAAGGCCGGAGATTGTCTTCCGACACCACGCGTTTGGGGTGACCCCAAGGGATGATGTTGCCCTTGACGGTCCCATTCAGCAATTCCTGACTGCACCCCGGAGGAGCCCACAAATAGACGTCCACTCCTGCCTCACGGGCTTCTTTCAGGATGTCGGAAAAGCCGGCGTCTTTGGAAACGAAGACCAAGACCGTGTCCTTGGGATCGTGATCTCGGCTTGGGTTGAAAACAATCCCCCGGCTAACCGCGATTCCTTGGGTGAGCGCATCAGAGATGGTGGTGCGGGTTGGTCTAACAACCGCAGGTGCACCCAAGTAATTGGTTCGGGGCAAGCCGCAGAGGTTGCGGATATCTTGGATCATTTGGTTGTCGGCATTACCCCAGACCAGTTGGTTATCAAAGTAGTACAGTTCCTCAACGGCTTTCCGGTGTTCGTGAGATGAATAGACACGCAACTCCCAATGCCCTACACCAGGGAAAGCAATGCCCAGGTATTTGTCCATGTAGAACCAGGCATCTCGGGCACTCTCAGGGTTCAGCGGAACGTTCTGAAAATCCCAGAGCATCACTAGCCTGGACCGCTGCCTGTTAAGAGTTTTCCTGCCGTTGAGCGGGTTTTTCATTACACTCACCATGTCAAACCCCTTCCGAAAGAACGTTACTGGTGCACCGTTTTCCATCGCGATTGAGTAGATTGCTGCCAATGAATTTGCGTCCGGGGTTGTTTCCCCCCGTTCCCAACGTGAAACGGTGTTCACGGGAACACCCATTTTTTCCGCAAGGTTAGCTTGGGAGACCCCCAAACTGCCGCGCAATTCCACCAGTGAGCTTGGCGAAAACTGGTACTCGAAATCGCTTGGATGAACCGGCATGGACTAATTTAACCCGCAAGACCTAGTTGTGTCAACAGATTTGGTTATAACCATTGCTGGCTATATCAGACCCCCGCGTACCGCCGCCCGTCGGGGTAGGTGTACCCGGCCTTGTCGGTGAAGGCTCCGACGGCCGGGGTTATCTGCCGGTACAGGCCCCGCGCCCGCTGCTTGACCACCTCGCCGGCCGCTTCCTTGGTGGGCGTCGGATTGGCGTTCTGGTCGTTGTAGATCTGGGACTGGAGCGGGCTTTCGTCCTCCAGCTCCCAGATGCACAGGTAGCGAAGGACGCCGCCCCGGTTCAGCTCGTCGCCGTCTTCCAGACGGAACCGGCGGGCGCTGATGTACCCGGGGATGGACATGCGCTCGGGCAGGTGCTCCTCGTCGTACCACTTGTTGAAAACTTCGTCGTCGGCCGGGTCCACCTCCATCATCACAACGAGGATGGTGGCGCCGATGGGCTGGGTGGCGTGGCTGTTCTGGGTCATGTGGCTCTCCTTCTGTTGCCTGTTGCATTCTGTTGCATTGCTAGGGCTATTCTATCTCCAGCGTTGCGGCTTCGAGACCGCAGACCAGCTTCCCGATGGTCTCCAGACAACGGTCGTTGGCCGGAGGCATGACCGGTCCGGCCAGGGAGTCCCGGTGCCACCGTTCCAGGGGACTGCTCTTCAGGAACCCGCTCCCGCCGGCCAGGCGCATCGCCTGGGTGGTCACGGACACTCCCAGCTCCCCGGCAAAGTACTTGGCCTGGTTGATGGCGATGGTCGCCGCATCCTTGTCCCCGGAAGCCTTGGCCTCGGCGGCGTCCATGAGGAGCAGCCGTCCGGCGCGAAGACTGGTAGCCATCTCGCCGATGCTGCGCTGGGTCAGGGGATGGTGGGCCAATGGCTCGGTGGCGGGCGCGATGATCCGGTTCCTGGCGTACTCCACGATGTGCTCGTAGGCGCACTCGGCGATGCCCAGGTAGACGGCGGCGTATCCCAGGGCGAACCCGGAAAAGTCGGCGTCAAAGAACTGTCCCGGCTTCCCGATGACCGCCTTCTCGGGAACCAGGCAGTCGTACTCGATGGTGTGGCTGGTGGTGCCGCGCATCCCGGTCGCGTTCCAGGGAGCGGCGACCTGCACTCCGGGGTCGCCGCGGGGAATCAGGGCTGCCAGCAAGCCTTCTCTGGCCGAGGCCGCTCCATCCAACACCCCGGATACGAAGCAGTAGTCCGCCGCGTCTCCCAGGGAGCAGAAATGCTTCAGCCCGGAGAAGCGGAACCCGCCGGGTTCCCTGGCAACCCTGGTGCGCAGGATGAAGCGGTCGCGGAAGCTGGAATCCGGCTCACTGGTGACCGAGGCGAACAACACGCCCTGGTCCACAACCTGGGTGAAGTAACGCTGCTTCTGTTCCTCGCTGGCCAGGATGTTGATGAACCCGGAGATGACGTTGGCGTGCATATTGAAGGTAAGCGCCGTGGACGGGCATCCCTTCGCCATTTCCAGGAGGCACCGTGCGTAGGTTGCCGGGTCGACGCCATGGCCTCCGTATTCCTCGGGCACCGTGAGGGACAGCAGGCCGGCCTCCCGCAGGTCGGCGTAGTTGTCGAAGGGAAAGGCGGATTCTGAGTCGTACCCGGAAGCGCGTCCGGCGAAATTTTCCCGGGACAGGCGGGCGACTTCTGCGACGGCCTTCTCGTTATGTTCAGCTGGAACCAAGACGTTTATCCGGTGAACGCTGGGTGGAGCATCGGATGGGTACGGGAAGCGACGCCTTAGGTTAAACGGCGGCCCGGGGGGCGTCAACCGAGACGCTTCACGGCGCCGGTTCCCCGGCAAGCCGGGATGCCAACCCGACCGTCTCTGCGGAGGCGCCGCCGGTTACCTGTTGGTGGTATAGTGTGCCGGGCTCAAGGAACCACGACCAGCGCACGGGCGAAGGCATATTCTGCGTTTCCTCTTCACAGTCCGCACAACCTCCACTCCCGGCCCAGTGTTTCCCGAACCTGACACCTTATCCAACCGGCGGGTCCGGCTGCGACGGAGCCCGCTCGTGACGTCATGCTGCAGCACATAGGAGCCAGCCCCCGGTACAAGTGGTGGGTCTTCGCCACCATCGGAGCCGGGATTTTCTTTTCCGTGGTGGACCACGGCAGCGTCCAGATTGCCCTGCCCGATATCGAAGCCTACTACGATTCGGACCTGCCCACCGTGCAGTGGGTGGTGGTGGCCTATGCGCTGGCCATCAGCGTCCTTCTGCTGCCCATGGGACGCCTCGGCGACGTGCTGGGCCGGAAGCGGGTCTACGTGGCCGGCCTGGCCATCTACCTGGTGGCGTCGGCGGTGTCCGGCCTGGCGACGGACATGGCCATGCTCATCGTCGGGCGGGTCCTGCAGGGCATCGGCTCAGCCATGATGCAGGGGCTGGCCATGGCGATGATCATTTCATCCTTTCCGGCCCGGGAGAGGGGCAAGGCCCTCGGTTCCAACATGAGCGTCGTCGGCAGCGGAGCCATCGCCGGCCCCGCGTTGGGCGGCCTGCTCGTGAGCGCCCTGGGGTGGCGCTGGGTGTTCTTCATCAACATCCCCTTCGGCATCCTCATCATGATTGCCTCGCTGCTCATCCTGGAGCGGCGGCCATCGGAGGAGGATGAACGGGATAACAACAGGGGATTCGACTGGGTGGGGGCGGCGCTTTCCGGAGCGATGCTCCTGCTGTTCCTGCTGGTGGTGGGCAACGGTCACCAGTTGGGGTGGACTTCGTTGGCTGTGGTCGGCGGAGCGTTCCTGGTAGTGGCCCTGATGGTGGCCTTCGTGTGGTGGGAGCTGCGGGTGCCGTCTCCGATGCTGGAACTGAGGCTGTTCCGCCGGAAGCTGGTGGCGCTGGGAGTGGCGGCGGGATGGCTTTCCTTCTGCGGAATGTCGGCGGTGCGATTCATGGTGCCCTTCTACCTGCAGCGGGTGCTGGGCCTGACTCCGAAGGAGGTGGGGCTGCTGCTCATTCCCGCCGCGGTGTGCATGATCGTGTGCGGCCCGCTCAGCGGGAGACTCTCGGACAAGTTCGGGTGGCGGACTTTCACCGTGGGCGGTCTGGCAATCACCTCGCTGGCGCTGTTCATCCTGGCCAGCACCATCGCCGAGCGGTCGCCCGTCATCCTCATCGTGGCGATGCTGATGCTCCAGAGCACCGGGCTGGGGTTCTTCAACTCGCCCAACAACAGTTCCATCTTCAGCGCGGTGGAACGGTCCAGCTTCGGAGTGGTGTCGGCCCTGACCCAACTCATCCGCAACTCGGCCAACGTGGTGAGCATCGCGCTGGCGACGACGATTGTCGTTACCGTAATGGGAATGCGGGGCGTCGAGCCCAGCTTGGACGCGGTCTCGCCCCAGGTGGCGGACGCCTTCGTCGCCGGACTGCGGATGGCCTTCGTCGCGCTGGGCTGCTGCACCACCCTGGGAATGGTCCTGGCTCTGGTGCGGGGGGAGCGGCCGCGCCCGCAGGAGGGAGAGGGTCTCCAGGAACGGGGTCCCGCAGGTGGCCAACGGCAGGGTGAGATGCCGGTAGTGGGCAGAGGTGGAGTACGGCGGTAAGCGACCGTTTCCACCGTATTTCCTTCGGGGACCTGACTTTGCAGCCCCGCAAAGTTGCTTGCCGTCCGGCGCGGCAGTATAGTCCCCTTTAATAATCAAGTGAGGTCGAATGCCATGCAAAATCGGAAGTCTCCGCTGGAAGGTTATCGGGTACTGGACCTGGGTCGGCAGCAGGCCGGCCCCAGGTGCGCCCAGGTGCTGGCCCGCCTGGGCGCCGAGGTTATCAAGGTCGAGCGGCTGGGGGGAGAGGAAACCCGCTACAGCCAGCCCTGGGTCGGCAAGCAAAGCGCCTATTGGGTCCAGTACAACAGCGGGAAAAAGAGCCTGAGCATGGACCTGCGTACCGAGAAGGGGAAAGAGGTCTTGCGGGAGCTGGTGAAAGTCTCCGACGTTTTCCTGCAGAACTTCCGGCCCGGGACGATTCAGACCATGGGGTTTGACTACGAGACCCTGAAGCAGCTCAACCCCAAGATAATCATGGTCAACGTATCCGCCTTCGGGCAGTTCGGCCCTTACTCGGAGCGGATTGGAGTCGACCCCATCGGGCAGACCATCTCCGGCATCACCATGACCACCGGCTCCCGCGATATGCCGCCCATCCGCACCGGTGTCCCCATCATTGACCGCACCACCGCCCTGCACGCCGCCATCGGCACCCTGGCCGCGCTGATGGAGCGGGAGGTTTCCGGGGAGGGCCAGTCCATTGACGTCTGCCTGGCCGATTCCGGGTACAGCTACACCGAAATTCCCATCACCGCCTACCACGGCACCAAGGTAACCCAGGAAAGGGGCGTGGATGCGGGCGTTGCCGGCGGAGGCGGTATCTTCCCCTGCAAGGACGGCTGGGTCCTGGTCACCCTGCCCGCCAGCTCGCCTTGGCCCCGGGTCTGCGACGCCATCAACAAGCCCGAATGGAAAGAGGACGAGCGGTTCGTCACCCGCCATGCCCGCAACGCCAACAAGGACCTCCTCGCCCAGGCCATTACCGAGTTCATCTCGGATATGACTCCCCTGGAGGTGGCGGCCCACTTCACCAAGTTCGACGTGGTGGCATCGCCGGCCAATACCATCGCGCAGGCGGCCGAGGACCCCCATCCCTGGGAGCGGGGAGCTTACCAGGAGGTCCCCGACTTCCTGGCCGGCACCATCGCCGTCTCGGGCGACTTCTGGCACTTCAGCCGGACCCCGGCGGTGGTGGGTTCAACCCCCCGGGTGGGAGAGCACAACGAAGACATCCTCAGCGACCTGCTGGGATACTCCGAGGAGGAAATCGCGGGGATGCGCGAGGAAAGGGTCATTGGCGAGTGGGACCGGTATGACAGCATACCGGGTACTCCGCTGGCTTAGAAACTTGCCCTGAACCGGGCCAGTACCATGATTGGGTGGCAGGACGACATCTCGTTGCCTGTCACCCCTGTGGTAAATTAGGGCAAACTACCGTCGGCGGGGCCGGGACGGGCTCCGCATAGGTCGGCGGGTGGCTGCCAAAGTTCCCGTTTTCGTGTGAACAATGCTCAGGGAGGTCGAGGATGCTTGATTACAAGCCGAACATGGTGATTTCGACTCAGGACTACCAGGTGGTGGGGACCCGTCCGGTGCGGCACGACGGGCCGGACAAGGTGATGGGCCGGGCCCGCTACGCCGCCGACATTCACCTGCCGGGAATGCTCCACGCCAAGATGCTGCGGAGTCCCCACGCCCATGCCCGCATCAGGAGTATTGACGCCGGCAAGGCGCTGGCCCTGCCCGGGGTGGAGGCCGTGGTGACCGCCGCCGACCTGCCGGACATCTCCCCTGACCTGTCGGAACAGGAGGAAGGCGCCGCGGTCAACTACGGGTTCTACAGCCGCAACGTGCTGGCCCGGGAGAAGGCGCTGTACCGGGGTCACGCCGTCGCCGCCGTCGCCGCCACCAGCCCGCACCTGGCTGAGCAGGCGATGGAGCTGATCGAGGTGGACTACGAGGTGCTGCCTCCGGTGCTGGACGCCGACGCTGCGATGAAAGACGATGCCCCAGCGCTGCACGAGCGGCTGGTCACCCTGGCGAACCCGGCCCAGCGGGCCGGCGGTTGGGGGGACCCTGACCAGCCGACCAACGTTTCCAACCACTTCGAGTTCCGGCTGGGCGACCCCGAGGAAGGGTTCAAGCAGGCCGACGTGGTGGTGGAGCAGGAGTTCCACACCAAGCCGGTCCACCAGGGCTACATCGAGCCCCACTCAGCCACCGGCCAGTGGAACAGCGACGACAGCGTTACCATTTGGGCCAGCAGCCAGGGACACTTCGCCCTGCGCGACCACACCGCCCGCATCCTCGGTCTCCCCGTCTCCAAGGTGAAGGTCATCCCCATGGAGATCGGCGGCGGATTCGGAGGGAAGGGCCAGGGCGGTTGCTACATTGAGCCGGTGGTTGCCGCCCTCTCCCGCAAGACCGGCCGCCCGGTGAAGATGCAGATGAGCCGCATCGACGTTTTCGTCGGCACCGGCCCCACGTCGGGGACGCACATCCGGGTGAAGCTGGGTGCCACCAGCGAGGGCAAGCTGGTGGCGGCGGACTGCACCCTCATCTATGAAGCGGGAGCATTCCCTGGTTCGCCGGTCCCGTCGGGCTGCCGCACCATGCTGGCGCCCTACGAGATTCCCAACTCGTTCATCGAGGGATACGACGTTCTGACCAACGTGCAGAAGTCGGCGGCCTACCGGGCCCCCGGCTCTCCCGCCGCGTCCTTCGCCGCCGAGCAGGTCATCGACGAGCTCTGCGACCAGCTGGGGATGGACCCGGTGGAGTTCCGGCTGCTCAACGCGGCCAGGGAAGGGTCGCGCCAGCCCACCGGCCCGACCTTCCGCAAGATAGGATTCGTCGAAATTCTCCAGGCGGCCCAGCAACACCAGCACCTGGCGGAGCCGCTGGCAGGCCCTTGGCGCGGCCGGGGCGTGGCTGCGGGAGCATGGTTCAACGGCACCGGGCCGGCCAGCGCCGTGGCCAGCGTCGCCCCGGACGGCACGGTCAGCCTGGTTGAGGGCTCGCCCGACATCGGCGGGAGCCGGGCGGCGATGGCCATGCACATCGCCGAAGTGCTGGGCATCCCCGCCGAGGACGTGAAGCCGTCCATCGTGGACACCGACTCCATCGGTTACAGCTCCGGCGCGGGCGGCAGCGGCGTCACCTTCAAGATGGGAACGGCGGTCTACCAGGCTGCTGAGGACATCCGCACCCAACTGGTCGAGCGGGCGGCGAAGATCTGGGACGTGGAAGCGGACGACGTGGAGTACGTCAACGGCAACCTGCAGCACAAGTCCGACCCGGAGCTGCGGCTGACCTTCAAGCAGATTGCCCGCCGTCTCAACGGCACCGGCGGTCCGGTGGTGGGACACGGCACCGCCAATCCGGGCGGTGTGGGCAACGCCTTCGGCCTCCACGTGGTTGACGTGGAGGTGGACCCGGACACCGGGAAGGTGGAGGTGCTGCGTTACACCGCCCTGCAGGATGCGGGCAAGGCCATCCATCCCAGCTACGTCGAGGGCCAGATCCAGGGCGGCGCGGTCCAGGGCATCGGCTGGGCGCTGAACGAGGAGTATTACTTCGGCGATGAGGGCCAGATGTTCAACTCCAGCTTCCTGGACTACCGGATGCCGACCAGCCTGGACCTGCCCATGATCGACACGGTCATCGTCGAGGTGGCCAACCCCGGGCACCCGCTGGGAGTCCGGGGCGTTGGCGAAGTGTCGCTGGTGCCTCCCATGGCGGCGGTGGCCAACGCCATCAAGCACGCCGTCGGGGTCCGCCTGGACAGCCTGCCCATGAACCCGGGCAGCGTCCTGGAAGCCATGTGGGAGCAGGCCCCGGCCTAGTTTCCCGGTCAGAGTAGTTTCACCGGCGGCCCGGGCATTCCCCGGGCCGCTGGTGTGTTTTGGAAAGTCGCTGGAAAGATTCGCCGGGTTCCCGTAGGATACGTTAAGCGGTGCGGTTGGAATACAGGAGGCCACGGGAATGAAGCATTACCTCTTGCGATACGCGCTCCACGGTCCATCGGATGACACCGGCGGGATGTATATGGCCGAGATTCCTGTGCTGCCGGGTTGTCAAGCATGGGGGGACACCCCGGAGCAGACCATTGACATCCTGACCAGCGTGGCGGAAGAGTTCATAGCTTCGTACCGGGAGCACGGGGAAGAACTGCCGGAGGGCGTAGCAGCATCGGAGCTTGAGGAAGATGTCATGTCTTCCGGCAACGGACATAGCGATGAACTCCAGGGCGATGCAGCGGATTCCATTTCAAAGGCAGCAAGCATCCTCGTGGCGGCATGACGTATGCGGACCTCGCCAGGAAACTGGTGAACTGCGGCTGCGAGTTTGACAGACAAGCCAGAGGATCCCACGAAGTATGGCGCCATCGCGCCACGGGCCGGCGGGCAACGGTCCCGAATCATGGAAGAAAAGACTTGGCGCCTGGAACGGTTAGAGCAATCATACGCAACTTGGGAATAGGCAGAAGGGACTTCGACGCGGCCTAGAAGCGTTTGTCGGTGTCTGAAGCAAATTCTTCCCCCAACGTCATCGTCATTGGCGGCGGCCCCGCCGGCAGCGCGGCGTCGGCCATGCTCGCCTCTCAGGGCCTTCGGGTCCTGCTTCTGGAGCGGGAACGCTTTCCCCGGGCCCACGTGGGGGAGTCGCTCCTGCCCGCCAGCATCCCCGTGCTGGAGGAGTTGGAGGTTCTTACCGCCGTGGAGCAGGCCGGGTTCCTGCCCAAGTGGGGCGCTACGATGGTGTGGGGGAGAAGCCGGGAGCCCTGGAGCTGGTACTTCCGGGAAACCAACCGCACCTATCCCCATGCTTACCAGGTCTGGCGGCCCGCCTTCGACCAGATTCTCCTGGACAACAGCCGGGCCAGGGGCGTGGACGTGCGGGAGGGTCACCACGTCACCGAAGTTGTTTTTCAGGATGGGCGGGCCGCGGGAGTGCGCTACCGGGACGAGGGCGGCCGGGAGCAGTTCGCGGGAGCGGAAGTCGTCATCGACGCCAGCGGCCAATCCGGTCTGCTGGGGCGTCAGCTGGGCCTGCGGGAGTGGGACTCTTTCTTTCGGAACCTCGCCGTGTACGGGTACTTCGAAGGCGGCGAACGTCTGGCCTCACCGGACGAAAACAACATCCTCATCGAGGCCTGTCCCGACGGGTGGCTGTGGAACATCCCGCTCCCGGGAGGATGCTCCAGCGTCGGAGCGGTGGTGGACAGCGCTGCCGGGCAGGCGGGGATCAACCGCGTGGGAACCCGCAATTTCCTGATGGAACAGGTCAGGCAAGCGCCCCACATGTCGGAGATGCTGCGCAAGGGGATCTTGCGTGACGATCCGGCGGTGGTGCGGGACTGGTCCTACGTTTGCCGTCCCATGGTGGGAGACGGGTACATCCTGGCCGGGGACGCCGCCTGCTTCGTCGATCCGTTGTTCTCGTCTGGGGTACACCTGGCCCTGATGTCGGGAGTTATGGCGGCTGCCTGGGTGGCGTCGGCGCTGGCGGACCCGGGGATTGCCCGCCCCGCTGGAACGGTATACCAGGAGTTGTACCTGAAGGAATACACCCACTTCCGGGAACTGGCGCGCCTGTTCTACTCCAGCAACCGGACGGCGGACTCCTACTTCTGGGAGGCCCGCCGGATACTGGAGGGAGACGAGTCCCTTTCTCCTCGCAACGCCTTCATCCGGGCGGTGGCGGGCCAGCCTCCCCGGGGTTACGAGCGGGCCGTGCTGGAGCAGGGAGAGCTTCCGGCGGCATTCGTGGAAAGCCTGGGAAGCGTTGAGGGGGAACGGTCACGGCGGCGAGGAGAGGCCGGCGTCGCGGACTTGTCGGCGCGGCCGCTAAGGCTGGCCGAAGGGGTGCGCCTGGAACGCAAGCCCGTCCTTGCCGGAGGAGAGTTCAGGTGGGGATACGTGCTGTCCACGCCTGACCGGCCGGAGGGAACGGAGTGCGGCGAGCTGGTGGCAGTCCTGGTTTCCCGGATGGACGGGCGCACGACTGCCGGAGAGGTTATCGGTCAGCTCCTGGAAGGAGTTGATTCGGGACAGCGCGGGCGGGTGGAGGAAGCGGCCCGGTCAGCCATCAAGATACTGTACGTGGACGGGGCGCTGACGTACTGAAATCGCTCCGAGGGTTCAATTATCCATTAATTATCCATTAAGCGAGGTTTGGAAGCATGTGCCGCAGCATCAAGACCCTGCGCCGGACGGAAGCCGCTGCCGGCAACGATGAGGTCAACGAGGCGGCGTTGCAGTTCGTCCGCAAGATAAGCGGGTACCGGACTCCTTCCAGGGCTAACCGGGATGCGTTCGACGCGGCGGTGGCGGAAGTGGCCGATGCGACCCGCCGGCTGCTGGACGGGTTGACCAGAAGAAACTGAAGCTATGGGGTTTTATGACCGATGGGAGTACGTGGGCTTGCTCCCCTAAGGATATTGTAACCTCGTTGGTTTTCGACATGAGTCGCTATACGCCGGATTAAATCGGCCTTCCGTTCCTTCGACGGTGTCCGTAACCCGAGGGATGTGGCAAGGACAGTAAGCACCGAAAGCGTCTCGCCAGATGTTTCGAGTGCCCGGGCTATCTCCAAGGTTTCAGAGTTGTCAATGCTATCGATTAGCTTCTTAACACGGTACTGGATTTCACTTGGCTCACGCTCTTTCTCTCTCCCGCTTCTCCTGGAAACCTGAAACCCCATCATGCGTTTGATACGATTGTCCCCTTCGCTACCCCTGGACAACACTTCAAGACGTGACAAACCCTCCGACAACCCTTTGCCGGACTCAACCGTTGGAAATGCTTCAACCAACAGTTCAAGTTCTTGAAGGAAGTTTGTTGCATCCCTTAGTGTTTGGAGAAGTTCGTCTTTCTCGTCATTGGTAGGCAACGAGGCCAACAGAGTCCTCATTCCCTTAAACAGGTTTTCAGTAAGGTTGTCGGACTTGCGAGTCATCGCTTATTCCTAGGGCTTCTGCGAAAGCCTGTTGATTAGCTCTAGGGTAATTCGAGGGTATTCGTTGGCTTGTGCCGCTCTTCTGGCATTTTGTGATCCATGTTCCCATACAGGCACACTACTCTCGGCCGCTTCGCTGTAACCAATATACTCCGTTGTGTGAGTCACGAACACCTTTCCCGCTCCCCATGATTGTAACGTTGCGGTTTCCATCCTACTAGCATGAGTGGTTGTAATCATGCTTCCACCCATGCGTACTTTCACGAAAACTATTCCCGCCAATTCCGCTACTGTTCCTTTGGCATTCTCTCCTGCCAGTGTGCTAACAGCAGCCATACGGTTGCCAATATCATCTATTTTCCTGATCAGGGTGTTTAAACCCAGTGTAGAAAGGTGATCAGGAACGGCTGTGACGAGGTAGTAATCGCTTGCGTAAAGGGCATTCTGCGTCATCAGGTACAAATTCGGGGGGCAGTCTATGATGACCCAATCATATTTTTCGTCGGTTTCTTCTACAACTCGCTTCAGGAAGGATAAATCTCTGACATACCTTCGAGCGTCCTGTTGGAGTGCCTGCAACGCCGGAAATGAGCCGGCTATCTGCCCGCCGCCGACATCCTCCCCGAGCAAGTCAATGTCGCAAGGGATTAAATCAAGCCCAGAAATTGCGTGTCTGCCGATGACAACCGGATCATTCCAGATATACCTGTTGACGTCCAGTGGTTGGCGGTCCACATACCTCTTGTACAAGTTGGCTATCGTTCCCGTGTTCCGCTTGCGGCGTTCCCACTGTGCTATTTGGGCGCAGAGGAAGGTGAGATTGGTCTGCGGGTCTATGTCGATCATCAGCACCTTTTGGTTATGATGCTGGGCCAGAGAGCAAGCGACATGGTAGGCAGAAGTGGTTTTCCCGACCCCGCCTTTATAATTGATGAACGATACGACTTTGGGCATTGAGAAAGTCCTCGCCATGACGGGATGCAGCGGAGTTGACTATATCCGATTCCCGACCAGTTGGTGCAAATACCTATATGAAAAGGGACGGGCTTTTATACCCGTCCCGAAAGTGATTCGTAACGTTTCAGGGGCTACACCAGGACGCCGAACCCGGAGTAGGTGCAGATTTCGATGCGGTTGCCGTCGGGGTCGTTGAGGTAGAAGGCCCGCTGCCCGTCGTTGCGGGTCTGGATCTCGGTGCACTCGATGTCCATGCCCTCCAGCTGGGTGTGGGCGGCGTCGATGTCCTCGACCTCGAAGGCGGTGTGGTGGGAAGGCGCGGACGGAGCGTCGGGATTCTCGATGATGTGGACCATGGCGCCGCTGGGAAGCTGCAGCCAGTAGAGGTGGTCGCTGTTCACCATCTTGGGGATCTGCTTGAGGCCCAGGACTTCCTGGTACCACTTCAGGGCATCGTCTTTATTCTTGACGTTGTAGGTGATGTGGTTGATGTTCCTCAGCCGCGTGTTGCCGCTCAGCATAGGTTGACCGTCCTCCTCGAATAATTGGACCGGGGGAATCAGACCGGGGAAATTGGACCGGCGCACGCTCGTTCCGGCGTCGGTCCGGCGAGTTCAAGGGGAGTGTAGTTGGGTGCCGGGCGGCTGTCAATTCGAGCGGTTGACCGCCGGGGAAGCCATCCCTACAATGGCCGTTGTCCCACCCGGAACCCGGTTTTCCAGCCTGTTTGCGGTCGCCATTGCACCGGCGGCCAGGGGAGATTTTCATGGTTCAGGCGCAAGCGCCCCAGGTCCTCGAGGGAGTCCGTATTCTGGAGTTGGCCCGCTGGCAGGCCGCTCCCCGCGGCGGAATGGTGCTGCGGGACATGGGCGCAGAGGTCATCAAGATTGAGTGGCGCAAGGGGGCCGACCTGCGCAACTCCGGGCCCTTCGTCGACGATATGAGCGTGCAGTTCGCCGCCTACAACCGGGGCAAGAAGAGCATCACCCTGAACACCCGCCACAACGAGGGAAAGAAGGTCTTCATGGACCTGGTCGAGGTGTCGGACGTGGTGCTGGAGAACTTCCGTCCCGGCACCATGGAGACCATGGGGTTCAGCTACGAGGCCATGGCGAAGGTCAACCCCGGGATCATCTTGGCCTCGGTGTCAGGGTTCGGCCAGTACGGGCCGTACCGGGACCGCCAGTGCTTCGACCCGATAATCCAGGCGATGAGCGGCATCGGCCACCAGACCGGTCGGGACTACGGGGAGCCCATCATGGCGGAAGGCCCGATCATGGACCGGACGGCCGCCCTCCACGCCACCATCGGAATCCTGGGCGCGCTGCGCCACCGCGACCGCACGGGCGAGGGCCAGTGGCTGGAAGTCGCGATGATGGACGGTGGAATCACCTATGAGGAAGTCGCCCTCGCCATGTGTTACGAGACCGGGACCAACGACTTCCGCCGCACCGGGTCCTTCATCCAGTGCAAGGACGGGCACATTACCACCGGCGCGGCCCGTGCCGGCATGTGGGCGAGGATGCTGCGGGTGATGGGGTTCGACGAGCTGGCCGAGGACCCCGAGTTCGCCGCCCCCATGTTCGCCACGGCCCAGATGGAGACCAGGATGGAGCTGCTCCACGAGTGGTGCGAGGAGCGCACGGTGGCCGAGGTCGAAGCGGCGCTGGTCGAAGCCGATATTCCCATCGGCCGGGCCATGAGCATTCCCGAAGTGCTGGAGGACAAGCAGATCTGGGAGCGGGAGGTTATGATGAAGGCCGACGTGGACGAGCCGGGCGGGAAGCAGATGCTGGTGCCCGGACCGACCATCATCAAGTTTTCCAAGACTCCCACCACGGCTGGGCCCATCCCCAGGTACGGCGAGCATAACGACGAGATATTCGGGGGTGTGCTGGGAATGGACGAGGGGGAGATGGCCCGGCTGCGGGAAGACGGCGTCATCGGGTAGCCGGAGGCACACTCCACTCCGGCCCCCTCCGGTTGCTGACACAACGCCGTTGACACCCGCCCCTGCCCGGCATAACCTTGATGTATGGCCCCGGACACTCCCCGTGCAGGATCATCCTCCGTAGAAGACCGCCATGAAGACCGCTCCAATGTCCGATTCCACCGGATTCTCTCCCGCTCCCGGCCCCCCGCTCCTGGCGCTGTCGCAAAATGTCCCAAAATGTCTCACTTTGTCCCAAACGTGCCCCAATTGACGCCCCAAATATGTCCCGATGCGCCCCCAAAATGCACTCCTGTGTCCCGCAAACCGGGGGAATCCGTGCTCAAATGGGCCAAATGTCCCACATTTCCCTTTCTCCCCATTCTTTTCCGCTGGATCAACCGGAATGCGGTACAGCCTTGGTGCTGGCGCACGGTTGACTTTCGGTAATTCACGCTCCTATAATTATTAATGGTGCGTGAATCATTAGCGGTTCATGCAAAGCGATTCCAAGCAACAATTGACCGATAGGTTCGTGGAGCTGGTGGAGCACCTGAACCAGCACATGCACTGCCGTCCCATGGATGAATGGGAAGGGCTGGACCTGACCATTCCCCAGATCAAGACCCTGGCGCTGCTCCAGGACCAGGGACCCATGCGAATGGGAAACATCTCCAACTACCTGGGGAGCGCCCTGTCAGCCACCACCAACATCGTGGACCGGCTGGTGGACAAGTCCCTGGTGGAGCGGGTGCCGGACCAGGACGACCGGCGGGTGGTCAATTGCCAGCTTACGGACCAGGGCCGGGACGCGATGGAACAGTTCTGGCGCATCGGCCGAATGAGGATTCTGGAAGTGGTGGAACTGCTGGAAGCCGGGCAACTGCAACGGGTGGTGGAAGGGTTCGAGCTGCTCTGCCAAGCGGTGGACGAACTCCGGGAAACGCCCGCGGCCGAACAACCTGCTTCCTAACCCCTTCTTCAATTCCCGCCATGCTGCACCAACCTCCCCCTGAGTGCGTGTGTCCTTGCCCTCCATCAACAGCAACCCCGGCCCGGGAAACTGAACCGTGACCTTCCTAACCCAGCTCGCCCTCCGCCGCCGTTCCGTCACCCTGCTGGTCGTCATCCTCCTGCTGGCGGCCGGCGTCTACACCTACCAGAACCTGGAACGGGAGCTCTTCCCCGAGATCGAATTCCCCAACATCACCGTCACCACCTTCTACCCCAACGCCAACCCGGAAACCGTCCTGCGGGACGTGACCGAGCCCATCGAGGAGGCTATCGAGGGAGTGGAGGGGGTTCAGGATATCCAGTCCACCTCGTCCGCCAATGTTTCCCAGGTGTTGGTCACCTTCGAATATGGCGAGGACATGGAGGAGGCCGAGCGGTCCATCGAAAGCAACATCAACGGGATCAGCTTCCCCGACGACGTGGACCAACCCTTCGTCAGCCGCATCAACAACAACACCTTCCCGGTGCTCCGGCTGAGCGTCACCGGGAACCGGGACATTCCTTCCCTGCAGCGGATCTTCGACGACGACATCCTTCCCCTCATCGACCGGATCGAAGGCGTGGGCGAGATCCACGTCCTGGGCACGGTGGAGGAACGGATAACCGTAACCGTCGACACGGAGAAGCTCCAGGAACTGGGTCTTGCCATGTCCCAGGTGACCGGGGCCATCCAGGGGAACAACACCAGTTTCCCCACCGGGGAGATCTACCAGAACGGGGAGATCTACCCGGTGCGGGCCTCCCACGAGTTCGGCGCCCTGTCGGATATCCTGGACCTGACCGTCGGGTTCGAACCGGGCTCGCGGGAGCCGGCATCGGCCCAATCGCCGCCGCGGCCCCACATCGCCCACACCAGTCACCGGGGGGAGCGCCGGGTGCTGCTGCGGGACATCGCGGAAGTGGAAATCGGCACCGCCCAGTCCAGGACCGTCTCCCGGGCCAACGGCAAGCCCAGCCTGAACCTGCTGGTCATCAAGGACCCGGACGCCAACACCGTCGACGTGACCTCGTCGGTCCTGGAGACGCTGGAGGGCATCGAGGGCCTGCCGCCGGACATCGAGATCGTCACCCTGCAGAATGACGGCCCCGAGGTGGAGGAACAGCTCACCGGGCTGTTGCGGGAAGGCTTCTGGGGGTTCGTATTCGCCATCGCCACCGTTTTCATCTTCCTGCTGAACTTCCGGCCCGGGCTGCTGAAGGGGCCCATCATAACCCTGAGACCCACGGCCATCATCGGAGTCTCCATTCCCCTGAGCATCCTCACCGGCGTCCTGATCATGGGCGCGTCGGGCCTGTCGCTGAACTTCATGAGCTTGTCGGGTCTGGCCATCGCCGTGGGACGGGTGGTGGACGACAGCATCGTGGTGCTGGAGAACATGTACCGGCACCTGCAGCGGGGGGAGGAGCGCGTCTCGGCTGCGCTGGACGCCACCCGGGAGGTGGGAGCCGCCATTATTTCGTCCACCCTGACCACGGTGGCGGTGTTCGTGCCGCTGGCGTTCATCCCGGGACTGGTGGGCGAGTTCTTCTCCCCCTTCGCCATGTCGGTCAGCTTCGCTCTGCTGGCCTCCACGCTGGTCGCTCTGACGGCGGTGCCGGTGCTGGGCGTGGTGCTGCTGCGGGAAGGGGACTTCCCCCAGGACTCGGACGAATCAGCCGAGCAGCGGGACACGCTGCTGCAGAAAATCTACACTCCCGTCCTGGTCTGGTCCCTCCGGCTGAAGCCGTTGACCCTCCTGGCGGCGCTGCTAATCGTCGGCTCCAGCTTCCTGCTGATCCAGCGGGTGCCGGTGACCTTCTTCCCGGAGGCGGCCCCCGAGTACCTGACCATCGACCTGGAATTGCCGGTGGGGACCTCGGTGAGCCGGACCTTCACCGAGACGATGAAGGTGGAGGAAGTGCTGGAGCACTACCACCGGCACGGGTCGGTGGAGGTCTATAACACCACGCTGGGCAGCTCCTCCGAGGAATTCATCGGAACGGACCAGTCCGCGGGATTCCACCGGTCCTCGTTTTTCGTCAGGCTTTCCGACAGCATCAGTCCCGCCACGCTGGCCCAGCTGCACGCCGACATGCCGGAAATAGAAGGCGGGACGCTCCGGGTGACGGAGATAACCGACGGGCCGCCCTCCGACGAGCTGGAAATAACGGTCACCGGCAACAACTTCACCGACGTCGGCGCGGTGACCCGGGAGCTGGTTGACCGCCTGCAACGGATCGAAGGCGTCACCAACGTGAAAGACGACCTCTCGGTCGCCCGGGACGAGGTGGTCATCGACGTTGACCCCTACGCCGCCGCCGAATATGGGCTGTCCGCCTTCGAAGTGGGGCGGCAAGTCAACCTGTTCATGATCGGCAGTGCGGTCACCACCGCTGACATCGGGGAGCAGACTCTGGATGTCGTGGTCCGGGGCCAGCCCGAGGACGCCGAAGACCTGGACCAGCTGAAGGACCTGGAAATCTCCGGTCCGGCGGGGACGGTCAAGCTGGGGTCCATCAGCCGGATCGGCATCCGGCAGGGGCCGGTCAGCATCAGCCGCTTCGACCTGGAACGCTCCGCCGGCATCAGCGGGGAAATCACCGCCAGGGACACCCAGGCCGTGGGCGCCGAGGTGGACCAGGCCATCGCCGCCCTCGCCCTGCCCCCGGGAGTGAAGGTGGACAGCGGCGGAATATTCGAGCAGATTGACGAGGGGTTCCAGGACGTTTTCCTGGCAATGGGCATCGGCGTGGTGCTGGTGTACCTGGTGATGGTGGCGAGCCTGGGCTCGTTGCGGGACCCCTTCGTGGTGGTACTGAGTCTTCCCCTCGCGGTGGTGGGAGCGATGACGGCCCTGGCGGTGACGGACCGCACCCTGAGCCTGTCGGCGCTGATGGGGCTGCTTCTTTTGATCGGGGTCGTGGTGACCAACGCCATCGTCCTCATCACCTTCGTCGAACAGCTCCGGCAGTCGGGCATGGGCGTCTACGAAGCCCTGGTGGAGGGGGGACGGACCAGGGTGCGTCCCATCCTGATGACGGCCTTCACCACCACCTTCGCCCTGCTCCCCCTGGCGCTTTCCGACCCGGACGACGGGGGGATCATCGGCGCGGAGCTGGCGACGGTGGTCATCGGGGGACTCATCAGCTCAACCTTCCTGACCCTGATCGTGGTGCCGGTTATCTACATCTTCATGCACTCCAGCATCCCCTGGGCGTTCCAGGTGATCGGCTCCCTGCCGGGCCGGACAATCCGGCTGGTGCGGGGCCTGCCCAGGCTGATCCGGGCCACTACCATATAGAGAGAACTTTCTGAGATGAGGCTTAACTGGTCCAAGACCTGGGTGGCAGCCGCGGCGGCTGCCGTAATCATCGGCGCTGCCGGATGCGCCGGGCTGCCCTTCCTGCCCGGCCCTACCCCGGTCCCACAAACTCCGACTCCGGTACCGCCGCCGCCGGCCCGGACGGAGGTGGCGGTTAACGGGAGCCTGGTGTTTCCCAGCCGGGTTGAGGCGTCTTTCGACACAGCGGGAGAGGTCGATGCGGTGCTGGTCTCCCAGGGAGACCGGGTGACGGCGGGACAGCTGCTGGCGCACCTCGACCCGGATGTGACCATCGCCCTCCAGCAGGAACTGTCCGAGGCGGTCCTGAAGGTGGACCAGACCAACGAAGCCCTGGACCGGGCCCGGCTGAAGTACGAGCTGTTCCCCCTGGAAGACGCGCAGCGTCAACGCGATATAGTCAAGGCGGAGCAGGAGATTGCCGACGCCGAGGAGCGGATCACCGACTACCTGTACGACCATTCCCAGCTCATCGTCAACGCCCGGACGGCAAGGACCAACGCGGAACTCGCGGTTGCCAGCGCCGAGGACGCCCTGTCCGACTACGACGAGGACTTCCTGCGGGACCGGCGGCAGCGCAGCCTGGACATAGCGGCCCTCAAGGCCCGGATAACCTCTCTGGAACTGAGCATGGAGCAGGTCCGGATGCGGCTGGACAACATCAACCTGGACTACCAGGACCGGGAGGCGAAGGCGCGGGTCGCTTTCCAGCAGGCCGAGGTGGCCGTCGAAGTGGCCGATGACAACGTGACCGACTTCCTGCGGGACCCCATCCCGGACTACGACACCCGCAAGCCCATCGACCTGGACATCCTTGACCGGCTGAAGACCCTCCTGCGTGAAGCCGAGGTAGATCTGCTTTCCAAGGAGAACGCCCTGAACGACCTGGAGTCCAGCCGCCAGCTTGAGATGGAGGAGGGTGAGTCCCAGCTCGTCCTTTTGCAGTCCCAGATGGACCAGGCCAGGGAGGACCTGGACGAACTGGAGACCTTCGTGGAGGAGGACCTGGGCTTCCGGCGGCTGTCGGCGGCGGTGGATGCCGCCAAGGTGGTCCTTACCCAGGCCGAGCACGACCTGGCTGAGCTGCAGGAAGGCCCCGACGAGGCCCTCCTGGCGGTTATGCGCCGGGAAGTGGAGCTGGCCCGGGAGAGGCGGGAGGACCTGAACGAGGAGCCGGAACTCCTGGAAATCGAGGTGCTGGAGGACACGCTGGTGACGGTGCAAACCCGGATCGGCGAAATCCACGAGGAGATGGGAGAGCTGGAGCTTCACGCCCCCATATCCGGCATCGTTTCCCTGGTCAACGTGGCGGCGGGAGACCTGGTGACAGAGGACTCGCGGGTGCTGGAGATCACCGATCCGTCCGACGTGGCAATCGACGGGATTATCGGCGCCAACGATGTCCCCTACATCCGGGTGGAAAGCGCCGCCAGGGTCACCATCGAGTCGGTCCCCGACCGGCAATTCCGGGGCTTTGTCGCCGAACTGGCCGAGGAACCCCGCACGGAACGCGGTGTGGTGAGCTACGAAGTGCGGATCACGGTAGAGGTGCCGGAAGGGGTGGAAGTCCCGGTGGGGCTAAGCCCGGTGAGCGCGGTCATCCCCATCAGCAACTAGGCGCCCGGGCTGCCCTCGCCGAGCTCCTCCCGCAGCGAACCCCGGTCCAATCCCGCTCCGAGCAGCAGGCTGTCGGGCAGAGAATCGAGCAGATCCAGGGCATCGGAGATTCGAGCATCATCCGGCGGGGCGTCCCGGCCCGCCATCTCCCGGAGCGCTCAGGCGGCCTCCAGCAGGCCCGCCATGCTGAAGCGGTGCCCCAGCCGCCAGACGGCCTTGTTCACCCGCACACCAATGCCCGTTCTTCCGGGGGAACCGGCCTAATGGGGAGTGTTGAACTGAACGAGGATGCCGTCGGGGTCGAAAACGTAGATGCTGCGGATGTCACCGTCCGGCCCGGTGAAGGACTCGACGGGACCGGCCAGCTCCACCCCCTTGTCCAGCAGTTCCTGGGTCAAACCCTTGACGTCGGCGACGCCGAAGGAGATGTGGCTGATGCCGACCTCGTCCAGCTTGATGGGCTGCCCGTCGGGGTCGTCCCCGGGATGGCTGGTCAGCGTCAGGGTCGGGGTTGCGCCGTCACCGTAGGCCAGGCTGACCCAGCGGCGGGCCTGCCGCTCGCGCCGGTAGTTGTGCAGTCGGCCTCCCTCGGTGGGGTCGGTCATGCGGTCGCCGAGGACGGTCATGCCGAGGATGTCCCGGTAGAAGGCCAGGGACTGGTCCATGTCCCGGACGCAGATTCCAATGTGGGTTACGCAGGTTGCTTCCATAACGCTCGCCTCACCCGATCAATGCGGTTACCGGCCGGAAACCGGCCCTGGGAAGGGGGCAGGATGGACGGCCAACGCCGCCGCCCATCCCCGGGGAATCCGCGATGGCGTCAGTCCAGCGGCAACTTGTGGAGCCAGCCGGGCTCGGAAATGTCGAGCACCTGCCCGTTGGGGCCGGCCCATTTTTCCTCGGCCCGGGGCGGCCGGTCGGATCCGGTCCCCCCCACATCGCGTCGGACAATCTCCTGGCCGTCAATCTGCTGGAGACGCGCGCCCGTCTCTTCCAGACTGTCAACCTGGAAGCCGATATGGTGGATGCCGTCATAGTTCTCGCCGTTGGGGCCAACGTCGGCGTCGGCGTCGGTCTTCCACTTGAGGATGGTGAGGTTGATGTCGCCGTCGGAAAGCTGGACCTGCCGGTCGTTGCGGGCAACCTCGACCAGGTCAAAGCCTTCCTTGTAGAATTTTGCCACGGCGTCGGGGTCCTGGCAGGTGATGGCGACGTGCTTGATTTTGGCCACAGGGACACCTCCGAGTTTGGGTTCGGCCCATTATACCCCGTAACCGGCGGTGGGGGACAAACCCGCTCCCCAGGGAATGGCAGGACATGGGTGACCGCCGCCCAACCGCATGGCGGACGGTTCAGGCAACCCGCCGGTACTTGAGCAGACGCTGACCCTCCAGGTTGCGGTTGACGTAGATGTCTCCTCGGGAGTCCAGCCACAGGGCGTGGGCGCCAGTGCCGTGCGGCCCTTCGGTGGGCGGGTCCCAGCGGGTGATCAGCTTCCCTTCGATCGTGACGATGCTGACGAAGCCGTCCAGTTCAACGACGAACATCGTGTCGTCGGCGTCCACGTAGATGTCGCAGGGACGGGCGAAATCGGTCCACTGCTCCAGGAACGTCCCGTCGGGGGAGAAGACCTGGATCCGGTCGTTCTCGCGGTCGGCCACGAAGACCCTCCCGTCGGTGTGCACCCACACCCCGTGGGGAACGTGGAACTCTCCCTCCCCCGTCTTTCCGGGAGCGCCCCAGGAGAAGAGGAGGTCGCCGCCCGCCGTGAACTTGTGGACGCGGGCGTTCCCGTAGCCGTCGGAGATGTACATGTCGCCCCGGGCATCCAGGCCAACGTCCGTAGGGCAGTGGAAGGGGCCGGCGGCGCGTAGCACGGTGTCGGAATAGCTGCCGGACCAACCGGTGTCCGAGGGCTGATCCCGGACTCCCATGCTCAGAAGCAGGTCGCCTTCCCGGGTGTACTTGAGGACAACGTGGTTGTTCTTCACGGGCAGGTAGAGATTGTCTTCGGCGTCGATGAACATGCCGTGGGCGTCGGTCAGGACACCCTCGCCCCAGGAGGCCAGGTAATTGCCTTCCCGGTCCAGGACAATCAGCGGGTGGTCGCTCCGGTTGAAAAGATAGACCCTGTCCTCGGAATCGGTGACAATGGCAGTCTGGCCCAATATCCAGCCTTCGGGAAGCCTGGCCCAGTTATCCACCAGCTCGTAGGTATACTTTCCGGCGCCCACGGTAGTCATAGCTCAAACCCTCCCTCGGTGTGGTAAGGCAGAAGGTGGACTCCGAGGCCCAGGCTAATCAGGCTGGGCCGCTGCAAAGCCGGGCGGAGGGTCTGGGTCGCGATGAGGCCGGGCGCCCCCCTCCGTCCGAATCGTGCCCGTCCAGGACCGTCACTCATAAGGCTGGAGCTTGACCTCGTGGAGGGCGGGAATGACCTCCTGTCCCAGCAGCTCGATGGAGCGCATCACGTCCTTGTGGTCCATGTGGCCCTCGTTGCCGTAGATGTGCAGGTACCCGGGACTGAGCCGCTCGATAACCTCGGTGAGCTTGCGGGTGACCGTCTCGGGGCTGCCGACGATGATGTTGTTCACGTCCTGGAGCTGCTCGTAGCTGAGGCCCACTCCCAGGCCGCCCGCTCCGGCGACGTTGCCGGTGGGGCGCTGGGCCTTCACCTGGACCGCCTCCCGGGACTGGTAGCCGGGCGGGTCGTTGTGCTCCATCGGCCCCCGCTGCCGGTGCTCGATGGTCCACATGAACTCCCGGCCGATCTCGATGGCCTTCTCGTCGGTATCGGCGACCAGGCAGCGCAGGAGGTAGCCGAAGTGCTCGGGGCCGGCCTGGTAGCCCTCCTCCTTGGCCGTGTCGATGTAGACCTGGCGCAGCCACTCGGTGGTGTCCACCAGCGCCCCCAGGTTCATGTAGGGATGGCGGTGCTTGGCGGCCCAGACCACGCTCTCCGGGCTGCCCGTCCCCGGGAACCAGATGTCGGGGTGGGGTTTCTGCACGGGCAGCACCCAAGGATTCACAACCCGGTACTTGTAGTACTGCCCCTCGTACCGGAAGGGGCCGGGCTCGGTCCAGCACTTGATTATCAGGTCGTGGGCTTCCTCAAACCGCGCCCGGTTCTCCGGCGGTGCGATGCCTGCCTGCAGAGTTTCCACCGCGGTGCCCCGGACAAAGCCGGAAATGATGCGGCCGCCGGAGTAGCAGTCCAGCATGGCTATTTCCTCGGCCATGCGGATGGGGTCGTTGACGGCGATAACGTTGCCCAGGATCGCTATCTTCACCCGCTTGGTCAGCTTGCTGATGACCGCCGCATCCAGGTTGACCGACGGCTTCATGCACCAGTACGAGGCGTGATGCTCGTTGCTCATGATGCCGTCGAACCCGGCCTCGTCCGCCAGGGCATACTGCTCGTGGTACTGGTTGTACAGGATATGGGCCTTTTCCGGGTCGAAGTAGGTGTTGGGGAACCCCAGGCGCCCGGATTCGTACTGCTCCAGGTCCTGGTTGGTGATGTGTCCGTAGGGCTGCTCGGAAAACCAGTAGATTTCCGCCTTGTCCTTGGGGCGCTGGAGTTGCTCGGCCATCGCTGCCTCCTCGCTGCTGTTCTTATCGGACTACGTGGGACTGTTGGCCTATCTTAAAGTCACCAGCCAAACGCCGCAAGCTGTTCCGTCCATCGGTTGCGGGTGCCAGTCCGATTCACGAATGGATGACTCCCTGCGTTTTCGAATCGGCGTCCCCCTGCCCATCTCACCTGGTTCGCTTCTGCACAACCCGGTTCAGGGATATTTCCCTCCGGCCTCTTCCCCCGCATTGGTATAAGATAGGGCGGCTATGCCCAACTCTCCCCTGACCCGCCTGCTGGAACGGCGCAAGAGAGTGTTCTACGGGTGGTGGATCGCCATCGCCGGAGCGGTCCAGGACGCGGTCAAGGGAGGGACCTTTGACGAAGGGTTCCTTTTCTATCTGCTGCCAATTACCCGGGACCTGAACATCTCCCGGGCGGCTGTTTCCCTCCCCTTTGCCATGGCCCGCCTGGAAAGCGCCTTTTCCGGCCCCATCATGGGCTATCTCATCGACCGCATCGGGCCCAGGTGGATGCTGGCAGTCGGCGGGTTCCTCTCGGGCCTGGGTTTCGTGCTCCTGGCCTTCACCCACAACTACATCCTCTTCCTGCTGGTGTTCGTCGGAGTGCTCTCCGTGGGGTTCCAGGCGGGCTACAGCCACGCCATGCTCGCCGCCATCAATACCTGGTTCATCAGGAGGCGGGGGCTGGCAATGTCGGTGGTCTCCAATGGCGACGCGCTGGGGGGACTGGCCATTGCCCCACTGGTGGCCCTGGTGGTGTTCACCCTGGGATGGAGGGCGGCCGCCCTGATGTCCGGCGTGGCCATCTGGGCGATAGTCATCCCGCTGGCGCTGGTGGTAAAGCGGTCCCCGGAGAGCATGGGGCTGCTGCCGGATGGAGAAACACCCCGGCGGCGCCCGGCCCGGTCCGCCCTCCGAAGCGTGCGGCCCGCGCCGGACGACAATGACTACACAGTAAGGGAAGCCGCCAAAACCCCGGCCTTCTGGGTGTTCACCATGGCCCAGAGTTTCCGCAACGCCGCTCACGGAGGCATCATCGTCCACATCGTGCCTGTGCTGGTATGGAAGGGAATCGAGGAACACGATACGGCATTCTTCATCGTATTCATGCTCTTCACCACCATGGTTATGCGCATCCTGATGGGCTGCCTGGGAGACCTCTGGTCCCGGCCGAAGGTGGCATCGCTGGGAGTGTGCTTCGGGGTAGCGGGCCTGTTGCTGCTTTATCGCAGCAGCGGACATTGGTGGGAAATGGCGGCCTTCGTCTACCTCCTGGGCGCCGCCGAGAGCGTCAACTCCACCGCCAACGCCCTGCTGGGAGACCTCTTCGGACGGCGGAACTTCGCCACGTTGCGGGGCTGGACGTCACTGGTCAGCAGCATCCTGCCGACGGCCACTCCGGTCTTTTCCGGCATCGTCTTCGACCGCACCGGGGGATACGATGCCGCGGTGCTGACCTTCGCCGCTTCCTACGTGGCATCCGCCCTTCTGTACTGGAACATCCCCAGGCCCGGCCATCCTGAATCCTCCCTCACCTCCCCTGCGACTCCCACGCACCAGCGCCAACCCTGAACACTCCCTCTTCCAGGGGGTTTGGGGGATGCATTCCCCAACGCAACCCCGGTCACTATGCCTCATCGTTGGTATAAGATAGGGCGGCGATGACGGATTTGTCCCTGACACACCTGCTTGACCAGCGCAAGAAGGTCTTCTACGGCTGGTGGATTGCCATTGCCGGAGCAATTCAGGACGCGCTCAAGGGGGGCACTTTCAACGAGGGCTTCCTTTTCTATTTCCTGCCCATAACCCGGGACCTGGGGATTTCCCGGGCCGCCGCGTCCCTGCCCTTTTCCCTGGCCAAGCTGGAAGGCGCCTTCGAGGGCCCCATAGTTGGCTACCTTATCGACCGGTTCGGGCCGAGAAGCATGGTGGTGGCCGGGGGGTTTTTGTCCGGGCTGGGGTTCGTGCTCCTTTCCTTCACCCACAGCTACATCGTTTTCCTGCTGGTCTTTGTCTGCATCCTCTCGGTGGGGTTCAAGGCTGGATACAACCACGCCATGCTCGCCTCCATCAACACCTGGTTCATCCGCAGGAAGGGCCTGGCGATGTCCTTCGTCTCCACCGGCAGCGCGGTGGGCGGCCTGGTGATCACGCCGTTGATCGCCTTCGTGGTGTTCTCCATGGGCTGGCGCACCGCCGCCCTGATGTCGGGCCTGGCGATATGGCTGATAGTCATCCCCCTGGCCCTGGTGGTGAAGCGGTCGCCGGAAAGCATGGGACTCCTGCCTGACGGGGAGAGGCCGAGACGGAGCCTCGCCGGTACCGCCGGCCGCAGCGTTTCCCGGCCAACGTCCGGGTTCGAATACACGGTAAGACAGGCCGCCAGGACCCCGGCGTTCTGGATGTTTGCCATGGCGCACAGCTTCCGCAACGTGGGCCACGGCGGGATATTCGTCCACCTCGTGCCGGTGCTGGTCTGGAAGGGAGTCCAGGAAGAGGACACCACGTTTTACATCGTGTTCATGTTGTTCACCATCATGGCCATGCGACTCTTCATGGGCTGGATGGGGGACCTCTGGTCCCGTCAGAAAGTGGCGTCACTGGGGGTATCGCTGGGAATCGTGGGGATGGGGATGCTGGCCTTCAGCAGCGGGCGGTGGTGGGAACTGACCCTCTTCGTGTTCCTGTTCGGCACGGCGGACAGCGTCAATTCCACCGCCAACGCCATGGTGGGAGACCTTTTCGGCCGCCGCAACTTCGCCACGCTGAGGGGCTGGATGGGCCTGATCAGCAGCTTTCTGCCCATGGCCGCGCCGGTGTTTACCGGACGGGTCTTTGACCAGACCGGCAGCTACGACCTGGTCATCGGCGTGTTTTCCGTCGCCTACGTCGCCTCCGCTGTCCTGTACTGGACCATTCCCAAGCCCAAGCCCCCTCCCGGTTGGGTGCCGGGACAGCCAATGGAGGAGCAGGCCGGCGTCGGCGGGGGGCATTGACCTTGCAGAAAGAAGAGAACTGAAAAACTCCACAAGCAGGAATCCCCAGATAGCCGCCACAGGACACACTCCATTGAGTAGAGTAGGTAAAATCGGGTAACAGGCCTCACCACCCGATGGGAGACAACAGTGAAAGCGCAGGAAAAGACCGGAGACAACCCGCTGGGCTGGGAAGACTGCCCCGGAATAGAGCGCAATCCCCGCCGGGTACACGGCGCATGGACCCTGCAGGACACCCGCCTCCCCCTGTATGTCATCTTCGAGAACCTGGCCGCCGGCGCCACCATCCAGGAAGTCAGCCAGTGGTTCGAGGGCGTCAGCGAGGAGCAGGTCAAGGCGGTTCTGGCCCACGTCGCTCACATGCTGGAAAAGGACAGGAGCACCGGGGAAACGCGGCGGTGAAAATACTCCTGGACCACAACGCACCACTGGGCCTGCGCAACGCGCTGCCCGGCCACGAGATCCACACCGCCGGCTACCAGGGCTGGAGCAGGCTGGAAAACGGCGACCTGCTGGAAGCGGCGGCCAGCCACGGCTACGACATGCTCATCACATGCGACCAGGGCATGCGCTACGAGCAGAACCTGGGCCGATACAACGTCACTGTCTTGACCATCATGAGCGGAGACTGGAACCTCATCCGCCGGAATATCGGCCTCGTCCGTGAGGGCATCAGAACCGCGGTCAGGGGCGAGGCCAACCCCGTCCACCTCCGTCCCCAGTCCTGAATCGGTTGTAAGGAAAGACCTCCAATGGACGATTCGGGCGAGGACGCTTATAGTGTCCTCGCCGTGTTTCGCTGGCGCAAAAGCCGTCTGGAGGCGAGAATCCGGCGGAAGGGGGTCTTTCAATGAAATTTGGACTGTTCTACCTGGTGCAGACCGACGAACTCCGCACTTCCAAGAATGAGGCCGAGCGGTTGTGGGAGTCGGTCGATGAGGTGGTCTACGCGGAACAGATGGGCTTCGACAACGCCTGGTTCGTCGAGCATCACTTCGTTCCCGACTGGTCCTTCAGCAGCACCCCCGAGATAACCCTGACCGCGTTGAGCCAGCGGACCTCCACCATGCGCCTGGGATTCGGGGTGGCGCTGGTGCCGGTGCATCATCCCCTGCGGCTGGCGTCCCAGATAGCCACCATGGACATCCTCAGCAACGGCCGCATCGATTTCGGCGCCGGCCGCACCAAGAACCTGTGGCAGCTATCCCCCTTCGGCGTCGGCCTCGAGGACGCCCGGGGCCGCATGATCGAGTCCCTGTCCATCATCCCGAAGATGTGGACCGAGAAGGAATTTTCCCACGACGGCGAGTATTACCAGATTCCGCCCCGGGAGGTGGTGCCCAAGCCGGTGCAGGACCCCCATCCGCCCATCTGGGTGGCTTGCACCCAGGAGGACACTTTCGAAATAGCGGGGCAGATGGGCCTGGGGTGCCTCCTCAACTCCATGGGCGGCCTGGACAAGACGGCCCGGTCCATCGCCAGCTACAAGGAAGCCATCCAGGGCGCCAGGCCGGTGGGCTCCTTCGTCAACGACGGAGTTATGGTGTCCATAATGACCCATTGCGACGAGACCGATGAACTCGCCCTGGAACGGGGCGGCCAGATCGGGGCCTGGGCCCGGAACACCAGCAGCTCCCGCCAGAAAAGGGAGTGGGAAGGGGTGGACGCCGGAGCGGTGCCGGTGGACTACCAGGTATACGTTCCGGGAGGCGGATACCGCCCCGCCGGGCAGGAGGACGCCATCAGCCCGGAGGAGTTCCTGGAAAAGCGCGGCGGGTTCTGCATCGGAAACCCGGACACCTGCATCGAAACGCTGGAGAAGTACGAGGCGCTGGGAGTGGACGGGGTAATGTGCAACGTCCAGCAGGGACCGACCACGCATGAAGAGGCCATGAAGACCCTGCGCCTCTTCGGTGAATACGTCATTCCGCATTTCCGGGAGAAGGAGAAACGGGCCGGAACGGCGGCGAAACAGACCTAGCGCCGCCCTGAAGATTGAGATCCCTGGGTTGAGATCTCTCCGGCCAAATTGGGGACGGTCTTCAACTGTCCCGGCGCTGGCGGTCCTGCAGAACCGGGACTTCCGGATCCTGTGGGGCTCGCAGGTACTCCACGAAGCCTCCCGCCGGATGGAACTCTTGGTCCTCATCCTGCTGATCCGGGACATCACCGGCTCCTACTTTCAACTGGGACTGCTGGCGGTCTTTCTCAACGCTCCCCGTCCGATCCTCTCCCTCTTCTCCGGCGTGATCGCCGACCGCCTGGACCGGCGAGTGATAATGGTCAGCGCCCACGCGGCGTATATGGCGGTGGCGGGGACAATACTGGTGCTGCTTTTCATGGACGCCGTGCTGCCCTGGCATGTGTTCGTGGTGGTCTTCTTCCAGGGGCTGGCCAAGGTGATGGAGGACCCGTCCCGCCGGACCGCCATGTTCGACCTGGTGGGGCCGGAGCGGATAGCCAGCGCGATGGCCCTGGAGTCCATGACTTCCACCATCGGGAAGATTGCGGGACCGCTGGCCGCGGGGGTTTTGATCGCCGTGGCCGGTTTCACCGGCACCTACGTTTTCCTGGCGGCGCTGGACCTGGCGTCCCTGTTGCTGCTGGTCCGGCTGAGGCTGCCGCACCGTATCACGGGAAGCGGCCCTCAACCGGCCATCTTCCAGAGCCTGGGAGAGGGTATCCGGCACTCGCTGGTCAACCGGACGGTCCTGGGGGTACTGTTAATTTCCATCGTCATGAACGCCATGGTGCTGCGGATCCAGGAGTTCATCCCGGTAATCGCCAGCGACCACTTGCTGGTCGGGCCGGTGCTTATCGGACTGCTGACATCCAGCGAGGGAATCGGCAACTTGATCGGAGCGTCCATCATTTCGGTCAAGGGCAATATCAGGCACCACGGCCGCCTGTTCGTCGCCGGCTCGCTGGTGATGGCCTTCCTGGTGCTGGCGGTGGCTCTGTCTCCCTACTACGCCCTTTCCTTCGTCCTGTTGCTGCTGGCGGGAGTGGCCCACGCCGGGTTCAGCACCATGCAAAGCACGATGCTCCTGCTGGCCTCTCCGGCGGAGATACGGGGCCGGATTGTCGGAGTGAACAGCCTGACCAACGGCGCGGCCCAGATGGTGGGGCCGCTGGAGATCGGGGCCATCGGCAACGCCGTGAGCATCACCTTCGCCATCGGGCTCAACGCCGCACTGGCAATGGTGATGATCGTCCCGCTGGCGATTGTCACGCCCATGCTGAAGCGGACCGCGGGACCCGTCCCGGAGACAAGCCCGGCTTGACGGGATAGACCCAGCCGCGGACTACCTCATCCCGCTGTTGGCGGTCTCTGCCCTAGCGGTCCACCAGGTGCTGAATAACCTGCTCCGCCGCGGTGCGGGCCCGCTCCAGCAGTTCCTCGTGGGTCAGCGTCACGATGGGATGGTCAATGATGGCGAGGCCGTAGGCCGGGTCGCCCCGCATCCGCGACATGGTGCGGGCCTGGCTGACGAAGGGGGTGGTGGTCAGGACGGTGGACGGGATTCCCAGCAGCTCGGTTTCCATTGCGTCGTGCACACTGCACGCGGTGCAGGAACCTCATTCCGCCGTGGCGTGGATCGCCGCGTCACACTCCCGGGCCAGGGCCTGCAAATCGGAGGGCTGGGCCGGCCACTGGTGCCCTCCCTTGTTGTGCTCCACGATGCCCTTAATCTGGTAACGCTCGGCGATGACGTCGGCAATCATGCGGAGCAGCTCTTCGGAGTGGGGCTTGTTGTTGGAAAACAGCCCCAGCGTTTTGCCGTCCAGGCTGGCCGGACGCGGGGCCAGCGCCGCCGGCCCGGGGCTGCCTTCGTCCCGGGGGTCAAGGGTCACGATTAGCTGGGAAGTGGTCATTCGTTGCCTCCTGGTCTAGCTGGGGGTCTGTATTGCCCTGGTCACCGACCGGCTGCTGCCCCACGAGGATATGATGTCGATGAACGCGCCGGCCATTCCTCCGCCGGGGACCACGACGATGCGGTCGGGGCCGGCGAAACACCCCCGCACCAGGCCCAAGTCTTCATCGGGGCCGGGATGGTCCAGGCGCTTCCAGGCCACCCACTCCCGGACGGGCCGGTGCGTCTTCTGGAAGAGGAACTCCTGCACCTGGGCCCGGCTCCAGCCGGCCTCGCCCACGTAGGCCATCAGCTCCGGGCTGATGACCACCACGACCTCGGATACCGACGGACCCAGGGCCAACATGGCATGGGCGGTCTGGGTCAGGAAGGTCTCCGGCCGCTTGTCCCCGTAGATGCTGACCTGCAGCGGAGAGTTGGCCGCCACGGCGGTGACGGCGCTGGAACCAGCACCTAAACCCATATCCTCCGCCAGGGAAGGCCAGGGACTGACGGCGGTGTTCTCGGCGAAACAGAAGCTGAACTTGCCGGGATGGCCGAAGGTGCTGTTGTCCATCTCCTGGGCAACCGAGCCGTAGAAATTGGTCTTGACCAGGTTGACGGCCCGACCGATGGTGGCGTTGGCCCGGTTCCCGTTGCCCATCAGCTCGACGCCCGAGTTCATGCCGATTTCCTCGGCATAGGGGCCGCTCACCAGGGCCATGATGGTCACGCCGTTGGTGGAGGTGCTGCTGGCGTGGAGGTTGTAGGGGCGCTCGCAGGCGGCGGCAATGGTTGCAACCACAACCGGAAAATACTCCGGCCGGCAGCCCGCCATAACCGCGTTTACCGCCAGCTTCTCGGCGGTGAACCGCTTCCCCCGGATGGTCTCCGTACCCACCACGGCTTCGGGGGCCAGTCCCGCGAAGTCCAGCATGGCCCGCACCTTGTCCGGCGTCGGCGGCACCACCGGCAGGCCGTCGGTGAGGCCGTTTTCCAGGTAAAACTCCTGGGCGGCATCCCAGGAATCGAAGGTATGGCGGCGGGCGCCAGGGTCACTGCTGGTCATTCATCGGACTCCGGGGAACAGGAAATTTGAGGCCGCGTTTTGCCAGGCGGCGGGCCTGCCAAAGCCAGCGGCGGCGCCCAGCGTGGTCAAGGCCGGGACTGCCCCAGCCGGCTGGGGGCGGCCGGGCGATTGATGGGCCGGAAGTTTTTATGTGCCGCAATTTGCTACATTCTGCCACATCCGGCCGGAGGGGCCGGGTTTAGGGCGGCCCAGAGGATATGGTAACGCGGGGACATTGGGGTTGGGAAGGGGCGGAGCGTCAGCGGGTATGGCTGAAAGTGGTTGGGAAAGGGAGTTTACAAAGCAGGACAGGATTGGCAGTCTGCTGATAAGTGGAAACGAACAGGGTGGAGGGGTGATGCAGCCAACAATGCT
>DAOUIZ010000073.1:0-20323 GCA_034423195.1 Dehalococcoidia bacterium | reverse complement strand
TTACCGGGATGGGGAGTATCTCTTCCGCCAGGCTGATCCGGCGAAGGAGTTCTACCTGGTGCGGCAGGGCAGGGTATCCATTGAGGTCTCCGACCCGGAGAAGGGCAGGCTGGTGCTGCAGACCGCCGGCGTCAACGACGTGGTGGGCTGGACCTGGATTGTTCCCCCATTCGTCCACCGCTTCGACGCCCGCGCCGTAGGTCTTACCCGGGTGATTGCCCTGGACGGAGAATGCCTGAGGGGAAAGCTGGGCGAGGATACCGAAGCAAGTATCTCAAAACGTACATAATGGAGGCCGAAAGCGCGAGATGGGGACTACGGGGCGGGCTCTGCACGGGAAAGGCGGGAGAAAGAACCGGGAATGAAGTGAACATCAGGGCTAAATGCCCTTGCTTTGTTGATTTCAGTAATATAAGGGATAAATATGAACGTTTTATATTATAAGCGTGAATAATAACTCCTATTGACATTTACGATTCTTTAGCTTATAACTCTGCAAATCTGGTTCCATATACCGTACATTTCTGCCGAACAGGAGAAAGTATTCGTCCAATAACCCCGTAGTAGCCGTCCATTTGTGGTTTGACCAAACCTCGCAGGCAATAGTCCCGGACCCGTTTCTCAGGCGTTCTGGCAGCCCGGATGACAAAAAGCAACTTCCGGAGGTTCACAGATGGTCTTCCCCAACCAGGGTCGCAAATACATTGTCCACGGTTCCCTAGCCCTCCTGCTCCTGTTCCTTGTAGCCTGCGGCGCGTCGGCGCCGGCCACCGATGAGCCGGGAGAGGCGTCTTCTCAACCCGCGAGCAGCGCGCCAAGCGCGGCGTCATCGGCACCCTCAAGCGCTCCTTCCACAACCTCTTCGCAACCTGCCGGATCGTCGGCAGCACCGGCGGCGCCGCCCACGGCAGTCCTGCGCCCGGCTGCCACGGCCCAGGCGCAGCCGACGCCCACTCCCCTGCCGGCGGAGATTATCTACCAGGGCAAGATTAACGTCCTTATCGGCGGCTTTGGCAACGAACGGTTCATTGCCCGGTACTGTTCCGGGTTGTGCCACGTTTACGGCAGGCTCCTTCATGCCTACCTGGCCACGACCACCCACAAGGGCGGGGTAATACCCGAAGTGCTGGACCGGTGGGAAATCAACGAAGACGGCACGGTCTGGACGCTTCACATGCGTGAGGGCGTAAAGTTCCACGACGGGTCCGACGCCACCATCGAAGACCTGCTGTTCAGCCTGGACCGGATGACCGACTACGAGAACGAGGACCCGGAGCAGACCACCACAACCCAGGCGTCGCACCGCCGCCGCCTCGTGTCCCAGGAAATTACCGGCCCCTACGAGATCACAGTCAAGACAACCGATCCGTATGCCGGCTTCATGGTGTGGAACTCCAACGGCCACGCCGGGAACCTGCGGATGAACCTGTACCCGGCGAAGCTGTTGGGCGAGCCCTACGGACCGAATGAGGAAGAGTACGAGAAGCTCCCCATGGGCGCGGGCCCCATGGAAATGATCGACAAGAGCCCGGGCCAGACGATGAGCTTTGAACGCTTCGACGACTACTTCTACACTCCGGCCTTTGGAGCTCCCGAAGACCGGCGGCCGAGATTCCAGTTCCTGGACCTGCACAACGTGCCGGAACTTTCGACGCGGGTGGCCGCGCTGCGGGCCGGTGACGGAGATCTGATCGAGGCTGCCGAGGCGGTGAAGGACCAGATCGAGGGCGGTGGCGGCCGCATAATTTATGCGCGGGAGTCCACGTACGTAACGATCGAGTTGAACCGGTGCTACCTGGAAGGGACCCGCTGCGGCGACATCCGGGTGCGGGAGGCCTTGAGCAGGGCCATCGACCGGGAGTCGATCGTGGATACCCTGTACAGTCCCGACGAGTACAACCTGGCTGGCTGGAACTACGTGACGCCGACCTCGCTGGGTTATACCGAAGAATTGACCCCTCCGCCTTTTGATCCCGACGAAGCCCGTCGCCTGATGGCCGAAGCCGGGTACAAGGTGCCCGGGGTTGATAGCGGCAAGGAGTACGGGGAGTTCGAGATCGTAACGTGGAACCCGGGCGATGTCCCGTTCATCCCGGATATGGCCCAGCTCATCGCTGATAACTGGGCAACAGAGCTGGGGATAGACGCGAAGGTGACGGTGACCGACCGGACGCTGATCAGCCAGCAGCGCAGGGGAGGGGAACTAGTGGACAAGGCCCGCCTGTTTATCAACGAAGCCAGGTGGGACGGCAGCACCATAACCCATTCGAGCTTCAACGACCCCAAGAACGTGAACCGCTATGCCGAGGACCCCAAGCTGTGGGCGGCCATAGGGGAGGCATTCCTGGTGGTTGACGAAGACAAGCGGGACGCTGCCATGGCCAAGATGTACCCCGTGCTGCAGGCGGAACACTACCAGTTGCCGATGGGATACGCCAATTTGCCTTGGGGAGTTAGCAAGCGGATCAAAGAGTGGCAGCCGTGGTCCGCCGCGGCCTTCTTCAACGCTCACTGGACGGTGCGCGTGGAAGACTAATTCTCACGGACAATTCCGGACCCTGGCATTCAAACGCCGCCTGTTCCCTGACCCCCGGGGAACAGGCGGCCTCCCTAATGGGAATTCCCAAAACACGGTTAGCGGCGAAGCGGGGACAGGCGGCAGAGGCTTTCCATGTACCGTTACATCTTCAATCGGGTCCTTCAGGCCATCCTGGCCCTTTGGCTGCTGGGCACGGCGGTCTTCTTCATTCTGAACGTCACGGGGGACCCGGTCTCTTTCCTCCTGCCGCCAGACGCAACGGCCTTCGAGGAGGAGCTGCTGAAGGAGCAGCTTGGGTTGAACCGGCCGTTATACGTGCAATATGCCAAGTTCCTGGGGAATGCACTGACCGGCGACTTCGGACGGTCAACGACCCGTAAGACACCGGCCATGGACCTGCTGCTGGAGCGGTTCCCCAACACGCTGAAGCTGGCCATCTCGTCCATTCTCGTCAGCTTCATTCTGGGCATCCCGTTAGGCGTTACCGCGGCGCTGAGACGCAATTCGGTATGGGACGGGTTCGTCAAGGTCATTGCCCTTTTCGGACAGGCAGCACCGTCATTCTGGCTGGCGATCTTGCTGATCATCCTGCTGGCGGCGCTTCCGGCGGAAAATGGGCTGCCCAGCCTCCCCGCATTCGGGTCGGGCAGCCTGGCGCATTTTGTCCTGCCGACAATTGTCCTGGCCTGGTCGGTGATGGCGGGGGTGGTGCGTCTCACCCGCTCGTCGATGCTGGAAGTGCTGGATAGCGAGTACGTCAAGTTCGCCCGGGTCAAGGGGCTGCGGGAACAGTTGGTCATCTGGAAGCACGCCTGCAAGAACGCGGTCATTCCGGTGATGACCTTCTGGGGGCTGGCCCTGGCGGGACTGCTGAACGGAACGGTGGTGGTGGAGGTGGTGTTCGCGTGGCCTGGGATTGGGCGAATGCTGCTGGAAGGGGTGGCCCAGCGGGACTTTCCGGTGGTGCAGGCGGCCATCCTGGCGTCCGGGGTGTTCTATATTGTGATGTCCCTGATAGTGGACATCCTGTACGCCTACGTCGACCCGAGGATACGGCTCTAGCGCCTCATCCCGAGGTGACGGGCCGGGACGACGGTGCCAACCCGTCCCCGACAGGGCTGATCAAGGTGGAGGAACATGGCTCTAGCTACCGCAACCAACACATCCATGGGCCGGGTCGCGCTCCTGTGGAGGCGCCGCTCCGGTGTGCGCAGGCTGCCGTTGATTCCGATTGTGGTGGTGGTACTGCTGGCGGTGTGCGCCATTTTCGCCGACCTGCTTTCTCCCCACGATCCCCGAGGAAAGGATGAGGCGCTCCGGATCAGGACGCAGAAGACGCTGCAGGCGCCGTTCCAGAGCTGGGACAATCCGCTGGGGACGGACCGGACGGGGCGGGATGTCCTGAGCCGCATGATCCACGGGGCGCGGACGTCAGCGGTGATAAGCGTGATCGCGTTGGGGAGCGGCGTGCTGGTGGGCACGGTGCTGGGGTTGATCGCGGGCTACCGGGGCGGATGGCTGGGCGCGGTGATAATGCGGCTAGTGGACACGGTGCTGGCCTTCCCGTTAATCCTGGTGGCGTTGCTGATCATCGTGGTGCTGGAGCCGGGGATCCACAGCATCATCATCGCCATCGCGGCGACGACATGGGCGCGATTTGCGCGGCAGGTGCGGGGGGACGTGCTGGTTGCCAAGGAGCAGGGATTCGTGACGCTGGCGATCATCGCCGGGGTGCCTGAGGCGGTTATCATCTGGCGGCATATTTTCCCCAACGTAGTCAACACGCTGCTGGTAGTGGTGAGCCTGCAGGTGGGGCAGGTCATCCTGACAGAGGCGTCATTGAGCTACCTGGGGCTGGGGTTGCCGCCGGATGAGCCGGCCTGGGGGATAATGGTTTCCGAAGGGCGGAACTTCGTAATCAGCGCGTGGTGGCTGGCGCTGTTCCCGGGGGTGGCGATCACCCTGGTGGTGCTGGCGTTCAACTTCTTCGGCGACTGGCTGCGGGACACCCTTGACCCGAAGCTGCGACGGGCCTAGTCTTCACGGCATCAAAGGAGCGGGTTTGCGGCTTCAATCTAAGAGGCGAGCCCTCCGTCGCCAAGTTGGGTGACTTGTATAAGGCTCCCCGGCCTTCGCTCGGGGCAGGCTTTTGGGCGCTCCGTGACGGGCGGGCCGTGTTCCCCGGCGTGGCGATATGAAGTGGGTTTACCTTGGTCTGGGCATTGTTGGGACGTTGACGCCCATGGGGGTCCTGTACGCCGTCAACTTTGACCGCCGTATTCCCGGGTTGCTGATAGATATGGGCCTGCTGTTCCACAGCGCGGGCCTGAGCATCCTGTTCATTCCCTTGGGGATGGGGGCTGGGGTGGTGGTGGCTGGGATTATCCACTTCGCCTGGAACCGACGGCCGGGCCGGACGGGTTTCCAGGGACGTTGGGCTGCTGCCGATTCCCCTCCCGGCCCGGGGTCTGAGTGAAGGTTGCTCGCGGAGGAGCTGGCGGGCGATGGTCTGGCGCTGGAGCTGGGTGTACCCCGTATTGCGAACTTGCCGGTGTGAGGTCCAATTCTGATGGCTCGATGGTGATGGCCATAACCCGGGAGGGGCGCTGCCGGGCGCGCGTATGCGAGCGCCGATGAAAACAAATGAAAGCAGGCGGCGGCGGCCCGCCGGGCTATTCCAGCATTTTGCCGCCTGCCCTGGTGAGGCGTTTCCACAACTGCGCCGCCGTCCACCCTGATGGCCGTCTGCCGCGCCCGGCGACGGCGGTGGTGCGGGGCTGAGCCGGGTTAGTAGTGATGCCATTGGCCTGGCAGATAACGGAGTCGGCGTGGCAAGCACTCCATGCCGCCCTTGAGCTGCGGAGCGGTTATGCGCTGGCCTGCGCCTCCGGCCGGGCGGCGCGCTGGCGGCGAGTGCGCGGGCCATTCAAGACATTGCCGATGAAAGTGTAGCGGATGAACAGCTGGTAGGTTATCAGCAGCACCGCGGTTACGCCGGCGCAGGTCAGGATGTACTTCAAGTGATAGCTGACGGGCCAGTCCACAACGACCCAATGGGCCACAACCACCAGCGGCAGGTGCGCCAGGTACATCCAGTAACTGGCGTCGGATAGGTAACGCACGGTGAAGCTGGGGCTGGACAGCAGCCAGCGGAACAGTCCCATCATGCCGAAGCAGGTCAGCCAGGCAAAGGCGGTTTCCGCCTGGGAGCTCACCGCTGTCAGCGTGTTGCTGAACATCCACACGGGTTCGGGCAATTCACCCGGGGTAAAGGGCCTGGCCTCCGCGGCGTACTCCCGGAGCAGCAGGAAGCCGACGCAGAAGACGGCGGCCGCGGGCAGCAGGGCGACTGTCCACCAGCGGCGCACGGCGACGCCCTGCTGGTAGAAGAAGGCCCCGAAAAAGAAGAAGCAGGTGTAGAAGACGAAGGTCGCCGGCTTGGGCACCACGCTCTGCAGGGAGTCGGCCCCGAAGATGGGCTCCTGCATCAGCAGGGCGGCCACCGCGGAAATGGGGATGACCAGCAGCCAGACTTTCGGGTTGCGGAACTCGACGCCCATGCGCACCATGATGATGAACACACCAACCATCAGCAGCAAGTTCCAGAGGAACCAGAGGTGCATCGTGGCGAATATCCAGAGTATCGGCAGCACCCAGAAGGGGAAGTCATAGGGATGCTCCCGGCCCGAGGTGAGGGCCATGGCGACGGCGGTCAGGGGTATTATCGTGAAGCATCCGACGGCCAGGGGAAGCCCAATGCGCTTGAGTCGCTGCATCCACAGGGAGTGCAGCCCCCGGCGCTCCCACAGCAATACGGTGAACAGGCCGCTGAGCAGGTAGAACACCGGGGTGCGGAGGCCGTGGGTGATGTCGAGAATTATGAGATAGGTGGGGTCATCGCCGACCGACTTGTCATGCACCGGCCAGGGGTAGATCAGTTCGGGCAGCACGAAGAAAGCGGCGTGCAGCGCGATGCCCAGCAGCGTGGCCACGGCGCGCAGCGCGTCCAGGTCATGGTAGCGTGGAGAGGGTGCAGCCGCATCTGCCATGATCCCTACCTCCCTATTCCCGCCATTGCGTCAGCCGGATTTTGAAGCTCCGGCTCGGAGTCGGCACTGGAATTGAGTCCATTTTCAACTGGTAGCCGGGCGGGTCCAGGGCAATCTCCGCCCGGTGCAGGACCGTCGCGCTGATGAGCGCCATCTGGAGCTGGGCCGATGCCTGTCCCAGGCAACTGTGGGGCCCGAAACCGAAGGGCGCGTATGCCCCGGGCTGGCTGTGCTCCCGGCGTTCCGGCAGGAAGCGGTCGATATCGAAACGCTGCGGGTCCGGGTAGAGCTCCGGCAGATGATGGGACACCGGCATGGCCACCCACACCGGCGTGCCGGCGGGGATCCAGTAGCCGGCGAATTCAAAGGAGTTCGCCACCATTCGCACCATTACCGGCACGATGGGATACAGCCGCAGCGTTTCCTGGATGGCCCGCTGGGTGACCGGCATATTGTTCAGGCCGGCCGCCGTTGGCGCGCCGCCGGCAAACAGTTGGTCGGCCTCCCCGCGCACCTGCTCCAGCACATCGGGGTGTTTCAGCAGGGAGTAGATCATAAAGGAAGTTGCCGCGGACGAAGTGTCCGCTCCGGCGAGGTACGGTCCCATTGAGTCAACGAAGAGGTTCTTGTCCGTAATGAAGTCCGGCGACGAGCGACGCATTTCCGCCAGGGCGTCGGAAAGGTTGGGGGTATCCCCGGCGCGCAGCGACGGTTCGTGGGCCGCCAGCACACGCTCGAAGAGGGCTTCGATGCGGCGGCGGGCCCGCCGCACCTTTGGCGTATGGGCCATGAACCTCGGGTATAGCCTGGCCATGTAGACCATTTCCAGCGCGTGGATAAAGTCCAGTATGTCGTCTATGTATTCCTGCGGGGACGCGCCGGACATCAACGATCCCAGTTGATTCACCACCATGCGCTGTACGGATGGGAAAACCGATACCGGACGGGTGTTGGACCATTCCTTCATCTCGTGGTCCACGATGTCCACGGCCTGGGGCAAGTCCTTCAGCAGCTGCCTGCGCGAATAGCCTCCCCGCATGGTGCGCCGCAGGCGGAGGTGCTCGGCGCCATCCATCCCGGCCAGGGCCCTGGTGCCGCCGAATTGCTGGGCAAATCCCTGCCACGCCACATGGTCGGTATGCAGATAGTCCTTGCCTTCCCGCATCAGGAAGCTGTTGGCTTCCGGCCCCGCCAGCACCAGCCACTTCTTGTCCACCAGCGATATTTCAAAAACCGGTCCCAGTTTCCGGTACTGTTCCGTCAGAAATCCATTGATCGTATTGCGAAATTGCAGCACGTGGCCGAAGACCGGCAGATGCCCCGCTGCCCGCGGCCAGCCGCCGCCCTTCTCCTGGATGCCCCGGCGCCGGGCGTAGGCTTCTGCCAGCGTCAAGTTGCGGATGCCATCTGTTACCGACCGGCTCAGCAGTTCCAGGCGGGAAATCAGCTCAATCCGCTCGTGCGCTTCCGCATACTCCTCGGGCAGCAGCATCTGCCGGAATACATCGCAGGCGTTGGCCAGGCTGATGATGACTATATCCCGGGTGTCGGGGATATCGTCGCTGAAAATGGCGTGCAATACCCGGAGCCACACCTCCTGGTCATGCTGCTCTACGCTCGTCGCGGGGTAGTGCCGGGTCCGGGCGACCAGACGGGAGAGCGAGAAAAACCCCGTTTCGTCGGCCTCAATTACACCGGCCGCCGCCAGGCGTTCCAGAGCAAGGGAGCGCAGTTCTTCCGACCGCTCGGCCACCCGCCGAACCCAAAACTCGGGGTGGCGTTGACCTTCTCTCGATACCTCCACAATGTCGGACAGAACCGTGTCGAGCAGGTCGTCGTTCAGCGGGGTGGGGTCGGTCACTTCCAGGGTTTCAAGGCCGGTATCGATACGGCCCTGGAGGGCCAGCTCCAGCAGCGCTGCTCCAGCCAGGGCATAGCCCAGCGTGCGCGCCGGAACGCCGGTGGCTTCTCCGCTGTTCTCATCCATTACCAGGAGCAGCAATTCTTCGGCGAGGTTAAACACTGCCGTCCGCTCCTGTGGCAACAGTTCAGGCATGATAAGGAAGTCAGCAGTTCATTTGGACAGGCATATCGGCCTGCAGCATAGTGCTTCGTACAAGAAATTATGACGCCAGCACGATCGATCCGAGGATGGTGGGCCGGACTGGACAAAATCAAGAACCGAGGCCGATTCCGACGTCACCCCGTCCTACGGCATGGGGATAGTGTACGTCAGTTCGGCCTGGTCGTCCACGATCTCAATGCCCTTCACAAAGTTGCGGATGAGGGCCTTCCGCTCGGGGAAAGTCCCGCCCTGGAAGAGAGCGCGGAAATCAGCCACGTAACCCTTGATCTCCTTGCTGGTGGGCAACTCCGCCCGCCGCCGCTCCAACTGGCCCTCGGCTTCCTCCCTGGCCGCCGTTAGCTGGTCCTGGCGGCTCTTCAGGGCCAGGATGCGGGGCGACAGGACTTCCAGGGGCAACTGCTTGGTCTCCAACGCCTGGTAGAGGTTCTCCAACCTGCTGTCCACGTCGGATAGCTCGGCGCTGATGGCGGTCAGCCGGCCGTTGACCTCACCGGCGATGCCGTCGATCTCCTCGGCCACAAGGGTCACCAGCTCGGTGATGGTTTCCTCGGTGAGAATCCGCTCCCTGATTTTCTCCGCCACCAGGTCCTCCACCTTCCCCGCGTTCAGGTAGCGCCCATTGCTGCACGCTCCCGCTCCCTCCCGGAACAACGAGGCGCAGACGTAGTAGGCGAACTGGCCGCTCTTGGCTCCCTGAGCGGAGTAGGGCTTGCCGCACACCCCGCAGCGGAGCAGACCGCTCAGCAGGTACTGGCTGCCCACCCGTCCGGGCCGCGTCACCGTGGGCGCTCTCTCATGCAACCCCTGCTGCACCTCGTCAAACAACTCCCTGGACACCAGGGCAGGCCAGGCGTTCTCAACGCGCACCGGGTCCGGGTTCTTCTCATCCTTGCTTTTCACTCCCCACACCGCTGTTCCCGTGTAGGCCTCGTTGGTCAGCAGGTAGTGGACCACGTTCTTCTGCCAGCGGCGCCCCTTGTGGGTGATGCCCCGGTTGTTCAGCTCCTTGCAGATTTCCTTCAGCCCGTTGCCCCGGCGGGAACTCTCGAATATCTCCTGCACTATGGGCGCCGCCACCGGGGCAACCTCCAGGGTGGGGCGGTCCTTCACCCCGTCGCTGACCTTGACGCGGGTGTAGCCGAATCGGGCCTTGGAGCCGAGGAAGAAACCACGGGACGCCGCTTCCCGCATCCCCCGCTTGACCTCTTCGGCAAGATTTTCGCTGTAGAACTCATCCACAGACTCGATGATGGCCTCCATCAGCTTGCCGGTGGGGGAGTCGTCGGCGTGCTCGGTGATGGAGACCACGCGGATGCCCTTGCGTCTCAGCATGGACTTGAAGGCCACGGCGTGCTCCCGCTTGCGGGTGAAGCGCGAGAATTTCCAGACCAGGATCACCTCAAAGGACGCCCTTGCCTTGCTGCCCTCGTCGATCATCTTCTTGAACTGGGGGCGGTCGGCAATCTTGCCGCTCTCGGCCTCGTCCACGTACTCGCGGGCCACGGAGTAGCCGTTGGCCTTGGCGTAGTCCCGGAGCGCCCGAAGCTGGGCGGCCACGGAGAGGTCCACGTCCTGGCGGTCGCTGGAAACCCGGGCGTACAGGGCCGCCGGGGTCAGTGGTTGCACCTGTTTTCTCATCTGTCCTCCCCTTTTTTGCCTTGCATATGCTTACATTGTCTTACTCAGTATCATGAAACATTCGGTCGGCTGCTGTCAAGGAGCGGCTGTCAGTGATCGCACACTAGCGTCAGAGTTGAACCCCATAGGCACGGAGGTTCCAGCCTGCGGCCCGATTGGTTCGACCACTCCACCGCTGGCGGCGACCCGGCACACACATTACCCTGTGAGATATAGAGCGACGTTGCTTCAAGGAATAAGACACCCGTGCTTCAATGGGACGGCTTGGCCCAAACGAAGCGTTCGATCAGCCATGCAATCTGCCTTCACCGTGGAACGGAAGCCTCGGTGTTTCAGGCATCAGATACTCGTCTGGCCCAAAACCTCTCTGAATTTGCGACCGTTCCTCTTCGGTGAAGCGATGCAGTCGGATTCCCGGTTCCACATCATTGGGATTGATAATGATGTAAAGGGAATTTATGCGTGCCTTCAGGCGATGGACGTGTCTTCTGTCTATGGTTATTTCACCAGGCTTCAACCCCAACGCGTCAACCAGCGCTCCGGCGTCGTCAAAGAGCTTACGCTCAGTGTCTTCGCATGGGTGCACAACCCAATTTCGCAAAAGGCGCAGTTCGCCCAAGAGAGGACAAACCACATGCTTGGGATCAACCCCCGCTCCCTCAGCAATTGCTGGTCTTATGGACGTTTCCCATCGCTGGTAAGCGAAAACGACGAAGGCTTCTGCCAATAATGTTTCAAGCTGTCCTCTTGGAGCAAAAGCATCGGTCACTTCTTGTTGGGAGAGCTGAACAATTGGGATCACCCCTATGTCTGGATACTCATCCTCCAGGACGAACGGCTCCCCGCTCGCCTGATCTTCGTCTGAAAAGTGGACACCATTTGGCAAGGCGAGGAACGCTAGCAAAACGAGGCTGCAATCGTGGTTGAATTTCGCCATGACTTCGGAGACCGATTGACTTAATTCACCGGGTTCGTGCGGCATATCAACGAGTTGCAGGACTATTGTTCCGCCTTCCCATCCTATTCGCAGCAAAGTGTCATATGTGCCCGTGCCTTCTCTTTCCAGCGTAAACCTCGTATTGAGGTTTACCGCACGCACGGGGATGTCCTGAGGATATTCCATCTCGACCTCATGTCCATGCAGTCGGAACCCTGTCGGTAGTACGGGCGACTGCTGCCTCTCCCCTACCGGACCTGGTTCAGCATCGACAGGAACCGGGGGGCGTTGACGATGCGGGCGCCCCGGTATTCTCCGATAGGCAGCAGATGGCGGCGGCCCCCCGTTACCAGGTAGTCGGCGTTGGCGGCGGCGGCGCAGTCAAGGACGCGGTTGTCGGCGTGGCTGCCCTCAATCACCTCATCCAGGCGCGGCGGCTCGACGATGGTGGCGGCGTTCTGAAGGGCGCTTATCGCCCGTAGCGTTCGCTCCTGGTCCCAGCCGAATTTCCGCGTCAGCACCCCGGATACTTCGCCTAGGATGAACCAGGACAGGAACAGCTCGAACCGGCCCCGCAGGGCGAGCTCCAGCGCCATCCGCTCGTTGCCGGGGAAGTTCAGCCCGGAGATGATCACGTTGGTATCCAGGACCACCCTCACGGCTGCGGCTGGCCGGCCTCGTTCCGGTACTCCTCCACCAGCCCGGCCACGTCCTCGGGGCCGATGCCACGATCCCTGGCCCGCTCCTCGCCGTAGCGGAGCAGTTGCCGCCACTCGCACTCCTCGATGTAGCGCACCACGGCGTCCCGCAGGAACTCGCTGCGGGACCGGCCCTGTCCCTGCATGGCCTGGTCCAGCCGCTCTGCCATCTCCGGCGGCAATGAGAAGGTTATCGTCCTGGTAGTTCTTGGCATCTTCGTGTCCTGTTATCGAGTCTTACCCTGATGGTGGGCCGCCAGCGCAACTTTGTCAACCGCTGCGTACCACCGGAGACTGGCGGCGCGTAGAGTTATCTTGATTCCCTGCCATCGGCAGGCTGTGAACCATGGGGAAACCTGGAAAGGGACAAGGCGCGGCTCGTCTCAGCGGTGAATGATCGCGTCATCACGGGTCAAGCCTGGTGCGTCAACCGTTCCCCTTCCTCACCGGCGCCTTCGGTCAGGCGCCGGGTCGCCAGCACGGCCGTCTCGCATCTTGGGTCAAGATGCCACGTCTGGGGACCCGGCCAGGGCCGGATTCGATGTCATACCCGTGTACAGGAATTGCCTCCATTTCCCTTTTGGGAACTTTTTGGCCCCTTCTGAACTCAAAACAGATGGAAGTAATCGGGCCGAATCTCACAGTGGGCAAGCACTTGGGGGTAAGGGCTGGTTCCGAAAAACCCGGCCTGATTTCCCTTTTGGGAAACGAACGCCCTGCCCGGTCCCGGCAAGCAGCGCGGGCGGTTGACGTCGGTGAACACGCCGCCGCCCTTCTACCGGACGACGTGTCAGACTTGGCAATGCTCCCCTTCAGTTGAGCTCTCCCGGGACACTGCCGACGCCTCCCGCTCCCACCAGCAAGCTCTCGTTGGCGGACAGAGACCCCCAAGCGGCAAAGGGGAATCAGTGCGGCTCTGCGGTTTTCAGCCTTGTCGCCGGGGACACCCAGCTGGTCCGCCTCGCCTCCCGCCATGAAATCGCCCGTCCGGGGAGCCTGCCCTGGCCGGGTCCGATGTGATACCCGTGTACAGGAATTGACGCCAGTTGTATTTCTACAACTCGCGGCCTTTCTGAACTTGAAACGAAGGGAAATCGGAGTCCAAAGGCCGGATTTGCCAGCAATCCCGGGTAAGGTCCGGTTCCGGTGGCACTTGCATTTCTGCAAATCAGGACTCAGCAGGTCGGGCGATGGTCTCCGACACACGGTTGGCCTGCGGCGGGGCGGTGGGCGGTCAGAGTGGTGTCGTGCGCGTCACCCCATATAAGGCAGCGGATTTGGACAGGCCGGTGTGGTGTCATACCCGTGTACAGGGATTAGGAGTTGATGGCGGAATGTCCAATTCTGTCCAGTTGAACCTGAAAGCAGGGGAAATCACCCCCTATTGGACGGTGGCAGTGAACACTTTGGTTCCAGAGCTGATTCCAGCCGGGTTGGACAGCGCCACGTTGGAAATCGGACAGTTGTCCGCTGGCTTGGAGGGCCGGCATTGGACAGCGCCAGGTACGAAATCGGACAGTTGTCCAGTGGGGTGTGATGGGGCAGGGAGAGACGGGTTGCGGGGCCGGGCCGAGCGCCCTGATGCGCTGGGGATGCGGACAGCGGGCTGGCTGAACCGGGCGCAGGGAGCTGTCGCTGCGAACCCAGCGGTGTTGTTGGTGCCGTGGGGAGGCGGCGCGGAACCGGTTCGGTGGCGGCGGGGGGTGAGAGCCGCGTTCACGGCGGGTCCGGAGGGCTGGCGGGTCGTGGCGGGGACTTGGCAAGGCTCGGAGCGGATCACCTGCACGTCACTACGTCTCAGCCCTGGTGCGTCATGCGTGTCAGCAGGGCGGCAGCCGGAGATGCGGGAACCGGACGGGTTTATCTCGACAGCGCCGTCGCGGGGGAGTTCCGCAACGGAATGCCTCTCGTTTGGTCCCTAGGGGTCTGACCGGGCTGGTACCCCGGGAATTGCGTTGGTGGGAAGGCCCCCTACCGGAAGTGCCAGAGACGGAAACGCGTATGGTTGCGCAGGGTCCGGCGGGTGCGGCGGTGGCCGGCCGGGCGTTATCTCCGGCGTGATGCCGGGCGGTCCGGTGGCGGTTCTGCTCTTGGGTGTGGCGCTGCCGGAACCGCTTCTTCGTCTCCTGCCTCTGGCGGAATCGGGCTGGCGGGGGCGGCGCCGGAACAGCCGTTGGGAGTGTGCCATTTGGTAGTGAACACTTTGACCGGAGGGGCCTGATTATCCCGTCCTGGCCCTTTACCTCCTCCGGCGGCAGGGTGATACTGGATGCGTTGTCTGGCTTTTTCCAGTGTTTCCAGCCCAGAAAACTGGAGGGTCCATCCCCGACCCGGATCGTTGACCTGGGATCGAGCCCTGCTCTCCCGGCGGTGTTCCATCAAGGGATAAGCGCCCGCCCGCTGCGTGATGCGGAACCGGGGTCGAGCCCTGCTCCTCCGGCGACCGGTTCGATGCGGTGCACCACATTATTCTCGCGCACACGCTTGCCCGTGAGGTAGTTAGCAGAACCAGGAACCCCTCACCCTTCGGTCTCACTCGCGGAGCGGCTGGCCCGCTTCGTAGTTACGCCCTTCGCACTGCGGTTGATGCGGTAAACCCGCCTCAGCCGCTTCCTCACGCCTGCGGTTTGGCCCGTTGCAAGCGCCAGCTGCAGCTTCATAGCGCCCCGGTGAACCACGGCGGCGTTTTCACCACGCGACCCCCGGACGTTGATGAACGCCTGGGCCGGGCTGCGTCTGCCGTTGTGGTCCCTCCGTTGGTCGGCGCTTGCGCTGCCCTGATCGACGGGCGGGCTGCGCCTTTTTCTCTCCCCATTGACCGCTCCGCTTCCCATGCCAGGCATCCGGCCCGGGGCGGAGTGCGTGCAGTTTCCCCCACTTCACGAATGCAAGGAGTTGCCTATTCCCATTGAGTAGCAGTTCATCCAAACCCGGGCCTTCGCGGTACACCTCGGCGGTTTCGGCCAGCGGTTGCCCATCGTCTTGGCGGTGGAGCCGTTGGGCGACGGGAACCTGCTGTTCCCCTGCGACGGCGATGCCCCGCTGCCCAGTCTCGTATCCGATAGGAGGCAAGGTCCGGCGGGTCTGACACCGCGCCCGGTTGCCTGGGCGCTCTCCGCCGCGCCGTGGGGTGCGGCAACTGCAAGGCTGACGGGGCCCCCCCGGGCTTCGCAATACCATCCCAATTCAATAGGGCCGCTCTCCTCCGGGGGAGCAGCCCTTCCCTTTTGCCCACAGGGGCGCAGGCGGCCCAGGGCCGCCCGGACGACCACAAAATCGCACCACAGAACCAGCGGGGTCGTCTTCGGGCGGCCCCGCTTTCTGCGTTTCGGAGGAAGCAACATGACGGCTACCAGCATCTACAAGACCAACATTGACACGACGAACATCGACACGACGAACAACGGCAAGACCATTACCGACAACCAGACCGCCACCGACAAGGCCACGGCGTCCAACAAGGGCCAGCGCAAGCCCGAGAGCGAACTCCGCTCCGCCGCCCGGCGCAAGGGCCTCACCCTGGGGGAACTAGCGGAGAAGATGGGCATCTCCTACCGCTACCTGTCCCAGCTCTCCAACGGCCACCGGCCCTGGTCTCCTGCAATGAGGGAGAAGGTCATGGCCGTCCTGGGCGAGATACCCGGCCAGGGCGTGGTCTACCGCCAGGGTGGTCGCGTCAGCGGCGAGACCACCTGCATCCGGGAGCGGGCCCGGGAGATGGGAATGAGCATGGGGGAACTGGCGGAGAAGGCGGGGGTGTCCAGGAGCTTCATGTCCGAGGTGGCCCGGGGCCGCCGGAACATGGGGGTGAAGGTGCAGCAGCGGGTGGAGGCGCTGTTGCAGGCCCCGGCCCAGGCCGCCCCGGCCCGGAAGCCCGGCATTGACTGCCGCGCCCTGTGGGACCGGATGGAAGCCCACGGCATCTCCCAGAACGAGGCCGCCCGGCGGGCTGGCATCTGCTCCGCCCACCTGTCCCAGATCATGAACGGCAAGCGCCTTCCCTCCGGCCCGGTGCTCAAGCGGCTGCACGAGGTCCTATTCGCCCCGTCCCCGGCGGAACTGGTGATGCCCGTGGAGCTGAAGGTCATGGGCTGGAAGAAGGGCGGTCGCAACGGCGTGGTGATCCGGGGCGCCGGCGGGCCACGGAGCGACGGCAAGCCCGGCGAAGGGACCATCCGCACCGGGGGCCGGGTTCCCTGGGGCGCCGAGGTGGAATATGCCTACACCACCGGCTACGACGGCCGGGGGCAGGTGTTCGTCAACCACCTAGTCGATGAGCGGGGCTGCGGCGCAATATTGACGCAACGGGAACCCGAGGGGAATTAGCGCCCCGCCTAGGTGGTCCGCCTTGCTTCCCCCTACCGGCTTATTGGTCGCTGGCGGTAACGCAAAGGGGCAGGACATCGCTGGCATTGCGATGTCCTGCCGCGGCCACCCATGTGTGCGGCCTTTTTGCGTTGCCGGCTCCCTTTCCTATTCACCTCCGCCTTCTCCGGCGGTACCGCCACCTACCGGCACAATCAGGAACAGTTGGTGGAAGTCGTCCACCCGCAGTGTTTCCATCAACTGCCGCCGGACCCGTGGGGAAGGGCTGCTCTTCCCGTTCATCACCTGGGACAGGTGGCTGGGAGAGATGCCGGCCAGCCGCGCCAGTTGGTTCTGCGACATATCCAGCCGTTCCAGCAGTTCCCACACGGCGACGGCCTTCAGCATGACCCGCGTGGGAGGCCGTCTGCGTCTCACCTGGTTCGTCTCCCTCTTCCCCGGGATGATGCCCCTGGAAAACTGACCGGACGGCCCGAACCCGCCTGGCGCTCCCTTTCTTTTGCTATGGGACGCCGGGCCGTAACGAAGAAGGGGGAGGACACCGCCGATGCCCTCCCCCCGGATCCTCATGTATGCCGTCCTTTTGCGTTGCCGGCGGAAGGCTAGGTGGTGGACGCCCCTTCGTCGCCCTGCTGCCAGTCCACCTGGTGGTCGGCGTCGTGGGCCAGGCCCGTGTGGGTCAGGTCGGCGGCCATGTCCGCCGCCGTGGACTCGATGCTGCCGCCGTTGAGCTGCAGGGTGTCGGCCAGCACGGCGATGCCCTCGTCGGAGAAGTTGGGCTCCACCACCGTGAAGGCGAAGGTCAGGCTGGCCGTGCCGGAACCGCCCTGGTAGCTGGCCCACTTCTCCCCGTACTCCGGGTCCATCTTGATGGTGAGGCGGGGCGTTCCGTCCGTGGTGTCCACGTCCACCGTCTCGCTGAAGGTCACCGTTACCTGGATCACGTCGTCCTTCCGGTAGGTGTCGTCGCTGCCGGGGTCCGACGTAACCGCCACGGCGGTCACCGTGGGCGTGGTGCGCCAGTCCACCTTGTGGTCGGCGTCGTGGGCCAGGCCCGTGTGGGACAGGTCCGCGTCCGCGTCCGCCGCCGTGGACTCTATGCTGCCGCCGTTCAACGCCAGGGTGTTCGCCAGCACGGCGATGCCCTGGGTGGACAGGTTGGGCTGCGCCACCGTATAGGTGAAGGTCAGGCTGGTTGAGCCGGAGCCACTGGCGTAGCTGGCCTGCTTCTCCCCGTAGTCCGGGTCCATCTTGATGCTCAGGTGGGGCGTTCCGTCCGTGGTGTCCACGTCCACGTCCTCGCTGAAGGTGACCGTCACCTGGATCACGTCGCCCTTCCGGTAGGTGTCGTCGGAACCCGGGTCGGAGGTGATGGCTACGGCGGACACCGTGGGCGTGGTGGGTTCCTCCTCCTCCTGGCCGTCCTCGCTGGCGCCGCCGGTGCCGCCAGCCCCGCCCTCCTCCTGTGCCTCCCAGTTCACCTTGTGGTCGGCGTCGTGGGCCAGGCCGCTGTGGGACAGGTCGGCGGCCATGTCCGCTGCCGTGGACTCGATGGTTCCGCCGTTGAGTTCCAGCGTATCGGCCAGCACGGCGATGCCCTGGGTGGACAGGTTGGGCTCAACCACCGTGTGGGTGAAGGTAAGGGTGGCCGTGCCTGAGCCGCTGGCGTAGCCGGCCCACTTGCTGCCCCAGTCCGCCGGGTCCATGTCGATGGTCAGGCGGGGCGTTCCATCCGTGGTGTCCACGTCCACCGTCTCGCTGAAGGTGACCGTCACCTGGATCACGTCGTCCTTCCGGTAGGTGTCGTCGTCGCCGGGGTCCGACGTTATCGCCACGGCGGTCACCGTGGGCGTAGCGGGTTCCTCCGCGTCCTGCTGCTGGTCCTCGCTGGCGCCGCCGGTGCCGCCAGCCCCACCCTCGGTGGGCGTCTCCCAGTTCACCTTGTGGTCGGAGTCGTGGGCCAGGCCGCTGTGGGACAGGTCGGCGGCCATGTCCGCTGCAGTGGACTCGATGCTACGTCCGTTGCCTTCCTTTGCCTTGGCCGGACTGGTCAGGCCAGGGATCCGATTACACTGCCAGAGTAAACCGGCCCAGGAAGGGTCTTGATCTGGTCCAAGTTGAGGGTTGGCGCTTCGAGTGTAAAATAAGCCCGCAGTGAAGGCGCGATATTCGGAAAGGTAGATATGCCGGAAGCACAGCCCGAACTCCAGATGGAACAGGCGGACGAAGGCTCCCTGTGGGCGTTTGCCGACTCGCGGGGGATGGACCGGCGCCAGTTCCTCCGGCTGATGATAGCAGGCGGGGTAACAACAGTCCTCTCCGCCTGCAACGGCGGCGGACATGCCGGCACGGTCGAATGGGATCATCCGTCCTCCGGCGCGCCGGAGAACTGGGGCGACCTGTCGGCAGAATTCAGTACATGCGCAGTGGGAGTTGGGCAGTCCCCGGTCAACCTGACCGGCTACACACCCGCCGACTCCACCATTTCATTTCATTACGCCGGGGCGGCAGTAGCGGCGCGCAACAACGGTCATACTGTGTACTTGGATTACGCCGCGGGCAATTCCATCGACATCGACGGGCGGCATTACGAGCTGAAGGGCGTTCATTACCACGCACCGGGCGAGCATCTGCTGGATGGGCGGGACTTCGCCGCCGAGCTGCACCTGGTGCATGGCGACCCCAACGGAGACCTCGCGGTGGTGGGGCTGCTCTTCCGCATTGGGGCAGCGAGTCCCCTCATCCAGAACCTGTTGGACGTCGCCCCCGGGGCCGGCCGGTCCACGAGTCTGTCCGGCGGTCCCAGCGCCATTGAATACGTGCCAAGCCGCCTGGACTTTTACGGTTACGACGGTTCCCTGACCACTCCGCCCTGCACGGAAGGCGTGCGGTGGGTCGTGATGCAGCACATCGACACAATTTCCGAGGGACAAGCCAGGGAACTCCGGAAACTGAGCGGGGGCCCCAATAACAGACCTGTGAAATCCCTGGGCGACCGGAAAATCTTCGCCACCGGAAGCGCCAACCGCTGAGGCATGTCGTCAAAATAGCCTTGTCCACATGAGAATGACTCTAAATTGGAAGGCCGCCAGGAATGAGGCTTCCTTCTACCGGATGATCGGGCCTTGGTCATAATGCAAAGGGCAGGGCATCGCAGTATCAGCGATGCCCTGCCCCGGTTGCCCATATGGGCTGCCCTTTTTGCGTTTCCGCGTCCTGCTCCTATTCCCTGCCGCCGTTGAGTTGCAGGGTGTCGGCCAGCACGGCGGTGCCCTGGGTGGACAGGTTTGGCTCCACCACCGTGTGGGTGAAGGTCAGGCTGGTTGAGCCGGAACCGCCCTGGCCGGCGGCCCACTTCTCCCCATACTCCGGGTTCATCTTGATGGTCAGCCGGGGCGTTCCGTCGGCGGTGTCCACGTCCACCGCCTCGCTGAAGGTGACCGTTACCTGGATCACGTCGTCCTTCCGGTAGGTGTCGTAGGAACCCGCGTCCGACGTAACCGCCACGGATGTCACCGTGGGGGGGTGGCCGGTTCCGGCTCGGATTGGCCCGCCTGCTGCCAGTCCACCTTGTGGTTGGCGGCGGGCACGGCATAGGCCAGCGTAATCCCCTGCTCGCAGGGGCTCACCCCCCGTTTCCAGGGTGAGCGTGACGACCGCGCCGTTGATGGCGACGCCGTCGGGGGCGACGCTGCGCCGGTCGCCGCGCACGCTGACGGTGAAGGCCGCCGCCACGGGAACCGAGCTTGTTTCCAGGTTCCGGTCGAAGGTCTCGGTCAGAGTGTTCCCCCCGGCCTATTTCACCTCCACCACGTGCACCCCCGTCGGCAGCCCCCGGCGCGAGCCGGGAATGTCCTTCACCGTCCCGTCCGATTGCGGGACCAGGCACTGGTCGCCCACGCCCTCCAGCGCCGTGCATGGTTGCACGTTCACCTCGTAAGTCCCCGGGGACAGGCCGGTGATGGTGTGGGTGAGCACGTCGGTGCCAAGTTTGATCTCTGAAATCCCGTCATAGGCGGTCCATGTGAAGTCCGAGTCCGCTTGACCAGT
>DAOUIZ010000072.1:0-9951 GCA_034423195.1 Dehalococcoidia bacterium | reverse complement strand
CATGGTGGAAGGAGGAGACGGTGAACCCTATGCTGGCCTTGCGGTCCCTGCGAGCCAACAATCTCTGGGAAGCCTTCTGGAACTGATTCCAACTCCTTCTAGTCACACCCGGATCAACGCCGCCGCCAGGGGCTGTCGTCCATGCCAGGCACCACCAAATTGGTGCTGATTCTAGGTGCTGTTGGCCGGCCCGTCGTGGACGTAGCAGAAGCTCCGGGGATTCAGGTGCGATTGCCCTGGCAGCCCTTGGCCGGGCCGAGCGGCGTTGAACGTTCCCAACCCTGGTGCCGAGGCGATGGATTGCGCCGGGAGGGGCCGCGGGGAAATGTGGGAGGGAAGGCTCGGTCCAGCCTGCTCCGTGAGCCTCCAAAGTGGGGGAAGTGAAAAGCAGTCGGGCGATTGGAAGCCCGCTGACTCGCGCAGCCGGGGCGCCGGGCAGGATGTCCCCAAGCCCGTCGCCCCGGTTTCAGACCGGTTTCAGACCGATGTACCGCACCCTGGGGTGTGCGGGCGGTTAATCGTCGTAGGACACCGGGGCGGGGAGTCCGGCGCTGCTGCTGACCAGGGCATTTCCGGCCAGGAGGTCGATTCCCTTCCGGACCGAAGCGTTGAGGCTGATGAGTTCCCGCTCAAATGCCCGCAAGGAACGCAGGGCATAGGCGTCGGCTTCCATCCGCTTGGACTGGGCTTCGCTCTCGGCCAAGTCGATAATGCGCTCGGCCCGATGCTCCGCCTCCCGGATCATGTCATCGGCACGCTTTCGCAGCTCATTCTGGTTGAGCTTCTCGCGAAACTCGTCCTCGGCCCTGACCTTGGCGCGGCGGGCCTCCACCATGGCGTGGTTGATGATCTGGTCCTTTTGGACCAGCACCTCTTCGGCAGACTTCACCTCTTGAGGAATCTGCAGGCGGAGCTGGTCCACCAGTTCCATGACCTTCTTGCGGTCCATCAGGATGTTGTTGCCCATGGGCATTATCTTGCTGGTGTTCACCAGGGTTTCCAATCGGTCGACAACGTTTATGATATCGATGATGTCCTCCTTTTCCGGCCTGTCACTGCCAAGGGGCCGGCTTACCGTACTTTGGAATACAACGCGTCCGCCACGTGAGGAGGGACCATGCCGGTCACGTCCCCACCCAACCGGGCTACTTCTTTGAGGAGACTGGAACTGATGAACATCACGTCCTGCGATGTCATGAAGGACACCATGTCGACGCTGGGCGCCAAGCGCCGGTTCATCGAAGCCATCTCGAACTCGTACTCAAAATCCGACCCGCTGCGCAATCCGCGGACAATGACCGCGGCGCCCGCATCCTGCGCCGACCGGACCACCAATCCGTCGAACTCCCGCACCTCCACGTTGGGCAGATGCCCCACGGACCGGCGGAACAGATCCACCCGTTCTTCGGTGCTGAACAACAGGCTCTTCGAAGGAGTGGCATAAACTGCAACCACGACCTTTTCGAACAGGGCCGATGCACGGTTGGTAATATCAACATGCCCTGCCGTGACCGGATCAAAGGTTCCCGGATACAACGCAGTTACCATTCGCTACTTCCTGTCGACGACCCTCTTAATGTAGAACTCGACCACGTTATCGCCGTACCGGCGCAGGGATTCGCGGGACAGGAAACCGTAACTGGGCAGCAGTTCCACATGCCTGGAATGCCCCACCACCACAATCCCGTCCGGGGAGACCAGGCCAGGAGATTCGGCGATCTTCTCCAAAATGTCCCCCAACTGGACGAGGCGGTACGGAGGATCGAGCATAACCAGGCGGTAAGGGCCGGAGAGGGAGTCCAAGACCCTGACTGCATCGGCCTGATACACCTTGGCTAGCCCAGGGAACCCGGTATTTTCGAGGTTGGAACGAATTACGCCGCACTGCCTGCGGTCCCGTTCCACAAAATCCGCCCACGCCGCACCCCTGCTCAGTGCTTCAATTCCCAGGCTTCCAGATCCCGCGAACAGGTCGAGGGCCCTTTCGCCGAGGTAAGTCTCAGGTGAAAGGATATTGAATATAGCGGCCCTGACCCGCTCGGTAGTCGGCCGTGCGCCCGGGGCGATGGCCCCCAAAAGGCGCCGTCCCCTGGCCGTCCCGCCGACGACCCGCATTGAGGTTCTGGGGGGCATTATAACTTGGCCCCCCGTTTGGGTTTCCAGAGCAATCGGTAGTGAGTTTGAGGCATTTTTGCCACGGCCTTTCGGGATCGGCTTTCACAATTGGAAGGGGGGGTTGAACTCTAACACACCACGCCCGGGCTGCCCCACCTCCCGCCCGGAGGAAGACCGGATGGGAACTGTTTCAGACAGGTTTCCTCGGAGCCGGAGGAACCTGCTCAACTTCCCTATTGCGGGCCGGGGAATTACAATACCGGGAAATTCAGCCTGCGAGGAACCGTCCCAGGAGGAACCGACCCAGAATGAGCTTTCGCCAGGTATTGGCAGCTGCCGCCCCGGATGGGGAAACCGTGGTCACCATCGGGGTGTTTGACGGTGTGCATCTAGGACACCGGCACCTTCTGAAGCGCCTCATCCAGCGCTCAGGGCCCGGGAACATCCCCACAGTGCTGACGTTTTCCAACCATCCATCGTCGGTCCTGCGGCCTGGTCAGCCAGTCAGTTTCCTGACTTCTCCGGACGAAAAAGTGAGCCTTTTGAGGGAGTGCGGGGTCGGCTTGGTGATTCCCCTGGAATTCACTACGGAGCTTTCCCAGGTTCCGGCAACCGAGTTCGCCCACCTGCTCAACACCCACCTGAACCTGAAGGGGCTGGTGGTGGGGCCGGACTTCGCTTTCGGGCGGGGGCGCGAGGGCACCGCGGAATTTCTCCAGGCAATCGGGCAGGAAGCGGGATTCTGGGTGGAAACCGTGCCGCCCCTGCTGGTGGACGGCTCCCCGGTGCGCAGCAGAAGGATCCGGGAGGCCATAGCGGAGGGAGACCTGGGGACGGGAAACGCCCTCTTGGGGCGCAAGTTCAGGTTGCATGGAGAGGTCGTCCGGGGCGATGGCCGCGGGCGGGAGCTGGGGTTCCCCACCGCCAACGTCAACGTCCCGGACGGAATGCTCATACCCGCCGACGCCATCTACGCCACCTGGGCGCTGGTTGACGGCCGGCGGCTCCCGTCCGCCACCAGCATTGGCATCCGCCCCACCTTCGGACTGACGGAGCGACTGGTGGAGGTCTACATCATGGACTTCGCCGAAGACCTTTACGGAAAGACAATCGGGGTGGAGTTCGTCGAAAGCCTCAGGGGGCAGGAGGCCTTCTCCGGGATCGACGCGCTCATCGAACAAGTAAACCTGGACGTGGCCAACGCGCGAGCTTCTCTGGCCGCCGACGATGGAGTGCGAATTGGTTAGCCAGGCCGTAATCGACCACGTTACCCAACGGGGTGTCGCCAATATCATATCCAGGGATGAGTTCGTGGAGATGATGCGGTCGGGCAAGCCGCTGCGCCTGAAGATGGGCTTCGACCCCAGCCGCCCGGATATTCACCTGGGGCACGTGGTAGGACTGCGCAAGCTTCGCGAACTCCAGGAACTGGGCCACCAGGTCATCCTCATCGTGGGAGACTGGACCGCCCAGATCGGCGACCCCAGCGGACGCTCGGCCACGCGGCCCATGCTGACCCACGAGGAAGTGGTCTCCAACGCCGAGTCCTATATGCGCCAGTTCTTCCGGGTGGTGGACCGGGACCGGACGCAGGTGGAGTGGCAGAGCCAGTGGTTCGGGGAGTTCACCCTGGCCGACGTCATCCGTCTGACCAGCCACTTCACCGTAGCCCAGTTCCTGGAGCGGGACGATTTCGCCAAGCGGTTCAGCGAACACCAGCCCATCGCCATCACCGAGCTGCTGTATCCCCTGCTCCAGGCCTACGACTCGGTGGCCATCGAGTCCGACGTGGAGTTTGGGGGCACCGACCAGATGTTCAACCTGCTGGTGGGACGGGACCTGCAGGAAATAATGGGACAGAAACCTCAGCAGTGCTTCCTGATGCCCATTCTGCCCGGGACCGACGGCGTCCAGAAGATGAGCAAGAGCCTGGACAACTACGTGGCGGTGGAAGAGGAACCCAACGATATGTACGGGAAGCTCATGTCGCTTCCCGATAATCTCATCGTGCCCTACTTCGACTACCTGACCGACCTCCCCGGCGGGGAGCTGTCGGAAATGTCCCAGGCCATCGACGACGAATCGGTCAATCCCATGGAGTTCAAGAAACGGCTGGCCCGGGAGATTACCGCCGCCTTCCATGATCCGGCTGCCGCCGACGGAGCGGAGCGGAACTTTGAGCGGGTGGTGCAGCAGCGCAGCCTTCCCGAAGAAATTCCCGAGTTCCAACTGGATGCGTCGGCCGGGCGGGGAATCGGCTCATTGAGCCGGATGCTGGTCTCGGCTGGCCTGGCATCCAGCAACGGCGAGGCCAAGCGGCTAATCAACCAGCGAGCGGTGCAGGTTATCGGCCCCGACGGACAGTCCCGGGTGGTTGCTGCGGACTCTCTGGATGAAGGGATCAACCCGGGGGATGTGCTGCGGGTGGGGCGGCGGCGGTTCCTGCGGCTGACCTCCTGAACCTTCTACCTGATCCTTCCTCCGGCCCATTCCGATTCCCCACGGAGTTGAACGGTGAGCGACCGAGAATCACCCATTGACTTGAAGCGACGTCAGGCCGCCTGGCAGGAACGGGCCGACGCCGCCCCACAGCGTAAGCTGGCCTACAAGACTCCTTCGCAGATTCCGGTAGATGCGCTGTACACCCCCGAAGGCGTCGGGGCAGGGGAAAACTATCCCACCGGGTTCCCCGGGGAGTTTCCCTACCTGCGGGGAGTGCATCCCACCGGACACCGTGGGCGTCTGTGGACGATGCGGATGTTCGCGGGATACGGCCTGCCGGAGGAGACCAACGAGCGGTTCAAGTTCCTGCTGGACCACGGGCAGACCGGACTGAGCGTCGCCTTCGATATGCCGACCCTGTACGGTTACGACACCGACGCTCCCCAGGCCGAGGGCGAGTTCGGCAAGTGCGGCGTGGCGGTCTCATCGCTGGCCGACATGGAAACGCTGTTCGACGGGATTCCCCTGGACGGCATCACCACATCCATGACCATCAACAGCCCGGCGGCCATCATCTGGGCCATGTACATCGCCGTGGCGGAGAAGCAGGGAGTGCCGTTGGCCAGGATGGGCGGCACCCTGCAGAACGACATTCTGAAGGAGTACCTGGCCCAGAACGAGTACATCTTCCCCCCGGAGCCTTCCATGCGGCTGGTGGTGGACACGGTGGAGTTCGCCGCGTCCCACATGCCCCGGTGGAACCCCATCAGCATAAGTGGATACCACATCCGGGAAGCGGGGGCCACGGCGGTCCAGGAGATGGCATTCACGCTGGCGGACGGGTTCGAGTACGTCCGGCATTGCATGGACCGGGGCCTGGCCGTTGACGATTTCGCCCCGCGGCTGAGTTTCTTCTTCAACGTAGACAACAACTTTTTCGAGGAAATCGCCAAGTTCCGGGCGGCGCGGCGCATCTGGGCCACCGAGATGCGGGACACCTTCGGAGCGCGAAACCCCCGCTCCCACTGGCTGCGCTGCCACGCCCAGACCTCCGGAGCTGCGCTCACGGCGCAGCAGCCGGACAACAACGTGATGCGGGTGGCGATGCAGGCCCTGGCGGCAGTGCTGGGTGGTTGCCAGTCTCTCCACACCAACTCCAGGGATGAGGCGTGGGCGCTCCCGTCGGAGGAAGCGGTCCTGCAGGCGCTCCGCACCCAGCAGATAATCGCCCACGAAACGGGAGTTGCTGACGTTGTAGACCCCCTGGGCGGCAGCTACTTCCTCGAGTCCCTGACCAACCAGACGGAAGAAGCAGCCTACAAGTATTTCCGCACCGTGGACGACATGGGCGGAGTCATTCCGGCGCTGAAGACCGGGTACTTCCAGCGGGAGATCGCCGAGTCGGCGTATACGGCCCAGCTGGAGGAGGACAGGCAGGAAAGGATTACGGTGGGAGTCAACCAGTACACTTCCGACGAAGTCCTGGAGATACCACTGCTCCGGGTGGACGTTGAAGGCGAGCGGCGGCACATAAGGAAACTGAACGAGATCCGGCGCACGCGGGACGGGCGGGCCGTTGCGTCCAGCCTGAGAGCCCTGGAACAGGCGGCCCGGGGCTCCGACAACCTGATGCCCCCGCTGCTGGAGGCGGTGAAGTCCTACGCGACGCTGGGCGAGATGATGGGCGTGTTCCGGGATGTGTTCGGCGAGTATGAGCCAAGCTGGGGGTTTTAGACCCCACTCATCAGGACTGATGGGGGACTTTCCTCCTTCCGAACTATACCCAAAGCAACCCTCCCATAACGAAAGCGGCCCGGGAATCCCGGGCCGCTTTCGCTTGAATGTGCCTCCTGCAGCGGGGCCTGGGGTGGTTTGGCTAGGCCCGCTCTTCCTCGCGGGTACGCTTGGCTTCCTCAACCACCCGTCCTTCCAGGTTCTGGGGAACCGGCTCGTAGTGGTCGAACTCGAACTGGTAGCTGCCCCGGCCCTGGGTCAGAGAACGGAGGTCCTGGGCATAGCGCTGGACTTCGGAGTGGGGGACTTCGGCTTCGATGACAGTGTAGCGGGCCTCGGGGTTCATTCCCAGGATGCGGCCCCGCTTCCCGTTGAGGTCGCTCATAACGTCGCCGGTGTAGGCGTCGGGCACATTTACCGTCAGCTTGACGATAGGCTCCAGGAGAATGGGGCTGGCATCGGCCATGCCCTTGCGCAGGGCCTGGGAGCTGGCGATTTCGAAGGACATCCCCGAAGAGTCCACGTCGTGGTAGCTGCCGTCGTAGATGACGGCTTTCATATCCACCACCGGGTATCCGGCAACCACTCCTTCTTCCATTGTCTTGACGATGCCCTTCTCCACGGCGGGGATATACTCCCGGGGCACCCGTCCGCCGACGACCTCGGAACCAAACTCGAACCCCTGGTCCCGGTCCATCGGCTCCAGGCGGAGCAGGACGTGGCCGTACTGGCCGTGACCGCCGCTCTGCTTCTTGTGGCGGTACTCGGCCTGGGTAACCCGGCTGATGGTCTCCCGGTAAGGAACCCTGGGAAGCCTGGTTTCCAGGTCGGCGCCGAACTTGCGCTTGATCTTCTCGATAGCCACGTCAATCTGGGCTTCCCCGAAGCCGGTGAGAACCATCTGGCTGGTCTCCACCTGGCGTGAGAGGCGCAGGCTGGGGTCTTCTTCCACCATGCGGCTGAGGGAGGTGGACATCTTGTCCAGGTCGGCCTTGGTGGCGGGGTTGACCGCCACGCTGTAGAACCCCTGGGGAAACTCGATGGGCTCGAAGGAGACGGCGGTGTCGCGGACGCAGAGCGTGTCTCCGGTGACGGTTGCGGCCAGCTTGCCGATGGCGCCGATGTCTCCGGCGGAAACCTCGGCGATGTTTTCCTGGGACTTGCCACGGGGAAGGTACAACTGCCCGATGCGCTCCGACTGGTTGCGGGCGCTGTTCCAGACCTCTGAGTTGCTGCTGATGGTCCCGCGGAAGACGCGGAAGACGGAGAGCTTGCCGACGAAGGGGTCGGCTGTGGTCTTGAATACGAAGGCAGCCAGGGGAGCACCGGGGTCAACCTCGACGTCAACTTCGCCGCCGGAGTTATCCTTCATAGTCGGCCGGGTTCCTTCCAGGGGGGAAGGCAGGAACTCTTGGACAGTCTCAACGAACTCGTCAATGCCCAGGTTCTTGGTGGCGGAGGTAGCCAGGATGGGGACCAAATCCCCGGCCAGCACAGCCTTGCGCGCGCCTGCAACGACCTCGGCGTCGGTCAATTCCTCGCCTTCCAGGTACTTATCGGCCAGTTCATCGTCCGCCTCGGCCACGGCCTCGATGAGCCGTTCCCTGGCCGCTTCAAACTCGGCGGCCACCTCCGCAGGAATATCAGCCGGGGGATGGACGACGCTTACGATCCCTTGGAAGTCCGCCCCTTCTCCCTGGGGAATCTGGAATGGGACGCACATATTGCCGAAGGTCCCCTGGATGTCGGCGACGGTGCGGGAGAAACCGGCGTTTTCCCGGTCCATCTTGTTGACCACGAACACGGCGGGCAGCCCGGCCTCCTGGGTGAGATTCCACGACCGCTCCGTTCCAACGTCCACGCCGGACTGGGCTGCGACCAGGATGGCCGATGCTTCCACCACTCTCAGGGCGGACACGACTTCGCCGACGAAATCTTCGTATCCAGGAGTATCCAGGAAGTTATACTTGTTGGGGCCCCCGGTGCAGGAAACAAGGGTGGTCTGAACGCTGTTGCCCCGCTTTATTTCCTCCGGTTCATAATCGGATACCGTGTTGCCGTCCTCGATGGTGCCGATCCGGGTGATCGCCTTGGCATTGAACAACAGGGTTTCGCACAGAGAGGTCTTGCCCGACCCGCTGTGCGACAGTAGCGCAACGTTCCTGATGTTGCCCGGGTTTATGCTCGCCATACGAAAACTCCCTCTACGTTACTAACGGCCGCCGTGCGCTGTTGGTTCGGTTGGGTTCTCCAAAGCGCACATAGTGGCTCCGTGTTTAGCACCGGTTGCTGCGGCAGCGCTTGCCGGTAGCTGCCGGGCACGTTATCCTAGCTTGGCCCGAGGCAGCGAATACTGTCCGCATTTTATATAGCGGCGCCGCACGTTGCAACACGCACGGACGAACAAGACCGGGGCGCCGGGATTGACGTCCTCCCCCACTGCGGCTCTACCCCCGGAGTTGGGGAAACTCAATTACGAGAAAGCAGGAAGCCATGCCAAAGAAAGAAGTGATAAACTCGGCAAACCTCTCTCCGGGAGCGGCCCCCCTCTCCCAGGCCACCAAGTTCGGCAACCTGGTGTTCGTGCAGGGATGCACCGGCCGTCATCCCACCACCGGCGAGGCCGGCGACGGCATCCGGGAGCAGACCCGCTACACCCTGGACCGCATCCGTATTATCCTTGAGGAAGTCGGCTCGTCGCTGGACAACGTCCTCACCAACACCTGCTACCTGGCGCGGCAGGAAGACCTGGCCGGATTCAACGAGGTCTACGCGGAGTATTTCCCGGACAACCGTCCGGCTCGGACCGCTATCATCGTTGCCTTCGGAGCGGGCAATAACTTGGTGGAGGTTACGTCCACGGCCTGTATCCCCGACTAACGGGCCTGGAACACGCCCCACGTCCGGTGTTACGGGCCACTATACGGGACCATGCGGAACGAGAGATGGCAGCAAGGGCGTACATACTCATCGAAGTAGAGGTGGGTTATATCCGGCACGTCGTCGAATCGGTCCGGGATATACCGGGAGTCGAATTCGCCGACGTGATAACCGGCCCGCACGACGTCATCGCCTGCGTCAACGCCCCGGACATGGCGACGGTAGCGGAAACGGTAACCGGGGGAATGCAGGGGATCCGCGGCGTCTTGAAGACGATAACCTGCGTGGGATCGGGCTAGGCTTCCCTGCCCAGGTCAGGACATTTTCTTAAAAACCAGGTGGGACCGGTTCATGGTGTGGGGCCGTATCTTTGTCGGCCAGTCTCCCTTCTCCGATTCCGCCTTCCACCCATCGCTGAAGGGGATCTCCGGCGAGTCCACCTCGTAAACGGCCGCATAGCGAGCTACCCCGTTCACATCCGATGATATCAACTGGTACCGGGTGCAGCTATGCACACCGGGAGCCTTGCAGATGTTGGGCACGTGCTCCGTATCGTAGACCCGGTTGAATTCCTCTTCCTTCTCGGCAGGAATGTCCATCTGGACCAGGTAGACGTAATCAGCCATAACAATCTCCAAACTCAGCGCTTCCGGGGTTACTGAAACCGTCGGTAGCGTTGCGAATTAGGTGGTTTGGTTTATCAGGCCCCGGATTTCCAACAGGGCCAGCAGGTTGTGGGGCGACCACACGGTGCCCGGCTTCTCCCTCCGCCGCAACTCC
>DAOUIZ010000071.1:0-1659 GCA_034423195.1 Dehalococcoidia bacterium | reverse complement strand
CAGGGCAATCGCGTTTTAACTGAGCAGGACTTTGAGGAGGTAATCGTCCTTCCAGCCAGCCTGCAGGCGTTTGCCCTGGATGCCCACTTTCAGGCTGGTTTCCCGTTTCAGCTGGTTGTGGGCTATCTGCCTGAGCGTAGCCATGTTCTGGGGGCTGTGGTCTTTGCGCATCCGGCTTTGGTCCTCGCGGAAGGTAACATCCAGGCTCCAGTGCAGCGAATTCTCAATGCTCCAGTGGGCCCGTGCCGCCCGCAACATCTGTTCAGCCGGTCCTGCCAGGCTGCTGATGTAGTACCGGGAGTGCACCGTGGTCCCTGTATCAGTTTCACGCCGGCCCGCCACCTTCATCACCGCCCGCAACCCGGGCCAGTCCCTCCCGGTGCTCAGGTACTCCAGGCAGGCTGGGTCGCTGATCACCCAGCATTCCCGCCGCTCTATCCGCCCGTGCCCCTTGTTCAGAGTGGTGGCATAGTCTTGGGGAACTCCATCGAATCCCCATTCCTCCGCACCCTCAAACAGGTCCCGGATGTCCTGGTAGAGCCGCCCCTGGTTCTCCTTGACTGCCAGGAGATAGTCGGCCTCCCGGTCCAGAATCCCCTGAGCAATCTCCTTCTGGCACCCCATGGCGTCGATGGTTACGATGCATCCCCTCAAGTACAGCAGTTCCAGCAGCCGGGGAATGGCCGTGATTTCGTTGGACTTCTTCCCCGTCTTCACTTGTCCCAAGGTCAGGGTGTTGGCCGAGGCCCAGGCACTGACCAAGTGGATGGCCTGCTTGCCCGCTCCCTTGTCGTGGGAGCGGCGCACCGTCTTGCCGTCGATGGCCACCACCTCTGCGGGCAGCAACTCGGCCACCGACCGGCTCCATTCCATGAAGCATTCCTGGAAGCGGTCAGGGTCCAGACGGGAGAACACGTCGCCGAAAGTGTCGTGGGACGGTATTCCGTGGGGAAGGTCCAGAAAAGTGCGAAACCAGTCCTCCTTGCTCTTGCCGAACATCTCCACATGAACCCACGAGTCGGCACCGCAGATAACGGCACAGATGGCTATGGTGATGATGTCCAGCAATTGGTGCCGCTTGCACCGCTCAATCCTGGGATCCTCCAATCCCCCAAAACTCTCCAAGATCGACACACCCCTACCCTGCTCCATCGCTCTTCACATCCTCCCGCACAACCTCGGCCTATCAACACCCCAAGTCTATCAGCTATAACGCGATTGCCCTGCTCAGATAATCCGGCGGATTGACGGGAAATGGCGCCGATAGTAGGCTACGGCTGGACTGGACGCCCTTCGACAGGCTCAGGACGAACGATTGGAATTGCCGTAGCCGGATGTGGCCGCGGACGGAAAAATCTGTGGAGGCTGGAACGACATGAGCTACCAGGGAATGATGGCTGAAACGGTCTTGATGAAGGGACACGAGGGCGACATGATTGACGCCTACCTCGCCCGGCCGCTGGGGGGCGGGCCGCATGGCGGAGTGGTGCTGATCCACCACATGCCGGGCTGGGACGACGCTTCCAAGGAGATGGCCCGCAAGCTGGCCTACAATGGATTCGTGACCATATCTCCCAACCTGCACTTCCGCGAGGGCAAGGCCACGCCGCAGGAGAACAGCAACAGCATCCGCGAGAAGGGCGGTATGCCGGACGTGCG
>DAOUIZ010000070.1:0-101036 GCA_034423195.1 Dehalococcoidia bacterium | reverse complement strand
GCATCTCCTGTTCCAACCGAGTTTCCACCTCATTGAGCAACCCCATCTCCCCTCTCCTCTCCCTTTTGCTTACCTTATCCTAAAGCCACACCACCTAAATTGGAACGCTACCGTAAACGATCAACACGCTACGGGGGGAACAGACAACGGGGGTCTGGATTCCCGCCTACGCGGGAAAGACGGGGTAGGCTCTGCGCTGGAACGGCGGGAGAAAGGGAGGCGGAATGGGGGAGGAAAGGTGAAAGGCTCGATTCAGACTTCATACGATAGCCCTGGGACGGGAAGGACACTGCGGTGACGTTTTTGCGCTCCCGGTGGTTCATTGCGGCGGTTTTCGCGGTGCTGGCGACGGGAATGTTGATTCCGGCGGTCTACCTGCTGGCCCAGGGCAGGAGCAACGCGGAAATCCTGATTCTGCCTCCGTCGGGGGAAGGCTCCGAAAGAACGGCGACGGCGCCAACCAGCCGGGAGCCGCCGGGGACACCTATCCCCGAAGACATCCAGGTCTATGTTCACGGAGCGGTCCAAAGCCCGGGCGTGTATGAACTGCTCCCCGGGGCACGCATCGCAGACGCGATGGAAGCGGCGGGAGGGCCGGGGCCGGAAGCGGACCTGGCGGCGATAAACCTGGCCCAGCGGATTGTCGACGAGGGTTATTACTACGTGCCGAAGGTGGGGGAGACGCCACCCAGGGCCTCAAGGGAAGGACCCCAATCCGGCCCGTCGGACGATTCCAGCGCGGGGCTGCCAGGCTCCGGGACCGGGACCTCCGGGCAGGGGCTGGTCAACCTGAACGCCGCAACGAAGGAAGAACTGGTCACCCTTCCGGGGATAGGGCAAGTCAGGGCACAATCCATCGTGGACCACCGGGAGCAACACGGCCCCTTCCCAAACACCGAGGCGATAACCGACGTACACGGGATTGGCCAGGGGATTTACCAGCAGGTACGGGAACTGGTGACGGTTGGCGGCGAGCAGGATTAACCCGGAACCAGCCACTCCCGTCGGGCCGGGTCCCGCCAACAATACCCAGACGTGACGCTGGCATGGCTGGCGGCGGCGTGGTTGGCGGGGCTGTTCCTGGGGTCCCGGTTCGACGTTGCGGCGGAGGCATTGCTGCTCCTGGCGGGGGCTTCCCTGGCTTTGGCCGGGGCAACACGAGTCCTACACAGGAAGCCGCTGACCTTGGTGCTGGTTGCCTTCGTGTTTCTCGGTTTCTGGCGGACGGAGACGCTGCCGGTTCCGGGTTTCCCTGCGTTTGAGGGCGATGCTCAACCGGCGGTTCTGCGGGGAAGCGTCGAGAGCGATCCCGAAACGGCCCGCCGGTTCGTAAGGTTCGTGCTGTCCCTGAATGCGGTGGACGCCGGCAGCGGTTGGGAACCCGCGTCGGGCAAGACCCTGGTTTACGCGCAACCGCCCCCGAACATGGTGGCGGAGCGGTCTCCGCCTTACTTTCTGCCGGGGGATGTGGTCGAGGTCCGGGGCGCAAGTTCACCGCTTGATTCTAACGATGGCTCCGACGACGGGTTCGACTACCAGGCGTACCTGGCAAGTCACGGGATTCAAGGGGTGTTCTTCGCCAGGGAGACGACATGGGCCGGGTCCGCCAGCGGATACAGTTGGCAGGTCCCGTTGTTCAAGCTGCGGAGACAACTGGCGGCGAGCCTGGACAGAGCGCTGCCGGCACCACACGCCTCGCTGGCGCAGGCGCTCCTGCTGGGATGGCGTTCCCAGATTCCGCCGGAAGTGCGGGAGGGGTTCAGGAAGAGCGGGGCCGCGCACCTGCTGGCGATATCCGGGATGCACGTCGGCATCCTGCTGGTCATCGCAACGGCGGCAACGGGATGGGCCCTGGGGTGGCAGCGGTGGCAGCATTGGCTCGTGCCGGTCGGGATCATCTGGGCCTACGCCCTGATCAGCGGCCTGCCGGTTTCCGTGGTGCGGGCGGGAATCATGGGGACGCTTTTCCTAGCGGCTGCGGCCCTGGGCCGTCCCTATGGAGCGTTGGCCCCGCTGTCCCTGGCTGCGTTAATCATCACCGCGATGGACCCGAGGGCCATATTCCAGGTGTCCTTTCAGCTCAGCTTCACCGCCATGGCGGGCATCATCATAGCCTTGCCCTGGCAGGCCAAGGCATCGGCGCTGGTCCACCAAGCCGTAGATGGCGGAAGCGCATGGTGGCGGAACTGGGCCGCGCACCTGGTCCGGTGGGCGACATCGGGACTGATTGTGTCATTGGGTGCGACGGTGGGGACGCTGCCGCTGGTGGCCCACTATTTCCAGAACGTTCCGGTCTGGGGGATACCAGTGACCATCCTGGCGCTGCCGTCGCTGCCTTTCGTGTTGGGAGGGTCGCTGGTGACTGCGCTGGGAGGAGTGATGCACCCGCTGGCAGGGCAGCTGCTGGTTGTGTCGTCCTGGCTGCCAATTTCGTACCTCCTGTTGGTGGCGACCGGACTGCCCAGCCCGGGGATTTCCGGGGAGTGGGCCAGCCCGTGGCTCCTTTGGGCCTGGTATGGAGGGGTGGTCATCGCGCTGGGCGTTACGAGGGCGGGCAGGCGGTGGAGGAAGGTGTGGGCGCGGTTGGGGGAATGGCTGGCGACGGCGAGCTGGGGCCAGCCAATTTCTATCCGACCGGGAGGAACATCCGCAGCAGCAATAGGGCTGGCAGTTCTCATGGCATCCTCAGCGTTAGTGCTGTGGGTGCAGGCGGCGAGTGGACGGGACGGCCGGCTCCACGTTTACTTCTTCGATGTCGGGCAGGGGGACAGCGCGTTGATCGTCACCCCCGGAGGGCGGCAAGTGCTAATCGACGGAGGCCGGGACTCGGAGAGCGTGGTCCGAGCGTTGTCGGAGGTCCTGCCATTCTGGGACCGCAGCCTGGACCTGGTGATAATGACGCACCTGGACGAGGACCATGCCGGAGGACTGCCGGCGGTCCTGGACCGGTACCAGGTGGGCCAGGCATTGGTGGGGGCTTTCGACCAGTCCGCCCCGCTGGAACCCGCCTGGAAACAAGCCCTGGCCCGGTCGGGGACACCGGCCATCCCCGTATCCGCCGGACACCGGGTAGACCTGGGCCAGGATGTCCGGCTGTTGTTTCTCAACCCGGACGCGGAGGCTTTGGCGAGTCCCACGCGGAACAGCAACAACGACTCCCTAGCGTTCCTGCTTTCCCACCGGGAAATCAGCTTCCTGTTCACCGCCGACGTGGAGGAGGCAGCGGAGAGGCGGATGCTGTCCAACGGTGCGGCATTGGAGAGCGATGTGTTGAAGGTGGGGCATCACGGCAGCAGGACATCCTCCAGCGACGCTTTCCTGCAAGTGGTGAACCCCTCGGCGGCGGTGGTATCCGCCGGAGCGGACAACCAGTACGGGCACCCCCACGCCGAGGTTATGGACCGGCTGGAACGGGTGGTCGGGCCAGAAGGCATCTACCAGACGGCCCGGCACGGGACCATCCATTTTGCATCCGACGGGGAGAGGGTCTGGGTGGAAACCGAGGTCCGATGAGGGCGCCGGGCGTCCGCCGCCAAGACCTGCTCATGTATACTGGAAGCCAAATCTCTCCCGCCTTCCGAATCACGGGACCGGACTTGGCGGGGGAAGGACGGAAAGTTGCAGCGAGTTGACGGGCGCCGGTGGGACCAGCCCCGGCCCATAAAGATCACGCCAGGGTTCCAGGAGTTTGCGGAGGGTTCGGCGCTCATCGAGACCGGAGCGACCAAGGTGCTGTGCTCGGCGTCCATGGAGGAAAGGGTGCCGGCCTTTCTGCGGGGGCAGGGGCAGGGGTGGGTGACGGCGGAATACGAGATGCTGCCCAGGTCCACCAACACCAGAACGTCGCGGGACCGGGACAGCGGGCGGGTCAGCGGCCGCTCCCAGGAGATACAGAGGCTGATCGGGCGGGCGCTGCGGGCCGCGACCAACCTGGAAGCGATGGGGGAGCGGACAGTCCAGATCGACTGCGACGTAATCCAGGCCGACGGGGGAACACGGACAGCGGCGATCACCGGGGCCTACGTGGCCCTGTACCAGGCTTTCCAACTTCTGGTGGACCACCGGGTGCTCCGGCAAGTGCCGCTGCGGGGGGCGGTGGCGGCCACCAGCGTCGGGCTGGTGGATGATGAGCTGATGCTGGACCTTTGCTACCAGGAAGACTTCCGCGCCCAGGTGGACTTCAACGTGGTGCTGACCGACCGGGGGGAGCTGGTGGAATTGCAGGGAGCGACGGAGGCGTCGCCTTTCCCGCGCCACCGGGTATCGGAGGTGCTTTCCCTGGCCTGCCGGGGGGTGGAGCCGCTCTTCCGGGCGCAGCAGGAGGCGATCAGCCGGTTGCGGTAGCCATTGGAGAGGCCGTGCGCCAGGCGCAAGGTTAATCAACCACCTGGCCGGCCGGGTCCAGCACCACCATCGGCAGACCCAATTCCCGCAGGCCGGGTTCCACGACGGCCCGGTCTCCGACCACCAGGACAATCAAATCCTGGGGATGGACGTGGGCGGCTGCGGTGCGGGCGACGGAGTCCTGGCTGACACCGGATATCCCCGAGCGGACGGTGTCGAAGTAATCGTCGGGGAGCTGGTGGGCGGCAAGCTGGACGAGCTGGGCAAGCACCTGTCCCGGCCGCTCGAAACCGGCGGGGAATCCCCGCAGGAGTCCTTCCTGGGCCGAGGCCAACTCACCGGCGTCTACCGGGCGGGAGCCGCCGATGTCGGCAAATTCCTTGAGGGTCTCTATAACGGACTCCCTGGTCATGGCGGTCTGCACGCTGCCGCCGGCCACCCAGGGGGAGGGCTGGCGGTACCAGCCAATTGAGGAGTTGAAGCCGTAGCTGTAACCCTTGTCCTGGCGCAGGTTCTGGTTCAGGCGGGCCGAGAACTGGCCCCCGAAGGCGAAGTTGAGCAGGAGCAGGTTGAAATAGTCCGGGTGCTTCCGTTCCACCATCAGATGGCCGGCGCGTATGACTGACTGGGCTGCGCCGGGCTTGTCGACGAGGTACACGGTGGTGGGCGCCGTTTCCGGCAAGGCCGGGGGAGAGGGTTCGGAGGCAGCCGCCTGATCCAGTCCGTTCCAGACGCCAAAGGCGGCGGCGGCTTGCTCCATCACCTCGTCGACGGAAACGTCGCCCGCCACCAGCAGGTTGCTGCGGGAGGGGCCGAAGCCGGACTGGTAGTGACGGCGCAGGTCGGCGGTGGTTATCGCGGCAACGGATTCCTCGGTGCCGTGGGACGGGTGGCCGTAGGGGCTGGTCCGGCCGAAGAGCAGTCCGGGCATGACCTGTTCGGCGATGAAGCCGGCATCGTCCCGAGCCCGCTGGAGGTCGGTGATGTGTTCCCGCTGCACCCGGTCCCATTCGTGGTCGGGGAAGGTGGGATGAAGGACCACGTCGGCCATAAGCTCCAGGGCGGTGGGCCAGTGCTTCGTCAGGGTTTCGGTGGAAAAGAAGGCCGTCTCCCGGCGGGTTTCCGAGTGGAGCCGGGCGCCCATGAACTCGAACTCTTCGGCGATCTGCTGGCTGCTCCGGGTTTCCGTTCCTTCCGATAGCATCTGGGAAGTGAGGCTGGCCAGCCCGGGCCGGTCTTCAGGATCGGCGGAGGTGCCGCCGGCAACGAGCAGGCCGAAGGAGACTATGGGAAGGTCGCGCTTCTCGACGACGGTGATTCCCAGGCCGTTGGGGAGGGTGCGCCGCTGGGGAACCGGCGGGGTGAAGCTGGGATCCTGACCCGGCGGAGGCATGACGGTTCGGTCAATGCCGGTGACGGCGGGAGTGTAGGAGTCCTCGGGACGGACCTTCATGCGAACCTGGCGATGGTCCAAGGTGCGCTCACAGGCCCGGACGATGTCCTCCCGCTGCACCGAGAGATATTCGTCGATGCTGGTGTTGACCAGGTTGGGATCGCCCGCGAAGGTGTTGAAGTAGTTCAGGGAGTCGGCCTTTCCTCCGAATCCGCCGATGCGGGCCAACTGGCGGTAGTGCTCGGCTTCGAGGCGGTTCTTGGCCCGGGCGATCTCTTCATCTATGGGAGGGTCCCGCCGGATGCGGTCCAACTCGGCGTCGATGGCCTGCTCGACCTCCTCCAGGGAATGGCCGGCGGCGGCGGTGCCTTCGACGATGAACTGGCCGGCAATTTCGGAGCCGCGGAAGCGGGCGCTGACGGTCTGGGCAATCTGCTTTTCGTAGACGAGGGAGCGGTAAAGGCGGGAGCTGAGACCGTCGGCCAGGACGGCCCGCAGCAGCTCCAGGGGAGCGTCGTCCTCGCTGAAGTGGGGCGGAGTAGGCCAGGCGATGTACAGCCGGGGGAGGGAAACCCGGTCCCGCATTTCCAGTTCAACCCGTCCGGCCAGGCCGGAGTCGAAGCGGGCGGTGCGCCGCACCTGGGGTCCGGGGGGAAGGTCGCCGAAGTAGTGGTTGACCAGCTCCAGGGTGTGCTCCTTGTCGATGTCGCCGGCGACGGCAAGGCTGGCGTTGGAGGGCGAGTAGAAGCGGCGGAAGAAGTCCTTAACGTCGTCCAGGCTGGCGGCGTCCAGGTCTTCCTGGGAGCCGATGGTCATCCAGTGGTAGGGATGAGGGAGGGGGAAGAGGGCTTCCTGAATGTGCCAGTGAGCCATGCCGTAGGGGCGGTTCTCGTAGCTCTGGCGGCGCTCGTTCTTGACCACGTCGCGCTGGATGTCGAAGCGCTGCTGGTCGAGGGCGTCGAGGAGGAAACCCATCCGGTCGGCTTCGAGCCATAGGGCGAGCTCGAGGAAGTTGGTGGGCACGTCCTCCCAGTAGTTGGTCCGGTCGGAGGTGGTGGAGCCGTTGAGGGATGCGCCGGCCTTCTGGAGAGGCTCAAAGTGGCTGCTGTTGTGGTGCTTGGATCCCTCGAACATGACGTGCTCGAACAGGTGGGCAAAGCCGGTGCGTCCCATCTGCTCATCCTTGGAGCCAACGTGGTACCAGACGTTGACCGCGGCAACCGGCACGGTATGGTCCTCGTGGAGGATAACGTCGAGGCCGTTGGGCAGGGTCACTTTGTCGAAGGCTACGGTGGTCATTTTAAAACGCTCCTCGGCCCGCAAGGTAACTTGTCTAAACGGGCCTCGTGTTCCGACACCCGTCGCTTTCGCCCCCGAGTCAGGCAACTTGTCTAAGAGGGCTGGGCGACGGGGCCGGCCAGTGGCCGGGGCTTTTTCTAAATCGCTCCTCGGCCCGCAAGGTAACTTGTCTGAACGGGCCTCGCTCGCTCCGGCCAGTGGCCGGGGGCTCCCAATGGCTCCGCCTTGGGGGGAGCGGGCGGGCCTGTGATGTTGTCTTCCTGTTAGTGAATCCGCCGGAATCGGTATCGACTCCGGCGGGAGGATAAGGGTATCTCGATAGTTCCAAACAGGGTTTGCTTCCGATAGTCCGCCAACCTTCCGGCGGGGGCCTGGATTCCCGCCTGCGCGGGAATGACGGGAGAGAACGGTTTGGCAAGAGGCTACTGGTTGGTGGAGCGGTCGGCGATGGGGCGCTCGGCGGAGTTCTCGGCGATGATGTCCCGGTCCCAGAGGTGGGAGAAGGTGAGGGCGCGGGGACAGTGGCCGTAGGACTCCTCGACCTCGATGAGGATGCCCTGGAGGTGGTGGGAGCGCTCGTCGATTTCGTAGAGGGAGACCTCGACTTCCAGGCGGTCCAGATCGTCCTTGTCGACAATCTTGACACTGCCGTTGACGCGCACGGTGTCGGTTACTCCGGGGATCATGAAGAGGAGGCCGACGTGGGGGTTGGCGTCCAAGTTCTGGTAGGACTGGAAGAGGCGGTTGCCGGCAACGTCGGGCAGGAGCAGGTGGGTGTCGTCGAGAATCTTGACGAATCCGGGCTTGCCGCCCTTGGGGGAGGCGTCGCAGTTGCCGTGGGCGTCGCTGGTGGCCATGACGGCAAAGGGGGAGTTGCGGATGAAATCCTGGACGAAGGGAGTCATGGACTCCTTGACCTTGTTGGCGGCCCGCTCGGCGGGCTTGCCGAAGGTGTCCTGGAAGCGGTTGGTTTCGAGAACTTTGCTGGTGGCCATTCTGCACCTCGGTTGCCGCCGGCAGGCCCGGAAAGCGTCCGGCGGGGAATTGAACCAATTCTAGTACCGGGCATCGCTGGTAGCAAGCCGGGAACCGCGCGGGGTTGGGCATCACGTTTGCCGGGGTTAGGGGTTTTTGCTAGACTAGGCCCGTCTGTTCTAACAGGCGCCGCTTTCGCCGCCAATAAAGGCAACTTGTCTAAGGCGGCTGGGCGGCTCCATTTAAACCCTCAAAGAATATACTGTAGGAGACGCAATGATTTACGAAGTGAGGACCTATACCCTGAAGCCCGGCGGAACGCCCCAGTTCGAGGCGAACTTTGCCGAGGCGCTGCCCCACCGGGAGAAGTATTCCAAGCTGGGCGCTTTCTGGCACACCGACATTGGGCCGCTGAACCAGGTCATCCATGTCTGGCCCTACGAGGACCTGGAAGAGCGGACGCGCATCCGGGAAGAGGCGGCACAGGACCCGAACTGGCCGCCCCGCAGCGACGGACTCATCCTCAACATGGAGTCGGAGATCTACAATCCCGCCGATTTCATGCGGCCGATGGGCGACCAGGCCCTGGGCAACATCTACGAGATGCGGAGCTACACCTACCAGCCCGGCACGATGGGCGAGGTCCTGAAGCGCTGGGCCGCCGCGGTGCCGCACCGGGAGGAGTATTCCCCGCTGGCCGCCGGGATGTACACCGAGCTGGGCGGGCTGAACAAGTGGGTCCACATCTGGCCCTACAAGGACCTGGAAGAGCGCAACCGGATCCGGGAAGAGGCCGGCAAGAGCGAGCACTGGCCGCCGCCGACCCGGGAGTTCCTGGTCCGGCAGGAAAACAAGATCATGATTCCCGCCGACTTTTCCCCGATGCACTAGACCCCGGGTTTCGCCGGTTCATCCGGCGTGGATTGTTTTCTCGAAGGGCAGGATTACCTGCCCTTCGCCACAATACGGGACTACGCAGGCGGCTCTCCAATCATCTCGCCAAGACGAGGGACTTATGTCATCCGACCTGACCGATACCGAGGCCGTAAGGGAAGCCAATGAGCGGTTCTACCAGGCTTTCGGAGCCCTGGACATCGACGGGATGGAAGCGGCGTGGGTGACGTCGGACCGGTCGCTGTGCGTACATCCCGGCTGGTCGGCGCTGGTGGGCTGGGAACGCATCCGGGAAAGCTGGCAGGGCATATTCGACAACGCCACGCTGATGCACTTCAACGTGCAGTACGTGAACGTGGTGGTCCACGGCGACACGGGGTGGGTTACCTGCGTGGAGAACATCAGCAGCGTCCTGCAGGGGCGGGCCAACAACTTCGGGATACTGGCAACCAATATCTTCGTGCGCACGCCCTCCGGCTGGAAGATGGTTGCCCATCATGGGTCGCCGCAGGTGTAGCCCTTTCCCTGACCCGCGAAAGGAGGATTTTATGAGCGTTTTGAAGATTGAGGGAGTGACCCACTGGTCGATTCCGGTGAACAACCTGGATGAGGCCGAGAACTTTTATGGCGAGCTGCTGGGGCTGACTCCCAAGGGACGGCTGGGGAACTCGGGGATGTCGTGCTTCAACGTGGGGGACCACAACATACTGCTGTGCCAGCGGGACGAGGCGCGGGGGCCGGAGAACGCGGAGGACCGGCGGGTGCATCACTCGTTCACGGTGACGCCGGAGACCTTCGAGGTCGCGTGCCGGGAGTTCCGGGCGCGGCAGATTCCGATAGACCAGCTGGTGTACCGGGCGCAGGGGTTCTTTACGGGACGGGAGTTGTACTTCTTCGATCCCAGCGGGAACCGGCTGGAGCTGCGGGACCCAACGTGGGTGGCGGGGATGCCGGAGCCTCCCTTTGAGGAGATTGGCGGTTAGGGGGTTACGGCGCGCCACACGGCCACTGATCGAACGAGTCCACGGGGGTATGGGTCCCTGCCTACGCAGGGATGACGGGAAAAATAGGCAGGAACGGCGAACTTGAGGCGGGGACGAGTCACGTCCCCGCTTTAGTTTTCGGCTAGCGGGAGGGGACTCCCAACTCGCGGCCGGTCTGCTCGAATACCTTGTCCATGGCCGAGATGGTCTCGTCGATTTCGCCTGCAGTGACGCAGAGAGGAGGCATGATGTTCATCATGTCGCCGCCGCGGAGGAGGATGCCGTTTTCCCCGAAAGCCTGGGTGAGGCGGGGACCAAGCTGGGCGTCCTCGGGGAAATACTCCTTGGTCTTGCGGTCCTTGACGATTTCCAGGCCGCAGAAGAGGCCAAGGCCGCGGACGTCGCCGATCATGGGGTGCTTTTCCTTGAGCTCCTTGAGGCCGTCAAGGAGATAGGCGCCCATGCGGGCCGAGTTTCCGACCAGGTCCTCGTCCTCCATTATCTGGATGTTGCGGAGGGAAGCGGCGGCGGCGACAGGGTGGCCGCCGAAGGTGATGACGTGGCGGAAGGCGGCGGAGGGGCCGCCGACGAAGGTGTCGGCGATGGCCTTGCGGACGATGGTGCCGCCCATGGGAATATAGCCGCTGGTGATGCCCTTGGCGACGGTCATCAGGTCGGGGGTGATGTTCCAGTGCTCGCAGGCGAACATCTTTCCGGTGCGGCCGAAGCCGGTGATGACCTCGTCGGCGATGAGGAGGCAGCCGTAGCGGTCACAGATTTCCCGGAGCATGGGCCAGTAGTTGTCGGCGGGGACGATGGCTCCGTAGGGGCTGGAGACGGGCTCGGCGACGACGGCGGCGACAGTTTGAGGCCCCTGGAACTTGATGATGTCCTCGATGGCCCTGGCGGAAAGCTCGGCGCATTCCTCGGGGGTCTCCCCACCGTACTCGCAGCGGTAGGCGTTGGGCTGGGGACCGTGGAAGCATCCGGCCAGGAGGGGTTCGTAATCGGTCTTGGGGAAGGCGGGGGCGCCTCCCAGCGCCAGGGCGCCGAAGGTAGCCCCGTGGTAGGATCCCTTCCTGCTGATGAACTTGGAGCGAAGGGGTTCGCCGATCCGCTTGAAGTAAGCGCGGGATATCTTCATGGCGGTCTCGACGGACTCGGAGCCGCCGCTAGTGAAGAAGGAGCGGGAGAGGTCGCCAGGGGTTATCTGGGCGATCTTCTCGGATAGTCGGACGGCGGGCTCGGTGGTGCTGCCCAGGGGCATGTAAGTGAGCTTGAGCATCTGCTGGTAGGCGGCGTCGGCGACCTCGGTGCGACCGTAGCCGATGTTCTTGAGCCATAGGCCGGACATGGCGTCGATGTAGGAGTTGCCGGAGGCGTCGGTGACGCGGCAGCCCTTGCCCTCTACGAAGATCTGGGGCTCGCCCTTCTCGGCCATCTCACTGGGCTCACGCAGATAGACCCAGAGGTGTTCAAGGGCGGCGCGGCGGAGTTCTTCGACCTGATCGGCGGTGTGGGTGACCATACTGGCTCCTTGCGAATGAAGGGAATGAGATGTCCCGGTGGCGGTTTCCGTCAGGAAAGCAACGGTAGATAACCGGGCACAGGTAGTCTAGGGTGCCGGGTTGGGGATGTCAAAAGCGGGGCACGGCACTGGCGGGAATCACCAATTCCATCCAGTGGGCTGTTCTCCCAACGGGGTAGCGGTCAGGCGCCGCCACGGAGCCGACGGAGTTCTTCCTCCAACTCCCGGACGCGGGCCTCGGCGTTGTCCGCGCGCAAGGACTCCTGCACGCGGGATTCACGCTCCATCTCCGTCTCCCGAATACGGGCTTCCCGCTCGCTTTCCAGAGTGGGAATGGGCCGGCCGGAGGCGGGGTCGTACCACCCCAGTTGGCCGTTTTCCCAGCGGAGGTGCAGGTTGAGGACTGAGCTGTAACCCTGGAGGCCGCCGTCGGGGAGTTCTTCGATGGGCAGGGGTTCGTAGCGGCCGTCCACCAAGCGGTCTCCGGCCAGCCGGGCGCCGTGGTATTCGCCGGTGTGGTCGAAGCGCCAGTATTCGGGGATGCCCAGGGCAGCGTAATCCTTCCGTTTCGCACCGGTGTCAATCGCCGCGGTGGAGACCGAGGCTACCTCCAAGACGAAGTCCGGCGGCTTGCCCTGCTCGGAGATGATGTAACCGTTGTTCACCTCATAGGCAGACGGGTTGACGCCGAAGGCGATGAGCAGGTCGGGACGGCGGGCCCGGGTCCGGTATTCGTCCGGGCTGGCTACAATCCAGTGGTCGGCTTCCACCATGGTGGTGTCGGGGTTGCCGAAATGGATGGCCAGGTGGTAGGCGTTGCCGAGTTTGTAAACGTAGTCGTAGGCGGTCACTTCGTCTGGCTCACGCTCGGGCGGGTCCGGCAGCCGGAAGGGTGTTGAGGGTTGCGGAGTCCTGGGTGTGGTCATGCTGACCTCACGAGCTAGCACTGTGTTGCCGGTGGGAGGAAGACGGGCTGGCGCTGATTATACCTTGTGACGCCGGGCCCTTAAAGGAAGGTGCGTCGGCCGGCTTCGCCCAGACCACAGAAAGGTGGGCCATCAGCGGGGGAGGCGGCGGCTGGTGAGCCAGCCGTAGGCGGCGACGGCGATTCCGATGAGGCCGAGGACAACGAGCGTCCAGCCTAGGATGTCGATAAGGATGGCTATGACCGGGGAGAGTAGGATTACGCCGAGGGCAAGCAGCAGGAGACCGCATCCGAGGGCGGTCTTGGGACCGTTGGCCTGGTAGATGTAATGCCGGAGCCGGGGGTCGCGCATAGGATCTACGCTCTAATCACCCTAATCACCGCCGCCCCGCTCGCCGTTTGTCCGGTTGGGTTCTCAAAGGCTCGCTGGCGGCTCAGGCAGCGGGGGTGTAGGTGGCTTCCCGCTCGACGATCCGGTTTTCCTGCTTGAGCTTGGCAAGATGGGTGCGGACGTTGCGGGCCGCGGCGTCCCGCAGGTTGCGGCGCAGGTTGCGGGGGTAGACGGCGGAAACGATTTCGTCGACGGTGGAGGCTCCCTCGCTGACAGCGATGAGGACCTGGTCCTCGCGGCCCTGGCGGTGGGCAATCTGCTGCTGGATGCGGGCCTCGCCGCGAATGATGGTGTTGCCGTGACCGGGGCAGACGACGCGGGGCCGGGTAGCGGCCATCCGCTCCAGGGAACGCATGTAGGACTTGAGGTCGCGGACGCTGGACGAGGAGTTGCCGAGGAGATTGTCGCCGCTGAAGAGGACGCGGTCGGGCCGCAGGAAGTAGCAGCAGTGGTCGATCTCGTGGCCCGGGGTGAAGAGGGGGCGGATGGTGCATCCTCCGCCGGTTCGGATGGTCTCAGAGGCGCGGAGGGCTTCCACCGAGTTTCCGCCGAGGGTGTGCTGGAGGCGGGGGGCGAGCTTGGGGTGGCAGCGGACTGGACAATCGAAGGTTTCCTGGAGACGGTCGAGGCCGCCGATGTGGTCGCCGTGGCCGTGGGTTATCAGGATAGATGTGATGCGGGGGCGTCCCAGCTCCTCGTAGTAGTCGAGAATCTGGCGGGTCCAGGCGCGGTAGGGCTCGCCGGAGTCGATCATGACCATTTCCTCGCTGGCGTCGCCGACGAAGTAGATCTGGGTGCCGCCGGGGTGCATGGCGCCGAAGGTGCTCTGGTCCTCGAGGATATGGGTGCTGAAGACGTGGTCGGTTATCTGCACGGCGGGGCCTCGCGGGCTGAGAGTCGGGTCTGGAGGGATGGTAGACCGGGGCGAGGCCGGGGGTCAATGGCAGGAGACCGGGGGACGTTGGGGGATTCATCCCCCCAAACCCCTTCAGTCAAGGGGCGGTCCGGCGGGGCCGGTGTGGTACCATGCCGGGCGTTAATCCGACAAGGACGGGAGATACACCATGGTAAAGCTGGGCGTTTCGTTGACGGGAATCGGGCAGCAGCCGGAAGGCACCGACATGGAGCGGAGTTTCCGGGAGATTGTGGAGTACGTGCGGGCGGCCAGGGATTTGGGGTTCGACTTCATCTACCAGGGGCAGCACTACCTGACCTCTCCCTACCAGCAGCTCCAGACGATGCCGCTGCTGGCGCGGCTGTCCGCCGAAGCGGAGGGAATGGGGATCGTGGCGACGCTGCTGACACCGTTGCACCATCCGGTGGATCTGGCGGAGCGGGCGGCGACGATGGACGTGATTACGGGCGGGAACTTCATTATCGCAGCGGCGCTGGGGTACCGGGACGAGGAGTATGCGGCCTTCCAGGTCGAGCGGCGGCAGCGGGTGTCGCGGCAGATGGAGTGCCTGGAGGTGATGCGCCGATTGTGGACGGAGGAGGAGGTGACCTTCCAGGGGAAGCACTTCCAGCTGGAGAAGGCGCGGATGGTTCTGAAGCCGGTGCAGAAGCCCCATCCGCCGGTTTGGGTGGCGGCCAACAGCGACGCGGCAATCAAGCGGGCGGCGAACCGGGGGTTCACCTGGTACGTCAATCCCCACGCGACGTATGAGACCATCGCACGGCAGGTGAAGCTGTACCACGAGACGGCGGCGGAGGCAGGGTCGGGGACGCCGGAGTTGCTGCCCATCGGGCGGGAGGTGTTCGTCCACGAGGACCGGGAGCGGGCCTTCCGGGAGGTCCGCCCGTACCTGGGCGGGAAGTACGAGGCCTACGCGGCATGGGGCCAGGACAAGGCCCTGCCCGGGGACGAGTCCTTCGGAACGTCGTTTGAGGAACTGGCGCGGGACCGGTTCATCATCGGGGACCCGGAGGACTGCGTGACGGAGCTTTCCAAGTACCAGGACCTGGGGATGGCCTACGGGAGCTTCCGCATGATGTGGCCGGGGATGGAGTTGAAGGAGGGGCTGCGGAACATGGAGCTTTTCGCCAGCCGGGTGATGCCGCAGCTGCGAGGGTAGGACTTCGGCGTGGAGAGTTGTCCTTCTTGCCCCGGCACGGCGGACGGAATGGCTGGCGGAACCGGAAGTTGTTGCCCAAGGAGTTGAAGATGAGGCTGCGACCGAGCCAACTCCCAAGGAACAAGCAAGATGAGGCGGCCCGGCGCCAGGAGCTGCTGGCCCGAATCGAGGGGTTGACGGAGTTCCCCCTGTTGCTGCTGGCGGCGGCGATGATCCCGCTGCTGGTGGGGCCAATCTTCTGGGACTTGAGCGAGGGACAGGAGTCCCTTTTCTTCACCCTGGATGTGGTGATCTGGTCTATATTCGCAACGGAGTTCGCCATCCGGCTGGCGATTGCGCCGCGGCGGGCAGCCTACATCAGGTCCAACTGGATTGACGTGGTGATCGTGGCGGTGCCCTTCTTCCGGCCCTTGAGAATCCTGCGCCTGCTGGTTTACACGACCCGGCTCGTAACCGGGGCGCGGCAGCTGTTGGGGGTGCGGCACCTGCTGGTGCATGCGGTGGTGCTGGTTATGGTCGCGGCTACGGTGGTGACCACGGTGGAGACGGCCCCGAATGCCCAGATTACCTCGTTTCCCGACGCCCTGTGGTGGGCCATTGTCACGGTAACGACGGTGGGATACGGGGACGTGGTCCCCGTGTCATCGGCGGGGAGAGCGATGGGCTACATCCTGGTGCTGGGCGGGGTGGGCATTTTCGGGGCGCTGACCGCCAACTTCGCGTCCTTCCTGGTGAAGGAGCAGGCGGCGGCCGATGCGATCAACTCCCAGCTCCTGGCGGAAATTCGGGCGCTGCGGGAAGAGTTAGCGGAGAGCCGGGGGGAGGGGTAAAGCGTCGACTTCCACAACATTCCGGCTTCCCCATGTTAGCAGCGTCAAGCCTTGCGGTTGGTCTCTATCGCGGGCGGTGCCTTCGGTAAGCGCCGGCAAATTCTTCGGGGGTTGGAACGGGGATCGACGACCAGTCGTGGTCCCAAACTCGGACTCGAGCCACCTCATGGTTTCTCCCCGGATGGGCGCGCTTCCACCCTTCACCGGGCTCTCCTGTTTCCCCGTTGACGGCCAAGACCGTCAGGGGTGGGTAACCTTGGCGCCTGCAAAAATACCCCACATGATCCAGGATGACACCGATACCCAAGGGAACCGGGCGGCCCAGGCGACCAGAAAGGTCACCGGAGTCGATGGTCTCGCGGTTCTTGGCCATCTCGGTGAGGATTTTCCAGCTTTCTACTGCGCGGTGAGCATTGGTTGAAGTTCGGCCGCGCTCCCTCGCCATTAACCCAACTCTCCGATTATTTTGTCCAAGTCGCGGTGGAATTGGCCCTTGGATAGGGCGTCGTTGCAGCCAAGAGAGCGGGCCTGGTCCATTGTGCCAGTGTCTTCGTGGGGGCCGAAGGCGATGATGGGCGTTTCGGGGTTTTCCGAGCGGAGGGCGGGGACGACGGAGGTCCAGACGGGCTGCTCTCCTTCGAGGTCTACCAGCACGAGGGAGGGCTGTTTCCGGTTGTAGTGCCGCCAGAAGGCTTCCTCGGTGGTGGCGCGGAGGGTCTCGTATCCCCGGGGCTCGGCGACGTTTTCCACCTGTCCGAGGAAGACGACGTTCTGCCCGACGAGGACGATGGTGCCTGCCGGGGTCGTTTCAGTTTCCGGCATGTCAGCCTCCGGCAATGTGGCGTCCGAGCAGGCCGATGGCCGCCCGTGCGGCGCCGTGCTTGTTCTCGTCGCGGTCGCCGTTGACGCGGATTTCGATGGCGGCCTCGTGGCCGTCGCGGCAGGAAAGACCGATCCAGAAGGTGCCGATGGGCAGGCCCGAGTGTCCTCCGGCGGGGCCGGTGACGCCGGTGGTGGAGATGCCGAAGTCGGTGTTGGTCAGCTCCCGCACTCCCTTGGCCATGGCGATGGCGGTCTCGCGGCTGACGGAACCGGCCTGCTCGTAGACCTCGTCGGGGACGTTGAGAACGCTCTGCTTGAGGCCGCCGGTGTAGGCGATGACTCCGCCGGGGAAGAATCGGGAGGCCCCGGGGACGGTGCCGAGGATGTATCCGACCAGGCCGCAGGTGCAGGCCTCGGCAACGGAGACGGTCTTTTCCTGCTTGAGGAGGATCTGGGCTACCTGTTCGACTTCCATAGGTGATGCTCCTTGGTGGGGTTTGGGAGGGAGTTTAACACTTGCGGCAGGGGAAGGGCGGCCGGGAATGACAGGGTGGGGTTACGTTGGGGGATGAATCCCCCAAACCCCCTGAAGAAGAAAGTTACGGTTTGGCAAGCATGATGAAAAATTCCCGGTTGCCAGCGTCCCCCTGGATGGGAGAGGGGCACTGTCCGGCGACGGCGAATCCCTGCTCCCGGGACCAGGCGGCGATTTCCCGCTGGACGCGGGTGTGAATTTTGGGGTCCCTGATTACGCCGTTGCGTCCGACCTCGCCTCGCCGGGACTCAAACTGGGGCTTGACCAGCGCGATGATGGGCTGGCCGGGTTTGAGGTGGGCGGCGGCGGGAAGGATGACCATCTGTAGGGATATGAAGGAAACGTCAATGACGACGAGATCCACGGCTTCGGGGAGGTCGAAGGGGTAACGGGCGTTGAGCTTCTCCACGACCACCACGCGGGGGTCTTCTCGGAGGCGCTGGTGGAGCTGACCGTGTCCCACGTCGACGGCGTAGACTCTCTCCGCGCCCCGCTGGAGGAGGCAGTCGGTGAAGCCGCCGGTGGAGGCGCCGACGTCCAGGGCGGTCATTCCGATGGGGTCGATTCCGAAGGTGTCCAGGGCGTGGGCCAGCTTGATGCCGCCGCGCCCGACGTAGGGAAGGCGGCCGCGGACTTCCAGGGGGGTGTCCCCGGCCAAGGGGCTGCTGGCCTTGAGCACCCGGCCAGCCGGGGAGAAGACCAGGCCCTCCATGATGAGAGTCTGGGCCTGCTCGCGGCTCTCCGCCAACCCCCGCTGGGTCAGCAGGAGGTCGGCGCGCTGGCGGGCGGCTTTCGGCGGCATGGCTTTTGTCCCAAAGGTCACCGCCTTCGCCCCAAGTCAGGTCACTTGTCCAAGGGGGGCTGGGCGGCTGCGGCCTGGGCGGCTACTCTCCGATGAATTCGGGACGGCGCTTTTCCAGAAAGGCGCGGTAGCCCTCCTGGTAGTCGCGGGTGTCGAACTGGGTAAGGGGAAGGTCGGCTTCCTCCAGGGTCAGGTCAGCGAGGGAAGCCTTGTTCATCAACTGGTTCATGGTGCGCTTGTTGACCGCGTGGGACAGGGGTGCGAGGTTGGCGATTTCGTTTGCCAGCTGGTAGGTGCTGGACTCCAGCTGGTCGTCGGGAACGACCTGGTTGACCAGTCCGATGCGGAGGGCCTCAGAGGCATCCAGGAGGCGGCCGGACAGCAGGATGTAAAGAGCGTTGCCCTTGCCTACCAGGTCGATGAGGCCGCGCATTTCGCGGTGGCCGACGGTGATTCCGAGGCGCGCGACGGGAATGCCCATCCGGGCGGTCTCGGAGGCGATGCGCAGGTCGGTGGCGGTGGCGATTTCGCAGCCGCCGCCAGCGGCGAAGCCGCGGATCATGGATATGACGGGGGTCTCGCAGCGGGTGAGGGCTTCCAGCAGTCCGTCGACGGCCCGGTTGTAGAGTCGGCCCCTGGTGGAGTCGGAACGGTACTCGTCGAAGTCGGCGATGTCGGCTCCGGCGGAGAAGGCCTGGCTGCCAGCCCCGGCCAGGACAATGGCCCGGGTGGCGCGGTCGGCATCCAGTTCCGACACTATCCCCGCCAACTCGCCCCACATCCGGTAGCTGATGGCGTTGCGCTTGCCGGGGCGGTTGATGGTGACGGTGGTGACAGGAGGCTGGCGGTCGACGAGGATGTCTTCGGACATAGGCTGCTCGGCAAGTATTTTCCAGGCCGATTTTCCAGGCGGGTTGGCCGGAGTTAGCCTACCCGCAGGGGTTGGGAGTGTCAACCGGAGCGATCGGTCGGTCAGGGCTGCCGCACTTGAAAAACGCCCAAAAAACACCCAAATGTTGGTGCTAATCTATGGTGCATATACATCCCGTCATCAACTGTTGCTTTTGGTTATTTCCTCCAGGGATCGAAGGCTGGTGACAGGGTTACGGGGCGGGAATATACTGGCGGCAGATAGGGAAATCAAAGAGAAGGAGGCGTGGCGATGAGTTGGGACTTTGAACTGGTAGCGGGACCCTATGGGGGCACCACCGAGGGGCCGGTCTGGGACGGCGAGGCGGTCATTTTCACCCACATTCCGGCGTCCCGGCTGATGCGGTATGACCCCGGGAGCGGGGAGACAACCGAGTATTTCACCGATGTCAACCACGTGAACGGGCTGTGCTTCGACGCCAGCGGCAACCTGTTCGGCTGCCAGCAGGGGGGAAGGCGCATCGTCCGGTTCGAAAAGGACGGCAAGACGGTAACGTCGCTGCCGCATCGCCTGGACGGGATGCGGCACAACAACCCCAACGACCTGGTGGTGGACCGGTCGGGACGAATCTGGTTCACCGATCCCTACAGCGGCATCGGAGACAGCGGCCCCCAGGAGCTGGACCACATGTCGGTGCTCCGGCTGACTCCCACCGGGAACGACCAGTACGAGTTGACCCGGGTTACCACTGACATCAGCCGTCCCAACGGCATCCTGATTTCCCGCGACCAGCGCACGCTGTACGTGGCGCAGAGCGACTACGGGCTGGAGGCCAGGCGGGAGCTGCGGGCGTATCCGATCAACGACGACGGGTCGCTGGGGGATTATGAGACGCTGCACACCTTCGGCGTGGACCACCGGGGGGCGCAGCGGGGCGTGGACGGGATGACTCTGGACACTGAGGGGAACATCATCGCCTGCGCGGGCTGGGAGACGGCCGGTCCGGGGCCGATCATCTACGTGTTTTCCCCGCAGGGGCGGGTTCTGGAGACGCATCCCATCCGGGTGGAGCGGGCGACGAACTGCTGCTTCGGCGACGCGGACATGAAGACGCTGTACGTGACGACGGGCGGCGGGCACCTGTTCCGGGCGCGGACGGAGCATACCGGCTGGATTATGTGGCCGTAGCGGGTTGTGTTCCGACAAGGATAAACAGGATGGGCGCTCCGATTGGGGCGCCCCTGACTTATCCCTGGAACCCAAGTTGCCGCCTGTGGGTGCCCAAGTTAAGATACAGCGACTCGGCAAGGGCAGGGTGGGTTACCAAATAATCCACCCTTATTTCCGTACATGAACAGGGAGCGTTTGGCAGGATGAAAGCAGCGAGACTGGTGGGACCCAAGCAGTTCGAGTTTCTGGACGTGGAGACTCCCACCCCGGACGACGGGCAATGCCTGATCAAGCTGGAGCGGGTGTCGGTGTGCGGCAGCGATATCCGCAGCCACTACGGGCCGGTAAGGCCAGAGGAAGAGTACCCGATGGCAGCGGGGGTGCCTTGCCACGAGGTGGCCGGGGTGGTGGTGGAGAGCAAGAGCGACAGCTTTCACGAGGGGCAGCGGGTCATCGCGATTCCATACCGGGGGACGGGCGGGCTGTCCGAGTACCTGCTCTCCGAGCCGTCGCGCATGGCGCTGCTGCCGGACGAGGGGCCGCTGGACGAGTGGGTGATGTGCCAGCCCTCGGGGACGGTGCTGTATTCCTGCAAGCAGATGGGAAGCGTGCTGGGCAAGAACGTGCTGATCCTGGGGCAGGGGAGCATCGGCTTGAGCTTCACCATGCTGGTGTCCCGGATGGGGGCGCGGAGCGTTGCCGTTGCGGACCTGTTCGACTACCGGCTGGAAAAGTCCAGGGAGTTCGGCTCCACGCACCGGATCAATCCCGACCAGGAGGACCTGACGGAAGCGGTGAACGAGATCACCGGCGGCCTGGGGGCTGACGTGGTGGTCGAGGCGGCGGGGTATCCCGACACCTTCAACCTGGCCTTCAGCCACGTCCGGCAGTTCGGTACGGTGATCCTGTTCGGCATCCAGAGCGAGCAGTACGTTCCCCTAGAGCACAACAACCTGATGGAGCGGCAGCCGCACATCATTCCGACGACCGGGGCACGGAGCGGGGACCCGATTTCGCAGATCCAGGACATGGTCAACCTGAAGGCGCGGGGGTGGGCCGATCCGGGGCAGCTCATCACTCACCGGCTGGGGTTCTCGTCGGTGCAGAACGCTTACGACATGTACGAGCAGCGGCAGGACAACGTCATCAAGGTGGTGATGAACCTGAACGAGTAGGGTCGGGTTTTCTGGTTTCACGAGGAGTGTTGAATATGGGGGCGACACACGTAACCGTCGCCATCCGAAATCCGGCGGAACCGGACCGGGCATGGGAGGGTATTTTCCTAGTGGACACGGGAGCGGTGGACTGCCTAGTGCCGCGACAACATTTGGAAGGCATCGGGCTGTTCCCGCTGGGGCAACGCATCTACGGTCTGGCGGACGGGAGGGAAATTAGGATGGACGTGACCGTGGCTCGGGTGGAGTTCATGGGGGAGATTGTCGGTGGGACGATCGTATTCGGGGAGGAGGACGCCGAGCCCTTGCTGGGAGTGACGGCGCTGGAATCAGTGGGGATCGAGGTTGACCCGCACAATCAGACGTTGCGAAGGCTCCCTTCAACCCGCCTACGGGGGTTCCGTCCCCGCGGCCGGTAGGTTCCCACAACCGGGTAATCCAACCCTTCGCAGAACGTTTTCCCCTCGGCCGCTTCAGGCGGCCGAGGGGATTTTACTGGGGCTGTTTTGCGTTAATTGGGTTGAATCCGGCTCGGAGACGTCTTGGAAGGCACCAAATCAAGAGGCTACACTAGGGCGGAGGCGACACTTCGAGGTGATTGTCTGGACGCTGCTCGGCAAATAAACCTGGTGCGGGAGAACCTGGCGGTGGCCATCGCGCTGCGCCGGTCGGCGGGAATGGGCCTGCTGAACGTGAGCTTCGTGGCCCACTTCGGCGGGCAGGAGACGGAGGGCTCGCCCGACGCTCCGGCGGCGCTCCACGTACAGGACAACGGGGACCTGTGCCGGTGCGCGAACAACCAGATCCGGGCGGCTTTCGGTTATTCCGTCCTGATTGCTCACCGAATCCTGGAGAGGACGTTTGGGACCGTGGGGGGTTCCAGCGCCAGGAACGACCGGAACGACGCCTGCTGCGTCCTGCGGCTGCTGGCGGGGACGCTGGAAGCGGACCCGATGGCCCCGGCCTGGATCTGTCCGGTCAGCGACCGGAGGCGTTTCGCGGTGGAGGCGGCGGGATTCGGACTTGACGCGAGAAGCCTGCACGGGCGGGAGGTCCTGTGGTCCGACTTCGGCGGCCTGCAGAAGTACCTCGACCTGCTGGCTTTCTGCGCCGAGGCGGTCGAGGAGGCGGGGGAAGACGGAGAACCGTCCGGGTACTCCGGTGGAGTGCTGGAAGATGATGGAGGTTTCATAGAGGAGGACCCGGTCGGGGAACCGGACGCGGGGAACCGGGAGCACGCAGCAGAGATGGCGGCGAAGGGGTCAGGCCGGGAGAACGGGTCAAAGGCCAAGGTAGCGGCGCCCCCCAGGACTGCCGCCGACCCCGACACGGGACTGGTCTCGGCGTTCATGGAAGAAACCTGCGTGGTGGGAGACGAAGAGATGGTGCTGGCGGGGGACCTGTTCAACGCCTACGTGGAATGGTGCGGGGAACAGGGGGCTGAGCCGGTGGGGCAGCGTCGGTTCGGAATGTACCTGACGGCGGCGGGGCTGGAACGAAAGCGGCGTGGCCGGGGGAAGCACTGGTGGATGGGCTTGGGGCTAAGGGAAGCAGCCGCTCCGGTTTCCTGAAGGACAGCCGCCCGGACCGGGCGGGGCGGTCAGCGGCGTCAACAGCCGGGCTGGCCGATGTGACCGCAACAACTGGCGAGGTTGCGGCATTTCAGCAGGGTATTCATTAGGATGAGCTTGAGCTTGCCCGGCATGGGCATTGGCTCAAGGCAGTTAGCGATGAAGCTGCGGGGGCTGATCCTAGGTTCGCACATGGTGCATATATTATCCCATAAAAGAGGCCGCCCGGTTGGGGCGGCTTTTCTGGTCCGATGCATCTATCCCATTGCGGACCTACCGGTCTTCGTGAGCGGGGGCGTGGCCGTTGTAGAGGGCGGCCCCGAGGACAATAACCCAGAGGTGCAAGGGGAGGACGGCCAGGTTGGCGACGCGGTAGAGGAATCCCAGGGTGTGGACGTGGTCGCCAATGACCAAGACCACCGTTCCGGCCAGGGCAATGACAGCGACAGCTACGGTCAGCACAGGACGCCGAAGGGGATGAAGGCGTCGGAGGCGGTGTGACGCCCAAGGGCGTCGCGGAGGGTGAAGAACCCGAAGAGAATCATGAGGACTGCCAGGGACCCGAGCAATGCCGAAAGGTGGGTGAGGAGGGCGTTGCCGGCGATTACATTGACCATCCCAGGAGGGGGCGGTCCAGGCCGGGGGGCAGGATGACGGAACCGGGCCGGATGAAGAAGATGACAATCATCCCGGCGGCTCCAACCATCATCAGGAAGCCGGCGACCCGGTCATGGGCGATGCGGTCATTTCTTCACCTTTCCGGCGCACTTTCGAGGATTGAGGCGGCAGGGCGGGGAGGCGGCGAGGAATCTGCGGCCATGATAAATGACGTAAATATGGGCAGGGCAATACCACATCTGAGTCCCCGGAGCTTCAGTGCCGTTCAGGATTCACCGGCCATCAGCACGGGGAATCGGCGGCAATGGGGAGGTATTTTGGAGGGGCGACGGGCCTGAGAAAACCGGGTTCAGCCGTTGCGAGTTAGGGGTATGGGGGAGTAAATTAGTCAGTGGCATTTTCATCAAAGGCAATGGGGAACCTGCACGTGCCCAACACATCGGCTCGAGGACAAAAACGCTGGTCGATAACCTTGGCGCTAACCGGCTCCGCCCTGGTGGGGCTTATTTTAGCCTCAATCGTCCTTCAAGGACCCACTCCCGAAGACGTGGTGCAGGCACGGCCTCAGACCCAGTCCTGCAACGTGGGCGAATCCATCACTCTTTCTCCGACAAGCGGCCCACCCGGTACCAGGGTAACGGTGAGTGGGAGGAACTTTCGGCTAAACGAACGGGTAACGATCAGGGTAGGCAACCAACGGGAAAGCGTGACCCCGGGACCAAGCAGGTCCTTCGAAGATACGGTTACGATTCCAGACGAACCCAGGGGGCCGGTGACGGTTACGGCGATTTCGACATACACGGCGTTCGGGACGCCACCAACCGTCGGAGAAGGCACCCCGACCCCTCCTACTCCCAGTTTAGACTGCACGGACACAGCAACGGCAACCTTCAGCGTGGAGACTTCGGTTGACCTGGTCGGGAACGAAGGAGCGGTGGGTTCCAACTTCTCCATCAGTGGGCGCGGGTTCGAGAGAAGCAGGGTCATTGAGGTGAGGTTCGGCCCGGAGAATTTGGGCTGTGGGGGCAGGAGCGACAGCAGTGGGAGGGCTACCGTGAGCTGCCGGGTGCCGGCGCTGGCGGCGGGGAGATACCAGGTTACCGTGAACGGGGAACCCGCAGGGACGTTCGCCATCGAGTCGACGTTCAGAGTGACGCCTTTAAGAGGGCCGCCGGGGACAACGGTCCGGCTGTTGGGGACGGGGTTCGAGCCGGGCGGCCGGGTGCAGGTGACGATTGGGGGGACCACGCTGCCGCCGGTCTTCGCCAACCAGGATGGGGCGGTGGGGTCCCAGCTCCAGATACCAAACATTTCGGGGGGGGCGAACACAATCTCGGCGACGGGGGCGGACGGGAGCGGGGGGAACGCGTCTTTCGAGATTACGCCGACGCTGACGGTCGCTCCGACGGACGGTACGCCGGGGGACGTGCTGCGGGTGACGGGGACGGCCTTCCGGGCCAACGAGACGGGGATAACGGTGCGGTTCGGCGGGACGGCAGTGTCTTCGGGAGTAGTGGCAGACGGGCGGGGGTTCTGGCAAGCAAATATAACGATTCCCCAGACGACGGCGGGGAACCACGTGATTTCGGCCTCGGGGTCCGGGACGACCAACGCTCCGGTGCAGCGGGTGTCGGTGGGCACATCGGTGGGGGTGACGTCTGAAGGAGGACCGCCGGGGGCGGAGGTAACTTTCCGGGGTTCGGGAGCGGTGGCGAACGAGCGGATAACCCTGAACATCGGGGACGGTCTGGACAGCGTTGTCACAGAGGCCGACCGGAACGGAGAATGGAGCGCCAAAGTGCGGATTCCCGAGGCTCCCCAGGGGGAACTGGGCGTCGTCATAATCGGGAGCATCAGCGGGCGGAGCGCCGGGAAGAGCATCAACGTGGAGCCGATAATCTCGAGCTCGACCTCGAAGGGCGCGCCGGGGTCGAAGCTGACCCTTTCGGGGAAGGGGTTTCCGGCGGGCCAGGCGGGGATCAGAATCAACTTCGGGAATGACCAGGTGGACGCGGCGAACTCGGGCGGGGACGGTTCGTGGGAGCACGATGTAACGGTGCCGGCCCTTCCGGCGGGTACAGTCCTAGTCACGGTGGGGGAAGAGGACAGCGACCTGCGGGCACCCTTCACCATTGTCCCGGTGATTTCAGTGGACAACCAGCAGGCGAAGCCCGGGGACCTGCTGACGGTGTCGGGGAACGGGTTCCACGCCAACGAGACGGGGATAAGCATAAAGCTGGGCAGGACCACGGTAGCGCAGTCAATCAGCGCCCACAACAACGGTTCCTGGACGGAGAGCTTCGTGGCGCCGGGGATAGCCGGCGGCTCCTACACCCTGGCGGCATCGGGATTCCGGACGCCGCCGGGGGCGGCGGCGAACATTCCGCTGGACATACTGCGGTTCATCGAACTGAGCCCGGCGGAAGGGCCGCCGGACTCGAGGGTGACGGTGACGGGCCGGGGGTTCGGGGCCTCGGAGCAGGGACTGACGGTGACGTATGGCGGACAGAACATCGCGTCGGGAATCAACGTGGATGGGCAAGGGAACTTCTCCCGAACCGTCGTGGTGCCGGCGTCGCCGAGGGGCTCGCACCCGATAGCGGTGTCGGGAGGGTCCCTGTCCCAGAGGACGCCGCCAACGGCGAACTTCCAGGTGGTCCCGAAGATTGCGCTGTCGCTTTCCAGCGGAGTCCCCGGGCAGGACGTGGATATAACCGGAGCGGGGTTCGGGGCAAACGAAGGCGGGATTTCGGTGGCCTTCGGCGACGAAGTGGTGCTGTCTGATCTGTCGGCAGGCCCGCTGGGCGGGCTGACGGCGACGCTGCGGGTACCGGCAGCGGTGGGCGGGAACCACGGGGTGGCAGTAATCAGCTCTGCAGGAGGGCCGCAGAGCCGGTTTGACCGGCCTTTCTCAGTGACACCGCGGGTGGTGCTGGACCAGGACGCGGGGAACGTGGGGTCCACGGTGCAGGTGACGGGGTTCGGTTTCGAGGCGGGGTCGAACATAGCAATCAGCTACGACGGAGTGCCGGTGGGCGCGGGCACCACGGACCTGCGGGGCAGCTTCGCCGTGCCGGTGGAAATTCCCCAGTCGGCGGCAGGGGAGCACGCCGTAGGAATAGCAGACGGGGCCGGAAACGCTCTGGAGCTGGCCTTTGTGATGGAGGACGTTGCGCCGCCAGCGCCCACGCTGCAACTGCCGGAGAACGAACAGACGGGAGGGTTCTTTGGCGGGTTCCGGCCGGAAACCCAGTGGACGTCGGTGGATGATCCCAGCGGTGTGAGGTACAAAGTGCAGATTTCGGAGGACCCGGAGTTCCGCACGCTGTTCCACGAAGAGGCGGGACTGACAGAACCCGAGTTCGCCTTCCCGGAGGAGCTGGCCCTGCCCAAGGGGACTTATTACTGGCGGGCGCAGGCGGTGGACCTGGCGGGGAACACAGGGCCGTTCTCGGAGGCGTTCACAGTCAATTCGGGGCGGATTTCGGCCTGGGTGTTCTGGCCGCTGGTGGTGGTAATTATGGGAGGGCTGGGAGCCGCGGGAACGTATTACTACCTGAGAAGGACCCGTAGCACGGAACAACCCGCGCTCCCGTTCCCGGAGTTCGTGCGGATATCGCGGCCGGAGATTGCAGCGCCGGTGGAAGGAGAAGTCACCAACCCGCCGCCGGCTGCCCTGCCTCCCAGGAGGGCCCTGCCGAGTCCCTTCCGGCGGGGCGGGGGCCGGAACGAGATGACGCCGGAGCAACGGGCGCAGATGCAGCTGGTGACGGACTTCGTGCAATCCATACCGCTGCTGGTGGTGGCGGCAGACCTGGAGTGGATGGAGGAGTTGGTCATCATGCTGGGCGGCAATCCGAACACAGCCCGGGACCAGCTGCTGGCCGGCGGGCTAGAGGCGGAGTACTCGCCGATGTGGATGCAGCACCCGACGTTCATCGAGATGCAGGGTCTGGAACAGGCATCCCCTCTCCTGGCTGGGCTGAGTGAATACGTGGCAATGGTCAACGAGTGTTCGTCCGATACGATGTCGCTGATGCGCCGGATTGACCGGGACCTGGAGGCTGCGGGAGCGACGGACATTCCGCCGGAGATGCGCTGGCGGTTCGTGTTGTCGGTGGCGCAGAGCACGACGGCGTGGTTCCGGGGGACCTTCCTAGGTCAGCCGTCGGCGCGGGACTACGAACTGCTCCCGAGCGCCAACGGCGAGGAGGGGGCGCTGCACGGGGCGGAGAACGTTCCGTTCGCGGGGCAGATCCTGGAGGGCCTGCCGCTGGCGGGCGCGGAATACTACCGGGACCTGCACATCCAGCTGAGGAACGATTACCGGAATGATGAGGCGGCGCGGCTGCTGGTGACGCGGATCACCTCGGCCCGGGCCATGGGCGTCCAACTGGAAAGCAACATCGCGCAGATGGGGCAGCAGAGACAAGACTAGGAAACTGCCCCAAAAGCCAGCGGCGATACTGCAGTAGGCCTTCACCCCCATCCTAATCCCCTGCCCATTTCCCTCCTCTAGGGGCTTATGAGATAGTGCCTGCAATTGGCAACGGTTGAGGAAGGGGTTGGATGTGCATCAATAATCAGCACCATTTTGTGGGTGTTTTGGGGTGCGGTGGCACCAATTTTTGGTGGGTGAGAGGGCTTGTCCCGTCAATGGGGGACGGGGCTGTTGGGGAGGATTTACCGGGGTCTGGATTCCCTTTTTGCGACTCCACCGCTGCCACAAGGTAACTTGTCTCAACGCCAGCGGATGTCGCGCGGAGTACGTTGCGGGGGTGACGGGAGAGATGGTGGGTGTGGGAGACAGGGTTGGAGGGAGTGATTTACCGGGGTCTGGGCCCCCCACCTACGCGGGGGCAGGCTCTGCGGGGGAATGATGAAGGGGAGGGCAGGCTGCCAGGGCCTGCCCTCTTTTTTCCGGCGGGGGTGGCTGAGGGCGGGAAGTGCTTTATCCGAAGTGTCCTATCCAAAGACGCCGAGGGGGTTGAGGGATCTGGGGACGTCGGTGACGTCCATCTGCTCCTTGCGCTTCATGTAATTGACGACGGCGTAGGTGAGGGGAGTTGCCACCGTTTCGTAGAGAATCTTGGTAATCCACTGGGCGATAGCGGCGCCGAGGAGGGCTGCGCCGGACCAATCTCCAAAGAAACCGAAGGCGATGAAGATGAAGATGAAGGAGTCGAGGCCCTGTCCGACGATGGTTGAGCCAATGGTGCGAACCCAGAGGAGGCGGCCCTGCATCTTGTACTTGAGGAGGGCCAGGACGGTGGAGTTGGAGAATTCTCCGACAAGGTAGGCAATGAAGGAGGCAACCAGTATTCCCGGGACCTGGCCGAGGATCCGGTTGTAGGAGCCCTGGTCGTCGCCAGACCAGAAGGGAGCGCCGGGGATTATTCCGGTGAGGTAGAGGGCAATGACGACGAGGAGGTTGGCGGCGAAGCCGAGCCAGATAACGGCGCGGGCAACTCGGAATCCGTAGACCTCGGTGAGGATGTCGCCGACGATATAACTGATGGGGAAGATGATGATGGAGGCGGGCAGAATCACCGCGGAGCCGCCAATGAAATTGAAGGGCAGGTCAAGGAGCTGGATGGGTTTCACCGCGATGATGTTGGAGGTAATCAGCACGGTGACGAACAGGATGGCGACGATGACAAAGCTGCCGGTGAATCGCATAGCGTCCTCCCTGGGGTGCGGGTGCGGCCTTACGGGTTTTCGGAAGGGTTGTAGTCGGCGGTTACGGAGGTGTGGATGCCTCCGCGGACCTTGTAGTCCAGGGTGACTTTCATGCGGACGGGCCGGCAGAGAGCCACGAGGTCCCGAAGGATGCGGTTGGCAGCGTGCTCCTGGACGATGCCGACATCGCGGTAGGAAAGGAGGTAATACTTGAGGGACTTGAGCTCGATGCAGCTTTCCCCGGGGATGTAGGCAATGCTCAGGGTCCCGTAGTCAGGGAGGCCGGTCCACGGGCAGACGGCGGTGAACTCATCGGTGTCGATGTTGACCTCGGTGCTGCTGCCGGGATACTCATAGCGAAAGGCAAGGAGGCAAGGGGCGTCGATGGCTTCCTCGCCCTTCCAGGCAAGCTGCACGTCAAGGTCGCGGTACTGTTCCTGGAGTTCGGGAATGGTGGTCAAGGGATGCCTCCCGGCCCGTCGGAAATGGTTGGGAGACATGATATGGGCGGCCAAGGTTGGTGTCAAAAGCGGTCGCCGCCGGGAGCGTTTGTCCCCGGGCCGCTCTGCCGGGGAGGCCGCTATGGTAAGATGGGGGGGCGCTCCCTGGGGCGGCCATAGCGGCGGCACGGGGGCTTTGTTTGAGACAGGCGGGACTGACGGAGGTGGCATCGATGAAAGCGCTGGAAGGGGTACGCGTTCTGGACCTGACCCGGGCATTGGCGGGGCCCTTCTGCACGTTGATGCTGGGGGACTACGGAGCAGATGTCATCAAGATAGAGCTTCCCGGGTCGGGAGACGATACACGGACGTGGGGCCCTCCGTTCATCGGCGAAGAGAGCGCGTATTTCCTGTCAATCAACCGGAACAAGCGGAGCCTGACGCTAAATTTCCGGGAGCCGAAGGCGGTGGAGGTCTTCCTCAAGCTGGCGAAGGACGCGGATATCATCGTGGAGAATTTCACGCCGGGGGTGATGAAGCGTCTGGGGATTGACTATGAGACGGTGAAGGGGGTGAACCCGGGGATAATTTTCTGCTCCATATCGGGTTTCGGGCAGACGGGTCCGTACCAGGCGCGACCGGCCTACGACCAGATAATGCAGGGGATAAGCGGGCTGATGAGCATCACCGGGGAACCGGCGGGAGAACCGGAGAAGATCGGGATTGCGGTGACGGACATCGGGGCGGGAATGTGGGCCGCGTTTTCGGTCCTGGCGGCGCTGCGGCACCGGTACGAGACGGGGGCCGGCCAGTACATCGACGTGGCGATGCTGGACGCGCAGGTGGCGTGGCTGACGTACCAAGCGGGTTACTACTTTGCGAACAACGCTCCGCCGCAACGGCTGGGGAAGGCCCATCCGACGCTGGTGCCCTACCAGGGGTTCATGGGGAGCGACGGGAAGTATTTCAACGTGGCGGTGGGGTCGGAGCGGCTGTGGGAGCGGTTCTGTCAGGGGATCAAGCGGGAGGACCTGAAGGACGATCCGGAGTACGCGACCAACGGGGACCGGGTGCGAAACCGGGAGAAGATTGTCCCGCTGCTGCAGGAGTTCTTCCTGATGCGGCCATCGGTTGACTGGGTGGCGGACCTGCAGGCGGTGAGCGTTCCGGCGGGTCCGATAAACGACCTGGCGGATGTATTCTCGGACCCGCAGGTGCTGCACCGGGATATGCTCCTGGAAATGCCGCATCCGACGCTGGGCAGCATCAAGCAGACGGGACTGCCGCTGAAGTTTTCGGCCACCCCGGGGAGCCTGGACCGGCATCCGCCGCTGTTGGGCGAACACAACGACGAGATCCTGGCAGAGTTGGGCTACTCGGAGGATGACATACGGCAGATGGGGGAAGGGCGGGTCATCTAAAGGTGGTGGAACGGTGCGCGTGGGTGGGGGACGATCCTCTCATGGTGGAATACCATGACACGGAATGGGGTGTGCCCCTGCACGACGACCGGAAGTTCTTCGAATACCTGACCCTGGACGGGGCGCAGGCCGGGTTGAGCTGGCGGAATATCCTACACAAGCGGGAGGGATACCGGAGGGCATTCGCCGACTACGACGTGAACGCCATCGCAGGGTTTCCCGAGGAGCGCATCGCGGAACTGCTCCTCGACCCAGGGATTGTGCGGAACCGGCAGAAGGTGAGGTCGGTGGTTTCCAACGCGGAGGCGTTCCTGCGGGTGCAGGAGGAGTTCGGGAGCTTCGACGCCTACGTTTGGAGATTCGTGGAAGGGCGGCCTCTCAGGAACCGCTGGCAGGAATCCAGGGACGTTCCGGCCAAGACGCCCGAGTCGGAAGCGTTGAGCAGGGACCTGATGGCCCGCGGATTCAAGTTCGTGGGGCCGACAATCTGCTATGCCTTCATGCAGGGGGCGGGCCTGGTAAATGATCATTTGATCACCTGTTTCCGGTTTGATGATCCAGGGGCGGCGTAGACGGCCATCGGCTTTATTTTCGCCTTATGTTAGAATCGGCTCGGCAAATTCCACAGTGTGCTGAAACAAGGGGGGCACGAGTCTCCTTGATCGTTGTCGCCGGGCTGTTTAATTTTCGGAAAATCCGGAGAGGCTAGGAGGCTGGACCAGAAATGGACCTGGGGCTTCGGGAAAGGGTTGCCATCGTGGGTGGGTCCACCCGGGGTATCGGACTGGCGGTAGCCACCGCGCTGGCAAAAGAGGGCGCCAACGTAACCATTTGCGGCCGGGACGAGGCCGCCTTGCGCCGGGCTGAAATAGACCTGGCCCGCCTGGGTTCGCAGCACCGGGTCCTCGCCATTCCCGCGGACCTGTCCCAGGAAAGGGATATACGGCGGGTCGTGCGGGATACGTACAACCGGTTCGACCAGGTCGGCATCCTGGTGACTCACACCGGGGCTGCGCGCGAAGATGTGCCGGCCACGGAACTGGATGACAACCACATTGGTTCGGCGTTGGAAAGGAACCTTTACAGCGCGATCCGCCTGAGCCGGGAAGTCATTCCTCACATGAAGCAGCAACATTGGGGACGGATAATCAACCTGCTGCCGTCCCGGGCCCATGATTCGGGAGCAAGAACGGCGTTGTCCACCCTGAGCGAACGCTCCATCGTGGGGTTCTTCAGAGAACTGGCCGAAGAACTGGCAAGCTTCAACATTACAGTAAACAACGTGATCACAGGGCCGGTGGCGACGGAGATCTACACCTCGGCCATGGAGGAGCAAGCCCAAGCCGCAGGACAGCAGGTGGAAGACTTCATGAAGAAGACCGCAAAGCAGTTCCCGATGAAACGGGTGGGGAGACCGGAGGAGATCGGCGACGTCCTAGCTTTCCTGGCGTCCGAACGGTCCAGCTTCATTACGGGAACCACCATAGTTGCCGACGGCGGCGCCCTTCCGCAAGTCCGGTAAGACAAAAGCGTCGCCTCGAAGATACCACTTATCGGGGGTGAGTCCATGCCCGGAAACAGGGTAATCAGCGACGCGCAGGCTTTTCTCAGGCAGGAAGGCATTCCGGGCTGGCTGATTCACGATTACCGGCATTCCAATCCCATATTCCGGCAAGCCATCACGCCAAGCGGGCATGTGACCCGCCCCTGTTTCCTATACGTCCCGGCGGAGGGCTCCCCGGTCGTGGTGACCCATCACGTAGACGTGGGCAAGTTCGGGGAATCGGGGGTCGCCACGGCGGTTTACAGAGGCCGGGAGTCGCTGCTGGAGCGGCTGCAAGAGACGCTGAAGGACGCCGGCCGGGTGGCAATGGAATATTCTCCGATGAACGAACTGCCCAGGGTTTCGCGGGTGGACGCGGGGACGGTGGAGCTGGTGCGGAGCCTGGGGGTGGAGGTGGTCTCGTCAGCCGACGTGATGCAGTATGCGACCCAGCGGTGGACTCCGGAGCAACTGGCCGGCCACCGGCGGGCGGCGGCGAAGCTGGGGGAAATCGTAAACGAGGCCTTCCGGCGCATAGGGGAGCGGTTGTCCGAGGGTGTGAACGAATATGAGATTGCAGAGTTCATCCGGGAGCGGTTCGGGGAGGAGGGGCTAGAAGCGGCGGACGGGCCGATAGTGTCGGCAAACGCCCACTGCTCGGACCCGCACTACGAGCCATCGGAGGAGGAGAGCGCCAGATTCCGCCCGGGGGATTGGGTGCTGATCGACCTGTGGGGCCGGGAAGCGACGCCGGAGTCGGTGTACGCGGATATTACCTGGACTGCCTTCATCGGCGACCGGGTCCCGGAGCGGCACCAGCGGATCTTCGACATTGTGACCGGGGCGCGGGATGCCGCCCTGGCGTTCCTGGAGAACTGTCATGCCAGGGGGCAGACGGTGCAGGGGTGGCAGGCCGATGGTGTGGCACGGGGGTATATCGAGGAGCGGGGTTACGGGGAGTATTTCACGCACCGCCTGGGACACAGCATCAGCTACGAGGTGCATGGGGAGGCGGTGAACCTGGACGGGTTCGAGACCCACGACACGAGGAGGATCATTCCCGGGGTAGGGTTTTCCATCGAGCCCGGAGTGTACCTGCCGGAGTTCGGCGTACGTTCCGAAATCGACGCCTTCATGTCCGAGGACGGGCCGTTCGCCACATCGCCAGTGCAGCGGGAAGTGGTGCTGATAGGGGTCTAGCAAGCGGGCGGCAACCAAGTCCCAGAAGCAAAATGGGCAGCAAGGGTCCTCGTGTGGTAGGATTATCATGTCGAGCATGTATTTCAAATTGGAATAATGGTCAAGTAGCCGGAAACAGATAAACATGGCTACATATTCCCAATCAGAAAAGTATATGGCGTTGAGCCACAGTTACATCCGGCAAGCCGAGGAGGAATTGCGAAGGGACGACCTTCTGCAAGCCGGGGAAAAGGCATGGGGTGCGGTTTCCACGGCTATCAAGGCGGTTGCCGAAGATCGGGGCTGGTTTCACGGCCACCACAACCTTACTCACGAAGCGTTGTTTTGGCTGGCCGACGAATCCGGGATAGCCAAGCTGAAAGAGGCTTTCGCCGTGGTTGATCAGTTGCACCGCAACTTCTACGAGAACGTATTAACTGAGGACGAAGTTGCGGAAGGACTTGAGCGGGCCAGGTTCATCCTGCACGAAGTCGAGGCATTAAGGGCAACGTCTCCAGGAACGCACAAGTTTGTTCCCACCAGCAACCGCCAGAGGCAACGGTGGGAGAATCTAACTGGGAGGAAATGGGACGAGCCCTGATGCCCGAATGGCCGACCGTCTCGTAGTTTGCCCGACCCCTCCACTGACAAACACCTTCTTCCCGATGCTGGGCCACTAGCGTAAGATTCTACCCGGCCGCCACCGGGCGATTCCAAGGGTGGAGTTGCGCTTCTCATGCCCAGTCATTCGTCCCCTCTCCACGTTCTCAAGTCCCACTTCGGGTACGACAGCTTCCGGCCGATGCAGGAGGAGATAATCTCCAACGTCCTGGCCGGCCGGGACAGCCTGGTGCTGATGCCGACAGGAGGGGGGAAATCGATCTGCTACCAAGTCCCGGCACTGATCCTCGATGGCCTCACCCTGGTGGTGTCGCCCCTGATCGCCTTGATGAAGGACCAGGTGGACGCGCTGAACGCCAACGGGATTCCCGCGCGGTTCATCAACAGTTCGCTGTCCGGGGCCGAGAGCGACTCGGTCATGGGAATGGTGTTGAGGGGCCAGGTGAAAATCCTCTATGTCGCGCCGGAGCGGCTGGCGCTTCCGGGATTTCGCCGGTTCCTGGAAAGGGCGCATCCGCGCTTGATAGCCATCGACGAGGCGCACTGCATTTCGGAGTGGGGGCACGAGTTCCGTCCCGACTACCGGAATCTCAGCGCCCTCAGACAGGACTTCCCCGGGGTCCCGGTAATAGCGCTGACGGCCACGGCAACCGAGAGGGTGCGGCGGGATATCGTCGAGCAACTGGGCCTGCAGAACGGCAAGGTGTTCCTGTCCAGCTTCAACCGTCCCAACCTCAGGTATTCGGTGCATCCCAAGGGGAATTACCTCCGATTGTTGTTGACCATGCTGGGGGAGCGGCGGGACCAGTCCACCATCATCTACTGCTTTTCCCGGCGGGAAACGGAGGAGTTGGCGGAGGAGCTAAATGCCAGAGGGCTTTCCGCCCGTCCGTACCACGCCGGGCTTGAGCCGGAGGTGAGGAGGCAGACGCAGGAGGACTTCATCCGGGACCGGGTGCCGATAATCGTGGCGACCATCGCCTTCGGCATGGGCATCGACAAGCCGGACATCCGGCTGGTGGTCCACTACAGCCTTCCCAAGTCCCTGGAGGGGTACTACCAGGAGACAGGACGGGCAGGCAGGGACGGTCTTCCCGCAGAGTGCGTCCTCCTGTTTGCCTACGCAGACAAGGTCAAGCAGGACTACTTCATCAATCAGATAGAGGACGGCACAGAACAGCGGAATGCGCGGCAGATGCTGGACCGGATGGTGGAGTACGCCGAATCGCCGGCCTGCCGCAGGCGGTCCATCCTGGAGTATTTCGGGGAACACTGGGAAGAGGAGAACTGCGGCGGCTGCGACGTTTGCCTGGAAAAGGCGGAGGAGTTCGACGCGACGGAGATTTCCCAGAAGGTGCTGTCGGCGGTGATTCGCACCGGCCAACGGTTCGGTGCGATGCACGTAATCCAGGTGCTGACGGGCAGCCGGGAGAAGAGGGTGGTGGAACACGGGCACGACAGGCTGAGTGTCCACGGGATTGTGAAGGACTACGACCGACAGCAGCTGCGGGAGATTATCAACCAGCTGCGGGCCCGGGGGTTGTTGGCGCGGAACGAGGGGGAGTTTCCGACGCTGGCGGTGACGGCGGAAGGGAGAAGGTTCCTGCAGGAGCGCCAGACGCTGTCGCTGGCAAGAGTGCGGGCGACCCCTGAGGGGACGGGCGCCGGAAACAGGGAGGGCCGCAGCAGAACGGAAGCTGTATCCTCGCGCGCTCCGTCTGAATACGACGAGGCGCTGTTCGAGGAATTGCGGGCGTTGCGGCGAGAAATTGCCGATGGGAAAGGGGTCCCTCCGTTTGTTGTTTTCGGGGATGTTTCCTTGCTGCAGATGGCGGCGACCTATCCGCAATCGACGGAGAGCTTTTCGCGGATTTCCGGCGTCGGCCAGGTGAAGCTGGAGGAGTACGGGGAGCGGTTCCTGGGGGTGATTCGGAAGTACGCGCAGTCCCGGGGGGTTGATGACCGGACGGGCCGAACCACGGCAAGGCGCTCCAACGGAGTCGAAGGAGGCGGCAACCCGGACCGCTCGCTCCGTGGGAGCCGCCTGGCGGCAGCGGTCAAGGACCTGCTGGGCCAAGGTCTGGGTGTTGATGAGATGGCGGAGCGGTGCGGAGTGAATCCAGCAACGGTGATGGGGCACATTGAAGGAATGGCTGACCAGGACAAGGCGCTGGATTTGGAATACCTGCGTCCGGAGGGGTCACGCATGACAGCGGTCCAGAAAGGGTTCGAGGTTTGCGGAGGAAGCGCCCTGAAGCCGGTCCGGGAGTACCTGGGGGAGGAGTTCAGCTATGACGAGATACGGCTGGCACGGATTTTCCTGCGGCGGGAGGGGGAGTTGGGCAGGTGATGATTGACCGCCTCAAGGTCGAATCCCAAGCAACGCCGATGAACCTTTGGTTGCCCGGTCAGAGTGCCGTGGTTAAAATGGCCGGGATAAGGACCGCATCTCATCCAGCGGTTAAATGGAAGTAAGTCAGATGGCCACTTTTAGGGTACGCGCGAGGGTTGAGGACGATGGCTCGATAAGGGTCTCGGGTCTGCCGTTGCAGGCAGGAGAGTACGTAGAGGTGGTTGTCAATCATTTCGCGGAGAAGTCTGAGCCGATTGACCGGTATCCTCTCCGCAGAAAGGCCTCGGGATACTATTATCACCAGCCTTTCGCAGGCGTTGACGTGGACGAATGGGAAAGTCCTGAATGATATTGCTGGACACCCATGTGTGGATCTGGTGGACCATTGACGTTGACCAATTGACTGAAGACCAAATACGGACCATTTCCGAGAACGAAGACAACGAGATTGGAGTTAGCGCAATTTCGTGCTGGGAGATTGCCAAACTGGTAGAGAGGGGCAGGTTGGGGCTGCCCTGGGCATTACCGGAATGGTTCGAAACGGCTCTCGGTTATCCCGGCATCACTCTCCTCGGACTGACACCTGAAATCGCAATAGAATCGACCAGGTTGCCGGGGGAGTTTCATCGCGACCCGGCTGACCAGATCATTGTGGCAACCGCCAGAATAAACCAGTGTCAACTGGTCAGTTCCGACGATAAGATACGCCGGTATCCCCACGTTTCTACCGTTTACTGAGGGATTACGGCCCGCACATCCACTGAACGGACTGGCAATGGCCTGGTGCCAGGGTGGACGGGCCACTCAACAGCAAACAACTTAGCCAAGGAGTGTTGCCATGAAGTTTGGGTTGGCTTACGAGATGCAGCGTCCGACGCTGGATGATCATGCGGTGGTGGAAGAGACCATCGAGCAGTGCATCCTGGCTGATGAGATGGGGTTCGATTACGTCTGGTTCGTGGAGCACCACTTCCTAACAACCTTCTCGTCTTCGCCCTGCCCCGAGGTGATTTTCGGAGCCCTCAGCCGGCTGACCAAGCGCATCCGGCTGGGGTTCGGAGTGGTTATCCTGCCGTACCACCATCCGGTGCGGGTGGCGGAACGGGTGGCGATGGTGGACCACCTTTCCGGTGGCAGGGTGGACTTGGGGACGGGGCGGTCGGCGCCCTTCGAGCAGACGGGGATGGGGATTGATCCCAGGAATACCCGGGATATGTGGGAAGAATCGCTGACGATGATTCCGAAGATATGGGAGTCGGAAGTCTTCGAGTACGAGGGGAAGTTCTGGCAGGTGCCGCCGAGAGAGGTGCTGCCCAAGCCGTACCAGAAACCCCATCCGCCGATCTGGGTGGCGGCGCTGCAACCGGCGACCTACGAGCTGGCCGCGCAGAAGGGAATCGGGGTGATGGCGCTGGGGATCAGCGCGCCGTCGGTGCTGGAGCCGCACATACGGGACTACCGGGAAAACATCAAGGGCGCTCATCCAGTGGGGGCGCAGGTCAACAACCAGTGGTTGAGTTCCCTGTTCGGGTACTGCGGGGAGGACAACGCCAGCGCAAGGGAGCTTTGCGCCAACTCCCTGAAGACCTTCTTCGGGCCGGGGCGTCCCTACGTGCAGGACCAGAAGGACGTCTACGCCCGCCTACTGGAACAGTGGGGCGGGATACCCGAGCACCTGGTGCATAACTTCTCCCGCTACATAGACGTCAAAGAAGTGTCGGAGGAAGGCGCGGTGACGCAATTCGACCTGTCCGGCGGGTCGGCGCTAGCGCAGCGGATCTGGGAGGACATGGACGCGGACACGCTGGCAGAGCGGGGGGTGATTGTGGCGGGGGACCCGCAGAGCTGCATTGACGCGGTGAAGATGCACGAAGCAACGGGGGTGGACCAGGTGCAGTTCCTGATGCAGACAGAGACCATTGACCACGACAGGGTGATGAAGTCCATCGAGCTGTTCGGGAAGCATGTGATTCCGGCGTTCCGGTAACGTCCAGCGATGTTCAAGGACGCGGAATGCATGGAAGGCGTGAACCCTGGTCTTGTTCCCGCCGGGCAGGTGCGGGTTGTTGGAATGATCGGGGTGCAGCGGGAGGACCCGTCCACGGCCGGGGCCAGCCTAAGCGTCTTCGGGGGGAGCATCAATCCCGGCGGGGAGGTTCCGGCGGGGGTTGACGGCGATTACATTGCGGAGTTCGCCAAGGCCCACGAGGATGCCGGATTCGACATGGTGCTGACGGGTTACTCGTCGAGCACCCCGGACGGATTCGAGGTGGCGGGGTACGCCGCCGCAGCGACCGCACGGCTGGGGTATCTGATCGCCCACCGTCCCGGGTTCGTGGCTCCGACGCTGGCAGCGCGAAAGGCGGCGACGCTGGACCAACTGACGGGCGGGCGGGTCGCGCTGCACATCATATCCGGCGGCAGCGACGCGGAGCAGCGGCAGGACGGGGACTGGCTGGACCACGATGGGCGATACCGGCGGACGGCCGAGTATCTCGATGTGATGAAGCGGGTATGGACGGGGACGGAACCGTTCGATTTCAAGGGGGACTTCTACCGGGTCGAGGGGGCGCGGAGCCAGGTAAGGTGCCGGCAGCAGCCCCACGTTCCGCTGTTCTTCGGGGGAGCGTCGGAGGCGGCGGTGGAGGTGGGGGCGCGCTGGGCGGATGTGTTCGCCTTCTTAGGGGAGCCGCTGGAGTCCATCCGGGAGCGGATTGAGGACCTGCGGCGGCGGGCGGCGGGACATGGCCGAGAGCATTCGTTCAGCGTGTCGCTGAGGCCGGTGCTGGCGGACACGGAGGAGGCGGCGTGGGAGCGGGCGCGGGGAATCCTGGCACGGGTGGAGGAAGCGACCCGGGGAAAAATTGCGCCGGGGCAGGCGGCACGGGCGCAATCGGCGCTGTCACAGCGGCTGGTCGACTTCGCAGCGACGCGGGAGGTGTATGACGAGCGGCTGTGGATGCCGATTGCGTACGCCAGCGGGGGAGCGGGAAACACGACGTGCCTGGTGGGGACGCCCCGGCAGGTGGCGGACTCGCTGCTGGCCTACTACGACGCCGGCTGCACAAGTTTCATCCTGCGGGGATTCGATCCCCTGAACGACGCCATCGAATACGGGCGGGAGCTGATCCCGCTGCTGCGGGAGGGAGCGGCCCGGAGGGTGAGGCAAACGGCGGCGGGTTACTGACCATTCCCTCCAGCCGGGAAGCGGTGACGGGCTTTATCCCGTCTCCCAGGTTATGAGGAGTTCGCGGGATGTGGGACGCCAGAGGGGTCGATAACCGTGCGGGGCGGCGCTGAACAACTGGGCGAAGTGTTCCTGGAATATATCCCTGGCGCGGGGGCGGTCCTGCTCCCGGAGCCAACGGCCTTCCAGGGCGAGAGCAAGGGCCTCTTCCCGGGTCGCCAGCAGTTCGCCCTCCCACCAAGGCGGTTCGGGGAGCATTTGGAGGTCAGGGAGGATGCCCATTTCCCAGAGGACGGCCATGAGCCGGCGGAACCCCGGGACCGGGGCCTGGTCTTCACCGTAGACGAGACGGAAGAGGGTGGCTGCGCTGTTGGGCGGGGCCTCGCTCCAGAGAGTAATCATGACGCGGCGGCGGGCGGCAGCCTGGAGTTTTTCCGCGAAGGGGACGATGTCCCTCACGAAGTAGGCCACGTCCGCGGAGAAGACGATGTCGCCAGCGATTCCCTCGGAGTCCAGCCAGTCGGCTTCGATCCGCCGGGCGTTGCGGATTCCGGCTTCATTGCGGCTGGCGTCAAACTCGGCCCCCATGCCGGGGGATGGGTCGACGACGATGGCTTCCCGGCAGCGGAGGGCCAAGGGGAGGGACACCCTTCCGGCGCCGCCGCCCACGTCGATTACTACATCATCCGGCTGGATGTAGGAGGCTATGACCGCCAGGTTGGGTTCCAGGTCCCGGCGGGGGTTGAAGCGGAAGAGGCGGGCGGTTTTGCCGGTCCAGGGATCGGCAGGGCGGTCCGTTCCATAGATGCGGTCCCGCTGGGCGGCGATGGCGTCGTGATGGGCGGCGTAGTCATCGGCGGCGGTCATGGGGTACCCCTTCTTAATGAGTAGTTCCGAAGCTGAACCAGCCGGAGCTGAACCAGCCGGATTGGAAGACCGGGTTACGTTGGGGGATGCATCCCCCAAACCCCCCTATTCAGATGGGATATGGAGTGATGGAGTTTCCCGGGAAAATGCCTCATGGGCCTTCCGGGTAGGCGCCGAAGGTGAAGGTGAAGAGGGACAGTCCGGGGGTGTTGACGGACAGCTTCAGCTCGTGGCTGGAAAACTCGGGGAGTTCCACGAGGCGGTAGAGGTCTGGTTCGCCCACGGTGACGTAGCTGTTGCCTTGTTCGTCGAACTCAACGTCGCTTCCGGCCTGGGCGGGGGTCAGGGGTTTTCCGTCCAGCAGCAGCCGGACCCGGTGGCTGCCGGAACGGTAGGGGGTGGAGGCGTCGTCCGGGGTGTCTTCCGGGGGAGTGGCGGCCATCACCGTGTTGACGCTGGTAGCGTAGAACTTGATAGCGACGTGGTCCTCGAAACCGCTGGTCTCGCGGGCGTGGGTGACGCTCTCGGGGCCGTTGTACCAGAGGCCGTTGAAATAGAGGAAGTGGTTGAAGTAGCGCTCGAAGTCGTGGTACAGGACCTCTCCATCCTCAACGGTATAGTACTCGGGGTGCATGACGTAGGACGGGGTCTCTCCGACGAGGGTGGCGAAAGAGGATGAGGGCAGGGTGTGGTTGCGAAGGTACCCGGCGTACAGCTCGCGGGTGATGCGCTGGGCCGGGTCGGCGGCGAAGGCCGCATCCACGAACTCCGGGTCGGGAGTGGTGTCGGCGGCGATGTGGGACAGGTCAACACCGGTCTCCTCCAGCAGCTCCCGGATGGCCTCCTCGGTCTCGACGTAGGCCCCCTCGCCGCGGCGGGCGTACCGGACCATACCCTCCTGGTCGATGAGGAACTTGGTGGGCCAAGCGTTGTTGCCGTAGGCGTTCCAGGTAGCGAAGAGGTTGTCGAGGGCGATGGGGTACTCCAGTTGGTGGGTGCGGGCCGCTTCTGCCACGTTGGCCAGGGATTTCTCAAACTCGAACTCCGGGGAGTGTATTCCGATGGTGGTCAACCCGTAGCGGTGATACTTGTCGTGCCAGGCCCTGAGATAAGGGAGAGTGCGGATGCAGTTGACACAGGAGTAGGTCCAGAAGTCGAGGAGAACGACGCGCCCCCGCTGTTCCTCGATGGTGGTGCCGGAGGTGTTGACCCATCCGGCGATCCCGCGGAGTTCAGGCGCCGGTCCGGTAGTGCAGGCATAGCCACACCCTCCCAGCAGGAGGGGGAGCAGGAGGATGGCGGCCAGCTTGATCAGCTTCATAATTGCAAGTATACGGCAGGGCGGGGCCTGGAGGTTGTCTCCGGTTGCGGAGGCAGGGGAATAGGGGTATAACCGGGACAATTCGACGGATATATTGGGCGTCATGCCTGCGAAACGGAGGATGCGCGATGGTGAACGGCGCAACGGGATGCACGGTTGGACCCTACGGAGACTATTCACACAGGCCCATGGTCTGGGGGACGCGGGGAATGGCCGGCGGCGGGACGCAGCTGACCGCGCAGACCGGGATGAGAATCCTGTGGCAGGGCGGCAACGCCGTGGATGCCGCCGTGGCATCGGCGCTGGCGGCGGGGGTCATGGAGCCCACCGCCCACTATACCCTGGGTGGGGAAGTGGCCTTCCTGTTCTATGACCGGGCGGCCAGGGCCGTGCGGTCGGTGGTGGGACAGGGATGGGCGCCCAAAGCGGCGACGATAGACCTGTACATGGAGCGGTGGGGAGAGATTCCGCCGGGGGTGTTGAGCAGCACCGTTCCTGGGGTAGTTTCGGCGCTGCTGACCATACTGACCGAGTATGGGACGATGAGTTTTGGACAGGTGGCGGAAAGCGCGCTGCACTTCGCCTCCGAGGGATTCCCGGCGTACCAACTGCTGAACCGGGCCATCGGGTCGGCGGAACGGATGGACAACCTGAGGAAGCACCCGGACTCGGCCCGGGTATTCCTGCCCAACGGTAATCCGCCGGAACTGGGCAAGCTCTTTGTCCAGAAGGACCTGGGACGCTCCCTGTCGCTGATGGTCCAGGCTGAGGAGAAGGCACTGTCCCAGGGGCAGACGCGGGCGGCGGCAATCAGGGCGGCGCGGGACGTGTACTACAAGGGGGACGTGGCGCAAAGGATGGTCAAGGCACTGGAGGGCCTGGGCGGGCTTTACACGCTGGAAGATTTCGCGGAGTACGAGTCGCCGCTGGAGGAACCCATCTCCACCACCTACCGGGGGTACGAGATCTTCACCAACCGGACGTGGACCCAGGGGATCGCCCTGCTGGAGACGCTGAACATCCTGGAGGGGTTCGACCTGGCAGCGCTGGGGCATAACAGTCCCCGAGCGGTGCATCTGCAAGTGGAGGCATTGAAGCTGGCGTTTGCCGACCGGGAGCGTTATACCGGCGACCCGTCCTTCGTTGACGTGCCGGTGGAGGGACTGCTTTCCAAGGGGTACGCGGCGCTTCGCCGGGGACTGATTGACCCGAACCGGGCGCAGGCGTCCTATCCGCCGGGAGACCCGCGGAAGATGCTGGCGGTGGCTGAAGGTGCCCGGGCAAGCGATGCGGCTCCGGTGATGGAGCCGGTGGGCGGCGACGGGGACGGGACGACGTACCTGTCCACGGCGGACGGCGCGGGCAACATGGTCTCGGCGACTCCCAGCAGCTTCGCCGGGCTTTCCCAGGGCATGGTGCTGGGGGATACGGGCATCGTCATTAACTGCCGTGGTTGCTACTTCTGGCTGGACCCGGACAACCCCAACGGACTGGCGCCGCACAAGCGGCCGAGGACCACGCCCTGCACTTTCATCGTGCTGAAGGACGGGGAGCCGTTCATGACCCTGGGAACGCCGGGCGGGGACAGCCAGCCCCAGAGCAACCTGCAGGTGCTGACCAACATCGTGGACTTCGGGCTGCACGTACAGGACGCGGTGGAAGCCCCCCGCTACTGCGGGTACAGCTTCCCACAGTCTCCCTGGCCGCACCGGGAGTTTCCGAACCGACTGGAGATGGAGGGCAGGGTTTCCCGAGACCTGGTGGATGCCCTGAACCACCTGGGACACCAGGTGGAGGAGGTGGGGCCGTGGGACATCCGCAACGGGTTCGCTCCGATTGTGGTTGACCCGGAGGCCGGGGTCTACCGGGGAGGCGCCGATCCCCGGAAGGAGTCGGTGATGCTGGGGTGGTGAGGCGGGCGTTCTTCGAGGCTTGAGCCGGGTTACTCGTACCAGCCGGATCCTATGAAGACCCCGCCGTGGCGCACGACCCAGACGTGGTTGACGCCCTCCTTTACGGTGACCGGGTTGAAGAAGGGATAGCCGATCCAAAGGCCGGCTTCGGTGACCTGCCGGGACTCGAAGGGGAGCCCATCGGAGGGAACGCCAGTCTCATCGATATGGACGCCGAGGATGGATGGGTCCCAGTGGGCGATGAACTTTCCATCTTCATCGAGGATGAAGACCGACCACAACCCGTCCACGCTTTGCGGGGAGCTGTAGTACCGGACGGCGTCCTCTCTGCCGTGGGCCCGGTAGTAACGGACGGCCCGGTCAACCAGGGCGACGGTGTAGTCCGCCGGGTCGGCCTTGGTGGCGATCAGGGGAGACGCGGGCAGGATCTGGTACCAGCCGGAGCCGAAGAGCAGTCCATCATGGCGTATTACCCAGGAGTGCTTGAATTCCTGGTTCCCGGTTTCGGGGTTCAGGAACAGGTAATCTACCCACAGTCCGTCCCCGGTGGCTGCCAGCATCGCCTGGCCGAAGCGGTAGCCGGCCTGGTCGACTCCGAAGTTTCCTTTCAGGTCCTGCCCGATGAGCTTGGGGTCCTGATGGGCGATGAGCTTGTCGTCCTCGTCGAAGATGAAGAGGTACCACTCACCCACAGCGCTTTCCAACGAGTTGTAGTAGGCGACGGCCGCCTCCCGACCCTCCCGGTCGTAACGGTCCAGGGCCTGAAGGACAAAGTCGACGGTGAACCCGGGGCGGTCGGCGAGGTGGAATCCTTCATCCTCGGAGACGGCGGCGACCTGTGCGGGCAGGGTAGGGGCGGGCGACGGGAGAGGTGTTGGCGTGGCCGGGACGGCAACCGGGGCCGGTCCCGTGAGCGCATCCGGCGGGGCGGGCGAGTTCGAGTTCGATGTATAGATGACAACGACAGCGGAAGCGGCGAAGGTGAGGACGACAGCGAAACCAGCGAGAAGCAGAGCACTCCGCATTTCTATCCTTGTTGATTGCGGGGATTTCCAGGACAGCGGGATGGGAACCATTCAGGGACGCCATCCCACGCCGGACGGCAGGGAGCAAGGTCCAATTGCCGACGGCACCGGGCAGGCCACAATGTTAACAGGGGATTACCGATTTTCCCCAAGATAAACCCCTTGCCAGAATGTGAAAAATGGTGCATACTGGCTGGCGTTGATTCCTGGTGGTTCTAGCGGGGTGGACCCACCCGTTCCCATCCCGAACACGGAAGTGAAACGCCCCAGCGCCGACGATACTGCTCTGGTGACGGAGTGGGAAAATAGGTCACCGCCGGGTTTTTATTTGCCTTATCCTCAAGGCTGAAGGCATTGACTTGAAGGAACCGGCCTCAACAACCGCCTGCACCACGGAACCGGCATCAACTCCCTGTTCCTGTGATTTCCCCTACCCCTTCTCCCTTTTTCGGCGGTTAAACCGCGACTCCCGTTCCTTTACACGGTCATACCCCTACCCTATAATTGCCCTTTAGTCAGGAAAGCGACGCCCTCACCCGCCAAAGTGATGAGGGGGGCGGGGGTGCCTTGCGGAAAGCCGTGAGCAACCTTATAGTTCCAGGCTGAGTCTGGGCAAGGGAATCGGCCGACGCAACCTGGAGTACCCACCCTAACCCATAAGGAGTCGAATTATGGGAAGCAGATTTGAGAAATTTTCAGAGCGGGCCCGCCGGGTTCTGTCACTGGCGCAGGAAGAGGCCCAGCGGTTCAACCACAACTACATAGGGACCGAACACATTCTGCTGGGGCTGGTACGTGAAACTGAAGGGGTGGCCGCCCGGGTCCTGTCGGGCCTGGGCGTTGATCTGACGAAGGTGCGCTCGGCCGTCGAGTTCATCATCGGCCGCGGCGAGAAGCCCACGCAGGGCGAGATTGGCCTGACCCCCCGGGCCAAAAAGGTGGTCGAGCTGGCGGTGGACGAAGCCCGCCGGATGAACCACACCTACATCGGCACCGAGCACCTGCTCATCGGCCTCCTGCGGGAGGGCGAGGGCGTGGCCGCCGGTGTGCTGGAGAGCCTGGGAGTAACGCTGGAGAAGGTGCGGGCGGAGACCCACCGCATCCTGAGCAACAGCTCCACCACGGGCCAGCAGGGTTCCCGCAACACCACCCGCACCCCCACACTGGACCAGTTGGGCATCGACCTGACGGTCGCGGCCCGCTCGGGCAAGCTGGACCCGGTGATTGGACGGTCCACCGAGCTGGAACGAGTGGTGCAGATTCTGAGCCGACGCACCAAGAACAATCCGGTGCTGGTGGGCGAGCCGGGGGTGGGCAAAACGGCGATTGTCGAGGCCATGGCCCAGAACATCAGCAACGGGGAAGTGCCCGACACCCTGAAGGGCAAGCGGCTGGTCACCCTGGACATGGGTTCCCTGGTCGCGGGCACCAAGTACCGGGGCGAGTTCGAGGAACGGCTGAAGAAGGTCATCGAAGAGATCAAGGCTTCGGGTAATTGCGTCCTCTTCATTGACGAAATCCATACCCTGGTGGGCGCGGGCGCGGCCGAGGGCGCGGTGGATGCGTCGAATATCCTGAAGCCCTCGTTAGCGCGCGGTGAGATCCAGTGCATCGGCGCAACAACCATGGACGACTACCGGAAGTACGTGGAGCGGGACCCGGCGCTGGAACGCCGGCTCCAGCCGGTCCGCGTGGAGGAACCCAGCCAGGACGACACGCTGTCGATCCTGGAGGGGGTGAAGGACCGGTACGAAGAGCACCACAACGTTGAGTACACCGAGGACGCCCTGAAGGCCGCAGCGAACCTGGCAGTCCGATTCCTGCCGGACCGGTTCTTGCCGGACAAGGCCATCGACCTGCTGGACGAGGCGGGCTCACGGGTGCGACTGCGGGGCAGCGCCACTCCGGCGTCTGTCAAGGATGCCATGCAGGTGCTGGACAATGTCCGCAAGGAAAAGGACGAAGCGATCGCATCACAGCAGTATGAGTTCGCGGCCGAACTGAGAGACCGGGAACTGAACCTGAACCAGAACCTAGACAACTTGGAAAAGGAATGGCAGGAAGGGCGCAACAGCGAGCGCACCTACGTCACCGAGGACGATATCGCCGAAGTGGTCAGCATGTGGACCGGCATCCCGGTAACCCGACTGGCCCAGGAAGAGACCGAGCGGCTCCTGCACATGGAGGCCGACCTGCATAAGCGCATCATCGGCCAGGATGAGGCGATAGTAAACATATCCAAGGCAGTCCGGCGCGCCCGGGCCGGGCTGAAGGACCCAAGACATCCCATCGGCGTGTTCCTGTTCCTAGGCCCGACAGGTGTGGGCAAGACGGAGTTGGTACGGGCGCTGGCGGAGTTCATGTTCGGGGACGAGGACAACATGGTCCGGCTGGACATGTCCGAGTTCCAGGAGCGGCATACGGTAGCCCGGCTCATCGGAGCGCCTCCGGGATACGTGGGCTACGACGAGGGGGGCCAACTGACGGAGACTGTCCGGCGCAAGAACTACTGCGCCATCCTGCTGGACGAGATTGAGAAGGCCCACCCGGAGATTTTCAACGTCCTGCTGCAGATTTTCGATGCTGGCCAGTTGACGGACGCGCGGGGCCGCCGGGTGGACTTCCGCAACTCGATCATTGTCATGACCAGCAACCTGGGCTCCGACCTTATCAAGCGCGACACCACCATGGGATTTGCGGTCAAAGCCGACGACGCCCAGACCAGTTCCCAGTCCTACGAGCGGATGAAGGACAAGGTGATGGAGGAAGTCAAGCGCTTCTTCCGACCCGAGTTCCTGAACCGGCTGGATGCGACCATCGTGTTCCACCAGTTGGACAGGGACGAGATCCTGGCCATCGTCGACCTGATGATGGGGTTCGTTCGGAAGGAACTGGAGGACAAGCAGGTGGACCTGGAGCTTACCGAGGCTGCCAAGGTATATCTCGGAGAGAACGGCTTCGACCCGGTGCTGGGAGCGCGGCCGCTGCGCCGGCTGATTCAGAACGAAGTCGAGGACCGGTTGTCCGACGAGTTGCTGGGCGGCCGGATCAAGGCCGGGGATACCGCAGTCGTGGACATGGACGAAGACGGCAAGATAATGATCTACGCCAAGTCCGCCGAACCGGTGGCCGTCTCGTAGACGCAAGTTCCCCTGTTGGTGAACGCCAGCCCATGACACGAGGCCCCGAACATTCGGGGCCTCGATTGTTATAATGGCCGGGTTATGCCCCGACCAAGAGAAGCGCGAACAGTCTTCCTTTGCCAAGAGTGCGGCTACGAAAGCCCACGCTGGATGGGGTTCTGTCCGGCCCCGGGGTGCGGGTCGGCCCAACCACTGACGGAGACAACCCGAGAACCGGAGAGGCCAACCAATCCATCCTGGATTGCTTCCCGGCGGGAGGGCGGACCGGAATCGCTGCAAGAGCTGTCGCAGCTGCGGACCGGGGGCGAGCCGCGCATCTCCCTGCCTTCCGAAGAAATCAACCGGGTCCTGGGGGGCGGGATCGTGCCGGGGTCGGTGTCCCTACTGGCGGGCGAGCCCGGGGTTGGGAAGTCGACGCTGCTGCTGCAGATCGCCCGCTACCTGGCGGCGTCCGGCGGACCGGTGGTCTACGCCAGCGGGGAGGAGTCCGCTCACCAGATCCACCTCCGCTCCCAGCGGCTCGACCTGCCGGGGGACGGGATATTCCTGCTCTCGGAAACGGACGTGGAGCAGATTCTCGCCCGGCTGGAGGAAAGCCGGCCCAGCCTGGCGATCGTGGACTCCATCCAGACCCTCTACACCCGAGACGCACCCTCGGGGCCGGGCAGCGTGGTACAGGTGCGGGAGTGCGGTCTGCGGCTGCTGCGGTGGGCCAAGCAGCGCAACGTTCCGGTGCTCATTGCCGGGCACATGACCAAGGACGGTTCCCTGGCAGGCCCGCGGGTGCTGGAGCACATGGTTGACACCGTTCTCTACCTGGACGGCGAGGACCTGAACGCCTACCGGCTGCTGCGCTGCGGCAAGAACCGTTTCGGGTCAACGCAGGAAGTCGGGGTCTTCGAGATGACCGGGCAGGGATTGGCGGAGGTTCCCGACCCGTCCCACACCCTGCTTTCCCAGAGGTATGACCGGGCCGTCGGCTCGGCCCTAGTGCCGGTCCTGGAGGGGAGCCGGCCGCTGCTCCTGGAAGTGCAGGCGTTGACGTCGCCTTCCTATGCGCCGGTGCCCCGGCGAGTTGCCAACGGAGTTGACTACAACCGCCTCCTGATGCTGTCCACAGTGGCAGTCCGAAGGGCGGGGCTGGACCTGGCAGGCCAGGACATCATAGTCAGCGTGGCGGGAGGCTTCCGGGTGACCGAGCCGGCGGTGGACCTGGGACTCCTGGTTGCAATCGCCTCGAGCCTGTACAACCGCCCCTTGGAACCGGGAACGGTGGTGCTGGGCGAGGTGGGGTTGAGCGGGGAGCTGAGATCGGTCCCCCAGATTGAGCGGCGGCTGTCCGAATCAGCCCGGCTGGGGCTGAACCGGGCGGTGGTCCCGGCGGCAGGGCGGGAAGCGATGGGAACCGCACAGGGGGGAACGTCGCTGGAGATGGTCAAGGTGCGCACGGTCCGGCAGGCCATCCGGGAGATCTGGGGTCCTCCCGGGGCGCAACGGGACGGACAACCGGAAGAGCCGGAGTGGGACGACCTGGAATAACAAGGCTTGGAGAGAGGGCTGAGGAAAAGCCCCGAAGTGCGGAACACGCAAGTATTCGATGTCATTCCGCAAGAAGATATCCCATTGAGATAGCCTTTCCATCGAATTCGGAAGGCTAAAGCGGCTTGATGAAAGTTTGCGATTTATGTTGACTTTTGGGGCATCCAGTAGCAAAATTCTCCGCAATATCTTTCACACAACCAGCCTGGGAAGGAGGTACGGTTTATGGGGCGGCGTCTCTTGAAGCAGCTTGACCAGACCTACGGCTTCGATGAAGTGGCCATTATTCCCGGGGACGTTACCATCAACCCGGAACTGGCCGATACGAGGCTCACCCTGGGCGGACACGTCTTTGAAGCCCCCTTCCTGGCCTCCGCCATGGACGGTACCGTCTCGCCCAGGTTCGCGACCCTCATGCACGAGATGGGCGGGCTGGGCGTCCTGAACGCCGAGGGAGTCTATACCCGCTACGACGACCCCTACTCGGTGCTGGAAGAAATCGTCTCCATGTCCAAGACGGAGGTGACCGAGTATCTCCAGCAGGTCTACTCGGAGCCGGTCCAGGAACACCTGATCGGCTCGAGGGTACAGGAAATCAAGAAGTCCGGCGCGGTGTGCGCCGTTTCTTTTACCCCCCAGACGACCAAGCGGCTGAGCCCAGTGGCGGTGGAAGCCGGCGCGGACATCGTGTTCGTGCAGTCCACGGTGACGACGGCGCGGCACATGTCCAACAGCTACCGGGGTCTTGTGTTCTCGGAGTTGATGGAGAACCTGAAGGTGCCGGTGGTGGTCGGGAACTGCGTCAGCTACAACGTAGCCCTGGAACTGATGCAGACCGGGGTTGACGGCGTGCTGGTGGGGGTCGGTCCCGGAGCAGCCTGCACCACCAGGGAGGTCACTGGCGTAGGAGTCCCGCAGGTGTCGGCAACACTGGAGTGCGCCGCGGCCCGGGAGGACTATTTCGAGCAGACCGGCCGCTACGTGGCGGTCATCACCGACGGGGGCATCCGCACGGGAGGCGACGTCTGCAAGTCCATCGCCAGCGGCGCCGACGGGGTGATGATCGGAACGCCTTTCGCCCAGGCCGAGGAGGCGCCGGGCCGGGGGTTCAACTGGGGCATGGCCAACGCTCATCCCGAGCTTCCCCGGGGGACCCGCATCGACGTGGGCACCAAGGGGCCGCTCCGGCAGATAATGTACGGGCCGACCTCGGTGACCAACGGCACTCAGAACCTGGTGGGCGCCCTTCGGGTAGCGATGGGAATGTGCGGCGCGTACACCATCAGCGATATGCACAAGGCGGACATGGTGGTCGCTCCGGCCATCAAGACGGAGGGCAAGTTCTTCCAGATGGCGGGGTAACCGAAGCCGGCAACCGAGAGAAACGCACCTGGAAAATCCACCAAAAAAGCCGAGCTAATTCGATTTGACCCTGATAGTAAAATAAAGGAACCCTAGCACGAACCAAGGCGAGACCCCTCCTGGCGAGGGGTCTTTTTCTTTGGGAAGACTGGCGCCCCGACAGATCCGTCGGGGCGTTTTGCTTCGGGAAGTAAATTCAAGACGTGGAGGAAGATCATGTTGCAGACAGAACAGCACAAATTCGGGCAGACAGGATTCAGGCAGCAGAAGGACGATGGTTCGGTTCAGACCGGGTGGGTCTGTTTGGCCTGCGGGTACAGGAAAGTCCAGTGGGAATTTCCGCATCTCACGGTCAAGGACAATTTCCTGGATGATGTGGATGCGGAATTGGGGATCGGGCTGCCCCCGCCAACCTGTCCGCCTTCGGAAGCCTGGATGGGCCTGGCCCTCAGGCTGGAAAAAATCCTGGAGGTCAAGAAGCGGCGGGACTGCGTGGCAAGGGCAAACGAAGAAACGGGCCGTTGGATCAAGGACAGAATCGAAGAATTCCAAGCGGCGATTGACGAATGCCCCATGCTGGACTCGTTGTCCGCAAAGCTTGGGCTGGACGAAGGAGAGGAGTTGGAGGTCCCTGACGCGGTCTTACCGGAAGAGCCGGTGGTCTTCACCGGGGAGGAAAAGGCGTACGAACTTCCGCCGTTCCTGTTCAGAAACCTCAACTGATGGCCGGGAATTTTCCCGGGCAAGTCGTTTGACGCCCCATTTGGAAGTGGGTAGACTACCTGCCAGCTAGACGGAACCCTCGTCCACACTTGTCCAGACGAGGCCATTGAAGGAGTTTGACACATGGATTTTGGACTGGAAGGCAAGAAGGCTTTCGTGGCCGGCGGCGGGCGGGGCATCGGCAAGGCCATCGCGCGGGAGCTGGCCAGGGAAGGCTGTGACGTCGTCATCGCCTCCCGAACCCTGGACCAACTGGAGCAGACGGCCCGGGAGATCGAGGATGAGACGGGCCGCCGCTGCATTCCCATGCAGCTGGATGTAACCGACACCGACCAGGTCAACCGGGTCATGGACTCGGCCGTCGCCCAGCTGGGGGGCCTGCACATCCTGGTCAACAGCGCTTCCCTGCCGGGCGGGTCGCCCAACGCCATCGGTCCGGTGGAGACGGTGGACGAGGACGCGCTGATGGGAGACTTCGACGTGAAGTACGTCGGAGCCCTGCGCTGCGCCAAGGCCGCCATTCCCCACCTGAAGGAACAGGGCTTCGGCCGAATCATCAACATCAGCGGCGGCAATGCCCGCAATGCCGGTAACCTGAGCGGCGGGGCGCGGAACGTCTCGCTGGTTCACATGACCAAGACCCTGTCCAACCAGCTAGGGAGGTTCGGCATAACGGTGAACTGCATCCACCCGGGCACCACCCGCACTGAGCGGACCGCGGTGATGCTGGGCTCCCGAGCGGAGCAGCAGGGCATCACTCCCGAGGAGGTGGAAGCCAACGACTTTGCGCCCGGTTCTGCCTCGGGGAACGCCATCTGCCGGATGGTCGACGCCTCGGAGATAGGCTTCTTCACCGTCTTCCTGGCATCCAACAAGGCGGAGGCGATCACCGGAGAGGTCATCGCCGCCGGCGGGGGCACGGGCAACGCGGTCTTTTACTAGGGGCGGGTAAATCAGTCAACACCCATCCCGGGACCACCAGGAGGTATCCATTTATGGCAACGGAGACGCGGACGATACAGGTACTGGACCCAAGACCCGAGGATATTCCCGAGGAGCAGGGCATGAGCGCGGGGCTGCCCAGCCTGGAAGGGAAGGTCATTGGGCTGCTGGAGAACACCAAGTTCCATTCCGACAAGTTCCTGGAGGAGCTGCAGACCATCCTGGAACGGGAGTACAGCGCCGAGAAGGTCATCTACGCGAAGAAGTTTTCCTTCAGCGCTCCCTGCTCCGACGAGACGATCAATTCCCTGATCGAGGAGTGTGACGCCGTCGTACACGGCATTGCCGATTGAGGCTCCTGCACGGCGTGGGGTCTCCACGACACAGTCATCACCGAATCCAGGGGCCTTCCCTCGGTCAGCGTCATCACCAGTTCCTTCACCCGGGCGGCCCACACCAGGGCCGCGTCCCTGGGAATGCCCGAGGCGCGGATAGTCATCCTGCCCAGCCCGCTGGCATCCCGCACGGTGGAAGGCGTCCACCAGTTGGCCCACGAGTACGCCGAGGAAATCGTCGGGCTGCTGACCAAGTCCTGAGACCAATCCGCTCCCCGCGGGGGAGCGTAAATCAGGTATCCGAGGTCCCGGCCGGGCCGAGTGGGCAACGACGTTGGGCCGGGGCCTTCCTTTGTCCGATTGGGGGTGTGAATCGTGAAAACGACGATTGAGTTCGATCCCAGCTACGCGCTGCTGACCGTTGATCTTGAACCGGGGGAAAGCATCAAGGCGGAGCCGGGGGCGATGGTTGCCCAGCAGGGCGTGGAGATGAAGACCGGCTCGGCCGGCGGCGGACTGTTCCGGGGCATCCGCAGGATGCTGGGCGGCGAATCCTTCTTCATCAACACTTTCACCGCCGAGCGGGGCGGGGGAAGCGTGAGCCTGGCTCCGTCCACGCCGGGGGACATCGGCACTTTTCCGCTGGAGCCGGGCCAGAACCTGTTCATCCAGGGCAGTTCCTTCCTGGCCTGTACCGACAATGTCGCCACCGACTCCCAGTTCCAGGGGTTCCGGGGGATTTTCAGCGGAGAAAGCCTCTTTTTCCTGCGGGCCTACGCGGAGCGGGGTCACGGCGAAGTCTTCTACAACTCCTACGGGGCCATCAAGCAGCTGGCGGTGGAGCCGGGCAAGGAGCTGGTGGTGGACACCGGCCACCTGGTGGCGTTCACCGACGACGTGAGCTATTCCATCGGAAAGGTGGGTGGGCTGCGTTCCCTGATCGGCGGCGGCGAAGGGCTGGTGATGAAGTTCCAGGGGAACGGGCACGTCTGGATCCAGACCCGCAACCTGGCCTCGCTGGTTGACAAGATTATCCCGTTCCTGCCCACACCGACCCGGGGAGAGTAGCCGATGACTTCCGTTCCCATTCGTTCCACGCGGCACGACGTTGTTGACTCCTTCAGTGCCATCCAGGACTACTACGAGGAGCAAGGCTGGACCGACGGCCTTCCGGTGGTCCCCGCCACCGAAGATGCGGTGCGGGAGATGCTGGGCCCCTTCGGCGAGGACCCGTCCCGTTCCCTGGGCGTAATCCAGCCGCGAAATGCCCCGGCGACGCTGGAGAAGATAGCCATCAATGCGGTGATGGCCGGATGCCGCCCCGAGCACTTTCCGGTAGTGGTGGCGGCGGTGCGGGCCATCATGCAGCCCGCCTTCAACTTGGCGGGCTGCCAGGCGACCACCGGCGGGGCTGCTCCGGTGATAATCGTCAACGGCCCCATCGCGGAGCAACTGGGGATCAACGGCGATTCCGGGTGTTTCGGGCCCGGCTACCGGGCCAACGCCGTCATCGGACGGGCGCTGCGGCTGGTGGTCCGCAACGTGGCGGGCCTGATTCCCGGGGAGATGGACAAGGCGACGCTGGCCCTGCCGGGCCGGTTCACGTTTTGCTTTTCCGAGAACGAGTCCCGCAGTCCGTGGGAACCGCGCCACGTGGAGATGGGGCTGGACCCGGGCGACAGCATGGTCACCATAACCGCCATCCGCGCCATGTACCCCATCATGGAGACGACGGTGAACGAAGGGAAGGCGGTGCTGAACACCCTGGTGCAGGCCATCCGGGCCGCCGGGTTCGCCAACTACTACCAGATTGGCACCGGAGCGCAGATGACCCTGATCGTCTGCCCGGAACACGCCCAGGAGATGCACGCCGCCGGACTATCCAAGGCGGATGTCCGCCGGTACGTCTACGAAAACGCGCGGATGCCGGTGGACAGCCTGCGGGACATTGCCCACTGGGGAAACAAGAACTGGCCATCCTGGGTAGACGAGTACAACCCGGATACGATGGTCCCGGTGGTGCCCCATCCCGACGACGTGGAGGTGTTCGTGGCCGGAGGGGACGGACGTCACTCGGCCTGGTTGGCCGGCTGGGGGGTGACCCGGGTAGTCACCCAGAAGATAGAAACCGGCCTGTAACTACTCCTTACGCAGGCTCCGCAACTGCCTTTATTGGGGACGGGCATCGCCCGTCCCCATCTCTTTGGAGAATTGGCTTCAACACCCCCAATTCCGATGCAACCGATGGGGTTCCGTCTGCGTAGTACTAACCTGGTGGAACTTCAAACAACCGGGCCGATGAATGTTACGCAACCCTAGTGAGACGAATCACGTCCATATTATGTGGTATATTGACACTACAACATTCATGTGATAACGTTTCCATCCTATCCTATGGAGGTCATGAGAAATGACTACTGAAGCGCTTCTGGCGCCAGTCAACCCCGAAACCGATACCTTACTCGACGCTCCCGAGTGCCGTCACCACTGGGTCATTCAGGCCGCGTCCGGCCCCTTCAGCCCGGGCGTGTGCCAGGCCTGCGGAGCGACCAAGGATTTCAAGAACTACGTCGAAGCTTCGACGTGGGGCGACGCTCCTTCCCTGAACCGGGTCAGCCCAGACGTGGCACGGGCCGTGACCCGGCATCAGATGGAAGACGAGGAGGAAGAGGAGTAGTTCAGCCAAACCGACCCATCCCGACGGTTTAACCGGGCAGGCTGCCAACTTGGCAGCCTGCTTTTTCTTTTGAGCCAGCACAGAGGCCGGCTTTCCCCTGCCGGGATAACCACGCCGGCCCTCACCATTGGTAGAGAAACTCACCCAGAATTTCCAGGTTTCATAAGGTCCGGCGAAGCCCGGGCTGGGGTATAATTGGAGGCTCCCACGGGGGACATTCCAGGGGCTAGAGGGGAGGCTGCCGCGACCGTGTTCACCCACCTGCACACCCACACCGAGTACAGCATGCTGGACGGAATCAGCCGGATTCCGGACCTGGTCGACCAGACCTGCCAGCTGGGGATGAAGTCCCTGGCGATAACCGACCACGGCTCGCTGTACGGCGCGGTGGACTTCTATTCGGAGTGCAAGGAACGGGGCATCAAGCCCATCATCGGATGCGAGACCTACGTCGCGCACAACCACCGCTCCGACCGGGGCGCGACGGAACGCAGTCCCTACCACCTGGTGCTGCTGGCGCGGGACAATGCCGGGTACCGCAACCTGATGCAGCTGGTCACCCTGGCCCACCTGGAAGGGTTCCACTACCGCCCCCGGGTGGACCGGGAGATCCTGGAGCAGTACCGGCATGGCCTGGTGTGCCTTTCGGGGTGTGCCTCCGCCGAAGTACCCCGGCACCTGGCCGACGGAAACCTGGAGGAAGCCAAGCGCGTGGCCGGCTGGTACCGGGAGATATTCGGGGACGGGTATTTCCTGGAACTGCAGCGTCACGAGGACGTTCCGTCGCTGTCCGCCATCAACGATGGTCTGGTCACGATGAGCCGGGACCTAGACATTCCCCTGGTGGTGACCAACGACGCCCACTACGTCCGTCAGGCTGACGCGGAGTACCAAGACGTCTACATCTGCATTCAGACCAACACCAACGTCCACGATGAAAAGCGGCTCAAGATGGAGGACCATTCTTACTACATCAAGAGCCCACAGGAGATGGCCCAGCTCTTCCCCGACTTTCCCGAGGCCCTGGAGCGGACGCAACTGATTGCCGACATGTGCAACGTGGAGATGGGGTTCGGGCAGACCCACCTTCCCAAGTACCACACTCCCGGGGACATAGATGCCGACGAGTACCTGGCCCAGCTATGCTGGGACGGGTTCCGGGAGCGTTACCGGGGGCCGTCTCCCGAAGCGGAGCAGCGGCTCCGCTACGAGCTGGAGGTTATCCGGCATACCCAGTTCGCCAATTATTTCCTAGTGGTGTGGGACATCATAGACTTCGTCCGCCGCAGGAACATCCTGTTCGGGGTTCGCGGAAGCGCGGCAGCCAGCGTCGCCCTCTACTGTCTGGGCATCACCGACGTCGACCCGCTGGAGTACCGTCTCGTCTTCGAACGGTTTCTGAACATCGAGCGGAAGGAAATGCCGGATATCGACATGGACTTCCAGGACGACCGTCGGGACGAGGTGCTGCACTACGTCATTGACCGGTACGGCAAAGACAAGGTGGCGCAGATTATCACCTTCGGGACCATGGGAGCCAAGGCGGCGCTGCGGGACGTGGGCCGGGGCCTGGGCATGAGCTACGGGGACGTGGACCGGATCGCCCGCATGGTGCCGTTCAAGTCCCGCACCCTGGATGACGCCATGACGGCCAACCAGGAGTTCTACGACGCCTACCAGAACGAGGAGCCGGTCAAGACCCTAGTGGACAACGCGAAGGGTCTGGAGGGGATTGTCCACCACGTCAGCACCCACGCCGCGGGAGTGCTCATCGCCGACGAGCCGTTGACCCAGACGGTCCCGCTACAGCGGCCATCCCGGGGCGATGAGAACAGCCCGGTGATGATGACCCAGTATTCCATGGACCCGGTGGCCAAGCTGGGCCTGCTGAAGATGGACTTCCTGGGCCTGACCAACCTGACCATCCTGGACCGGGCGGTCAAGCTGCTGGACGAGACACGGGGAATCAAGATCGACATTTCCCGGCTGCCCCTGGACGACGGGGAAACCTTCGAGTTGCTCTCCTCGGGAAAGACCACCGAGGTCTTCCAGCTGGAGAGCGCCGGGATGCAGCGGTACATCAAGGACCTGCAGCCTTCCACCCTGCAGGACATCGCGGCCATGATCGCGCTGTACCGGCCCGGGCCGATGGAGCACATCGACACCTTCATCGGAGCCAAGCACGGCGAGATCCCCATTTCCTATCCCCACCCTAGCCTCAAAGATCTTCTGGACGAGACCTACGGGGTCATCGTCTACCAGGACCAGGTGCTGCTCATCCTGCAGAGCTTCGCCGGATACTCGCTGGGCGAGGCAGACACGGTCCGCAAGGCGATGGGGAAGAAGATCGCCTCCCTGATGGCCGAGGAGCGGGACAAGTTCATCGAAGGAGCGCAGGGCAAGGGGTTCGGGCAGGACATCGCGGTGAAGGTCTTCGACTTGATCGAACCCTTCGCGGGATACGCCTTCAACAAGGCCCACAGCGTCAGCTATGCCCTCATATCCTACTGGACGGCCTACTTCAAGGCCCACTACCCCCGGGAGTACATGGCCTCGGTACTCAACTCCCGCCTCGACCACACGGACAAGGTGGTCAATGCCATCAACGAGTGCTTCAAGCTGAATATCCCGGTGCTCCCGCCGGACATCAACCGCTCCGGTGAGTTCTTCGTCATCGACAAGGATGCGGGGCCCCAACCCGCTCTGCGGGTGGGACTGGCCGCAGTGAAGACCGTCGGGGAGGGCGCGGTGCGTCCGTTGGTGGAGGAGCGCAGGGCCAACGGCCCGTATGGCTCCATCGACGACTTCTGCAAGCGGGCCGACGTCAGCGCGCTGAACCGCCGCACCCTGGAGAGCCTGGTCAAGGCCGGCACCTTCGACTCCCTGGGAGACCGGGGGGCCGTCCTGGCATCCATAGACCAGATTCTTGGTGCGGCGCAGATGGAGTCCCGCATCCGGAATTCCGGCCAGACCAGCATGTTCGACGCCATGGGGGGCGGTTCGGGTGCGAGCCTCCCGGGAATCGAACTCACGGGGAAGGACGTGTCCCCGGAGGAGAAAGCCAACTGGGAGCGAGAACTCATCGGCGTTCCGCTGACCTACAATCCCCTCTTCGAGTTGGCGAACCTGGAAGCCGGCGATGCCATTTCATCCGTTGACGACCTCAACGACGAGATGAGCGGGCAATCCCTGATGCTGCTGGGCCATATCTCCTCGGTCACCGAGCGGTACACCCGGGAGCAGAAGAAATTTCTCGTGGTGTCCCTGGACCTGCTGGGCGGCCCGACGGAGGTCATGGTCTGGCCCGACGTGCTGGAGCGGACGGCCGGACGCTGGCAGGAAGGCAAGCTGGTCCGAGTCACGGGCAAGCTCCGGCTGCGGGGAGACCAGTACTCCCTGGCCTGCGACGACCTCGAGGAATATTCGCTACCCGCTGCCGAATCAACGGCAATGCCCCCCGAACCGGAGCCGCCGCCCTGGGAGGAGCCGCCCACCCAACCTCAGAACGGGATGAACGGTAAGGCGAAGGGAATGGTCAGGGAGTCCCCGGCGGGACCGCTATCCGCGCCACCCCCTCCCCCACCGGGGAACGCTCCGGTCAACGGGCATAGCGGGAGCGTCGAAGGCCACTCCAACGGCGCTGCCAAGTCTCCAGCAACCCAGGCAAACGGGAACGGCAACGGGAGAGTAAAAGCCTCCCGCAACGGCAGCGAAAGCAGGGCGGCCCAAGTCCCGCCCCCATCCGATGAGTCGCCATCCCCGGATGGCGGAGGCCAATCGGTTGTGCTCCAGATCCGGGAGTCCGACGACGCCATCGAGGACGCCCACCTGCTCCGGGAAGTGATCAAAGTGCTGCTGGAGTACCCCGGGAAGGACCGGGTCCACCTGGAAATCTACACCGGCGGGCGGCGGGTGCTGATGGAGCTCCCCGTGGTCAGCACCGAGTACTGCTCCGACTTGGACCGGCGGCTGCAGGAGTTGCTCGGCCCCGACACCGTCTCAGTGGAATCCCTTGAAAGCCTGCAGCGGGAGAGCGAGGCTCCCTAGCTCCGGTCTCCGGGCCGCTCCAGCCCCAGATTTTCCCGCAGGGTCGCTCCCCGGTAGCCGGTGCGGAAAAGCCCCCGCCGCTGCAACTCCGGGACCACCATCTCCACGAAGTCTTCGTAGGCGCCCGGGATGTGGGTGGCCGCCAGCACGAATCCGTCGCAAGCCCCCTCCCGGAACCATTTTTCCAAGCCATCCGCCACCCGGGCCGGAGTGCCCGCGAAGGTGGGCAGCTCGTCCAGCGTCCCCCGCCCGCTGAACCGGATGAAGTCCCGCACCGAGGGGTTGCCCCCGGCGCTGCGCTGCATGACCCGGTCGAGGAAACCCCTCAGGCCGGATATCGAGTCCAACACATCGTCGGAAAGCGACTCGTCCAGCGGATGGACCGAGAAGTCGTAGTTGAACACCTCGGACAGGAGCACCACCGAGTCCATCGGATGGGCCAGCGCCTTCAATTCCTCCAGCTTCTCCCGCGCCCGGTGCTCGGTTTCGTCGACCACCACGTACACTGCCGGCGACACGATGACCGTGTCCGGGTCGCGGCCCAGGCCAGCAGCCTGCTCCCGGATAGCCGCGCGGTGGGCGCGGCATGCTTCCAAGGTGGGGACGATAACGAACACCAGCTCTCCCCAGCGGGCGGCGAATTCTCTGCCCCGTCCGCTCTGCCCGGCCTGGATGATGACCGGGCGCCCCTGCGGACACCGGGGGACAGTCAGCGGCCCCCGGGACTTGAACCACTCACCGCTGTGGTCCAGGCGGCGAACCCGGGAGGGATCGGCGAACCGTCCCTCCGCCCGGCCCAGGACCAACGCCTCCTCGCCCCAGGTGTCCCACAGGCCGAAGGCGGTCCCCATGAACTCGTCGGCCCGGTCGTAGCGCAGGTCGTGGGCGAGGTGGGCATCCTCCCCGAAGTTCAGCGCTTCCGAGTCGTTCAGGGACGTGACCACGTTCCAGGCGATGCGCCCGCCGCTGAAGTGATCCAGGGTGGCGAACAGGCGGGCGACGTGGAAGGGAGCGTGGTAGGTGGTGGAATAGGTGGCGCCGATCCCGATGCGCTCCGTAGCCAGCGACATGGCCGTGACCACCGGGCCCAGGTCCAGCTTTACCGTCCGGATGCCGTGCTCCACCGCCGCCGCGATGGAGTCGCCGTACCGGTCGGGCATGGCCAGCCGGTCATCCACGAAGGCCAGGTGGAACTTGCCCTTCTCCAGGGTTCGGGCGATGTGCTGGTAGTACTGGGGCAGCAGGAAATCGTCGGAGCCGTCCGGATGCCGCCAGGAACCCGGGTAGTTGGAGCAGTTGGAGGCCTGGATAAAGCCCACCAGTACCATCTGCCTGGGGTCGTGTTGGGACAAGGTTGGTTCGGCTCCTTACGTAGGGGCTGGCCCGTTGGAACGCTTCGCCGGGCGAAAGAAGGGGCGCACCTTGTCGGGTGCGCCCCGGGTCCTGACGGTATTTCCGGGAAACGGCGCCGGTCTACACGAAGTCAAGCTGCTCGAAGTTGCCGCCGGTGACGGCGTTGGCGTCGATGCCCAGCCACTTCTCTACCATGGTGCCGTAGACACCCCGGTAGTCCATGTTGAAGTGCAGGTCGCCTTCCAGCAGGTCCTCGTCCTTCAGGGACGGGTACTCGCTGTACATCCCGCCCTTCACGGGGTCCCCGATGGCCAGGGCCAGCCCGCCCGAGCCGTGGTCGGTGCCGGAGCCGTTGTCCCGGACGCGGCGGCCGAACTCGGTGAACACGAACATCAGCACGTTGTCGGCCATGTCGTGGGCCTTCAGGTCGGCGTAGAAGTCGGATACGCCCTGGGAAAGCTCGGTCCAGAGCTTGGGATGCACCGGTCCCTGGTTGGCGTGGGTGTCGTAGCCGCCGTGCTGGGTGTAGAAGATGCGGGTGCCCAGGTCGGCGGTCAGCACCTTGGAGATGCCCTGCAGGTTGCGCCCGATGGGAGAGTCGGCGTACTCGATCTCGGTGTTGTACTTTTCCGGGGCCGTCTTCAGGATGTCCGCGCCCTTGAGCGCGTCCAGCCCGGTCTGCCCCAGGTACTCCATGACCGGGCCGCTGCCCAGCGTCGGAGCATACATGCGGGCGAAGACGTCCAGCGCCTCGCTCCGGTCCGGCTCCTCACTGATGCCGGTCAGGACGCCGTAGGTCTCCAGGACGGCGACGGAGGCAACGGGAACGCCGGAGAGGGCCAGGGCCCGGGGAAGGCCGCGTCCGAAGTTAACGCCGGTCAGCACGTTCTCGGCCTTGGGGTCCAGGTCCCGGATGACCCGTCCCAGCCAGCCCTCGGTGCCCACCTTGTCGGGCTCGCAGGTGTGCCAGATGTCCATGGAGCGGAAGTGGGAGCGGTTGGGGTTGGGGTAGCCGACGCCGTTGATGATGGCCACCTTGCCCTGGTCGTACAGGTCCTTGATGGGGGCCGCCGCCGGGTGGAAACCGAAATGTCTGTCCAGCGGGAGCACTTCCTCAGCGGGGATGGCCACGTTGCTGCGATTGTCGTAGTACAGCGGGTCGCCGTAGGGAATCAGCGTGTTCAGGTAGTCGTTGCCGCCGGTAAGCTGGATGACTACCAGGATCGGGTCCTTGTGGGTTGAGGTCATGTTGTTTGCTCCTCTTGTAGTGAGAGTCGCGGCCTGGCGGCCCGCGCTGGTGGTCCGGGAAACGCTATTCGGGGACCCGCTCGTAGATCTGGATGCGGTGCCGCCCGGTATCCACGACCAGGATGCGGTCCTGGTCGTCAACTCTTACGGTGGTTGGCTGGAAGAACACGCGCTCGACGGTGAAGTCCTTGACCACCGCCCGCTCCCTGGACATGCCCTCCGGGTCGGAAGCCATTCGGGCCACAGCCCACTTGGTGTAGCCGTAGCAGTCGCCAATAAACCTGGTCACGTATCCGCCCTGGGGGTCGAAGACCTGGACGATGTCGTGGCCCCAGTCGGAGACGTAAACGTAGCCCTGGGAGTCCACCGCCACTCCGCTGGGGCGGTGCAGGCCGCCCTCCCCGTCCCCGGGGCCGCCGAACTGTTGCAGGAAGCGGCCCCCGGAGTCGAACTTCTGGATGCGGTCGTTGCGCCAATCGGCGACGTAGATGTTGCCGTCCCGGTCCAGGTTGATTCCCCAGGGAGTGTTGAACTGGCCCTCGCCATCTCCGAACTCGCCGAACTTGCTGATGAACTCGCCGTCCTTGGTGAGCTTCTGGACGCGGCTGTTCAGGCTGTCCACCACCAGCATGTTGTCGTCGGCATCGAAGATGATCCCGGCGGGCCGGTCCCACTGGCCGTCGGATGACCCCTGCTGCTCCAGCTTCCTGATGAACTGCCCATCCCCGTCGAAGACCGAGATGCGCTGGAGCCATTCGTCGGAGACGTAGACCAGTCCGGTGCGGTCCACGGCGACGGTGTTGGGCCAGGTGAACTGGCCGTCCCCCGCCCCGTAGGAACCGAAAGCGCCCAGGTAGTCCTCGTCCATGTTGCACTTGGCGACGAACTTCCAGGCGGGCTGGTACTCGTAGTAGCTGCACATCACGTACAGCAACCCGTTGCCGGCGCAGGCGACGCTGACCGGGCCGGAGAAGCCGTGGGCCGGCGGCGTGGCCTGGTTGCCGATGGTGTAGCTGTAACGGTAGGTTGGCGTCCTGGTTGCGGTTGAAGTCATGCCGTCGCCTCCCTAAGCGAACTGGTATTCGCGGGAAGATACGATGAGCCGGAGCAGGCCGGTGACCCGCTGCTCGAAGGCATCGTTGCCGGGCTTGGCGGCCTGGTCCCGCTGGACGTGGGCCACCAGCTCAGACCGCCGGTCGTCGGACACCACCACCGGACCGGCCAGGTCCAGGCAGGCGTCCACCAGTTCCTCGGCGGTCAGGGTCTCGGCGTCGGGCCGCAGGCGGTCAACCATCCGCCGGACGCCGGGGTTGTCGATGTTGCCCACCCGGTCGGCGGCGAAGTTGACCCGCTCCACCAGAGCGCCGCTGTCGATCCATTCCCGTCCGGTGTGCCAGCCTTCCACCGTCGGCGGGTTGAGCAAGTCCTGTCCCATGTAGGCCGAGGCGAAGGTGATTTCGTGGCTGTTGGGCTTGGGAGATGTGTAGTCGTCCACCAGCCGCATCACGCCGGCCACCAGTTCCGCCGGACTCTTCACCTTCTTATAGCGGGCTTCCTTGAAGAAGTCCGAGTTGAACAGCACCCGCAGCATGGAGCGGATGTCGCCGTTGGAGCGGAAGTACTCGTCCTCCAGGGACTTTATCGCATCCGGGTCCTGGGGCGGAGTGGTCTGCCAGGCCGGGACCTGCGGCTCGTCGGCCACGAAGAAGTTGTACAGATGGCGGGCCACGAACCGGGCGGTGGCCGGTTGTTTCACGATTATGTCAACGATGTCCTCGCCGTTGAACCGTCCGCTCTCGCCGAGGAAGGTCTTCTCGCCGTGGTCATGGTCGTCGGAGCGGTACTCGAACTGCCAGCAGTAGTCCCCGTAGGGATAGCGGGGCAACTGAGGGGCCATGGTCCAGCCGGTAAAAGCCCGCGCGCACTCCTTGACATCGTCTTCGGAGTAGTTGAACTCCATGTCCTTGCCGACGCCCATGGAGAACAGCTCCAGCAGCTCCCGCCCATAGTTCTCGTTGGGAGCGCCGTTGTGGTTCTCGTTGTTGTCCAGCCAGTAGATCATGGCCGGGTCCTTGGACAGCTCGACGAGGATGGTGCGGAAGCTGCCCAGGGCAAACCCGCGGAAGAGCTGCAACTGCTGGTTCATCTGCGGGTTACGGTTCATCTTGGAGTGGCTGGTGGCGAAGATGTGGTGCCAGAACAGGGTCATCTTCTCTTCCAGCGGACGCTGGGTCGCCACCATGCGGTACATCCAGTAGGTCTGGTAGGAGGGGACGCCGGTCCCCATGCGGTAGTAGGGAATGTAGCGGTAGGCCAGATCGTCGTCGAAGGGCGGCTGCTCCTCCGGGTTGAGTAGTTCTTCCACCGTGGCTTCGTATCCCTGGGCCAGCCTTCGTTCCAGCTCGTCGCGATTAGCGCCGAACCCGGCGCGGCGCATCAGGTGGGCCATCAGGGCCAGGTCTTCACCACCGGGCATATTCTCTGTCCTTTCCCCGGAGTCAAACGCCCCGGGACGCTTGAAATGTTCGCCGGATTGAGCCCAAGTTTACGAAACCCGGACTCCCCGATGTTGGCCCAAATGTTACACGATTGCCCCTGCCTAGTCCAGCAGAAACAGGGGTTCAACCATGGAAGAGCAGACAGCCGTCTGCCTCCGGCGCAGGTTTATCGGGACATGGGAGGCCGAGGAAAATTTGCTTGTGGGACATTTGCTGGTTTTCGTGCGTAAAACCGCCTGAATTACGGTGATTTCAGCGCCATTTGGAGGCTTTTTCGCCCCACGTCCGGGGCATATAGGGACAGTGATTGGGACATGGTGAGACATTTTGGGACATTTTCGGGACATTCCGGCAAGCACCCGAGGCCAAATAGCCGTCCCGAAGAAAGACCAAGGAAACTGATGATACGCCATACGGAATAGAGGAAGACGAGTAGAGGTGCAGGGATGACTTTGTCCAACATAATTTACGCTACCCTGCTCCGGGCCTGGCGTCAACGGCCTACTGTCAGCAATTCCTGGAGGAACCGGGTGGATGGGACGACGGGTCAACACCGAGCCCTGCGACGCCTGCCCAATCCAAGTGCGACAGCCATCCCTTCCCGGTGTGCTAAACTGCGCCGCCGGGTAGGTGAAACCCGGGAAAACACGGCGTGGAGAAGCATCATGGGAGTTTACCGCCTTTATTCCGGCGACGACGGCAAGAGCCACATCGAGGAACTAACCGAGGACGCCCTGAAGGAGATCCGGGTCGAGGGAGCGCAGATGAATTTCGCCGTGTCCCAGCGGGAGCCGGGGCACTTTTCCGACTACCACCCGGCTCCCTTCCGGCGCTGGCAGGTGGGGTTGGTGGGAAGGACGATCATCGGGTTGGCCGACGGCACTTCGCATACCTTCGAGGTGGGGGACGTGCGGCTCATCGAGGACACCACGGGGCAGGGGCACACCACGACCTACCCGGACGGGTACAACGTCACACTCCAGATAAGGCCGCCGGAGGAATAACACCTGGCAGAAGAAGGACGGGCAGGCCCAGATTGTTGCCTGGAGCCTGCCCGTCCTGTTTCGCTGGCGGGACCGGGTTATTGGGTGCAACCGCTCAGACCGAAGCGGCTACCTCAGCCGTCCCCGAGTAGTGGGGCATTATCTCTTCGACGAACAGTTCCAGCGACTGCATGGCCTGATCGTGGGTCAGGTCGCCCCACTGGAAGGAGCAGACGAAGTAGTTGGCCCCGGTGGCGACGTACTCGTCCATGTACTCCCGCACGCTGGCCGGTGAGCCGGCGATAACGCCGAATCCCGCGCCCTGTCCGGCCACGCCTCCCAAGCCGCCGGGAGCCTGGCGCCGACGCTGCTGCTCCTCGGAGCGTTGCTCCATTTCCCAGTAGAGGTCGCGGCGGGCCTCCCGGTCCGGCGCGCCCCGGGGACGCATCTGGTCGTTGGGCACCAGGAACTGGGTCAGGCCCCGGCTCTCCGCCTCCAGGCGGCGCGGGGTTCCCAGGTTCCACTTGTAGTGTTCCCAGGCCGGCTCGCCGATGCGGAGGGCTTCCTCGTCCGTTTCCGCCAGGACCAGGTGGTTCACCAGGCTTATCTTGGGCTCGGTGCCCTGGAGGGTGAGAGTTCCCTTCCCCTGGTACTCCTCCCAAAGCTCCCTGTACCGCTTGACGTTGGCCTCGAAGCTGTCCAGCCCGCCGACGATGATGGTGTTCATCCCGTCCATGGCGGCGGTCTCCACGTTCCGCATGTACCAGAAGGGAGGATAGGGCGTCTGCTTGGGACGCAGCCGCATGGGAAGCCGCTCGAACTTGAAGAACTCCCCGTCGTAGTCCAGCTCCTCATGGCTCAACCCGTGCTGGATGATTTCCAGGTTCTCCCGGTAGCGGGCGAAGTTGATCTCGACGTCGGACTCCTGCCCCCAGAAGTAGGCTTCGAGGACGCCGCCCCGCCCTACGCCAATCTCCATGCGGCCGTCGCACAGGTTGTCCAGCATGCAGATTTCTTCGATGAGGCGCAAGGGGTGGTGCAGGGGCAGCACGTAGATGCACGGCCCGAGGCGGATGCGGCTGGTCCGCTGGGCCGCCGCCGCGAGAAAAACGTTCTGGGACGGGGCCAGGCTGTGGACCGCCGGGGTGTGGTGCTCCGCCAAGTGGTAGGAGTAGAACCCGGCCGAGTCCAGCCGCTCCAGCTGTTTCAGCCGGAGACGGTAGATCTCGTCCAGCGGCAGGCCCGGGACCGGTTCGATGTGGTCAAAAACGCCAAATTCCAAAGACATGGTTGCTCCGATGATGGGTTTGCCGCCGCCGCGGGATGGGATAAGCGGCTAGAGGTTGAGGGCCGCTTCCTCGTAGTCCTTCTCCTTCTGGTACACCTGGAAGCGGTGGCGCACCGACTCCAGGACGTAGATGTTGTCCTGCTCATCCACGTTAATCGCCACGGGACGGCGGAAACGCCATTCCGGGGTCAAGTCGACCCGGCGCCGCTGCTTGAGGATTTCCGGGTTGGCGTCCAGGTAGGTCTGGGTCCACGGGGAAGGCGTCTGAGCGTCTCCCTCCAGCGTGGTCACGAATGTGCCGTCCGGCCCGTAGATCTGGACGACGTGGTTGCCCCAGTCGGTCACGTACACATCGCCTTCGCTGTCCACGGCAACGCTGGTGGGACGGTCCAGGGAACCCAGGCCCTGGGCATCGGCCTGGAAAGAGGAAAGGAACAGCCCGTTGGGGCCGAACTTCTGCACCCGGCCGTTCTTCCAGTCCGCCACGTAAACGTCGCCGGAACGGTCCGCGGCGATGCCCCAGGGCATGTTGAACTGCCCCTCGCCGTCACCGGCTTCGCCCCAGCCGCCGAGGTATTCCCCGTCCCTGGTGAACTTCTGGACGCGGTTGTTTGCGCTCTCGACGACGTAGACATTGCCGTCCGGCGCAACGGCCACACCGGAGGGGCCCTGAAGCTGACCCTCCCCCTGTCCGGCCTCGCCCCACCGGGACAGGAACTGCCCGCCGGCGTCGTAGATGTTGATGCGGTGCAGGTTCTCGTCGGAGACGTAGACGTTGCCGTCGCCGTCGATGTCCAGGGATGAGGGCCAGATGAACTGTCCGTCTCCGTATCCGAAGGAGCCGAATTGAGAGATGAACTCGTGGTCCCGGGTGCAGATGCTGACCCGCTGCCCCAACTCCTCGGCGCCCCGGTTCACCACGTAGAGCCGGTCGTCGGAGCCAAAGGCGAAGTCCACCGGGTCCCAGAATCCCAGGCCGCCCATGGAGTACATTCCCAGGCAGTGGCTGAAGTTGATAACGCGGCCAGCCGCGATAGTCGTTAGCATGATTCCCCCCGATAAGGTAATCAGAGATTGCCGTTGGCTGACTCAGGCGGTTGAATGAACCCTTCCTCCGAGTAAGTGCCGATAGGGAAGGTTTCCCCTACCAGGCGGGCAATCCGGTTCTGGTCTCTCCTGTCGGAGATTCGGAAAGGCTGCGGGGCAGAAACCCTTACCGCTTCCAGGTCGGCAATGTACCGCTCGACGGAATTGATCCCGTCTTCGATGTCCCCTTCCTCCAGGTCGTTCTCATAGAAGTTGTAGTGTATTCCCCGCGCCAGTATCAGATAATCCTTGAAGGCGGGGCGGCTGCGTTCCGCCGCCAACTGGTCGGCCACGGCAAACACATTGCGCTGGCCGCGGTGCCGCCAGCCTCGCTGGACGGCCACGGCCTTGAGAGCGTAGTTGGCCGCACCCCAGACCTTCTCGGACGCCTGGAGCCGGTTCCCCCGGCTCAATTCATCCCGGGCGTGGACGACGAAACGACGGCTGATGGCCGAGTAGTCTTCCGGCGAAGCGGAGCCGGGGTCAGGTAATTCCGTGGTCAAGTCATCCACCCTCATGGGATTCGCGCATTTTCAGAATCGCACTAAAGAGGCAGACCACGGCGCCGGCCCTGATTCCCAGCTTGGCCGCCAGCGGTCTGCCCGAGTATCCGATCATGCGACGCGCCTAGACGAAGGCCATCTGCTCGTAGGTGCCGCCGACGATGGGCGCCGAGTCCAGCCCCAGCCAACGCTCGCACAGCGAGGCGTAGAAGCCGCGGAAGTCGTAGTTGGGGGCCAGATCGCCCTGGGTCAGGTCCTCGGGGGCCAGGGATGGGTAGGTCCCGTACAGCCCGCCCTGCACCGGGTCGCCGATGACGAAGGCCACGCCGCCCGCGCCGTGGTCGGTACCGGTGCCATTGTCCTTCACCCGCCGTCCGAACTCGGTGAACAGCATCATGATGACGTTGTCCGATGCGTCGTGCTCACGCAGGTCGTCAAAGAAGTTGCCGATGGCCTGCCCCACGTCCGTCCACAGACGGGTGTGCATCATCACCTGGTTGAAGTGGGTATCGAAGCTGCCGTGCTGGGTGTAGAACACCTGCGCTCCGAGATCGGCCAGGTGCACCTGCGCCACGGTTTTCAGAGCCTTGGCGATGGGAGATGCGGCATACTCCACGCTGGAGCCGTACTTATCGGGAGCGGTCTTGAGAACGTCCGCCCCATCCAGCACGTTCCGTCCCGTCTGGCTGAGGTAGTCCATCACCGGGCCGGAGCCAATGGTCGGAGAATAGATCCGGGAAAAGATGTCCAGCATCCGTTCCCGCTCGGCCTGGCTGTCCACCACCGGAACGTCGGTCAGCACGCCGTAGGACTCCAGGTCGGAAACCGACGTCACCGGAACGCCCTTGAGGGCCATGGCCCGGGGCAGCCCCTGTCCCACGTTGATGCCCTTCAGGACGTTGGAGCCGTTGGGGTCCAGGTCGCGGATGACCCGTCCGACCCAGCCTTCCGTCCCCACCTTGTCCGGTTCGCAGGTGTGCCAGATGTCCATGGAGCGGAAGTGAGAGCGGGGCGAGTTCTCGTAGCCGATGCCCTGGATGATGGCAACCTTGCCCTGGTCCCACAAGTCCTTGACTGCTCCGACGTGGGGGTTGAATCCCAGGGTGTCGTTGATGGGGAGCACCTTGTCGGCGGCGATGCCCACGTTGGGCCGCGCGTCGTGGTAGTGGGGATTGGTGTAGGGCACCACCGTGCTCAACGGATCGTTGGCCCCGGTGAGCTGCAGAATTACCAGGACGGGGTCTTTCTTGGTTGCGGTCATTATCTCCTCCTGCCGCGGTTTGCTGTTTGGGCAGACTGGTTGGGGAGAGCCGGAGCATTGGCTCCGGCCTGTTCAGGCAAACTGATACTCTCTTGACGCGGCCACCAGCGCCAAGGTGATTCCCGCCCGGCGCTCGGCGTCGGCCGCGGCCTCGTCGCTGTCCCAGCGGATATCGCCGCCCTCGCTGACCTGGTTGACCAACTCACGGCGGGTGGGTTCCTCCACTTCCAGAGGGCCCATCTGGTCCAGGCACTCGTCAACGAACCGTTCGGGGGTCAGGCTACCCTGTTCCCTCAGACGCTCGACGATGGCGCTGATGCCGGGCATCCGGGTGTCAGAAAGGTACTTGGCCGCGAAGTTGACCCGGCGGACCAGGGCTCCCCCGTCGATCCACTCCTCGCCGGTGTGCCAGCTTTCGACGCTGGGAGGGTTGAGCAGTTCCTGTCCCTGGAAGGCGCACTCGGCGGCGGCGGCCTGGTAGCCTTCCCGGGGGCCGTTGAAGCCGCCGGAAAGCCGCAGGGTGCTGACCACCAGCTCCGCGGGACTCTTGACCCGGGTGAAGCGGGAATTCTTGAAGAAGTCCGAGTTGAACAGCGTCCGCAAGACGGCCTTCAGGTCGTAGTCCGACTCGAAGTAGGCCTGTGTCAGGACTTCGATGGCTTCCGGGTCCCTGGGCGGGGTGTCGTTCCACGCGGGGACCTGCACCTCGTCGGCAACGAAGAAGTTGTACAGGTGGCGGCAGAGGAACCGGGCCGTGGCCGGCTGCCGCACGATGATGTTGATTATGTCGTCGCCGTTGAAGTTACCCTTCTCGCCCAGGAAGGTCTTTTCCTCGAAGTCGTGGTCCGCCGGGTCGTACTCGAACTCCCAGTAGAACCGTCCCAGGGGCAGCCGGGGAATCTTGGGGGCGATGGTCCAGCCGGTGAAGGCGCGGGACGCCTCCTTTATGTCATCCTCGGAGTAGTTGCCGACGCCCATGGAGAAGAGCTCCAGCAGTTCGCGGCCCCAGTTCTCGTTGATGGCTCCCTTGTGGTTGCCGTTGTTGTCCAGCCAGTAGATCATGGCCGGATTCTTGGCCAGCTCCACCAGGATGTCAGGGAACCGGTCCAGAGCATGGCGCCGGAACATGGCAATCTGCTGCACCATCTCCGGCGGATTGTCGATCTTGGAGTTGCCGGTGGCGAAAAGCTGGTGCCAAAAGAGGACCATCTTCTCCTCCAGCGGCCGCTGGGTGTTAACCATGCGGTAGAGCCAGTGGGCCTGGGACTGCACCGGCGCCATCCCACCCTCGTAGTTGGGGAAGTACCGGAACAGCACGTCGTCGTCCACCGGCGGGTGATTGTCGGGATTCAGCAGGTCTTCCACCGTGGCTTCGTAGCCCTGCTCCGCCCTGGCCTCCAGCTCGTCGCGTCCCGCACCGAACCCGGCGCGGCGCATCAGGTGGGCCATCAGGGCAATGTCTTCCTTGCCTGGCATTGCACGCCCTCCGCTTCCAAATATATACGGACTTCCCGTCCCGCCGGAGACGAAACCCGCATCCTTCCCGCACAAACCCCATCCGGCGAACGGCACTAATTTACAGGTGAATTATAGCCGCAAGGGGAACTTTAGGAAAGGAGCGGCACCGGACTGACCTGCCCCAGGGTGGCACGGCCCTGGGTGCTATAATCCCGCCAGAATGGCTCTGGATCCGACAACAGCTTCAACGCCGCGGGCCGCCGACGCGAAAGGGCCGGAGAGCAACTTGAAGAGCGCCGGGCTCATGCTCTTCGCCGTCCTTTGCTACTCCTTCATACCAGTGGCCGTCGTGCTGACCGACAGCAAGGACCACCCGTTCCTGTTCACCATGGGGTGGAGGGGCGGCATCGCCATTGTATACGCCCTGTTCCTGGCGGCGTGCTTTTCGAAGCTGTTCTTCAACTGGGCCGTGTGGAAGCTGGTCCTCCGCAGGATGTTCAGCTTTCAGATTCTGCTGATAACCATCTCATATTTCAACATAGCCCTGTTCGCCATGTCCCTCAGGTACCTGGACGTGGCCGTGGCGGTTATCCTGTTTGAAATCGCGCCGATCGTTGCGATTCTTGCGACCTGGTTGTCGCACCATGATCTCGAGGGCAACCAGACTTCCGTGACGATGACCCCAGGAAAGCTGCTCTTCATTGCCCTGGGGGTGGTCGGCACTGCCTTCGTGCTGTCCGGCCAACTGGTAGCCGGAGTGCGGGAGGCCGCATCGTCTTCCGCAGGTCCGACCGCTTGGATCAGGCAGCTCACCGACACGATGCAGGGGCCCGCATCTTCCTCGGCTGACCCGACCCTCTGGTTGCTGGCCCTGGGCATTTTGCTGGCCGTTGGTTCAGCCATCATCTACGGCCTCAACCGGCGTTCGCTGGCCTGGGGGGCCGGCTTGAAGGGAGCCCTGCCTGACGACTTGATCGAAGGCAGCGGTTATGAGTCCCGTTCAATTGACCTGTTCTGCGCCACAGTCGCCGGTCTCATTCCCACCCTATTGATAGTGCCCCTGAGCCTGCTCATCGGCATCAGCTCCGGTGAGACCATTCTCGACAAAAGCGTTCCTATCAATGGAATTATTCCTGGCGACGCACTGATACTCATCGTCATTGGGGGAGCATTAATTCACCCCATCGCAGGCGTTGCCTGGCGGCAGTCCAGCATTATGCTGGCCCACAACCCTGGGATAAACGCGCTGGAACACATCAGGCCCATCCTGACCCTGCTGTGGCTCCTGGCCCTTTCGCTAACCGTGGTCAACGGAGAACATCTAATTGATGAAATCTCGGTCGCGGGAGATTATCTAATCATCGGCGTCGTCGCCATCATCATCGCCAACCTGCTCCTCATTTTTGAGGCCGAGATCCGCTGGGGATTCAAAGCGCTCATGATTGCGCTGGGTGCCTGTGGGACCTTTGTGTATTTTCGGAGCAGTCTCTTCCAGGGTTTCCTGAGCAACGGCGACAATTCCTGGGTGACCGACCATTATTTCGAAGTGGTTGGACTCTCGGCCACCATATTCACCCTGTTGCTGGCCTTTCGAATCGCCTCCCTCGTGTCCCGCAGCCACGCGGAAGAAGCCCAGGCCTTCAATCTCTTCCGAAAGATGGACATGTTCAGCAAGAGAGGCGTCATCGACCGCGCGGTCCTGGAATGCGTCATCCGTATTGACGCGCCCAGGAATCAGGCCGACCTCAAGGAGGCCTATTCCGAGGCCCGGGGCTACTTCAACTCCGCCGTCTTCCTGCATGACGTCGACGAACGATTGGCTTTCAACGAGGCTGAAGCCGAGCTGGATGCCATGGCCCGTTCCAAGCAGCTGGGCCTGGTCCTCGGCGAACTGTTCGCCCTGATCATCTTTGCCGGGATCACCATTTTCTTCGCCTTGCTCTCCCGCCCTGAATTCGACGCTGAAAAGCAGCCGTTTTCCATGTTCCTGATCGACGTGTTCGCCATGCTGATCTCCGCCGTCATCATTTTCCTGACTATCAACGTTTGGGACCTGCACCACGAACGCGGTATGAGACAGTTGGAACAGCAACCCCGGCAGGACGAACCGGAGGCCCAGCCTCCCTATGTGGTCGTATTCCCTGAGACCCGCCACCAGCTTTCCGACCGGTGGCTTTCCATCATCGTCGGGATTGGCATTGTCGTCATCTACGCTGGGCTGCTGAGCCACAGGCACCTGGGATGGTTCGGATTCGGTTAACGCCGTGAGAGAGCCGGCCGCCGGTTTGCAATTGGCCGACTTGGTGTTATCTCCCATCGCGCGACACGCTTTGGGAAAGACCGTCCGCCGGGACTGGGAAATCGTCGAAGGCAAGTTCCGCCGGAGCAGACACGGCCGGGTAGATGGGTATGGCTTGGTTGCTTTGCCCAAATAATAAGGCCAGCCCCCGCTACGCAGTGACCAGCCTATTACTTGGATGTCGCCCGATTTTGCCCTCCTTGTCAATTGCGCCACTGGCGCAAGCCATCCGCACCGCTTAAACTCCCCCCATGAAATTCGCCTTTTTCACCCACCTGCCCTGGCCCGAGGGACGGGAGGCCGCCGCCGTTATCTCCGACACCACCGAGCAGGTCCGGTACGCCGAGGAGTTAGGGTTTCACAGCGCCTGGCTGGCCGAACACCACTTCACCCGCTACTGCATCGGGTCGTCATCCCTCATCGTTGCCACCCATCTGGCCGCCCGCACTGAGCGGATCCGGCTCGGCACCGCGGTACTCGTCTCCCCCCTCCACAATCCGCTCCGCCTGGCTGAGGATACCGCCACCCTGGACCTCATCAGCGGCGGACGCCTGGATGTGGGCTTCGGCCGCGGCTCCGGCTCGGGCTACGAGTACCGGGGCTACAACATCGACCCCGACGAGAGCCAGGACCGCTTCCAGGAATCCGTGAGAATGATCCAGGGCCTGTGGACCACGCCCGATTTCACGATGGACGGGAAGCACTTCCAGGCCAGCCATGCCAACCTGGTGCCCATGCCCGCCCAGCAGCCCCATCCGCCCATCTACCTGGCCGCCACCCGCAATCCGGTCACCCTGGACTTTGTCGTTTCCACTGGACACAGCCTCTGCATCGCCGTGGTGCAGGACACGGCCGAGGCCCTGGACCTGTGCCGGCGGTTCGTGGACAGGTCCGCCGAGGCCGGGTTCAACCTCCCCAAGTCCGAGATTCCCTTCTTCCGCTACTTCTACGTCGCCGAGACGGAGGATGAGGCCCGGCGCGACACCCTGGACAAGCTCAACTGGGTCATCGACATCATGCAGTGGCGCAACAACATTGAGGAAGGCAGCGAGGTCTACCAGCAGATGGACAACTGGCGCCGGCGGCGCCAACAGCTTCCCCTCAGCTACGACTACCTCGCCGAAAACCGGGCAATCATCGGCACCCCGGAACAGTGCCTCGCCAAAATCAACGCCCTCCGCGCCGAGGGCATCGAATACTTCGGCTGCAACTTCGACTTCGGCGGCATGGAGCACGAAAAAGTTCTCCGCTCCATGAAGCTCTTTTCCGAAGAGGTAATGCCCCACCTGAAATAAACACGGGCCCCGCGTTACAATAGCATCGTTCTCAGCGTCCCCATTCAATCCAAACTTACCAGACTTGAAGGAGGCCAGAAGCATGACCACGGTAGGAAGCGGCAAGTATACCTATGAAGTGGTGGAAAACTGGGCCAAGCTGCCCGAGGGAGAGACCTTCGCCATGGTCAGCGCCATGGCCGCCGACTCCCAGGACCGGGTCTTCGCCTTCCAGCGCAAGGACCCGCCCATCCTCATCTTCGACCGGGACGGCAACCTGCTGGACAGCTGGGGCAACGGCGCCTTCTCCTTCGCCCACGGCATCTACATCGAGGATGACACCGTCTACCTCACCGACCGGGACAACTCCGTCTGCCTCGTCTACACCATCGACGGCAAGCCCATCCAGATGCTGGGGCGCCACGGCGTCCATTCAGACACGGGCTGCGAGAATCCCGGCGACCTGTGCCCCCGGGCCGCCGGACCCTTCAACTACCCCACAGAAATGATTCCCTCTCCCTCCGGCGACCTCTACGTCTCCGACGGGTACCGCAACGCCCGCATCCACCGCTTCACCTGGGACGGTCAGCTCAAGCAGTCCTGGGGAGCGCCGGGCAAGACCGAGCCGGGACACTTCCACCTGCCCCACAGCCTGCTGATTCACAACGACACCATCTTCCTGTGCGACCGGGAGAACCACCGGATGCAACTCTTCACCCTGGACGGGGAGTTTATCGCCATCTGGGACGACATCCAGCGCCCCATGGACATCTCTGTGGACAGCGAGGGCGCCCTGGTCGTCAGCGAGGGTCCGGTCGAAGGCTCCTCGGCCCGGGTCAGCGTCCTGGACACCTCGGGCAACGTCTTGGCCCGCTTCCCCTGCCGCGGCCCCGGCCACGGCAGTTGGGTCGACTCCCGCGGCGACATCTACGTCGGCCTCAGCGACGGCACCGGCATAGACAAGTTCGTCCGGCAGGGGTAACCCCGAGCGGCACCACACCGTCCCCACCTCCCACCAAGGGGAAGAAAACCGGCCGGAGACTTGTTGCTCGGGCCGGTCTCATTTTCCCGCCACTCTCCTGATGGTCTGATTGACGCCCATTGGGGCCAATCCTATACTCCCTTTAACCATCATCCAGGGCAACCACACCTCAAACCGGGCCCATTCAGGAGGAGACCATGCTAACCCGGATGGACAACATGACCCTGACCCAGACCGACGCCGGCACGCCTATGGGCGAGACCATGCGCCGATACTGGATGCCCGCCGCCCTATCCGTTGAACTGCCCGAACCAGACTCCGCTCCGGTGCGGGTGCGGCTGCTGGGAGAGGACCTCATCGCCTTCCGAGACTCCGAGGGACGAGTCGGGCTGCTGGACGAGTACTGTCCCCACCGCCGCGCGTCCCTGTTCCTGGCCCGCAACGAGGAGTGCGGCATCCGCTGCGTCTACCACGGCTGGAAGTTTGACGTGGACGGCAAGTGCCTCGACATGATGAACGAGCCGCCGGACAGCGACTTCAAGGACAAGGTCACCATCAAGAACTATCCCACCATCGAGCAGGGCGGCGTCATCTGGGCCTACCTGGGAGAGCCGGGCAAGCAGCCCCCGCCGCCCAACTTCGAGTGGACGCTCCTTCCCGAGACCCACCGCCACGTCTCCAAGAACATGCAGGAATGCAACTGGCTCCAGGGCCTGGAGGGCGGCATCGACACCGCCCATGCTCCCATCCTGCACCGCACCATAACCCCGGACACTGACAAGGCGGGAATCCGGATCGACTCCGACCTCGTCAAGGGCGGCGCTCCAGTCGTGGAGGTGGACGTGACCGACTACGGCTACCGCTACTCGGGAGTGCGTTCCCTGGGAGAGCGGGGCAGCATCGTCCGCGGCTACCACTACGTCATGCCCTTCCACCAACTCCGCCCCAGCCAGTCCGCCTTCCGGGGCCGCTCGGCCCACGCCATCATCTCCGGCCACATGTGGGTCCCCATGGACGACCACAACTGCATGATATACAACTTCACCTACAGCTACGACGACCAGCCCATCACCGAGGAGGAGTGGGTTGCGATGGAGGAAGGGTACGGCCGGGGCGCGCAGCACATCCTTCCCGACTACCGCACCGTGGGCAACCGGGGCAACGACTGGCTCATCGACCGGAACGTCCAGAAGCGCGAGACCTTCACCGGCATCGAGGGCATCAACGCCCAGGACGTGGCGGTGCAGGAGAGCATGGGCCCCATCGTGGAACGCTCCCTGGAGAACCTATCCCGCAGCGACATGGCCATCGTCCACGCCCGACGTATCCTGCTCGAAGCCACCCGCACCGTGGCCGACGGCGGCGACCCTCCCGGAACGGGCACCAGCTACTACCACGTCCGCGCCATCGAGCGGCTCCTCGGCCCCGGCGTGGAGTGGCGGGACGCTATCCTTGACGAGATGTATCCCTCCAACGGCAACGGTACATCCCCGAGCAACGCAGACCTTCCCGGGCTGGGTGCGACAGAGAAAGCGGGCTTCTAGCCACTCCGGCTTTTCCGTAGCGGCATTCCATGAAAACAGGACGGCGGGGAAACTCCCCGCCGTCTTTTCTTTGGCCTGATTACCGGAAGATCCGGCAGCCTTTGGTTAGTCGTCCGCGGAGACGGGCACCTTGCCCGCCTTCCTGTCCATGAAGTCCCTGATGGCGTCGGCGTACTCCGCCCGCGGGAACTGCTCGCCGTTGGGTACCTTCATCCCATCGCAGAAGATCTCCAGCCGGTTGCCGTCCGGGTCCAGGAAGTAGAAGGAACGGCTGCCGCTGCCCTCCAAGTTTCCGCCGGACTCGATGCCGTGAGTCAGGGGGCCGCTGACGATCTCGGCCCCGTGGGTGTGAATGTGGGCCAGCGCCTTCATGAACTCGTCCCGGTTCTCCACCTCGAAGGCCACCTGCTGCACCAGCCTCGCCCGCCCGGGGACATTCTCGGAAACGTCCACTCCCTCGGGAGCGGTGGCGATGACGAAGTCGTGGTGGGTCTCGTCAAATCTCAGGAAGGCCGTCTCCGCCCCATCGGGCCGGCGGCGGCGCGAAGTCACCTTGCAGCCCAGGACCTCGGTATAAAACCTGAACGACCGCTCAAAATCGGATACCAGGATCCCCACATGTCCAACGCGCTTGATCTGAATGCCCATGCCAGGTTCCTCCTTCCATAATCTCGGCCCAACCATGGGCCAACTCGTGGCTCCCCTTTCGGAGGGGACTTGCAGGAATTATACACTCTGCCAGCGGAAGGCTTGACCTCACCAGCCCCGGCCTCGATGTCGCCCACCCTGGCCGGATCCCAACTTCCATCCCGCTCCATGTTGAGTTATACTGGTTGGAAACATTGCCGGACGAACCCATTAACCATTCCAACTACCTTCCAGCTGACGAGACACCTCCAATGCGTCCCCTCGAGTGAACATCCTTGGCACATACTGGGTCTTCTACTACCTCTGCTACGTTCTCGGCGTCGGGGTATTTCTCTGGTTGTATCGTTGGGACTTGTTTGGTGGAGAGGATCCCATATACTTGTTAGCGGCCGGTTTCGGCGTATCTGCCGGCGCTGCGTCGGCGTTCGCAATCCTCGTGGAGGTCACAGGTAGAATCGTGCTGTTGATTCCCGCAGCCATCAATAAGGCTAAAGAAGCAGGCCGTCAGGAAGGCCGCACTGAAGAACGAGAGAAATGGATCGCCTGGCTACGGCGCCGGGACGAGGCCATGGCCAAGAATCTCCCCTTCGACGAACCCATGCCCTCCGACCCCTAGCCCCCCTCCAGAGCTCGGAAAACCTTCTCAGCTGTCACCGGCAACTCCTTGATCCGCACCCCAACCGCGTCGGCCACGGCGTTGGCGATGGATGGAGCCACGCAACCGCTGGGGTTCTCCCCGATCCCCCGCGCGTTGTAAGGGCCGGATCCCATGCCCGGCTCCAGCAACACCGTATCCAGCCGGGGAAGGTCCGCAGCGTTCGGAATCTTGTAGTCCCCGAAGCTCACCGTCGACACTCTCCCCTCCTCAACGCCCAATTCCTCGGTCATCGCAAACCCCACCCCCTGGATCACAGCGCCTTCTATCTGGCCCTGGTGGTCCGGCGGATTGAGCACCGTCCCCACGTCGTGGGCCGTGGTCAGCCGCTCCAGACGCACCGCTCCCGTCTCCGGGTCCACCGACACCTCCGCTACCTGGGCCGTGAACGACGTAATCGGCGACCGTTCCGGGTCCGCCGCCGTCCCCCGGCCGGAAACCGGCCCACCGATCCGCGCCAGGATGCCGTCCCACGGCGAACGTTCTCCCGTGTCCCGCCGGACGATGTCGTCCCCCTCGATGGATAGTTCGCCCTCCGGCCACCCCATCAGGTCGCCGGTTACCCGGTACAATTGCCGGCACACATCCGCCGATGCCTCCAGCGCCGCCATTCCCGCCATACGCGTTGACCGGCTGCCGCCCACTCCCGTGTCGAAGGGAACGGCGTCCGTATCCCAGACCTCCACCGAGACCCGGCCCACCGGAAGGCCCAGTTCCTCCGCCACGATCTTGCTCAGGACCGTGTAGGTCCCGGTGCCCGGCTCGAAGATGGACGAGTTGACCAGCACCGACCCGTCCGGGTTGAGCGTCACCGCCGCGTGGGACTCGCCCCCGGCCGTGGTGCGCTCGCCCACCGCTATCCCCCGGCCCACGTTATCCCCTTTTGGCATCCGGTAGCCCGACGCCTCCACCGCCGCTTCCACCGTCTCCCGCGCCCTTATGTTCTGGTACCTCATTCCCACCGGATCAACATCCCCATCCCGCAGCAGGTTATTCAACCGGAACTCCACCGGGTCCATCCCCAGCCGGGCGGCGATTTCGTCCATGTGCGACTCGGCGGCGAAAACCACCTGCGGCTCCCCCGGAGCCCGCATGAACCCGCCAGGGATGGTGTTGGTGTAGACCTGGGTACCCGTCAGCCGGACGTGGGGGATGCGGTACGGCCCGCCCGCCTTGGCCGCTCCGCCCAGGTTGCAGCCGGGAGCCGGCTTGAACCCGCCGTAGGCGCCGCTGTTGAACCACACTTGGGACTCCTGGGCGGTCAGCGTTCCGTCCCGTTTCACTCCGGTCTTCAGGTGGATGGTCGCCGCGTGGCGCGGATTGCCTGCGGTGAACTCCTCCAGCGAGTCCATGGCCATCCGCACTGGCCGCGCCGTCTTGGCAGCCAGGAAGTAGGCCACCGGAATGTCCATCGGCGAGCCCTTGCCCCCGTAGTCGCCGCCGATATCCACCGGGTTCAGGCGGATCCGGTCTTCCTGCAGCTCCAGGCCGATGGTCAACTGCTCCTTCACCTGGAATGGAACCTTGTTGGAGGCCCATACCTGGATCCGGTTGTCTTCATCGATCCACACCAGGCAAGAGTGCCCTTCCAGGTAGGCCTGGTGCTGTCTTGGGACCGAGTAAGTCCCTTCGACGATCAGGTCTGCTTCCCGGAAACCGACTTCAACGTTGCCCTTGCCCCACGTATCCGTGACGAAGGCGTTGGACGGGGCCTCCAGCGGACGGGGAATCCCCGCGTAGGAGTTATAGTCGGGATGCAGGACCGGCGCTCTTCCGGCCAGGGCTTCCTCCGGCTCGAAGACGGCGGGAAGTTCTTCGTAGGTCACGTCGATGAGCAGCAGCGCCGCCTCCGCCGTTTCCCGGTCCTCGGCAGCCACCGCCGCCACCCGCTCCCCCACGAAGCGCACCCGCTCATCCGCCAGCACGGGAACATCGTGCAGACGCCTCCCATACCGCAGTCCCCGCACGTCGGCCCCGGTGATTACGGCGTGGACGCCGGGAAGTCCTTCCGCTGCCGACGTATCCATGCTGACAATCCGTGCGTGGGGCCACGGGCTCCGCAGGCACCGTCCCCACAGCGTCCCGGGGAGAGACAGGTCCTGGGTGTACCGCGTCGCTCCGGTCACCTTGGCCTCGCCGTCCAGCCGGGGCGTAGCCAGCCCGATATTCCTGGTGGCAACCATTCAACTCCTCCAAGTTGTGCCGCGCGTCATCGCCGAGTCTGGGCGGTCAAAGGATGGGGTCTTCGGGCGACCGCCTGAGAAAACTCCCTTACTCCCCCTGCCGGATCAAATCCGCCGCCCGCTCTCCAATCATAATCGCCGTCGCGTTGGTGTTGGCCCGCACCAGGTCCGGCATGATCGAGGCATCCGCCACCCGCAGGCCCTCCACCCCGTAGACCCGGCAATGCTGGTCCACCACCGCCATCGGATCATCCTCCGGCCCCATCCGGCAAGTGCAGGCCGTGTGACCGGCGATGGAAACCGTCTGCTGCAGCCACAGGTCCAGGGCATCGTCCGACGCCAGGGTTTCCTCCGCCGGCTCCATTCGCGCCCCGGTGATGCCCTCGAAGGCCGGATGGTTGAACAGCTCCACCATCCGCCGCACCGCGTCCCTCATCCGCTCCCGATCCCACGGTTCGGAAAGAAACTGGTAGTCCAGGCGGGGCTGCTGGTACGGATCGGCCGATTCCAGGGTCAGCATGCCCCTGCTGTCGGGCAGCTCCAGCCGGCACCCGATGCGAATGTCCACCGTCTGCTGTCCCATCGGATTGGACGACGTAGTCTGCACCTGCACGTCGTTGCGGGTGGAGGAACCGGCGGGCGCGAACCGCAGCGCCACCTGGTTGCGGGGCGCTCCCGGGTCCAGGGTCAGTCCCTCGGCAGGCTGGAAGCGGATGGACGCCGATGGGTGGTTCTTCATGTTCTGCCCAACTCCCGCCAGGTCCTTCACCACCGCAATCCCCACCCGGTCCAGCTCCGCCGCCGGCCCCACGCCGGACAGCATCAGCAACTGCGGCGACTGGATGGCTCCCGCGCTGAGGATAATTTCCTGCCCCTCCACGATGAACGTCTCTTCCCCGCTTCCAACCTCCACGGCCACCGCCCGCTTGCCCTCGAACAGCACCCGGTGGGCCATCACGCCGCCCCGGATCGTCAGGTTCAAGCGGTGGCGGCAGTCTTTCAGGTAGGTCAGCGCCGTGCTCATCCGCACTCCACCCGGGTTGTTCAGCGGAATGGCTCCCACCCCGGTCCCGTCGGGATGGTTCATGTCCGGGTCGTCGGGAAAGCCGGCGTCGATGCAGGCGCGGTGGAAAGCCGCATGGATGGGCAGCCACGACTCCCTCGGATGCCGCCGCACCGGAATAGGCCCGTCGGAGCCGTGAAAGTCGCCGGACATATCCGTGTCCGTCTCCAGCTTGCGGAAGAAGGGCAGCACCTTCACGTAGGACCACTCGTCGTTGCCCAGCGCCGCCCAGTTGTCGTAGTCCTCCGGCGCTCCCCGCAGGAAAATCTGGTGGTTGATTGAGCTGGTCCCGCCGGTCACCTTTCCCCGCGCCACGGCGGCGGGCCCCCGCGCCTGCGGAGTCGCCTGCCCCACGAAGGACCAGTTGTGCGGAGCGTCCGCCTGGGACGCCGCCTGGTTCATGTCGTACCGGATCTCGTCGGGCACTGCCGACGGATCGGGATAATCCGGCCCCGCCTCCAGCAGCAGCACCGTCCGGTCCGGGTCCTCGGACAAACGGGCCGCCAAGACGCACCCCGCGGAACCGGCCCCCACTATCACCACGTCGTATCGCATCGCACCACCTGAAAAACCGGCCCAACGCTCCGAAGGCCGCCGCTTTCGCCCCCAATTTCGGTAACTTGTCTAAGGGGGCTGGGCACCGCCGGGCCGGGACTGACTGCCGGATTGTACCACCCCTACGGCTCCCGCAAACCCCTGTCCTCTCTCCCTCCGGATGGCCTACCTTCCAAGAAGGAAACGTCCACCCCGTCCGGGTTCAGGAGCAGGGCTCTCGCGGTGAGTCCCTCGCTGGCCCGCCGTCCCAGCGCCACCACCCGGGCGCCCTCGGAAAGGTCATCAACCCCCGCTTCCCGCAGCGTCACCACCACCGTCTCCTCCGACAGCGCAGCAGATACCGTTCCGCTCTCCGTCCCGATGAGTACGCTCCCTTCTTCCACCCCCTGGACCATCCCCGCCAGGATGCCTCCCCGTCCCATGCCCGGACGGATTGCCGTCTCGCCAACCTCACCCCCGGAGGACTGGACGCCCGGCCCGCCGGTCCTACCCTCCCGGGTGGTGAACACCCCGTTGCTCTGGCCGCCGCCGGAACCGCCCTGGCGTGATTGCCCTGCGCTTCCGACCGCTCCCCCACTCCCATCGCCGCTCCGCCCGGCCTGGGCAAACTGCCCTCCCCCCGGCGCCCGGGGAGTCGCCTGCGGCTCCCCGCCATCCGACCTGTACTCCCCGTAGACGATGCCCCCGATGAATGCACCTCCCCAGCTCACTCCCAGGAACACCGCGATGATCGCCAGGGCTATGAACGACTTGGTCACCTTTCCCTCCCTTGCCGGGTCTACTCGTGCCGCAGAGCCTCAATCGGATGCAGCGACGCCGCCCGGATGGCCGGATATATCCCGAAGAACAGCCCGATTCCCGCCGACACCGCCAGCGCCAGGATGGCGATGTCCGGGCTGGCGGCGGTGGGCGTGGGACGCCCTCCCAGGATCGCCGACCCGTTCAGCGCGTTGGCCAGCAGCCAACCCAGGACCACCCCGGCGGCTCCCCCGCCCAGGCTCAGCAGCGTCGCCTCGGCCACGAACTGGAGCAGGATGTCCCGCCGCTTGGCCCCCATGGCCTTGCGGATGCCGATTTCCCTGGTCCGCTCCGTCACCGACACCAGCATGATGTTCATGATTCCGATGCCCCCGACCAGCAGCGAAATCCCGGCGATGGACCCCAGGAACATGATGAAGGTGTCGGTGGTCTGGGTCAGCGCCTCCACCGTGTCCTGCTGGCTGGTGATGACGAAGTCGTCATCCCGGGTGATGCGGTGCCGCAGACGGAGCACCGTGGCGACTTCCTGGACTGCCTGGTCCACCTGCTCCACGCCGGCGACCTGGACGTTGATGTTGCCCACCTGGACTCCGCCGTGGGGCGTCCGCTCTCCGCCCAGCCGGTAGTAGGCCGTGGTTATCGGCACCAGCACCTGCTCGTCGAAGGACCCCAGGAAGGACCCGCCCTTGCTTTCCAGCACCCCGATCACCTGGAACTGCCGCCCGTTCAGCCGCAGGTCCTGTCCCACCGGGTCGCGAAACCCGTAAAGCGTCTGCGCCACCTCGGAACCCAGCACCGCCACCTGGGAGATCTGGTCGACGTGCCCCTGGGTTATGAACTGCCCGGAGGCAACGGGAAAGTTGCGCACCTCCCGGTAGGGCGGCGTTACCCCCACGATCTGCGTGCTGGTGTTGTTCCTGCCCGCCACCGCCGTTCCGCTGTTGCGGAGTTCCGGCGCAACCCCCACCACCGACGGGGCAAAAAGCGGGTCTTCCAGGGCCAGCGCGTCCTCCATCGTCAGTGTTCCCGCCGCGTCCCCCGATGAGGCGGGCTGGACGAACAGCAGGTTGGTCCCCAGGGAGCGCAGGTTTTCCGTAATCGAGTCCTGGACCCCCCGGCCGATGGCCATCAGCGTAATCACCGCCGACACCCCGATGATTATCCCCAGCAGCGTCAGCACCGCCCGCAGCTTGTTCGCCGCCAGCGACGCCAGGGCGACGCTAAGGGTAGCCAGCGGGTTCATGGTACCTTTCCCGGCGGGACTGCTCCTGCGCCGGGACGCCGTTCCGACGGCTGGTTCTGGTCCTCCACCACCAGGCCGTCCCGCAGCGTGATTACCCGGCGCGTCGCGGCGGCGATGTCGGGCTCGTGGGTGATGACCACCACCGTCAACCCCTGCTCCCGGTTGAGGCCCGTCAGAATCGAGACAATCTCCTCGCTGGACTGGCTGTCCAGGTTGCCCGTGGGCTCGTCGGCCAGCAGCAGAGACGGGTCCTTCACCAGCGCCCGGGCGATGCCCACCCGCTGCTGCTGCCCGCCGGACAGCTCCGTCGGCTTGTGGTGGACCCGGTCGCCCAAGCCCACCCGCTCCAGCGCCTCCATCGCCCGGCGCCGCCGGTTGGAGCCGTTCCCGTAGAGCAGGGGAAGCTCCACGTTGGCCAGCGCCGACAGCCGGGGCAGCAGATTGTAGGTCTGGAACACGAACCCGATCTTGCGGTTGCGGATCCCCGCCAGACGGTCATCCCCCAGCCTTCCCACGTCCTCGCCTTCCAGTAGGTAGGCGCCCGAAGTCGGCACATCCAGGCAGCCCAGAATGTTCATCAGCGTCGACTTCCCCGAACCGGACGCCCCCATGATAGCCGTCATCTCCCCCGCCGCCACCGACAGGCTGACGCCCCGCAAAGCCGCCACCTCCACGTTCCCCATCCGGTACACCTTGGTTATGTCGTGCAGTTCGATCACGATGAGAGTCCCTGATCCGGGCCTGTATCTAGCGGCGGCGGCCTCCGCCGGACACCGTGCGCAGCTGCCGGAACCCGGCGCCGGAGGTGGTCACCTCGGCGCTTTCCATGATTATCGTATCCCCTTCCCGCAGTCCCGTCTGCACGGCCACCCAGAAATCATCGCTGTTCCCCAGCGTCACCCGGCGCTCCACCGCGCCCGTATCCGTCATGACCCGCACCGCCGGCGCATCGAACGTCCCATACAGGGCCTGCAACGGCACCAGGAGCACGTCCCGTTCCTCGTTCAGCACCATTTCCACCACCGCCGTCAGGCCCTCCCGCAGGTCAACGCCGTCCGGCAGGTCCACCCGGGACTTCACCGCATAGGTCACCACCCCCTGCTGATTGGCTCCCTCCTCGGCGATTTCCGTCACGGCGCCATCGAACACCTCTCCCGGCAGCGCGTCGAAGGTCACCCCGGCCTCCGTCCCGACGGCGATGGACAGCACGTCAATCTCATCCACCACCCCGTCGATTTCCACCACCCTGGTATCCACGATCTCGGCAACCACCGTCTCCGCCCCCACGCTATCCCCCTCCTCCAGGTGGACCGCGGACACTATCCCGGCGATGGGCGCCCGCAGGGTTGCCTCCTCCAGAGACCGACGGGCGTCGGCAATCTTCTGGCGGGCCAGGGCAATGTCGGCTTCCAGCAAGGCCAGCTCCCGGTCACGGTCCCGCTGGGACAACAGGGACAGCTCGTAGCGGGACTGCTCCAGGGTGGTCTCGGCCAACTGGACCTGCTTCTCCTTGAGGCTGATGTCAATGGGATCGCCGCCGGCCAGCATCTCCTCCAGGTCTATCCTTGCCTGCTCCCACGCCGACCTCGCCGATTCCACCTGCTGCTGCCGCAGCCCAACCAGCAGAGGGTCCACCCCATCCTCCAGCTCGGCCACCCGGTCCCTGGCCTGGTCCAGCTCCAGCTCGGCCAACTGGATGGACGCTTCCAAGTCCCGCAGCATCAGCAGGTCCGGCCCCTCCTGCAGATCCCCGAGGTCCTCGGCGGCGCGGCGCAGTTCTTCCTGGGCAACAATTACGTTGGCCTCCAAGCGGCGGTGCTCCACCAGCAGGTCGAGCAGACGCTCTGCATCCTCCTCGTAGATTTCGATGAAGAATTCCCACTGACTGACCAGGTGGCTGAAGGCATTGGGATGGTCCTCCTCGTAGGCACGGAAGCGCTGGAGGTCGCGCCGGGCGGTGGCCAGATCCTCCTGGATTTCTTCCAGCTCGCGGAGGCGGAGGAAAAGCCAATCGCTATTGCTTTCCTCGTACCCCTCCAAAGCATTTTCAGTGTCGTTCAAGGCGATGGTGGCATTGATGAATGCCTGCGATGCTCCGGGGATCTGGAACTCCAGGTCGGCGGCATACTCGGACAGGTCGGTACGGGAAGTCTCCAGGGCAAGCTCGGCCCCGGCTACTTCGCGCAGGGCCACGACCAACTCCTGAGAATTGTCTATGGTGAGGGCTTCCAGGGCGTCCCGGGCATCCTGCCAATCGAGTTCCGTCGCGGCTACCGCTTCGTATTGGGCCTGCAGTTGATCGTTGGTGTAGGGCTGTTGGGAGTCGGCCAACGCATCCCTGGCCTGCTCCAGGGCAGATTCAGCGGTCAGTACCTTCTCCTCAGCAGCCAGGACCTCAACAGCAAACTCGAACTCCTCGCCGCCCAGCACATCCTCGGCCTCCCCAAGCTCGGCCTCGGCTCGCAGCACGGCATCTTCCAAGTGGAACAAGGACGAATCGTCCAGACGGGCCACGACGCCGCCTCGATCAACCCACTGCCCCTCGGCGACGGCCAGGTGTCCGAGGCGGCCATCAGAGTTGAACGCGACCGACTCTCTTTCCGGGAAAGCCAGGCTCCCGCTGGTGGAGACCTTGTTGACCAGGTCCCCCATGCGGACCGGAATTAACTGTTCCTCTTCGGACAAGGCGCTTGGCTCGGGGGCCGTATAGTCGTCGTACACGGCGAAAGTCCCGGCGGCGGAGCCGAGCAGGATTGCCAGAAGGGCCAGGTAACGCCAGAACCCGAGGGAAGCCAGTGCCGAGACGAGCCATTGCACGGGACGCAGTATCTGCTGAAGCCCCCTCATCATTATTATTGCGCCTTATTACGCCTTCAAATAAATCAGGGAGAAGCAGACGCGGTGAAGTCAACTTCCAGGCGGATGTCGTTGTCCACGCTGAGGACCACGCGCACCCGGGGAACGTCTATTTCAAACTCCTCGAAGGTGAAATTGGTCCTGGCCTGGCCGGTGAAGGAATCTCCGTCGAAACTCCCGGCTACATCCCAGGTCAGGGGCCTGGTTACCCCATGCACCGTCATATCCCCCAGCAACTGGAAAGAAGCCTCCCCCTGGGAGGGCAGCGGCCAGGGCAGACCGGCAGCTTCGCTGATGATGAACTCGGCGTTGGGGTAGGTGTCAGTCTCAAGGGAACGGCTCCGGACGTACCCGTCCCGCCGGTCCGAGTCGCTCTTCAACCCACGCAGGTCAACCACGATTTTCGAGCCGGGAGACACTATACTTCCGCCGGCGTCGAAGATGATCGAGCCGGATACATCGCCGGTTTCTCCGATGGCGTCGTTGGGAAAGTCCAGGGTGGCCAGCTGTTCCCTGATGAGGTAACGGGCCGTGGCCCCGGCCTGGATTACGAATTCGGCGCCGGCAACGGTGGTTTGGGCGCCCGAGTCCGCGTCCTCAGTCGGGGTGGCTGTCGGCGCCGGAGTGTTCGCAGGCACGGGCGCATCAGTGGGACCGGGGGCGTCGGTAGAACCGGGGGCGTCCGGCATTGCCACCGTTGGCTGAGGAGAAGCCGTCGCGGCGACGGGGGCAACGGGAGTGTCGGCCGGGCTTGGTTCCGCAGGAGCGTCAGGCGTGGCGGCGGCGCTGCACCCCAGGGCCAAGAGGAGCGCCAAGAGCAACATCAAGGTCAAAGGGGCCAAGATACCCGCTTGCCGTGCCCGAGTCGCTGTCAAAGGGTTAGCACGTTGCCGTTGGTCCATTAGCCGGGCCTCCAAGCATCAACATTCAGGGCATCAACATTCAGGCTCACCTTATCACGAGACCAGCCGGGCGGTTGTGGTCGCGGCAAGGAGGCACAAGCAATAGTATGCGGGAAGTGTGCGGAAATTGTGGAGCCGGTACTGCGGACTTGGCAAGCCAAGCCTGGCAGAAAGGACCCCACACTACGAGGGCAAAAGATTCTAACCCGGCCAGGCGGGTCAGAGGGAGGCGGCGGCGGGAATGGCGCAGTTAAGGCAACGGCCGTAAATTTCAAGCCAGTGTCCGCTGACCTGGAATTCATGGGCACTGGCGACGGTCTTGAGCTGGTCTTCTATGTCGCAGCCAGTCAGGTCTTCCGACGCTCCGCACTCCACGCACAGCAGGTGGTGGTGGTGGCCGCGGTGGCTCAACTGGTAGTGGAGGTTGCCATCTTCCAGCAGCACCCGGCAGACAACACCGGCATCGAGCAGCAGCTTCAGTGAACGATAGATGGTGGCACGTCCCACTTCCGGAAGCTGGGCCCGCAGGTCTTCGGCGGTGAAGTGCTTTTCCGTCTGCGCGACGGCCTGCACAATGGCCCGGCGAGGGGCCGTATCGCGGTACCCCTTCTCTCCAAGGGCATCCAACATATGGGCAACGATGGGAGAGTCGCGCTTGGACATCATCGCTCCGATCTAAGTCCCGTCTAAGTCCCGCCGCTTTCGGCCTCGATTGGGGAAACTTGTCTAAGAGGCCTGGGAGTCGGGGTTGCCTTTTACAAGATACTCAGTATCTAAAAGTGAAGATAACACGGCACCATTTCGGTGTCAAATGTTCTCGACAGGCCAGCGGCCTGGCTGTATTTTTCTAAGGGTCGCCGCTTTCGCCCCCGAATTGGGTAACTTGCCGAAGAGGGCTGGGCGGCTCGGTAAGACCGGAAATTGTGACAACGAATCCGCTTGGAGGCAGGACATGACCCAGCATCTAGGCCAGGTGGAACGGCCGACCGCCGACCAGTACCAGGGGAAGCGCAAGCTGCTGCTGGTGCCCCTGCTCTACGCTCCCCATGCCGAGGACGGAGACGGGGCAGCGATCGTGGGCCGGTACTGGGAGCAGGTGCAGGCCCAGACCGCCGCGTTGGAGTCCAGCCTGGGCGGCCTGCACCGGATCTATTGCGAAAGCCTGGTGGAGGGCGGGGACGAGGGCATCAAGTACCTGGAGGGGGCCGACTCCCACAGCGCCGGGCTGGTGCGGGACAAGGCCGGGAAGGGGGCGGTGCTGGAACCCACGGAAGACCCGGAGGTCCTGTTCGAGATCATAGACCTGCAACGCATCCTGATGGGGCCGATGGTCAGCGAGCGGGTGGCGTCCCGCATCCAGGAGTGGTTCGCCGAGGCCAACCGGAACCGCTACGAAGCCATCGGCCAGCGTATTGACTCGACGCTGCAGGCCGATGAGACGGGATTGCTGCTGATTGGGGAGCGGCACCAGGTCCAGTTCCCCAACGACATCGAGGTGTTCTACGTTGCGCCGCCCGCGCTGGACGAATTCCGGCGGTGGCTCCAGGGTTGGATGGCCCGACAGCAGGCGGAAATGGCGTCCCAGGCTCCAGGGGAACCCGGCGGCGGCGACACAGCGGAAGCATCCAGCGAGCCGTCCGCCGCCGAATAGCGGCCGGGGATTTCTAGGCCACAGGCTGGGAAAAGGCAGCCTGGAGCAACGACGACGCCTGGTCCACGGCCTGGCGTCCCTTGTCCACGGCGGCGGCCATGCCGAAGAAGCCGTGGATCATGCCATCGTAGCGGGTGCAGGTGGTGGGAACGCCCGCCGCTTCCAGGGCCTTCCCGTAGGCCTCTCCCTCGTCCCGCAGAGGATCGTACTCGGCGGTGATGACGAGGGCCGGGGGCAGGTTGGACAGGTCGCCGGCCTGCTGGGGAGCGGCGTAGGGGTTGGAGGCATCGGCATCGGAGGCCAGGTAGTGATCCCAGTACCAGATCATCCCGTCGCGGGACAACTGGTAGCCGTCAGCGTTGTCGGTGTAGGACACCGTGTCGAAGTTGCGGTCGGTGACCGGGTAGACCAACAACTGGAAGCCTATGGCAGGGCCGCCCCGGTCCCGGGCCATCAGGCTGACGGCGGCGGCGAGGTTGCCGCCGGCGCTGTCGCCGCCGACGGCAAGGCGGGACGGGTCGGCGTTCAGGCTAGCGGCGTGGTTGGCACACCACCGGGTCGCCGCGAAGCAGTCCTCGGCGGGGCCGGGGAACTTGGTGTCCGGGGCGAGGCGGTAGTCCACGGAAACGACGACGCACTGAGCGCCGACGGTCAGGCTGCGAGCGGTGGCGTCGGCGGAGTCCAGGTCGCCGACCACCCAGCCGCCGCCGTGGAACCAGGCCAGGATGGGGAAGGGGCCCTCGCCCTCCGGGGTGTAGATGCGGACGGGAAGCTCAGTGTCGGGGCCGGGGATGGTGCGGTCTTCAACCCGGGCAACGGCCGGGCCGACGGCCCGGGGACGGGCGCGTCCGTTGGCGCGGGCCTCTTCAGGAGAGACGGTGTGGTTGGCCGGGAATCCGAGGGCCGCGACGGCATCCATAACGGCCTGGGCTTGCGGGTCTAGCGGCATGACTTTACCCCCTCAAGTTGTTGCGGGACATGGAACCTGCTGGGAAGTCCGGGTTGGCGGACGGGCTACGGGTGACGCCCCGCCGGATCAGACGAGCAGGGACAAGGCGAGTATAGGTTTGGGCAACGAATACCGTCAAACAACTCCCGTCAATCAACTATCGTCAAACAACCGACGGGGGCAGAAGCCGGCTGCCCGACGGCGGCCGGGACATGCCGGATCTCCAAAGCCGGACAAAAGCGGACATTTCAGGACATTCGAGCGTGGGGCCGGGGGATTCTGTCCTCGAAATGTCCGCCAAATGTCCTCGTTTTTCCGACGGTTGTCATGATTTTGTCCGCTTTTGTCACCATTGGAAACCGGGTGCTGGAACGTTGCTGCCGGGGCTGAAGAATTTTTCCTGCTACATTTTGACGCAATTTGATGCATTTCTGCGGGGAAGGCCGGGCGAAAACCTTCTCTGGACTCATGCTACCGGACGAAGGACGAGGTTGAAAAGGCCCAACTGTCAGTGACACTCGGCCGGGCCCATCCGAGGCACCGGGACTACCGAGTCCTCGGGCCAAAGAGGATTCAGGCGTCCGCCAGGAAGTCCTCTATCTGCCGGCGGAGGGGGGCGGTGTCGTAGGCGGCGCAGAGGGCCGCGGCGTTACGCATCCAGTCGCCCTGGAAGAACCGTTCGTAGAGCACCTGCCTCGACCCGAAGGCGCTGCAGGCCAGGTCCCAGGCCAGGTGGAAGAGGTGGATACGGTCGCGGGCAGAGGCGGTGTCGGTGTCCAGGTATTTTTCGATGTGTTCGGCCAGGGGGCCTTCCAGGTCCGCCTCGGCGGGGAGGGCCATGAGGCTGCTGGAGCCGAGCAACTGGATTATCTCCGCCATCCGGGGATACATCCGAATGAACAGACTGCGGGCGACGACGATGGGGATGCGGGCCGGGCACATCACGCCCCACTGATCAAGCTCGGCGTTGGCCTCGGCGGTCTGGAGCAGCGCCTTCATTATCTCCAGGTTTTCCAGGGTTTCAGCCAGCAGGGCCTGGACCTGGGGGATGCTACCGGAGCCGAGGGTGTGGGTGACCAGGCTGGCCAGTCCGGCGACGAACTCGCACTTGGCCACGTTCTTGGTGACCACCTGGTGACCGGAGTGGGTGTACTGGTTGGTGGCGACGGCCAAGTTGTTGCAAAGCTCCTGGTCGCCGTAGAGAAAGACCCGCTCCCAGGGCACCAGAACGTCGTCGAAGAAGACGATGGCGTCCATTTCCTCGAACCGGGAGCCGAGGGGATGGTCGAAGCGGGACTTTCCCAGGTCGAGGCTGTCCCGGCAGAGGAACTTCAGGCCGGGGGTGGAGCAGGGGATGGCGAAGGCGAAGGCGTAGCGGCGGGACTCGTCCCCGCCGCCGAGGAGGGAGCGGCTGGTGGGATAGACGGCTATCTCGTCGGACAGGGGGCCGAGAGTGGCCAGCACCCGGGGGCCGCGCACCACAAGCCCTTCATCCGTTTCGTTGACGACGGCCAGGGCGACGTCGGTGCTGTAGTTCATGGACGTGGCGGCGGGGGCGCGGTTGCGCTGGAGGTTGACCAGGGTGTGGGTCAGGGTGAGGTCGTTCTCCCGGACGTGCTGGTAGTAGCTGACGATGTTTTCCTTGAACTCGGGGCGATTCTGGGCGAAGTAATCGGATGCGCCGGCCATGGCGGCCATGCTGACGTTGAGGAAGTCGGGGGTGCGGCCCATCATCCCGTAGCTGGTGCGTGCCCAGCGGGACATCATCGTCCGCCGCCGGTCCAGGTCCTCGGCGGTACGGGGGATGATGAAGGACAGGCCCACCGGGTCGCCGCCGGTTGGCGACGGATAGGTCATCTCATCCCGGAACCGCGGATCACACTGGAGGTCGTACAGCGCGGCGATGGAGCGAGCGCCGCCGGCAAGCCCGGGGAAGGTGGTCACGTCCTCCACCTGCTGCCCGGCGATGTGAATCTCGCGGGGGGCTTCCCGGAGGCCGTTGAGGTAGTCGTTTCCGTTGCGGGCCGGCATGGCGCGTTAATCTCCTAGAAGTTGCAGGGATGGTGCTAGGTGTTCCATCTGGAGTAACCGCTACCTGTGACAACAGCCAACGCCCTGTATGTGGCTGGGAATTTCCGCTTAGTCCGCAGCTTGGTACTGACCTTGATCAGGATTTGCTGGATGAGCAATAACACCGCCGCAGCTACAATCCAAGCCAGGCCAGTTCGGAAGCTGGGCGTGCCTTGGGCCAGCAAGCCGCTGGCTCCGTAGGGGAGGGCTATTGAAAGTGCCAGTACAACCAGTGTTGAGATGATAGCCGTTCTCCGGCGTGCGTATTGCCACGCCACGAATATGCTGAACAACGCAATTCCGACGGGACACCCGAGTACAAACCAAGCGGACATGGGAGAAGCCGTATATAGATACTTGACGTACGGAGAAGTAAACACTCCCAGCAAGTCCGTCCCGCGGTAGGTTCCCAGACCATCGAGCGACACCCAAGGAAGCAAAAAGGCTCCCAGCAAACTCAACGATAGTGCAAAGGTTGTTATCCTGACACCCAGGGTCATGTAATCCTGCCAAGTATGCGTCATGAGCCTGTTGCAAAGGGCGAGGCAGTGATCTCTCGAATGTTGTCCGAGGCTGTTTGGAACTCCGCTAATTCGGCTTCAAGGTTAGTTATCTCGATAGGGACATCCTGAAAGCCGCCAGCGTCGAAGGAGAATTCCGTGGAGAGTTTCAATTTTTGCAGGTCGATATCCACATCGTCCAACCGCTTGAGGATATTTTTGGCGTTGCCCCGGGCCCGGTGAGCCCGGTCTCGCCATTGACTATACAGTTCGTAGTCGGCATCGTCGTGAGCCTGGGCCTGGGCTTTCTTTGCAGAATCGTGGTACCTTTCCGTCAACGCACGTTGGGATTCGAAGTAAGCTTGCGCTTGTCCCTCAGCCAAGACGATGGCTGCGTCGAATCTCTTGTAAGCCGCAGTCGCTTCGCGGTACCTCGGTGTCCATAGGTTCAAGAGTTCCGTGATGTCGGTAACAGCCGAGACGTCATCCCTAACCACGGTGCCGCTTTCCACGAGGGTGCTGCTCATCCGCTCCGTTTGGTGATGCACCATCCGAACGCTTTCTTCAAAGTGAGCCGCTTCCGAAGTCCTCGTCTCTCCGAAAATTAGCCATCCGACGCTAGTTCCGAGTACCGTCAGGACTACAAGAACTGCGACTATGAACGCATTCCTCATACAGACCTCTTAAATCGGGCGAAACTTCCGCTGGCAACAACCAACTTTATGATACCCGCTTCTTGATTTGCTGAACAACGGTAACGCCCGAAAATCGCTCTTTAATCATGATCGTACACGGGGTGGAGCCAGTGGGGGTAGGCTGGATGGTTGCCCCGGACGACCTGGTGGAACAGGGCTTCCAGGCGGGAGGCGATGGGACCGGTCTCCCCGTCTCCGACCCGGTAGCGGTCAACGCTGACGACGGGCTGGATTTCAACGGCGGTGCCGCAGAGGAAGACCTCGTCGGCGATGTAGAGCTCGGTGCGCTCCACGTCCCGCTCCAGGACGGGAACGTCCAGCTCGTTTTCCAGCAGCTCGCGGACGGTCTCGCGGGTGATGCTTTCCAGGATGCCGGCGCTGACGGGCGGGGTGATGGCGACACCGTCGCGGATGATGAAGATGCAGGCGTAGCTGGCCTCGGCCACCTTGCCCTGCTGGTTGAGGATGATGCCGTAGTCGTATCCGTTGACCCTGGACTCGGTGGAGACGTAGCGGCTGTTCTGGTAGTTGCTGATGGCCTTGGCGCGGGGCGGCATCACGTTGTCCGAGATGCGGTTCCAACTGCTGACGTTGCAGTGGGCGAGCTTGCCCGATCCCAGGTTGGAGGGAGCGAGCCGGGGAGTGATAACCACCTCGGCAGGGTCTTCCCAGACGGCCTGGTAGCCGGGGATGCCGCCGGTAAAGTAGGCCAGAGGCTGGACGTAGGCGTCGGCGCGGAAGTCGTTGGCCCGCAGCAGTCCGGTGATGGCGTCGGTGAGCTGTTCCAGGGAGTAGAGGCAGTCCATCCGCATGATTTTCATGGACTGGTACAGGCGCTTGAGGTGGGCGTCGAGGTGGAAGACGAAGAGCTGCTCCTGTTCCTCGTTCCAGTAGGCGCGGATGCCCTCGAAGACGGAGGAGATGGAGGTCCAGCCCATCATGGAGATGTGGACGGTGGCCTGGTCCCATTCGACGAGCTCCCCTCCGTGCCAGAGGTATTTGGCGTGGGGACGTTCCGAGGGTTGAGGTTGGGACTTGATGTCGGGCTTGGTGGTCATGGCAATCACTCGGCGGGGTTAACAGGCGAAAAAGGGCCTTTCATTCCATTATACGGGCCAATTATACGGGTTGGGCCGGGTGGTGTCCCAGGCGGCGTTGGCCGAGCCGGCGGGAGGAGCAGGTGCGGGAGTTTTCCGGCAGCGTCGGGGATACCCCGTGCTATACTTGGGCAGCCCCGGGAAGACTTCTTTCCGGGCTATTTTCCCGCCCACCAGGGTTAACTCGGAGGTCCGGCAATGGCTATTCTCGCGGCGGCCATCAATCAATTCCGCGGGGTGGTGGTGGACCCGGAATGGCTGCCGGAGGACCCGGGGGAGTTTGGAGCACGGCTGGAGGAGTCGCTGGGGGCGTGGCGGGAGCAGGGGCTGCTGGCGGTGTGGCTGGAGGTGCCCCTGGCCAGGACGGCGGTTATCCCAGCGGCCGCGGCGGCGGGTTTCCGGTTCCATCATTCCGGGGAAGAGTACGTGATGATGGCGCTGCGCCTGGTGGATAACGCCTTCATCCCGCCCTACGCCACCCACTACATCGGCGCCGGGGGAGTGGTGCTGAACCGGCAACAGGAGCTGCTGGTGGTTTGCGAGAGGCACCGCAACCCGGGCCAGCCTCCCTTCTACAAGCTGCCGGGAGGGGCGCTGCAGCCCGGGGAGCACCTGGAGGACGCCGTGATCCGGGAGGTGCTGGAGGAGACGGGGGTGCGCACCAGGTTCGATGCGCTGGTGTGCTTCCGGCACTGGCACGGCTACCGCTACGGCAAGTCGGACATCTATTTCGTGTGCCGCCTGCATCCGCTGAGCCAGGACATCACCATGCAGGAAGAAGAGATTGAGGACTGCCGGTGGCTGCCGGTGGACGAGTTCCTTGGCTCCGAGGAAATCAGCGTCTTCAACAAGAGCATCGTGACGGCGGCGCTGGACAGTGGAGGGGTGACTCCCACGGTTATCCCGGGGTTCGAGGACGGGACGCGGGAGTTCTTCATGCCCAAGGGCTAGTCCTCGCCGGGGACTGGGTCGGCAGCGGGGGCGCCCGAGGGTTTGGGAGCAGGCTGGGGCATGGCCGTTTCGCTGCGGGGTTCCGGCTGGCGGACGAAGCGGTAGAAGAGGGCAGCGGCGGCGGCTCCGGCGAAGGGGCCGACCCAGTAGATCCAGTGGGCTTCCCAGTTGAGGGCGGCCAGGGCCGGGCCGAGGGAGCGGGCGGGATTCATGGACGCGCCGGAGACGGGCCCGGCGACCATAATCTCCAGGGCGACGATGCCTCCGATGGCGAAGGCAGCGCCGGGGCCCTCGGCCCGGCTGTCGGTGGCGACGGCCATGACCACCAGGGCCAGGAAGAAGGTCAGGCCAAATTCCACCGCCGCGCCGCGGAAAAGGTCGACGGACGGCAGGGTCGCTCCCATTCCTCCCACGTCTCCCATGATTCCCCGCAGGGCCATTCCCGCGGCGATACCGGCGGCGAACTGCACGGCCCAGTAGACGGGGACGTCGCGCCAGGGGAAGCGGTTGGACAGGGCAAAGGCGAGGGTGATGGCGGGGTTCATGTGGGCCCCGCAGATGTGCCCGGTGGCGTAGATCATGGCGGCGACCATCAGTCCGGGGGCGAGGCTGACGGCCAGGTGTCCGACGGCGCCGCCGGAGAATGCGTCGGCCATGACCACTCCGGCGGAGACGAAGACGAGGCCGAAGGTGGCGACGAATTCGGCGAGGCAGCGTCTAAGCATGGTCAGCGGGCTTCGGCAAGCAGGGCAGGAACGGCGGTCCCGGCAGCGGGCCTAGTACCTGGAGGCATTGACCTTGGAAAGGCTGCCGGTGACGAGGTATATCACCCGCTCGGCGATGTTGGTGGCCCGGTCGGCGATGCGCTCCAGGTTGTGGGCCACCCAGAGGAGATAGGTGGCCCGCTGGATGGCCTGGGGGTCCTGCATCATAAATACCAGCAGCTCCCGGTAGACCTGGTCGTAGAGGTTGTCCACCTCGTCATCGTCGTCGCAGACCTTCAACGCATCCTGCTTGATGGACTCTATGTCTTCCTCGGCGTTGATGGCACGGATCAGGGCGTCCATTCCCCGGTGCATCATATCCGTGGCGCAGTTGGCCATGCGGGGGATGTCGATGAGGGGCTTGAGGGGAGGTTCGTTGCCCATCATCAGGCTGATCTTGGCGATGCCCTCGGCGTAGTCGCCGATACGCTCAAGTTCGACGGAAACGTGGAGGACGGTGATTATCGTGCGTAGGTCGGTGGCCAGAGGCTGCTGGGTGGCGACCAGATGGACGCACTGATCCTCCAACTCGAAGCGCTTGCGGTCGATTATGTCGTCCTCGGTGATGACGGCCCTGGATATGTCCAGGTCCCGGTCCTTGAGCCCGGTGATGGACTTGTCCACCGCGGTTTCGACCAGATTGCCCAGGATAATCAGATCGCTCTCCAGCCGATTGAGGCTGCGGTTGAAATCTGCCCTAATCATAACTACTCCTCGGAGACCGGGTTAGAGTCGGATGGCCCGGTTCAGTTTGCCAGGGGTTCGGAGACAACCTTCCGGGGCCGCCCCCGCCTGCTGACGTGGGGAAGAAGGGGAGGGGATACGTCAGGGCTGTCGACCTGGTGGAACCCGCACTGGAGACAGATGTCATAGGCACCGTACTTGTCCCGTTCTTCCCGCAAGTCACCGCCGCAGCGGGGGCATCCCTTCAACTTGAACATACGCCTTCCTTTCTAAATCCCGCCGCTTTCGGCCCCGATTAAGGAAACTTGTCTAAGAGGCCTGGGCGTCGGGTTTTGCTCTCTGAGTCCCGCCGCTTTCGGCCCCGATGGATTATCCGAATCTTCCTGTTATGTATGCCTCGGTACGTTCGTCCCGGGGGTTGGTGAATATCTGGCCGGTTTCCCCGTACTCCACCAGCTCTCCGACGCGCCTTTCGTCGGCGGTGAGGAAGGCGGTGTAGTCGGACACGCGGGCCGCCTGCTGCATGTTGTGGGTGACGATGATGATGGAGTATTGCTTCGACAGTTCCCGCATGAGGTCCTCGATGGCCAGGGTGGCGATGGGGTCCAGGGCCGAGCAGGGCTCGTCCATGAGGATGACGGTGGGCTCCACCGCCAGGGTGCGGGCGATGCAGAGCCGCTGCTGCTGACCGCCGGACAGGGACAGGCCGCTGGCGCGGAGGCGGTCCTTGACCTCGTCCCACAGGGCGGCGCCCCGCAGCGAGCGTTCCACCAGTTCGTCCATGTTGCCCCGGAAGCCGTTGATGCGGGGCCCGAAGGCGATGTTGTCGTAGATGCTCTTGGGGAAGGGGTTGGGCCGCTGGAACACCATACCAATCTTGTACCGGATCTCGGTGGGATCTACGAAGGGCGAGTAGAGGTCCTCACCCTCGAAAAGAATCCGGCCTTCAGTGCGGGCGATGGGGATCAGGTCGTTCATGCGGTTGAAGGACCGGAGCAGGGTGGTCTTGCCGCAACCGGAGGGGCCGATGAGAGCGGTGATCCTGTTGCGTTCGATGTTGAGGTTGATGTCCTTTACCGCAGGCTTCTCCGCGTAATAGACGGAGACGCCGATGGCTTCGATAATCAGGTCGGTGGCTGCTTGGATCATGGAGTCTAGACCTCGGAATTACGCTTCGGAATTACGGCTCTGAGTTATACCTTTGGATTAAACCTCGGAATTAGATCTCGGAACGCTTCTGGAACTTGTTGCGCAGGAACACTGCCAGGGCGTTCATGGTCAGCAGGACCACCAGCAGGACGATGATTCCCGCGGCGGCGGCGGTGTGGAAGTCCTCCTGGGGCCGGGAAACCCAGTTGAATATCTGGATGGGCAGGACGGTGAAGGGACTCAACGGGCCGTCGGGAGCGAAGGGGACGAAGGTCAAGGCTCCCATTACGATGAGGGGAGCCGTCTCGCCCACGGCCCGGCTGACAGCCAGGATGACGCCGGTGAGTATCCCGGGGAAGGCGTAGGGCAGCACGAGGGTGCGGATTACCTGCCACCTGGTTGCCCCCAGGGCGAAGCCTCCCTCCCGGAGGGACGGCGGAACGGCGCGGATGGCTTCCTGGGCGGCGATTATCACGATGGGCAGGACCAGCAGGGCCAAGGTGAGTCCACCGGCGAGGACGCTCTTGCCCATCATCATAATGCGGACGAAGATTTCCAAGCCCAGGATTCCGTAGACGATGGACGGGACGCCGGCCAGGTTGGCGATGTTCACCTGGATGATGCGGGCGAACCAACTGCGGGCGGCGTATTCCTCGAGGTAGATGGCGGCTCCCACTCCCAGGGTGAAGGCCAGCACTCCGGCCAGCCCCACGACGTAGATGCTGCCCAGCAGGGCGGCCTTGATGCCGGCCTGGTCGGCGTGGCGAGAGGGGAAGCTGTTGAGGAAGTCCCAGCTGACCCGGGTTATCCCGTCGGAAATGATGTTGTACAGCAGGGCGGCCAGCATTCCGACGCCGATGAGGATCGAAGCCAGGCAGAGGGCGTAGAATACCTGGCCCTTGATCTGCCGCAGCCGCCTGCGCCGCTGGAACTCGGCCTGGGTGATTATGGCCATTACTCGTACTCCTCCCGGAACCTGCGGACGAAGTACTGGCTCAACAGGTTCATGGCCAGGGTTATGACGAAGAGGCTCAATCCGACCGCGAAAATGGTCTTGAACTCCAGGCTGCCGGTGGGCGCGTCGCCCATGCTGACCTGCACAATGTAGGCGGTCATGGTCTCGATGGGGACGAAGGGGTTGAAGGTGAACTTGGGGTTCTGTCCGGCGGCGATGGTCACAATCATCGTCTCCCCGATGGCCCGGGACATGGACAGAATGAAGGCGGCGACGATGCCGGAAAGGGCGGCGGGGACAACAACCCTGGTGGCAACCTCCAGCTTGGTGGCTCCAAGGGCGTAGGCGCCTTCCCGCAACGAGCGGGGAACCGCCTGCATGGCGTCCTCGCTGAGGCTGGAGACCATGGGCAGGATCATGATGCCCATGACGATGGAGGCGCTGAGGCCGTTGAAGATGGAAATGTCGTCGGATATGCCCCGCAGGATGGGGGTGACGAACAGGAGGGCGAAGTACCCGTAGACCACGGTGGGGATGCCGGCCAGCACCTCGAGGACCGGCTTGACGACCTTCCGCACCCGGTCGGGGGCGTACTCGGCGAGATAGATGGCGCTGAGCAGTCCCAGGGGAAGGGCGATGAACATGGCACCGATGGATGTCAGCAGCGTGGCCGATACCAGGGCCCAGATCCCGAACTGCTTGGATGCAAACAGCGGGGTCCAGCGGGTGCTTCCCAGGAACTCCAGGATGGATACTTCCTGGAAGAAGAGGACCGCCTCAAAGAGAAGGACCGAAACGATACCGACGGTGGTGAAGATGGACAGGATGGCACATACAAAGAGTGCCGCCTTGATGGCGCTCTCTATGACTTGCTGTCGCCAGCGATGGCCGCTCCGGGCATCGAGCATCCGGCTGATGCCGCCGGCGTCCTCCGCTCGTCCCGCAGTGTCAACTCTCATTTCGTTTCCTCGAGTGTTCCCGGGCCTTGGAGTTGGCATGGAAGGATTATCGCACAACCCGGGGGATGGGATGCCGGGAGGCGGGCATCAAGCGGGAGCTCCGACGCTCCGGTGCCGCCTCCCGGCATACTTGCAAGGGGTGATTTAGCCGCCGGCCAGCACGTCGGCCACGGGACCCTTCTGGGGGTTCTCTCCACCGAAGAGGGTGCCGGTGACGCCCTGCTGGAAGCGGACCAGGGCCAGGTCATACACCTCGTCCGGGTAGGGTATGTACCCAACTTCGGACACCAGCTTCCGACCCTCCGGGCTCAGGTAATACTCGATGAAGCTCTTGATGTGCGGCTCCTGCGCCACGTCGCTCCGCACGTAGATGAACAGGGGCCGGGACAGGGGCGCGTAGCTCCCGTTGTTGATGGTCTCGTCGGTGGGCACCACACAGCCGCTGCCCCCGTC
>DAOUIZ010000069.1:0-17680 GCA_034423195.1 Dehalococcoidia bacterium | reverse complement strand
ACTTCTCCCGCACCATGGATATCACACCTCACCCAACACAGCTTCTCTGGCAACCATACCACTCCCATTCAAGACATAATAGACCTGTAATTACCAGTTTGACTGACTACTAGCGGAATCGCCGATTGACACCGACCAAGAAACACGTTTGGAGGAAACCCTAGCGTTGGCCAGAAAGCACCGTCTGTCTTTTTACGATGCTCTGTACCTGGAACGGCCGTTCGTCCAGATTTACAACTAGCCACCCTGGATCGGGCGCTTTTCCGGGCAGCCCTCGCGGAGGGCTTAGAGGTGATTCGGCCAACGCATTAGAAGTTTGGAGCATCGGATTGCAACCAAAGGGCCACCGGACGTTGACATCCGGTGGCCCTCTCAGTGCGATCAGCTTCCCAGAGATCCTGGGAAAGAGTTTGGAATTCTCAACTGCCTAGTCGCCAGCGACGGGGATGGGTTCTTCGAGCTGGCGGGGGAAGTTGCCCTCGAAGAGGCCCTTGCCCTCGCGGCGGTCCCACTGGGGGCTGGGAAGCTCGTAGTAGACCTCAATCTCGTTGTCGTCGGGGTCCAGCAGGTAGACGCCCAAGGACAGGCCGTGGTCGCCAATGCGCTGGATACGGACGTTGTTTTCCTTGAGGCGAAGGTAAAGCTCCTGGAGATCCTCAAAGCTTTCCATCTGCCAAGCCATGTGGGCCTGCCCGATCCGGGAGTGGTCGGGGCCTTCGGCGTCCATGCCGATGGCGCGGATGGCGAGCTCGTGGGACTTCCCGGTGTCGGCGGACATGAAGACGGTGCCGCTGGGGGTGCGTTCCATGATGGTCAAGCCCATGACCCGGGTGTAGAAGTCGAGGGAGCGTTCCATGTCGCGGACCCGCATAACCAGGTGTCCCAGCCTCATTGGTGTGTAACCCATGGTCGTTCCTCCTTCAATTTGCGTTCCTTGAATTATATCTGCTCCGACGGCATCATTCGTCAAGGTCCAAGAATTCGCGGACTTTCTGCTTGAAGGGCTCCTTGTCGTAGTTAGTGTAGAGGGCGAGGGCGTTGCGGACCGGGTTGCCTCCAAACATGCGCTCGTAGAGGACCTGGCGCCCGCTGAAGGCGCTGCATGACGCATCCCAAGCCAGGTGGAAGAGCCTGGCACGGTCGCGGGCGTTGGTGGTGTCGGTGGCGAGGTACTGGTCGATCTCGGCGGCGATGCCGGCATCGAAGTCGGCCTCGGCAGGGAGGGCCATGAGGCTGCTGGTGCCGAGAAGCTGGATGATCTCCACCATGCGGGGGTAGATGGAGCGTCCGAAGAGGGTGCGTCCGGCACGGATCGGGGGCAAGGCGGGGCTCATTACGCCGTAGCGGTTGGGCGCGGCGTCGGCCTCGGCGGCACGGAGGCAGGCACGCAGGGTGTCACGCTGGATGATAAGCTCGGCCACCTGCTCCTGAACGTGGGGGATGGTGCCGGAGCCGAGGGTGTCCACGATGAGGTCAGCCAGTCCCAGCATGAACTCGGCCTTGACGAGGCAGCGGGTGAGGACCTGGTGGCCGGTGTGGGCGTCGGAGTTGGTGCCCTGGGCGTAGCCGTTGCAGAGCTCAACGTTGCCCAGCAGGAACACACGCTCCCAGGGAACGAAGACATTGTCGAAGAAGACGACCGAGTCCATTTCCTCGAAGCGGGAGCCGAGGGGGTGGTTGAAGGGGGAGCGGCCAAGGTCGAAGCTCTCGCGACAGAGGAATTTCACTCCCGGCGTGTCGCAGGGGATGGAGAAGGAAAAGGACTGCTTGTTGTCGGTGTCGGCGAGGCGGTGGGAGGCGACGGGGTAGATGGCTATCTCATCGGAGATGGGACCGAGGGTGGCGAGGACCCGGCTGCCGCGGACAACGATCCCGGAGTCATTCTCCTTGACGACTGTGAGGGCGACCTCGTCGGTAAGGGTGTCGGCGGGATTGGATGTGCGGCGACGCTGGAGGTTGACCAAGGCGTGGGTCAAGGCCACGTCGTTCTCTCGCAGGAACTCATGGTAATTGACGACGTTCTTCTCGAACTCGGGGCGGTCCTGGGCGAAGTAGCCGGAGGCGCCAGCCCAGGAGGAGAAGATGACGTTGAGAAAGTCGGGGGAGCGTCCCATCATCCCGCAACTGGACCAAGCCCACCTGGTCATCATGTTGCGGCGGCGTTCCAGGTCCTCCATGGTGCGGGGGATGAGGTAGGAGAGGCCCACAGCGTCGCCGGTGGAGGGGGAGGAGAAGGTCATCTCCTCTCGCATCACAGGGTCATGCTGCATATCGTAGAGGGCGGCGACGGACAGGACGCCGTTGCGCAGGCCGGGGTGGGTGGTCACGTCTTGCACCCGTTCTCCGTCGATCCAGACTTCGCGGGGGTGTTCCTGGAGGCCCTTGATGTATTCGGCTCCGGTTCTGGCCGGCATGGACGTTCACCTCCGACAGGGGAATGGAGAAGCGGGAGCAGTCCTGAAGCGGTTTCTCCAAGGCGGTCGTTGCGCCAAGTATATTACACGGGACACCAGGGAGATACCTGTATCCCAGCCGCCGGTTAAGGAGTCCGTTGACACCATACGGGCCCACCCATACCATCCGATAAACGTAGTCCGATAAACGTAGATTGGAAGCGCGTCGCGGAGGTTTTTGTGAAGGCATCATATTTCGCCTGCATGGGATACGCCAACCGCCACGAGTTTCCTCCGAACTGGCCGGTGCCGGCCGCGCACCAGGACCCGGAGACCACCATGCGCAGCTACGACGAAGGGATGGCGGAGTGCGAGCTGGCCGAAGCGGTGGGATTCGACTGGATCAGCCTGTCGGAGCACCACTACTCGGGAAACCGGATGACTCCGAATCCGGCAGTGATGGCGGGGGCGGTGAGCCAACGCTGCACGAGGGCCAAGATTGCGCTGCTGGGGCAGTTGCTTCCGATTATCAATCCGGTGCGGGCAGCCGAGGAAATCGGGATGCTGGATAACCTGACGGGCGGTCGGCTGGTGGTGGCGTTCATGCGGGGGGTTATCAGCGAGGACCAGGTGTATGATCTCAATCCGGCTGAGGGCAGGGAACGCCTGACGGAGGGGATGGACCTGGTCATCCGGGCGCTGACGGAGCCGCAGCCCTTTTCGTGGGAAGGACGACATTACCGCTACCGGACGGTTTCGGTGTGGCCCAAGCCGGTGCAACAGCCTATGCCTCCGGTGATCGTGGCGACGAGGAGCGAGGATGCCCTCCGGTACGCAGCCGAGCGCCGTCTGGGGATCGGGGTTTCCTACGACCCGGTGGAAGACACGGCGCGGGTGACGGACAGGTACGCTGAGTTGTGCCGGGAAGCGGGGTGGGAGCCGTCGTCAGAGCAGATCGTATACCGGGGAGGGATCTGCCTGGGAGAGACGGACGAGGAGGCGCGGTCACTTCTGGAAAGCCTGGAGGCCAGGGGAGTTCAACGGGGGCTGGCGGTGGGGGCCAACCTGACCCGGGCGGTGCTGGCAGCCCGGGCGGGAGAGGCTTTCGACGGCGGCCGGGTGTTTGGGGGCGACCCCAACGTCCGGGGCGGGCGAGGGCTTCGGGGGATGGTGGGATTTGTGGGGGGACCTGAGACGGTGGCGAAGCAACTGAAGGCGTTTCATGACCGTTGCGGGGTGGGGGTGGTTGACCTGGGTTTCCAGCAACCGGGGATTCCCCACGAACGGGTGATGAGGGAGATTGAGCTGTTCGGGCGGGAGGTGCTGCCCAGGATGCGGGAGTTCTGAGAGGCTTGCGGCGAGGGTTGGGGGAGGGTTATCCCGGGCGGAAAACCAATAGCCAGTCAGTCCTTCAGGAGGGCGAGCTTTTCTCTGAACAGGGTGATGGAGCGTTCCTCGGGGACGCCGGTAAAGAAGCGAAGGCCCTGCACATATTCCAGGACTTCGCGGGGAAGCATGAAGAGGTCGTCACGGGGTCCGGTGGCCTTGTAGAGGTTGTTGATCCAGTCTTCCTGCCCGACGAAGAGGGCGTCCTCAAGGACGACCCGGTCCTGCCGCTCCATGTCCTTGGACATCATCCAGCGGGAGAAGACGAAGGGGAGGCCGGTCCACGAGTTCCATTCCCCGCCAAGGTCATAGCGGTGGGGGTATCCTCGATTGCCGCGGCGGCGGCGCAAGGCGGAATTGCCGGTCAGAAGGACGGCTTCGTGTTCGTCCTGCTCGCCGACGAAGGCTTCCGGGCAAACACCGTGTTTCTGCTCCAGCAGAACGCGCAGAAGAGCGACGGAGGCGGAGTCGACGCTTCCGACGGCGATACGCAGGTTCCCCGACGTTTCGATGGGTTCCCTAGAGTAGAGGAGGCTAAAGGCCGAGGTGGTCACCGAAGCCACGCAGAAGCCGTGGACGGGGGCGGCGCGGTCCTCCATGTGGGGAATGTCCACCAAGGGAACCGGGCCAGCATCGATTTCTCCGGCATCCAGGGCCGCAGCGACGGCGTTGGGTTCAAGCCGGACAAACTCGATGCCACGGCGTTCCATGTCATAGTAGAACGCCTCGCATTCCAGGTTGGGTATCTGGGCTACCCTGGCGGGCATGTTTAATGCGGCTCCTTGAACTTACGCTCCGTTTATGGGTCGGCAGCGGGGCGGGCCGAAGGGGGAGGCTCATCGAAGGGCTGGTTGTTGGCCAGGGCCTGGTCGCGGCGCTTGAGCCAGGCTTCCCATTGGGCGTCCCGTTCGCGGCGTTCCTCGGCCCGACCCTCTTCCCGGCCTTCCTCCCGGCCTTCCTTGTAGCGTCTTGTCCTATATCTTTCGGCGAATACCATTATTGCCTCCCGGTAGGCAAGGATGGCCACCGCCAGCGCGATGGCCGATCCTGTCCACAGAATTACGGCGGCGACAGTTTCCAGAAGGGTATTGCCAGTTTGATACCAGACCTCGTACCAGACGGCTGCGGGCATGAAGGCCGTAACCAACAGGACGAAGGCTACCAGGTAGGAGGTCTCGTGACCTCTGACCAACGCGTGATCAGTATAGTTGGGCGGCGGCTTCATTGTACAGCGAACCCAAAAGGCTCCGTGCCACTGCAACCAAGAAGGCCCCCGATAACTCGGAGGCCTTCCCTTGAGGTCTATTCCGTTCGCCGTTTACAACCGGGGGCCCATGAAGGTGGCGGGCTGCTTGCGGTAGACCTGGATGCGGTTGCGGGGACCCTCGCAGACGTAGACGGTGTTGGTGTCGTCCACGACCACGCCGCTGGGAGCCCAGAAGTCCTTCTCGCGTTCGAGTCCCTGGGCCCGCTCGCGCTCGCCCCACATTTCGGGGTTGGCGTCGAGCTTATCCTTGGCCCACTTGGAGATGCCGGCGTCGCCGGTCTTGGCCGCAGCGAAGTTGCCGTCCGGGTCGAAGACCACCAGGCGGTTGTTGAGCCAGTCGGCGACGTAGATGATGCCGTCCTGGTCCACCGCCACGTCGGTGGGACGATTGAGCTGTCCGTCCCCGTCGCCGGAGGAGCCGCACTTCATCAGGAAGCGGCCGTTGGCATCGAACTTCTGGATGCGGTCGTTGCGCCAGTCGGCGACGAAGATGTTGCCCTGGTTGTCGATGTCGATGCCCCAGGGCATGTTCAACTCGCCGTCGCCGTCGCCAAGGCTGCCGAACTGGGACAGGTACTGGCCGTCGCGGGTGAATTTCTGTACCCGGTGGTTGTGGCTGTCCACGACGTAAACGTTGTCGTCGGCGTCGAAGGCAATGCCGGAGGGGTGGCTAAGCTCTCCATCGCCGCTGCCGGTCCTCTCTTCCCACTTGCCGAGGTACTCGCCATCGCGGGAAAAGATGGAGATGCGGTTGAGCCACTCATCGGCGATGAAGACGTCGCCGTTGCCGGCGATGGCCACGCAGGTGGGCCAGACGAGGGAGCCGTCCTCGAAGTTGTACTCGTGGGGTCCCTGCTGGGGGACGCCGCGGGCGAAGGCGTTGACGTATTCCTCATCGGTGGTGCATACGGTGATGCGGGTACCCTCGGGGCGGTACTCGGAGGAGCGGCAGACGACGTAGATCAGGTCGTCGTCGGCCCGGGCCAGGTGAATCGGGTAGGTAAAGCCCGGTCCGAACTGCTCACCGCGGCCGATGGTGTGGCTGTACTGGAGCTGTACGTGGGATATTCGCGCTGGAGTGGTGACCATACATTCACCTCATTATTGGTTGGGGCGGCGCCGCTCGTGCGGGTTGCCTGGCGACTGCCGCCCTCGTTAGTCCAGATATTGCCTAGATAAAATCCATCTGCTCGAAGGAGCCGTTGACGATGGGCTGAGCATCCAGACCCATCCACTTCTCCAATAGGGCGGAATAGAGGCCGCGGAAGTCATTGTTGAAGTGGAGGTCGCCCTCCAGCAGCTTGTTCTCCTCCAGTGAGGGGTACTCACCGTAGAGACCGCCCTTGACCGCGTCGCCGACGACGAAGGCGATGCCGCCGGAACCGTGGTCGGTGCCGGAGCCGTTGTCGTGGACGCGGCGGCCAAACTCGGTGAAGACCAGCAGGACTACGTTGTCGGAGGCATTGTGCTCCTTGAGATCGTCGTAGAAGTCGGCGATGGCGTTGGAGGTCTCGTTCCACAGCCGGGTGTGGTTCATCAGCTCGCCGGCATGGGTGTCGAAGCTGTTGTAGGGGGCCGTGGTGTACAGGACCCGGGTGCCGAAGTTGGCCAGGTGGACCTGGGCGATATTCTTCATGTACTGGCCGACAACGTCGCCGCCGTACTCCACGCTGGAGGAGTACATGGCGGGGGCGGTGCTGAGGATGTCAGCGCCTTCGAGAGCGTCCAGGCCGGTCTGGGCGAAGTAGTCCAGCACCGGGCCCTGGCCGATCATGGGAGAGTAGACACGGGAGAAGACATCAAGGGCCTTGGCCCGCTGCTCTTCGACCTCGATTCCGGTCAGCACACCGTAGGTCTCCAGGTTGCCGACGGAGGCGACGGGTACTCCGGGGGCGACCAGGGAACGGGGAAGGCCGCGCCCGAAGTTGACGCCGGTGAGCACGTTTTCCTTGTTGGGGTCGATATCCTTGATGGCGCGGCCCAGCCAGCCTTCATCGCCGACCTTTTCCGGTTCGCAGGTGTGCCAGATGTCCATGGAACGGAAGTGGGAACGGCTGGGAGTGGGGTAGCCCACGCCCTGGATGATGGCAACCTTGCCGTCATCGTACAGCCGCTTCACCGGGCCCATGGCGGGGTTGAAGCCAATGTTGTCGTTGATGGGCAGGACCTGGTCGATGGGGATCCTGACGTTGGGCCGGTTGTCCAGGTAAAGGGGGTCGCCGTAGGGTACGATGGTGTTCAGGGCATCGTTGCCCCCGGACAACTGGAGGACCACCAGCACCGGGTCTTTCTTGGTGGAAGTCATTTCTTTCCTCCTTATGAAGGTCAGGGTTACCACCCCTGCGAACCATTCAAAAGGCCCGCAGGGCAGCTTCGTCTAAGTCTACGCGAAAAGGTATTCGGTGGTGGCAACGATGGACTGGAGCATCTGGCTGACGCGCTGACCGAAATCATCGGCGCCGGTGCGGAGTTCGCCTTCGCTACGGGCCAGTTCAACCAGCTCGTTCCGAGTGACCTCGGCCAACTCATAGGCACCCAGCTGTTCCAGGCAGCCGTCAACCAACTGCTCGGGAGAGAGGATGTCGCCCTGGGACGCCAGGCGGTTGATGATGGCCTGGACTCCCCGGTGGCTGGTGTCACCGACGGCATCGGCGGTGAAGTTGATGCGCTCGACCAGGGTGCCGCTATCGATCCACTCGCGGCCAGTGTGCCATCCTTCCACCGTCGGCGGGTTGAGCAGGTCCTGACCCATGTAGCGAATGGTTAGGGCCATAGCGTTGAGGCCCGGCCTGGGGGTGTCGAAGTCTTCGACAAGCCTCATGGTGCCGACCACGGTCTCGGTGGGGCTCTTCACCTTGGTGAAGCGGGAATTCTTGAAGAAGTCGCTGTTGAACAGCACCCGCAGCATGGAGCGGATGTCGTAGCCGGAGCGGAAGTACTCGTCCTCGAGCATCTTGATGGCTTCGGGGTCCCGGGGCGGCGTGTTCTGCCAGGCCGGAACCTGGGGCTCGTCGGCCACGAAGAAGTTGTAGAGGTGGCGGGAGACGAAGCGGGCCGTGCCGGGCTGCCGGGCAATGATACGCACCACGTCCTCGCCGTTGAAGTTCCCGGTCTCGCCCAGGAAGGTCTTTTCGCCGTAGTCGTGGTCCGAGGGGTCGTAGATGAAGGCGGCCTCGTACTTGCCGTAGGGGTAGCGGGGGACGGAGTTGGTCACGGTCCAGCCGGTGAAGGCGCGGGCGCACTCCTTTACGTCGTCCTCGGAGTAGTTGGCCTGGCCGTCCATGCCGACGCCCATCGAGAAGAGTTCGAGAAGCTCGCGGCCCCAGTTCTCGTTGATGGCGTCCTTGTGGCTCATGCAGTTGTCCAGGTAGAACACCATAGCGGGGTCCTGGGAGAGGCCCATGAGCAGGTCCTCGAAGCTGCCCATTCCCATGGTGCGGAACATGTCAAACTCGATCTGCTGCTGCCTGGGGTACTCGCACTTGGCGTGGCCGGTGCAGAATATCTGGTGCCAGAAGAGGGCGATCTTCTCCTCCAGCGGCCGCTTGGTGTTGATCATGCGGAAGGTCCACTCCTCCTGCTGACCCTCCAAACCGGCCTGAGAAACCCACTGCGGCTGATAGCGCATCAGGATGTCGCGCTCGATTTCGGGCTGACTCTCGGGGTTGACCAGTTCTTCCACGGTGGCCTCGTAGCCTCTAGCGGCACGGGCCTCAAGTTCCTCGTACGTCGCGCCAAACCCGGCACGGCGCATCAGGTGGGCCATTAATGCGATGTCCTTGTCTGCCATTCCTTTCCTCCTTAAAGTTCGGGTTCCTAGGGTTGCTTTAGTTTCCCCCTCCGGGGCCGCTTTGTCCCAAAAGGGGCCGCCTGCTCCGTCGCCAATTAAGGTGACTTGTCCAAGACTGCTTGCAGGCTCCGTTGGGGTCGTGCCTGGCTCTCTGGGGTCGCTTGCCGTTACGGTTTCCTACCACGCCTCCTTTATGTTGAGGTGATAGCCGCCCTGGATTCGGGAATTCCGAGCCGATAACAGGGCGTTCGCGTCCTCACATAAAGGCGACGGCACCATGATATTCCCGGCGATAATTCGCGTCAAGATTGCGCCAAGTTTCACTTGGAGGGGTTTTGAGGACCGGCCGAGGAGCGGCTATTGGCTGTCCCCCGGTTTGTTACCGGGAGGACCCTCCGGGTTTGCGCAGCCAAAGCGGCCCGCATAAGATAGATGAATGCAGGATCACCATTCTGGTTAAGGAAGTTGCGGCGATGCAAGGCACCCCGGGCAACCGGTCGGGAAGCAACGAAACCATCAGTTTCAGCTTGATGTCGTTCCAGATGTCTCCGGAGTTTCGAGAGGCAGTGGTGAAACGTGCATTGACGTGGAGGGACCGGGTTTCAACTGAGGCTCGGGACGGCTTGAGGAGGGCCGTCAACGAGTACATCACCGTCCCTGGGTTCAGGCCGGGGACGGCCGCGTCGGCTCCCCCATACAAGCTGAATCCAATGGTCACCCGCGACGTACAGGCAAATAACCATTTGGCTGGTGCCGTGTTTAGGGTGTGGTACGAATCCCAGGAAGATTTGCGGGAAGTTGCAGCTTCGCACCTGGAATGCTGCGGAGTGCCGGTCATGGAGCTTGATTTTTCCGGGGGAGAGCTAGGCTTGGGCCTGAGCAGCCATCCTTTGACGGAAGCGGCGGCAGCGTTCTCAGCAGACCACCCGGAGATGGACGGGGATGCGGCGATCCTGGTGATGGAGCTGATGACGGGAACGTTTCTGCTGGACGCCGACGAGCAGGGAGAACCGGGAATCGGGCAATTAGCTTCGCTGCTGGAGGACGCGCTGGACGCGCTGAGGCGGCTGCCGGCCGATGCGGCGGCGTGGGAAGAGATAATCCCCGGCTTCTCCGAGGGTGTCGCCGGGATCATCGAGGGCAAAAAGTCGGAGCGGGAGTTGGCTGTCTCCGTGGACAACCTCTTCGCGGAGATATGCGAGGAGTACGGGGAACTGACGGGGTTCTTCCAGTGGAACGCCGAGCGGTGGTTCGTTGCCAACCTGCTGGATGGGGTTGACCTGGGGGAAGCACATGGGCTGGCAGCAAGGCTCAAGGAAATGCTGGCGGAATACGCACCCATTCACGAGCGGGCGGAGGTGGCTTCAGAGGAGATGGAGAGGGCGAAAAGCCGGATGGACCTGATGCCGGCCATCACTTCTGCGGGGGAGTCCCTGGACCAGCTCATGGCTGCGTACGAAGGCTCCGGGGTGGGGCCGGTCCGGCAGAAGACAGCGGCGGGAGAGGGGACCAACCTCGTCCTGGACGGGACGGGGGAACACGACGATTCCCCCAACGATCCCCTCAAACAGAACCACTCCTCGGCGAATACGGGAGCGGTGCGGGAAGAGGCGTTCCAGGAAGTGCCGTCGTGCCAGATTGAGGACTACCTGCTGATGCGTCTGGAGATACAGGATCTGGACAAGGAAAACGACGACCTGGAGCAGCAGGTCAAGGCGTTAAAGGAACAGTTGTACGAGACCCGCAGCGTGGGAGAGGGTCTGCGCCTGGCCCTGGCCTACAAGGAGGACGGCTCTGTCGAGGAGGTGGAGTTCCCCATCCTGGAGGATGTGAAGGCGGCAGTTGAACTGGCGGCAGAGAGGTTCCGGGACCGCCTGCTGTTCCAGTGCAACTCGGAGTCCACCATCGAGGATAATCCGTTCAAGTGGCCGGAGCAGGTCTGGAGGGCTTTGGAATGGCTGGCGACGAGCTACTACGACTCGCGCATCGGCCTGGCGACGAATCCGGATCTGGATGTATCGTGCCGGGAGGCCAGCGGGATGTGGTACAAGACGAGCCAGCACGACAACACGATGGCCCTGTACCGAAATGCCTACACGACGCGGGTGAATGGGCGGATCATCTGGCTGGGGGAGCACATCGGCAAGGGAACCGGGTTCGATCCGCGGCGGACGATACGAATCGGGTTCGACTGGGACCGGACTTTGCAGAAGGTCATCATCGGGTACATCGGGCGGCACCAGACGACATCGGCGTCGTGAAGGGCGGGAGCGGGGTCAGCGGCGGGGGTCGGCGAGGTTGCCGACGGCCTTGACGCGGACGCGGGTGACGTTGCTGGGGAGGTAGGTGAGGGGGACTTCCTCAATGTCCACCACTTCAATGGTTGAGGGATCGGCTCCGGCGGCGGCAGCCTGGTTGACGGCGGCGGCGGAGCAGTCAGCGATGGCTTCAGCCCGATTGCCAGCTTCCATCGAATAGACCCGCTCAACCTGTCCGCCAACCTGGGCGATGGCGGCGCCGATGGCGTTGGCGACGCCAGCGTTCTCGGGGCGCAGGACACGGGATGCCCCGGCGAGGGTGTCGCCCAAGAGGATGCTGCCCCCTCCAACCAAGATTACGGGGACGGCGTCCCGGCTGAGCTTGACGCTGTCCACCGCGGTTTCGACGCGCTCCCGGATTTCGGCCATGCCCCGCGATACCAGGGAAGGGGATAGTCCCGCGACGAGGCGGGGGTCCCCCAGTTCGGCGTGTCCGGCGGCGACGGCGAAGTCGGTGGCGGTGAGGGTGTTTCCGCCGAAGGTGAGGGATTCATCGGGCAGGCGGTAGCCGACGCTCTCGGGGCCGATGCGCCAGGGGTCGGTCTGGACGACGGTGCCGCCGCCGAGGGCGATGGAGACCATGTCGGGGATGCGGAAGTTGGTGCGGACTCCGGCGAGGCTGACGGCGACGGCGGACTCGCGGGGGAAGCCTCTGACCAGCGCTCCGACATCGGTGGAGGTGCCGCCCACGTCGACGACGATGCCGTCGGTGATGCCGGAGAGCCAGGCCGCGCCGCGCATGGAGTTGGTGGGGCCGGAGGAGATGGTGAGGACGGGGAAACGGGCCGCGAACCCCGCGTCCATGAGGGTGCCGTCGTTCTGGCTCATGAACAGGGGGGCGCTGATGCCGAGCTGACGGAGAGCGGCTTCGATTCCCTGGACTGTCCAAAGGGCCACGTCTCCGAGACAGGCGTTGAGGGCGGCGGCGTTTTCGCGTTCCAGCAGGCCCATGCGGCCGTTTTCGTGGGAGAGGCAGACACGGAGGCCGGGGGCTGCTTCTTCGATGATGGCAGCGGCCTCGGTCTCGTGGGAGGGGTCCACCGGGGAGAAGACGCCGGATACGGCGACGGCGCGGACGCCTTCCTTCTTTATGTCAAGGGCCGCCTGGCGGATAGCATCGCGGTCGAGAGGGGATATCTCGCGCCCGTCGAACTCGTGGCCGCCGCCGACCATGCGGGTGACGCCGGCGATGGCATCCCTGAGATCGTTAGGCCAGTCAACGAGGGGCGGGAGAAGCTGGGTGGCGGGGAGGGACAGGCGAATGACGGCGGTGGGGGAGAGATGGCGGCGTTCCAGCAGGGCGTTGGTGAAGTGGGTGGTGCCGACCATGACGGCGCCGACCTGCTCACGGGATGGGTGCTGCCTGAGAAGCTCGGTGACGGCGTTGACGATGCCGTCGGTGACATCGGCGGTGGTGGGCAGCTTGGCCGCTCCGACGAGGCGGGACCCGTCCATGAGGACGGCATCGGTGTTGGTGCCGCCTACGTCTACGCCGATGAACATGGGAAGAGGGCTAGACCTGCACCTGCAAGGGGCGGTAGCCGGTGTCGTAGCCGAAGTGGCGGGGACCGGAAGCGGCCAATCCTTCTGGGGTGGTCCAGAGAGCGGGAGCGGGGAAGCCGAGGATGGTGACGCGGAGGCCGTAGCGCATCAGCTCGGTGGTGACGGGCTCGCCGGTGTCGGAGGCGACGGCGCAGATGAGGTCGGGGACAGTGCAAACGATTTCTCCATCGAGGCGGGCGATGAGGTTCTCGTTCTGGAAGTCGATGTCCATGCGGCTGCCGCTGAAGGAGCCGAGACCGTCGATGGCGACGGCGCCGCGGGCGAATCCGGCGGTGGTGCGGCGGTCGAGGTCGACGCCCTTGCCGGTGAAGAGGACGCGTCCGGGGCAGGTGGAAAGGATGGCGTCCAAGGGGTCCGATCCGGCGGCGCGGGCCTGCTGGACGGCGTCGCCGAGGTCGCGGGCTAGGGAGAGGGTGTGGGGGACGGCGGTGCGGCGGACCTGCTCGGCGGTCATGGGGGCGACCGCGTAGCAGGCAACACATCCCATCTGGATGGTGGCGGCGCGGGCGAGACGCTCGGCCCACTCGGGGGTGACGGTCTCGCGGACGATGATGGAGTTACCCTTCTCGTCGGCGATGGCCAGGGGGCAGCAGGGGACGCCGTAGACGAAGAAGGTCTTCATCTGGAACTCGGGGAAGGCGCGGCCCATGCCGTCAGCGTCGACGACGGGCAGTCCGGCGATGGCCGCCGGGATGAGGGGTTCGACGGAGTTACTGCCGCCAATCTCGTTGGAGATGAGGGCGGTGGCCTTCACGCCGGTGTATTCCTCGATGGCGCGGAGGGCATAGTAGGACTGGAGGTCGCGGACCTTCTCGATTCCGACAGTGGGGGCGCCGATACCGCCAACGCAGATGACGCGGGCGTCGTCGGGGAGTTCATCGGGGGATAGAACGGTGACGGGGCCGTGTTTTTCGATGGCCTGTCGGGCGCGGAGCTGGCCGATGTAGGGGTTACCGCCGCCGCCGGTGCCGAGGATTCCGGCTCCGGTGGCGATGGAGTCAAGGACGTCTGTTGTAGCTTGCCACAAACCTGTTGGTTCCATTCCTGCCGGGGAAGGGGTGGGACGGGACACGCGGCAGTTTATGGAAGGGAGGGTTGGGTGTCAACGGGAGTGAAGGGCGCGGGGAGGAAAAATATCTGCCGCATTTTGATGCATTCTGCCACATTTACCTCAGTGGAGCGGTTGGATTCAGGATTTCAGGGCTGTTGAATGAGAAGCCTGCGATTATCGTAGGAAGACGGCACCGGGCTTGGCAAGGGGCAACTGTCAGGAATCTTGGGGGAGTTCCCGGGCGGGGACGATTAGGGGGTAGGGCATCCAGCCTGACCAGGTGGGGATGGACGGAGGATATTCTGCGACGCTGCGAGGGTTGCACGGGGCGGGTCCTGGCACCTGATTGAGGCACCAACATGGTGGTGAAAATACCACCATGTTGGTGCATCTCCAAGAGGGACACGAGGTTATGGGGAAGGATTTACCGGGGTCTGGATTCCCGCCCCTTTCCCTCCTTCGTCGTCCCTCCTCAGTCGCCAGGGGCAGGCTCTGCGCGGGAATGGCGGGAGGAAGCGTAGGCGGGGCAGGCTCGGCGAGGGGGCGACGGGAGAGGTGTTGGGCGGAGGAGATGGGTTTGGGGGAATTACCGGAGCATGGGTCCCCTTTTTGCGACTCCGCCGCTGCCGCAGGGTAACCCCCGCCTGCGCGGGGGCAGGCTTGTCTCAACGGCAGCGCCCGTCGCGCGGAGTCCTACGCAGGGACGACGGGGTTGGGGCAAGTGATGGGAAGCCGCATAGCCGGTTAAAGGGGAGCGTGGACGGAGCGGTGTTATAGTCGGGTAAGTCCGGTGGAACTTTGAGGGAACCAGGGGGCGGGGCTATGGCCGGGGAAATTGGGTGTCCCAACTGCGGGCAGTTGAACGAGGCTGACGGACGCTTCTGTACCGGCTGCGGGTCGGAGCTGCCCCGGTCTTCCGGGGGAGAGCCGGACGGCGGCCTGAACCCGGCATCCAACCCCGCATCCGAAGGGCAAATGGGGGAGTTCCGGCAGGAGCTGGCATCGGTGCGGGAGGAGATGGCGGAGGCGGGACGGCTGATGGGTCGGCTGCAACAGCGGTTGTCCAGGCTGGAGCAGATGACGGCCGGGCGGGCGGAACAAGCGGGGGCAGGACCGGGGCCGCAAACGCAGACATTCACTCCCGAACCAGCCACTCCTGAACCGGCGGTCCGGGACGCGACAACCCCCCAGACTCCGTCACCTGAGCCGGTTCCGGTGGCGGTCCCGGGGGGAGCGAGGGAAGAAGCTGCCGGAGCCACTGAGGCGGACCGGGCACCGGCCGCAACGGCGGCAACGGCGGCACCTTCCGGTCCGGGGCCAGGTACTCGCGTTCCGGCCATTGACTGGGAGCAGGTGCTGGGGCGGAACTGGCTGGCAATCATCGGGGGGATTGCCCTGGTGGTGGGGGTTGGGTTCTTCCTGAAGCTGGCCTTCGACAACAACTGGATCGGCGATACAGGCCGGGTGCTGCTGGGAGTTGGGCTGGGCGTGGTTCTGCTGGGCCTGGGGGAGCTGTCGCAGCGGCGGGTCCCGCTGTGGGCGCAGCCGGTGACGGCCAGCGGAGCGATTGTCCTCTACCTGTCCCTTTATGCCGCCTACGGGCTGTATGGGCTGATTCCGGCGGAGGGTGCGTTTCTCGGCGTCGCGGCGGTAGTCGTGGCGGCGGGCCTGCTGTCCCTGCGCTACGGGTCCATAGTAATCGCGGTGCTGGGGATCGTCGGCGCGTTCCTGGCGCCGGTGCTGCTGGGACGGGACTTGCCGGACATCCGGCTGGTGCTGGCATACATCCTGCTGGTGGACCTGGGAATCCTGGGAGTTGCGACCTTCCGCAACTGGCAGTGGTTCACGCTGCTGGGTTGGGCGGGTTCCTACGGGCTGTTCGGGTACTGGCTGCTGGAGTTCCCGGATTTCGGACCGGTGATGGTGCAGGTTGCCCTGACCGGGGTTTTCCTGGTGTTCGCCGGGGCGACGACGCTTTTCCACCTGCTGTGGCGGCGGCTGCCGGGGCCGCTGGACCTGGGACTGCTGGGGGTGAACGCGGGGGCGTATTTCGGGCTGTCGATGTTCGTGCTGGCGGAGTACCCGGACTGGCAGGGAATAGTGGCGTTCGGGCTGGCGGCCCTCTACGGGCTGATAACCCTCGCGTCGGTGAAGCGGCTGGGCGGAACGTCGGAGCTGGTGGTGACGGCGGCGGTGGCGGCACTGGTCTTTTTCGCGGTGGCGATTCCGCTGCAGTTCACCGGGGTGTGGATCACGGTGTCATGGGCGGCGCAGGGGGCGGCGCTGGTGTGGGCCGGGTTCCGGCTGGAGCGGTGGTACACCCGGATTTTCGGATTGGGGACGCTGGCGCTGTCGGCGGCCCACCTGCTGCTGACGCAGGTAGAGATAGACCTGGAGGGTTTCGTTCCGGTCATCAACGAGCGGGTGGTGATTTTCCTAGTGGTGATCGCGGGGGGCTACGCGGCCGGCGTCCTATACCGGCACTTCCGGGACGCGCAGCGGGAGTGGGAGAAGGGGACGGCAGAGGGGCTGTTCATCGCGGCCAACGGGCTGACGCTGCTGCTGCTGGGGTTGGAGATAGTCCAGTACATCGAGACGCTGGAGGGTCCGATCCTGGGCATAGACAGCGGCCCGGGCCGGCTGGCGGACTCACTGCTGGGCGCCCAACTGCTGGCCACGACGGCGATTATCACCGTCTACGGCTTTGTCCTGACGGGCGTGGGGCTGGTGTTCCGGCTCCGGTTGGCGCGTTGGGGAGGCGTGACGCTGATGGCGATGGCAGGGTTGAAGCTGATGCTGGTGGATACTTTCGCGGTGAGTCTCGGCCCGTGGGTGTTTACTCCCGCACTGAACACTCCTTTCCTGGTGTACGTGCTATTTGCCCTGGCACTAACCGGCGTGGGGCTTTGGTGGCGACGGGGGGACTACGCCGGTCAATGGGACTGGGTTGTTCCCCGGGGCTTGGCGGTGGCGGTTAACGTGGTGAGCGTGTGGGCGTTTAGCGCGGAGATTGTGAAGTATTTCGGGGCAATGGAATTGCGGACCGGGGATGATTACATCAGCGCAATGAACCTGTCCCTGACGGTGTTCTGGGCGGTCTATGCGATTGGAGTGATTGGGGCGGGGATCGTGATGCGGTCGGCGGTGGTGCGGCTGGCAGGGATGGCGCTGCTGGCGGTTCCGGTGGCAAAGCTGTTCGTGTTCGATGTTTTCCTGCTGGAGCGGGGATACCGGGTGGCGGCGTTCGTGACGCTGGGGGTGCTGCTGCTGGGGACGGGGCTGGTGTACCAGCGGTACAACGCGGCGATCCGGGGGTTCCTGTTCGGGACGGGAGGGGAGGTACGGGGGTTGTTTCCGATGGGGCGGAGTAGTCCTGAGAAATGACGGGGTGCGTTGGGGGATTCATCCCCCAAACCCCCTGATTGTGATGGGCGGGCGGGATTGATTGGGATAGGGTGGGGTGTTGGCGAAATCGGCCGCTTTGGTTAGGATAGTGTTTGCGCGATGCCGACGATTTTTCGCCGAGGGCCTTTCCGGTTTTTCTTCTACGCGGGCGACCGGGGTGAGCCTCCCCACGTGCATGTCGAGAGAGATGACAGAGTCGCCAAGTTCTGGCTGTCGCCGGTGAGACTCGACCGGAGCGGAGGGCTGAGGAGATCCGATATACGCCAAATATCCAGGATCATCGAAGAAGCCCACACTATCCTGATAAAGGCATGGGATGATTATTTCAACGATTGAAGTACGGGTCCCGGAAGCAGAAGAGGTGACCGTTACCGAGGACACATTAACCGCAGAACTGTCCGACGGGAGGACGATTTCGGTGCCGCTGGACTGGTTTCCGAGGTTGGTCCATTCCACGACCGAGGAGCGGAGGAATTGGAGGTTCATCGGGAAAGGACAGGGCATCCA
>DAOUIZ010000068.1:0-9052 GCA_034423195.1 Dehalococcoidia bacterium | reverse complement strand
TTGCGGCAGGACCGGCACTCCAAACTCTCAGTCAAGGCCAAGCGAAAGCTGGCCGCTTGGGATAACGACTACCTGCTCTCCATCCTCTCCAATTAGAATGCGTCGGCCCTGGCACCCGGGTGCAATCGCTTGAAAAACAAGAGGCCCAACCGGTAGTATGGGGGTGGCCGAGGCTCTTGGCGCGGGTTAGATGTGGCAGTCGTCCGCACCGGAGCGTTCCCCATACCGCGCCCAGCCCTGTAGCGGGGCTGGGCGTCTATATTTTCAGACGCCTACTGCTGTTTCCCTTCGTCAACTCCCAGCCCAATTTAGATGCCTGCGACACATTATCGAATGCGCCAGTAGTTGTCAAGACCTATTATCTTGGGTTTATCATGTTTTAATTGTCCAGTGATATGTATGCCCTCTGATTGTATCTCCTGTATAATCGTTTATAATCGTTCCCACACCATCCGCCGTAGCTTCTGCCTGACCCGGACCTGTCCGCCAGCCGGAGAATGGTGGACAACTACGACGCCATGCAAAGGCGCGGTCCGCGATAGGACGCGGCCCCCCATCGGAAAGGATTCCATTTTGGTGGTCTTAGCCGGGGTACAAACCACCTGCTCAATATCCGGAAGACGCCAATCGCTGCATTACATTTGATCAGTGAGACCGTGCGGGACCAAGGGCCGCTTGTGGATGTATTGGCTGCTCTGGGGTATCATTTTATGTAAGCAAAGTTACAGGCCAACAACTGCATAAGCGGAGCGACGCGCTGTGTCGACGGACGCCGATTCCAATCTGGGGCTTGCCAGGCTTCACGGGGAAAACAGGCGCCTTCGCGAGAGGCTGTCCCAGTTAAGCAGCGTCAGCCGCAGGATCACGTCCAGTCTCGATCTTGGCACCGTTCTCCAGGATATTGTCGACGCGGCGTCGGACCTGACGGGCGCCCGGTATGGCGCAGTGGCCGTGTTTGACGACTCCGGCCAGGTGCGCACCTTCGTTACCCACGGCATCACGGAAGTCCAGCGGGAGGAGCTGGGCAACCTGCCCAAAGGTCTTGGGTTGCTGGGACTGCTTCAGCAACAGCAGAGGCCGCTGCGGCTGGCCGACCTCTCCAGGCACCCCCAATCAATCGGTTTCCCTCCGAACCATCCTCCAATGAAAAGCTTCCTGGGGGCTCCTATCCGGCTGGACAGTGAGCCGCTGGGCAACCTGTACCTGACTGAGAAATTGGGTGATGTCGAGTTCACCGCCGAGGATGAGGACATTCTCGTATTGTTCGCGTCCCACGCCGCCCTGGCGATTCACAACGCCCAGCAGTACGAAGCCCTGGAAAACGAGCGCCGCCGTCTCGAATCGCTGGTGCGGCTCTCTCCCGTGGCCGTTCTGATGATCGAGGCAGGCAGCGAGCGAATCCTGGTTGCGAACCGGGAGGCCGAACGCGTCCTTGGGCTGTCTTCCGGGACCGGCAGCGCCCTGGTAAATCCCGGAGGGTCAGGGAAGGACAGCGCGGGTGGGGCAGTTCTCGATGAGGCGCACCCGATTCTGCGGGCCCTGGTTGACGGCGAGGTTATCCGCGCAGAGGAGGTGGTCCACAGGTTGACCGACGGTTCGAATGTACTCACCCTCGTGAGCGCCACTCCCATATACGGAGAGGGAGGAGAGATATCCGCGGCCGTATCAATCATCCAGGATATCTCGCCCCTGGAGGAACTGGAAAGGCTGAAGAGCGAGTTTCTTGGAATAGTGAGCCACGAATTGAGGACTCCCCTCACCGCCATCAAGGGGTCCGCGGCAACGGTGCTGGGCAGCCCGTATCCCCTGGACGAGAAGGAGATCCACGAGTTCTTTGAAATCATCGATGAGCAGGCAGACCGGATGCGGGACCTGATCAACAACCTGCTGGACATGACCCGAATCGAGGCCGGGTCTCTTTCGGTCACCCCGGGAGCCTGCGATTTGGGAGAAGCCCTAGAGGCGGCGAAACTGGCCTTCTCCCGGAGTGGGGGCTACCAGGAGATAGTCATTGACATTCCCGATGGGGTCACGACGGTAAAGGCGGACCGCCGCAGGATCGACCAGGTCCTGAGCAATCTCCTGGGCAACGCGGGCAAGTTTGCGCCCGAGGACTCTCGCATCACGATTGAGGCGGAAACCGGCACCGAGAACGCCACCATCCATGTGAGAGACCAGGGCCGGGGCCTGGACCCGGCAAGCCTGCCTCACGTTTTCCGAAAGTTCTTTCAGGCCCGGGGAGAACCGGGAAGCGGGTCCCGGGGCAACGGACTGGGCCTGGCGATATGCAAGGGAATCGTAGAGGCCCACGGCGGGCGGATCTGGGCGGCAAGCCCGGGTGAGGGTCAGGGCGCTACCTTCAGTTTCACGCTTCCGCTGGAGCATGAGCCAGGGCCAACGCCTCCGACCCAGGTCAGCCGTCAGTCCCACCACATGGGAAGGGTAGCCCAGGGTGGTACGAAAACCAGGGTTCTGGCAGTGGACGACGAGCCCCAGGTGCTGCGGCATCTTCAGAACATCTTGGGACAGGCGGGTTATCACCCCATCGTCACCGACAATCCGGACGAGGTGATACGCCTGGCGGACAGGGAAGAACCCCAGGTAGTCCTCCTCGACCTCCTGTTCCCCGATGCCAGCGGATTCGACATCCTGGAGCGAATCCGCGAGATTTCCGGCGTGCCGGTCATTTTTCTGACGGCCCGGGACAACGAGGAGGATGCGGTGCGCGCCCTGAGGCTGGGGGCCGACGACTACATTACCAAGCCTTTTTCGGCCTCGGAGTTGCTGGCGAGGGTCGAGGCTTCCATGCGGCGGCGTGTGCTGCCGGACCAATTGGAAGTGCGCCCGCCCCTGGCCTTCGAAGACATGGTCATAGATTACGCCGCACGCCACGTTTCCGTATCCGGGGAAGAGGTTCCTCTCACGCCCACCGAGTACAAGCTGCTGTACGAGCTTTCCGTAAACGCCGGCCGGGTGTTGACCAACGACCAGATTCTTCAGCGCGTTTGGGGGCCGGACTATTCCGGGGAAAGCCAGCTGGTGCGGGCCATCGTCCGCAATCTGCGCCGCAAGCTGGGAGACGACGCCCGCAATCCCCGGTTCATCTTCACCGTGCCCCAGGTGGGCTACCGAATGGCCGGGCCTTCCACTTCCTGACCGGCCGCGCCTCCTGGCCGGCGGTCCAACCATGCAACCCGGGGGGTTGGAGCGCCCCGCTTTCACACAATCTCGACACTGGAACCATCCCGGTTCACGCCTCATCTACAAGGGCGGCCTACAGTAGGGGCCTCAAGCATTGCTGAAAGGAGGGCGCTCCGGTATTTCCAGAAACGCGGGCAGCAGGACAAGGGGGCCTATGGGCGTCGGTTCGCGCCGGGTTCTCCTAATTGAGGCGGACATGGGCGTCGGCAGGATGATCCTGCTGGCCTTGCGTTCCGCCGGATTCGACCCCATCCATGCCCGGGCCGGCCCAGAAGCCTTGAAGGCCCTGGACCAAGCCGAAGCTGATGCGGTGGTCCTCGACCTGGACCTTTCAGGCGAGTTTGGGGGACAGGTATTGAGCCGGCTGATGGAACCCGACCGTCGAGGAAGCCCGGCCCTCCCCTGGGTGGTCCTGTCGGCACAAGACATCGAGGAATTCACCGACATCTACGGGCCGGTTGGCGACAGATTTCTATCCAAGCCTTTCGATCCCTGGCACTTGGTCCAGATTCTGCGGGCGGCAATGGGGCAGTAGGCTTGAGCCCGGGCCCGCTCTGCGGCCTCTGACAGCAGGGTGGGAAGGGCCGGACACACCATGCAATCCTGATTGCCGCGGGCAGACGCACAAAGGAGATTCACCATGGCCGAGGGGTTTGAAGTCCCAGCAGAGAAGCTGAACGCCAAGTGCGACCCGGAGAGTCTTGGCTTCGAAACCACCGTGGAGATCGTCCCTCTCGAAGGAATGATCGGCCAGGAGCGGGCGCTCAGCGCCCTGGAACTGGCGCTGAACATGAAGGAGCCGGGCTTTAACCTGTTCGTATCGGGACCGCCGGGAACGGGCCGGAGCACCGCCCTGACGTCGCACATAGAGCAGGTAGCGGGCCGGCAGGCGAGCCCTCCCGATTGGGGGTATGTCTACAACTTCCAGGACCGCTCGCAGCCCCAGCCCATCAGCCTTCCCTGCGGGAGCATGAGGATACTGGCTTCGGACATGGACGAGCTGGTGGATACGGTGCGCCGGGACATTCCCCGGGCTTTTGAGAGCGACGAGTATACGGAACGGGTGGAAACCGTAATGCAGGACCTCCAGGCCAAGCGCCAGGAGATGACCGAGGCGCTGGACAAGGCGGCCACCGCGGCCGGCTTCGCCCTGCGGTTCACCCAGGCGGGGATTACCTCCTTTCCGCTGAAGGACGGTCAACCCATGGACGAAGCCGTCTACGCCGCCCTGCCCGACTCGGAGAAGGAAGCGATCCAGGAGCGGGGCACCCAGCTCCAGCTCCTCATAAACCGCACCCTGGCCGACATCAGGAGGCTGGGCAAGAGCGGTCAGGAGGAGACGCGCCAGGTGGACCGGGAGATAGTCCGCTTCACCCTTACTCCTATAATAGACGAGCTGCAGGACAAGTACTCGGACTATCCCGACATAATCTCCTATCTGGACCATGTGGAAACGGACATGGTGAACAACCTGGAGGTCTTCAAGCCAAGGGAGCCCACGCCGGTTCCCTTCGGTCCGCCGGCCCTGGAAGAGGATGCGTTCGTCAGATACCGGGTCAACAGCCTGGTGGACAACACCGTATGCGACCATGCCCCGGTGGTCTTCGAGCAGAACCCCACCTACTACAACCTCTTCGGACGCATTGACTACCGGGCGCGGATGGGGACGCTGGTAACCGACCACACCATGGTCAAGGGCGGCGCCATTCACGAAGCCAATGGCGGATTCCTGGTGCTGCAGGCCAACGAACTGCTGACCAACCCGTTTTCCTGGCAGACCCTCAAGAGGACATTGCGCACCGGAGAAGTACGAATTGAGAACATGGGAGAGCAGTACAGCCCGATACCCACTTCTACCCTGCGCCCCAAGCCGGTCCCGGTGGACACGAAGATCGTCATCATCGGCACTCCGGAAATACTTAGATTGCTGCAGACTATGGACGAGGACTTTCACCGCAATTTCAAGGTGGCGGCCTATTTCGACACGGTTATGGAACGGACCTCCGAAAACATAGCCAAGTACGCAGCCTTCGTTGCCGAGCGGAGCCGGGAACAGGATCTCATGCCCTTTCACAAGACTGCCCTGGCCCGAATCGTCGACTATTCCAGCCGGCTGGCGGAACACCAGAACAAGCTCACCACGAGGCTGATGGAAGTGGTCGATATCCTCACCGAAGCAAATTTCTGGGCGAATGAGGACGAAAGCCGGGTTGTAATGGGCGACCACGTGGAAAAAGCCATCGAGCAGCGCCGGTACCGGTCAGGCCTGGTGGAGGACCGGTACCGGGAGCTAATCGAAGAAGGCACCATCTTCATCCCGACGGACGGCGAGGCGATAGGGCAGGTCAACGGTCTGGCCGTTCTTTCCTTTGGCGAGGTGCTGTTCGGGAGACCCAGCCGGATAACGGCCCGGGTCTCGCTGGGCCGGGGGCAACTGGTGAACGTGGAACGGGAGACCAAACTTAGCGGCAGAATCCATGACAAGGGGTTCATGGTCCTGAGCGGCTACCTCCGGGGCAAGTACGGCGGCGACAAACCCCTGTCGCTGAACGCCAGCATCGTATTTGAGCAGAGCTACAGCGAGGTTGACGGCGACAGCGCCTCTTCCACCGAGCTTTACGCTTTGCTGTCCGCGATTTCGGGGGTCCCCATCGCCCAGGGCATCGCGGTAACCGGCTCGGTGGACCAGAACGGCAACGTGCAGGCCATTGGAGGCGCGACCCAGAAGATAGAGGGGTTCTTCGAGGTCTGCAAGGCCAGGGGACTTACCAACCGCCAGGGTGTGCTCGTTCCACGGGACAACCTGCAACACCTCACTCTGAATGATGAAGTGGTGGCGGCGGTGGAGGAAGGCCGTTTTCACGTTTATGGAGTGTCCACCATTGACGAGGGCATCGAGGTCCTGACCGGTATGCCGGCGGGAGAGCGCCAGGAAGACGGCACGTACCTTGAGGGGACAATCCATCATCTCGTGGAAAAGCGGCTGCGGGAGATGGCCCAGGCCGCCCGGGAATTCTCTGCCAGCGGCGTACCAGACCAGGGACAGGAGCCCGCTGCAGCCGAATAAGACGGGCGGGAAGCCGGCAGGGGGCTAAACTGGACCAGACCTGGAAAGGATGTGGAAATGAATCAGGATGCTGAAAGGCTCCTGCCCGCCCGCCCGGAATGGACTTCCCAACGCGGCTTCATTCTTTCGTCGGTCGCCGCCGCCGTCGGCCTGGGGAACCTCTGGCGCTTCCCCTACATGGTGGGCGAAAACGGGGGCGGCACCTTCATTCTCTGTTACTTCATCTGCATCCTGGCGGTGGGGCTCCCCCTGTTCGTGCTGGAGACCACCGCCGGCAGCCTCATCAACCGGGGCCCGGTGGGAGTGTTCCGGCGGATTAACCGGCGGTACGGGGCCTGGCTGGGCTGGTTCATCGTGGCTTTGGCCGTCGTGGTGATGAGCTACTACTTCGTCATTACCGGGTGGACCCTGGGCTACCTGGTTGACTCAGTCCGGGGCGATCTCAAGACGTTCGAGGACTTTACAATCGGCTATGCTTCCATCTGGTACTTTCTTGCCGTTGGCGTGCTGGTATTCCTGGTCCTCCGGCGGGGCACCGGCAGCATAGAAATCCTGAGCAAGGTGCTGATGCCGGCGCTGGTGGTCATGGTGGCGCTGCTGGCATTGTATTGCCAGACCCTGTCCGGGGCCGCGGAGGCAATGGCTTTCTATGCCTCCTTCGACCAGGCCCTGTTTCTGGACCCCCATACCTGGCGCATGGCGGCGGGGCAAGCCTTCTTTTCCCTGGGCGTGGGCACCGGAATCCTCATCACTTACGGAAGCTATATTCCCAAGAACGTCAACATCCTGTCTTCCTCCGCTGCCGTTGCGGTCACGAATTCGGCAATCTCACTAACCGGGGGCATTGCGGTCTTCTCCATCATCTACACCTTTGGAATCGCGCCGGACACGGGCAGCCAGCTTTCCTTCACGGCCTTTCCCCAAGTCTTCGGCGACCTGCCGGGCGGCAGGTTCCTGGCGCCGTTTTTCTTCGGGGCATTGTTTGTTGCGGCCTTCAGCTCCTGTTACAGCATACTGGCCGTGGCCGTAGCCCCCTTGCGGTACGAACTCGGCTTTTCGGAAGACAAGGCTGCCCTGGCAGTCATCGGGGCCACGGTTGTCCTGGGAATACCGTCGGCGTTGAGTTTCACTCCGGTCGACCTGTCCTTTTCGGGACGGCCTTTTCTCGAGTGGGCGGACCAGATTGCCAGCTCGGGCGTTGCCGTGGTGGTGGGCTTCGCCGGGGCGGCCCTCATCGCCTGGAGGCTGCCCCGGCGGGCGCTGGTGGAAGAGATGACTTCGGGATGGTGGCAAGCCGGCCCGCTGCGGCTGCTGCCTTACGGAGCAATCGAGCTGGGAAGGTATATGCCCGCGGCCGCGCTGGCGGTGCTGGCTGTTACGGCGGCCTTTTAGCAGACGGCCCCGCGCGCGCGACGGAACCGGAGGGCTGCCTGCTATCGAGGGCGCACTACCAGGACCGGGTCGCCGGAACTCCGTATCAGGGCCTCGGTGACGCTGCCCATCATCCACCGGGACAGCCCGGACCGTCCGTGGGTTGTCATCGCGATGAGGTTTCCGGGCGTCTGGTGGGCCAGGTTCAATAGGGCCGGCGCCGACGCCCCCCGGAGTACCCGATGCCGGACGGTCAACCCCTTGTCTTTGAGGGCTTTCGCAACTCCTTCCAAGTATCTTCCGGCTTCTTCGACCATGCTTTCGGTGAAGTCGGGCAGACCGATGGCGGTCTCGGCGTAGAGGTAGGAGGGATACTCCAGCATAACCACTCTGACGAGCAGCACTTCCAGGGACAGGGCGCCTGCCAGCTCCTCGGCGTAAGGCAGGGCCTGTTCGGCCAGTTCAGACCCATCGAGGGGCACAACTATCGTGGTCAGGGCCTCGCCCTCTTTCCGGTATGTCTCTGCCTTGTCCGGGGTAATGGTCAGGACCGGTACGCTGGAGGAGTGGAGCACCTTGTCGGTCACGCTGCCCAGGATGCTGCGTCCGACGGGGTTTCTGCCGTGGGTTGACATCGCGATCAAGCCGCATTCTTCGTCTTCCGCAACGCGCCGAATCTGTTCCGCCGGGTTTCCCACGACGGCCTTCGCTGTTGCGGTGATGCCGTTGTCCCTCAAATGGGCCGCCTTCGAAGTCAGGGCGTCCAGGGCATGGATCCTTGAGTTTTCCTCAATCTGGTCCCAGAACACGGTCCAGTCGTCCCGCGTCGCCGTTTGCGAGAAGGGCGACAACCAGGAGGGATACTCGAGGCCGTCCGGGTCGACGACCGTGAGCAGTATCAAGGGAGCATTCGCCCCCTTGGCAATGCGGTATACCCAGGGCAGGATGCCTTCTGCAACGTCCGAACCATCCAGCGGAACCAGGATGGGGCCGGACAGGCATTTCAGTGCCGTTGCCTGGCTGGTTTCACTCATAGTCATATCGGACCTCTCCGTTCGTGAGTTTGTACTTTCATCTTGAGCCGTGGACATGCAAACCACGTAAAACGGGACGGCAGCGGTGTGCAAGTCCCGTGACTTTTGTCCTCCCATGGGATGGCCCCATGCGATGGAAGGAAAGCAGTTTCGTCACCGGGCCTTCACGCTTGATGGGGGTTTGTTGATGCCGTGGGCATGGGACAGGTGCTTGAATAGTCCCAGCTAATGAGGCCAGGACAATACAGGTGTTTCTGTCAGCACTCGGGAGCAAGGCTGGAGAAGATGGTAGAAGCCAACAGGCATTGCCCGCTGGTGGGGGCCCTCCTGGACCCGAGCGCCTATCCTCACGGTGCGCCCGCGGTGGAGATGGTCGAGA
>DAOUIZ010000067.1:0-42294 GCA_034423195.1 Dehalococcoidia bacterium | reverse complement strand
AGCTGGTTCCCTCGACGCCGCTCCTCATCACCACACCTCACAACCTGTACCTCTGCCTCGCTTTACACCACGATTCTATCAGTACCCTAAATTTAGAATGCGTTGGCCCTGACCAGCCCGGCGGCCTGGCCCAGGGCGGTGGGAGCCTCAGTATCGAGCCAGTGAATCCGCTGGTCGGAGGGCTTGAACCAGGTGTACTGGCGGCGGGCCATCCGGTGGGTGCGGAACTTCGTTCTAGCCACCGCGTCTTCCAGGCCGCAGTTTCCGGCCAGGTGCTCCCCCAATTCGCGATAACCGGGACAATTGAGCGCACTTTCCGACATTGAGTATCCCATTTCCCGGAGGGCTGCGACCTCCTCCGGGAAGCCGTGGGACATCATGGCATCCACTCGCAGGTCGATGCGCTGGTAGAGCCGCTCCCGTTCGGTGGTCAGTCCAATTACCAGGGACGGCGGCGGGTTGGCGGTCTTTTGCCCCAACCGGGACGGCTCTACTCCGGTCTGGTGGTGGACTTCCAGGGCGCGGATGACCCGGCGGACGTTGCGGGGGTCGATGGATGCGGCGCGCTGCGGGTCAATCTCGGCCAGGCGGCGGTGGAAGACTGCCGGGCCTTCCCGTTCAGCGATTCCGGCCATAGACTCCCGGAACGCCGGGTCGGGAGGCACGGCCGGCACGTCCCAACCTTCCAACAGGGCCCAGATGTATTGGCCGCTGCCTCCGACGACAAATGGCAGGCGTCCGCGCCGGCTGATGTCCTCGATGATGTCGCGGGCTGAGGCCAGGAAAGCCCCCAGGCTGAAGTCCTCGTTGGGAGCGACTATATCCAGGAGGTGGTGGGGTGCGCGGCGCCGTTCTTCCGGGGACGGCTTGGCGGTGCCGATGTCCATGCGGCGGTAGACCTGGCGGCTGTCGGCGTTGATTATCTCCCCACCGAAACGCTCCGCCAGTTCCACCGAGAGGGCGGTCTTGCCCGATGCGGTGGGACCGACCACGGCCACGAGAGGAGGTGTCCGGTCAGAGGGCTGGGTCAGGACGTACCATTAGCGGCAACGGCCGCTTGGACGATGCCGGCGAACTGGCCGGCTTCCAGGCTGGCCCCGCCTACCAGCGCTCCGTGAATGGCGGGCTGGGCCAGGAAACCGGCGGCGTTGGCCGGGTTGACGCTGCCTCCATAGAGCAGGGGAACGTCTTCCGCGTCGGGACCGAACATTTCCGTGAGAGTAGCCTGGATGGCTCCCTGCATGATGTCCGAGGCTGTTTCCGGGGTTGCGGCCTGGCCGGTGCCGATGGCCCAGACCGGCTCGTAAGCCACCACTACCGATGTTATGTCAACCACCCCGGACAGGCCGCCGCGGACTTGGGATGCGACCACCCTGGCGGCGTCGCCAGTCTCCCGATGGGCCAGGGTTTCTCCCACGCAGAGGACCGGCCGAAGGCCGTGGCGGAGGGCGGCCAACACCTTCAGGTTGACCGTTGCGTCGTCTTCCCCGAAAAGCTGGCGCCGTTCCGAGTGGCCGGCGAGGATGTAATCGCAGATGCCGGACAGCATGGCGGGAGAGACCTCTCCGGTGAATGCGCCCGAGTCTTCGTGGTGGATGTTCTGAGCGCCCACCCGTACCGGGGAACCCTCAAGCTCATCCCTGACCCGGAGCAGGGATATTAGCGGCGGAAAAACCGCCACGTCGATGCCGCCGGTGTCCGCCTCCCCGACGGACGAGCGGATGGCTCCGGCCAGGGCAACCGCTTCGGCCGGAGTGGTGTTCATCTTCCAGTTGCCGGCGATCAGCGTCCTGGGCATGGAGCATCTTCCTCGGGGTGAGGCTGGGGCATTGGGCTGCTGGTCTGGCTAGGGGCCGTACTTGGTCAGCTTGCCGGCGTGGGCCATGGCCAGGAGCATGATGTTGGTGGCGGGGATGCGTCCGACAGAGCCGGTGGCGCAGTTCCGCTCGTCGAACCCGGGGATGCCCTCTCCCCGGGTCAACTGGGAGTGGAGCATGAACGGGACCGGGTGCCAACTGTGGGCGGCCATGATCGCCGGGGTGGAGTGGTCGCCGGCCACCATGAACACATCGGGGTTGAGCGAGCGGATCTGGGGAATGTAGGGGTCCAGGTCTTCCAGGGTCTTGACCTTGGCGTCGAAATCGCCGTCCTCGCCCGCGGCGTCGGCGGGCTTGTAGTGAATGAAGAAGAAGTCGTGGGAATCGTAGCTCTCCTTCAGGGTTTCCACTTCGTCGCCGAAGGTGTGACCAGTGGGTATGATTCTCATGTTCGCCACCGTCGCCAGCCCCCGGTACATGGGGTAGGCGGCGATTCCAGCGGGGTTGAGGCGGTAAACGTCGCCCATGGGCGGGAGGGACGGCATCTGGGCCCACCCTCTCAGGAGGACCATGTTCCCCCGCTCTTCCTCGGAAAGGAGCTGGGCCGCCCTGGCAACGAACTGGTTGACCAGGTCCGCCGTTTTCTGGGCGGATGGCTCCAGGGGTCTAACCTCCAGGGCGGGTACGCCGTTAATCTGCGGGTCGGTCTCGGAAATCATTTCGGACAAGCCTTCGCCCCGGAGCCGAAGCACGAAGCGGTAGTCCTGGACCGGGAACACGTCCACCTGCACCCCGTCCAGCTCGATGCCGTCCAGCCGTTCGCACAGCGGAGCGCTGAGATGGGTCGGGATGCGCCCCGCCCGGCGGTCGGAGAGGTTCCCGCTGGAGTCGACGGTGCAGAAATTACCCCGGGCCGCCACGTCCCCAGGCCTGAGCTCAACGTCGATGCCCAGGGCCTCCAGCGCGCCGCGCCCGATAATGTACTTCAGCGGGTCGTAGCCGAACAGGGACAGGTGCCCGGGGCCGCTCCCGGGGGCCACACCGGGCAGCACGGGAGTGGTCAACCCGCAGGCGCTTTCCCGGGCCATTGCGTCCAGGTTGGGGGTGTTGGCCGTTTCCAGCTCGGAGAGGCGAGTGTCCGGGTGGGGAAGGCCCCCCAGGCCGTCCACCACCAGCAGGACTATCTTGGACTCGGTGGATATGTAGCAATCGTGGACTTGTTCCAGGTCGATCATGTCGTTCCGCCTATTGGTGACGTTCTCTGTTGATGACGTTCCGTTAGTGAAGTTCTGTCGGTGACGGTGGGACGGATTGCCGCAGTCCGGCGGGTAGATTTTCAGTCGTCGGGCAGCGCGGCGATTCCCGGGAGTTCCTTTCCTTCCAGGAATTCCAGCGATGCGCCGCCGCCGGTGGAAACGTGGGTCATTTGGTCCATGAGGCCCAGTTCCTCGACGGCTTCGGCGGTGGACCCGCCTCCCACAACGGTGGTGACGTTGGGAAGGCTGGCGATGGCGTTGGCCACTGTCCTGGTGCCCTCACTGAACCGGGGCATCTCGAAGACGCCCATGGGTCCGTTCCATATTATAGTCCCGCAGGAACGGAGGCCGTCGGCGTATTCCCGCGCCGCACCGGCCCCCACGTCCATGATATACCAGCCGTCGGGCACCGCGTCCGCGGCTACGGTCTGACACTGGGACGGGTCGGGGGCGAACTCGCTGGCCACAACCAGCTCCGAGGGGAGGAAGACCCGGGTGCCACCTTCCGCTCCGCGCCGGAGCACGTCCCGGGCGAAGTCCAGCCGGTCTTCTTCAATGGAGGAGGCTCCGGTGGAATGGCCCTGGGCGTGGAGGAAGGTCACCGCCATCCCGCCGCCGATGTACAACTGGTCCAGCTTGTCCAGCAGGTTTTCAAGGACCAGAATCTTGTCGCTGACCTTGGCCCCGCCCATCAGGGCGGCCAATGGCGGGCGCGGGGATTCCAACGCCTGTCCCATGGACTCCACTTCCCGCTGCACCAGCAGGCCCATAGCCGACGGCAGGAGGGAAGTGATTCCCACCGTCGAGGCGTGGGCGCGGTGGGCCACGGCGAAGGCGTCCATCACGAAACAGTCCGCCAGGTTGGCGAGGCCCTGGCAGAACGCCGGGTCGTTCCGCTCCTCCCCGGCGTGGAACCTGAGGTTTTCCAGCAGGACGACATCCCGGGGGCCCATGTTTGCAATGCGGGTTTCCACTTCGGGGCCGATGCAGTCGGAGAGGTTTTCCACCGGGTGGTCCAGGAGGACCGAGAGCCGGCCGCCAACCGGGCCCAGGCGGACGGCGTCATCGACCTTCCCGCCGGGGCGGCCCAGGTGGGAGCAGAGGATAACCCGGCAGTCCCGCTCCAGGAGGTAGCGGATGGTGGGCAGCGTCGCCCGGAGACGCTGGTCGTAGGATGCGATGGCCTCTACCCCCTGCTCGATGGGGATGTTGAAGTCCACCCGCACGAGGACCCTCTTGCTGGCCACGTCCAGGCTGTCCAGGCTGCGCTTGCTCATTCCTTGCTCATTCCCTGATAGTTACTCCTGGTGGATTGGGGATGCTCCGGCGGTGACTGCCGCCGGGCTTGAGCTTTATGTCAACTTCTTCCGAATGACTGGCACCGGCGAATGACTTGCACTGGAACGTAGCTCTTTCGATCCGGTGGCGTCCCTCTAAAGCTCCGCTTGCAGCACGTCGCGGCCAACTTGCCGGAAGGCGTCTGCCGCGCCTGGAAAGCGCTGGAGGGCATCCAACTCGGCCACCGCCTCATCGATGAGTCCGTTGGCTGTGGCCGTGGCGAAATCCCGGGAACCCGCCGAATCCAGGATGGCCGTGACCTGGGCCACGTCTTCGGGTTCCAGCACCCGTTTGGTGTAGATGCCGGCGACTTGGCGCTTTTCGGCGGGACTGGCCGCGTCCATGGCGTGAATCAGGGGAAGGCTTTTCTTCTTGTTGACGATGTTGCTGGGGGTCATCCCATCGCCGCCGCGTCCCCAGGAATCTTCAATGTCCCGGACAATCTGCCAGGCGATGCCGATGCGCTCGCCGGCGCGTCCGAAGTGACCGGCCTCGTCTTCGCCGGCCCCGCCGGCCATGGCCCCCAGCTGGGCGGCGCAGGACGCCAGAGCGCCGGTCTTCCTGGCAACCATGCCCATGTAATCGCCGGTGGTGACCATCAACTGGTCCCGGAAAGTCAGGTCCAGGAATTGACCCTCGCAGAGGGTGAGGCAGGCCCGGTCTAATTGCCGGACGGCATTCAGGGCGGTGCCGGCCTCGATTCCCCGTTCCGCCAGCTTCATGATTGCCACGCGCCCCAGGGCGTGCAGACCGTCGCCGGCGTTGATCGCCTGGGCCGGTCCCCAGACCCACCAGATGCTGGGCTTGTCCTGGGAGTCGAGCCGGCCGGCCTGTACCTCGCCGTGGACCAGCGTGAAGTTGTGTACCAGCTCGACGCCGGCCGCCACGGGGAGCGCGGAGGTGAACTCTCCCGCCACGGCCCGGCAGGCCGTCAACGCCAGCACCCCCGGAAGGTGAATGGCAGGGGTTCCGCCGGAGGGCTGCCCGTGCTCGTCGGTCCAGCCCAGGTGGTACCGCAACAGGTCGTAGAGGAACCCCTGGCGGCCCGCGAAGGTAGCCGTCAGCTCCCCGTTGAGGGCTTCCCGGTAAGTCTCGTATCCGGTAATTGCAGGAATAGCTTCAAACCTCGGCTGCCCCGGTCCGTCGGCGGGTTATCCCCCGGCCGCTGCCAGGACTTCTTCAAAGGAGAGGACTCCCTGCCTGACCAGCCGGAGTTCGCCTCCGTCGGCGGCTACTATGGTGGAGGCAGTTCCCCGGGGAGCGGGCCCCAGGTCAACCACCAAGTCCACCACTTCTCCCAACTGGGCCTTCACCTCTTCCGGGGTCTTGGGGTCCGGTCCGCCGCTGGGGTTGGCGCTGGTGCCAGTGATGGGGATATCCAGGCGCTTCATCAGTTCCTGGGGCACCCAGTGGTCCGGGCTGCGCACCGCCACCGTGCCGCCTCCCGCCGTGATCACCGGGGAAAGGGTCTCACTGGCAGGCAGTATGAGGGTCAAGGATCCGGGCCAGAACCTTTCCGCCAGCCGCTCAGCCCAGTCCGGCAGCTGCTCCGCCACCCGGGCAGCCATGCCCAGCCCGTTGACCAGGACGGGTATCGGCTGGGAGGCAGGGCGGCCCTTGATTTCAAAGACCCGGCGGAGGGCGTCCTCGTCGAACACATTGGCGGCCAAGCCGTACAGGGTGTCGGTGGGCAGGGCCACCACACCTCCGGCCTGGATTGCCCGACAGGCCGCATCCAGGGCCCCGGATGTTGACCCGACGCTAATTTCGGCGGCTTCAGTCATCCCGACTTGAGTTTAGCACGTTGGAAAAAGCGGGTCGAGATTTTATTCCCAGGGACGCCCGAAGGACACCGGACGGGATGGCTGTCCCGGACTTTCCACGCCCCGGCCGGACCTTCCGCCAGCACCGATGCAGGCTGTGGAATTTTGTGTTGATTTGCACGATAATACCGCCTGGAATTTTGGGGCAGGGGATGAGATGCAGGCCGCCGGAAATGCAGGTTCCCACGGGGGCAACCCGGGGATCGTGGTCGTGGACTTCGGGTCCCAATACACCCACCTGATCGCCCGCCGCGTTCGGGAGTTGAACGTCTATTCCGAAATCGTGCCTGCCTCCGCCCGGTGGGAGCGGGTGGTGGAGCGCATTGCCCCGCAGGGCGTTATCCTTTCCGGGGGGCCGGCCAGCGTTTACGACGACGGCGCCCCGTCCATTCCGCCCTGGGCCCTGGACAGCGGCCTTCCCGTGCTGGGCATCTGCTACGGGATGCAGGCGCTGGTGCAGGAACTGGGGGGTCGGGTCGAACCGGGAAACGTGCGGGAGTACGGCCACGCCGAACTCCAAAGGAACGGCCGCGGGGGGCCGCTCTTTGACGGGCTGCCCGAGTCCCTGGAAGTGTGGATGAGCCACGGCGACCGGGTGGAATCCCTTCCCCCGGGTTTTTCAAGCCTGGCGCACACCGGCAATTCGGCCACGGCGGCCATCGGCGACGGCGAGAGCAAATTCGGCCTCCAGTTCCATCCCGAAGTCGCCCACACGCCGTTGGGGATGCGGATCCTGGGCAACTTCGTGCACCAGGTCTGCGGCTGCGGGCCGGATTGGACGCCGGGGAACGTGGCCACCGAGTCCATCCGGCGCATCCGGGAGCAGGTCGGCGATGAACGGGTCATTTGCGCCTTGTCCGGGGGGGTTGACTCGGCGGTCACCGCCGCGCTGCTGCACCAAGCCGTTGGTCCGCAGCTCAAGTGCATCTTCGTCAACAACGGCCTGCTGCGGGCGGGAGAGGCGGAGAGTGTCCAGGAAGTGTTCCAGCGCAACATGGGGCTGGACCTGATGTACGTGGACGCCACTGGCCGTTTCCTCGACCGTCTCCACGGAGTGACCGACCCGGAACAGAAAAGGCGGAACATCGGCGAAGAGTTCATCCGGGTGTTCGAGGGAGTCGCCGCGGAACTGCACGACACCGGCTTCCTGGCCCAGGGCACACTCTACCCGGATGTCATCGAGAGCGAGACGCCGGAAAACCAGGCCTCCGCCCGAATCAAGACCCACCACAACGTGGGCGGCCTGCCCGAACACATGGAACTGGAGCTGGTGGAGCCGCTGCGGTACATGTTCAAGGACGAGGTGCGGGCCGTCGGGCTGGAGCTGGGGCTTCCCCGGGAGATTGTCTACCGGCAGCCCTTCCCCGGACCCGGGCTGGCCATCCGCATCATTGGCGAGGTCACGCCGGAAAAGCTGGACATCCTGCGGGGCTGCGACAAGATAGTCCAGGACGAAATATGGGATGCCGGGCTGTACGAGGAAATCTGGCAGAGCTTCGCGGTCCTCAGCGACAACCGCACCGTGGGCGTGATGGGGGACTTCCGAACCTACGGATACGTCTGCGCCATCCGGGCGGTATCCAGCGACGACGCCATGACCGCCGACTGGGTGCGGCTCCCTTACGATGTGCTGGGGCGGATCTCCACCCGCATCGTCAACGAGGTGGAGGGCGTCAACCGGGTGGTATACGACATCACCAGCAAGCCTCCGGGGACGATTGAATGGGAGTGACCCGAAAGATCGGCCAGCAAGTTAGAATCCTGGGCCGCCCGGCTTCCCCGGGGCGCGGGGTTTGGATTTTCCCGTGAGAGTCCTTCTTGTCGGGTCCGGCGGCAGGGAACATGCGCTGGCCTGGCGCCTGACGCAGAGTCCCAACCTCACCGGCCTCTGGGTGGCCGGCGGCAACGCCGGAACGGCGCAACTGGCCGAGAATCTCCCCATTTCTCCTGAGGACGTTGCAGGAGTGGCAGGAGCCGCTCAATCCCGCGATGTAGACCTGGTGGTGGTGGGGCCGGAGGCGCCGCTGGCCCTGGGCCTGGCGGACCGGTTGGCGGAAGAGGGGATACCCGTGTTCGGGCCTTCCCAGGCCGCAGCCCGCCTTGAGTCCAGCAAGAGCTTCGCACGGCAGGTTATGTCATGTGCGGGAGTTCCCTCCCCGGAGTACCGGGTCTTCCACGAGGCCGGCCGGGCGGTGGACTACGTGCAGTCCGTGGGGGCGCCGGTGGTGGTCAAGGCGGACGGGCTGGCGGCGGGAAAGGGAGCGGTGGTCTGCTCCACGGTTGAAGACGCCTGCCTGGTGGTCAAGGATTCGATGGAGAAGGGCGTTTTCGGGGCGGCGGGAAGAACGGTGGTCATCGAGGAGTGCCTCTCCGGCCCCGAGGTCAGCCTGTTCGCCTTCTGCGACGGCGAGCACCTTTCCAACCCGGTAGCCGCCAGCGATTACAAGCGGGCCGGGGACGGCGACCGGGGCCCCAACACCGGGGGGATGGGCAGCATCACTCCGCCGCCGGGGTGGTCGGCAGCGGACTCGGCAATGGCGATGGACCTGGTCATGCGGCCCACGGTGGATGCCCTGGCGGAGCGGGGCACCCCCTTCCGGGGAGTCCTGTACGCCGGGCTGATGGTCACCGAATCCGGCCCGAGGGTGCTGGAGTTCAATTGCCGGTTCGGGGACCCGGAGGCCCAGGTCATCCTGCCGCTGCTGGTCAGCGACCCCATCGAGGTGATGCTGGCCTGCGCTGAGGGGAGACTGTCCGGCCTGCCGGTGCAATGGTCGCAGGAAGCCCGGGTGGGGGTGGTGATGGCATCCGGCGGCTACCCGAACGGCTATGAGACCGGATTCGAGATCAGCGGGCTGGACGACGACGTGCCCCACACCGAGGTCTTCCACGCCGGCACCCGGCGGGACGGAGATGGAGCAAACGCCCCGGTTGTGACCAGTGGAGGCAGGGTGCTCACCGTGGTCGGAGCCGGGGACACGGCGGAGATAGCCCGGGAACGCGCCTACCAGCGGGTCCAGACCATCGGCTTCGAAGGAGCGTTCTGGCGGACCGACATCGGAGCGGCGCCCGCCGCGGAACCGGCAGGATAATGGCATCCCAGTCCCGCATTGCCGACCCGGCGTCCCTGAAAGAGGGATTCCTCATAGCCCAGCAATCAGGCGGGTTGCCGCCGTCAGTGGTGCGCCGCTGGCAGGACGCTGACCGGCTGGCGGCCCTGCTTTCGGAGAACGCACTGGCCTCCCTGAGCATGGACGAGGCGGCGGCCCTGTACCGGGCCTGCGGCGGCGCCAAGGGAAGAGAGTTCAGGGCCAATCCCGTCGAGGAGATTAGGGATTCCCTCGATTTTCTCCTTTATGATACTATCAAACTGGAAGGCCGGTTCCACGAATGCGTCGCGGACGAAGGGGCGTACAAGCTCCACGGGGCTGAAAAAGAGTTCGCCTCCTTTGCGCTGTGCCTGCGGGAACCCCGATTGTTCGGGGTATGGAACGCCGGTGCGGAACGGGCGCTGCGGCGTCTCGGCCTGCACCCGGGCACCCTGAACCGGGGACAGTGGGGAGTCCGTTACATCGACCTGCTGGACGCCCTGCAACGGCTGGCTGCCCGATTCGGCCTGTCCGACTTGGCCGAAGCCGACCGGTTCGCGGCGTGGGTTGCCCGGCAAAAAACGCCCGTCAGCGACTGAAATCGGCAACTCGAATCCGTTGGAAAGCGACTGGAAAGCGACCCGGAGGACGATTCCATGGCTTGGCTGGATACGCTTCAGACATTGAAAACCGAGCTGGATGATACCCGAAAGCAGCGCCGGGAGCAGGCGGTGGAGGCTGAACAGCAGCGGCGGGTGCAGCGGGAAGAGCTGTCCCAGATCGCCGAGTCCCTGGGCATCGCATCCCTGGTGGCCGATATGAACCGGGTGCTGCTCCAGGACTCGGGAACGCTGGACTCCTACTCATCCTGGGAACCCTCCCAGGAAACATCCCCCTCACCCCTTCCCATGCTGGCCGGCGACGACGAGGACGACGAAGAGGAAGCCGACTACATCAGCGCCGAACTCACCTGGGATGAAGACGGGGAACGGGAGATCGCCGTGGACCTGGGAATCGGGGAAGACGGGGTCTATCTCCAGGTCAATGGGATAGACACGCGAATCGAACGCGAGGCCCTGGAGCAGGCCCTGATCGAGGCCTTCCGGGACGAGCTTCAGGTATAGCAGTATAAAAGGAGATTTTGTCGTGCCGCTAGTTGGTGTTGTCATGGGGAGCGCCAGCGACGAACCGGCGGTCAAGGGGACCGTCGAAGTGCTGGAACAGCTCAAGGTTGATTACGAAGTCCGGGTCATGTCGGCCCACCGCACTCCCGAGCGGGTGCAGGAATACGCGACCACGGCGCGGGACCGGGGCATCGAGGTCCTGATCTCGGCGGCTGGCGGGTCGGCGGCCCTGGGAGGGGTCCTGGCGTCCTGGACCACCATCCCGGTCATCGGAATCCCGCTGGCGTCCAGCCAGCTCAACGGCTGGGACTCCCTGCTGGCCACAGCTCAGATGCCGCCCGGAATCCCGGTGGCCTGCATGGCCGTGGGGGAATGGGGGGCCCGCAACGCGGCCTTCTTCGCCGCTGAAATCCTGGGGTTGAGGCACGAGGAAATCCGCGAGGCCTACGAGGCCTACCGGCGGGGGCTCCGGGAACGGTAGGGTGACCGCGCCTGTCTCCAACCCTGGGCCGGGACAATCCCTGGCGGTCCTGACCGACTTCGACGACACCGCCGCCGAGCAGAACGTGGCGGAGTTGTTGCTCCGCCGGTTCGGAGACCCTTCCTGGGAAGAAGTCCGCGCACGTTTCCGCGCCGGGGAGCTGTCCCTGAAGGACTACCAGGAAATCGCCTTCCGGGGCGTGACCGCCGGCGAGCAGACCATGGCGGCTTATGTCAAGGACAATGCCAACCTCCGGCCCCATTTCGCCGAGATGCTGTCCTACTGCCGGTCACGGGACATACCTGTTGCCGTCGTCAGTCACGGGCTCGACTTCTATATCGAAGCGGTGCTCCGCTCGGAGGGAGTGGAAGGAGTTCCGGTCTTTTCGGTGACCACCTCTTTCGGTCCGGGAGGCATCCAGTATTCCTATCCCTTCGCCTACCCGGGGGAGGAACACCGGGGCAATTCCAAGGGCCTCATCGTGGACCGCTACCGGGCGGGGGGCAGGTCTGTCATCTACGCCGGGGACGGACGCTCCGATCTGGAGCCGGCGGAACGGGCCGACTTCGTGTTCGCCCACTCGGTCCTGGCTGAGGAGTGCGCCAACCGGAACATTCCCTACCGCCCTTTCCGGGACTTCGGGGATGTTCTGATCGCTGTTAAGGAATTGGCTCCGTGAAACTGGACCACTCCGGGAATCGCTGATGGAGTTTTCGCTGGGCCCGGTCACCTTTGGGCTGTGGGGAATCCTGCCCCTGCTGATCGGACTCGCCCTGTACCTTCTGCCCACCATCATCGCCGTGGTGTTCAAGAAACGGAAGGCCGTCTGGATTGTGTTGGTCAACGTGCTGACCGGCTGGACATTCATCGGCTGGGTGGTAGCATTGACGTGGTCGCTGGCGGCGGCCCGGGAATGATGAGATGAACAACTCCCCCGGAAAGCCTGCCTGGAGGGTGGCCGTCCGGGTGCCGGAACTCCCGCCCGCGCTCTCCATAGGACACTATCGCCAGGAGGCTCTCAAGTGATTGACCGGTATTCCAGGCCCGCGATGAAGCGGGTCTGGTCCGACGAGAACAAGTACCGCAAGTGGCTGGACGTCGAGCTGGCCGTCGCCCATGCCTGGGCCGAGGAAGGCGTCATTCCCCGGGAGGACATGGCCCGGCTGGAAAAGGCCGAGTACAACCATCAGCGCATGATGGAGATTTTCGAGACCACCCGCCACGACGTCACCGCCTTCCTGACCTCCATCACCGAGGGCATCGGGCCGGAAGGGCGCTGGCTCCACCTGGGCATGACCTCGTCGGACATGCTGGACACCGCCCAGGCCCTCCAACTGGTGGAGGCCGGTCAACTGCTGATGCAGGAGGTGGACGGCGCAATCGAGGCCCTGGCAACGCAGGCCGTCGCCCACAAAGACACCATCATGATGGGCCGGACCCACGGCGTCCACGCCGAGCCGATGACCTTCGGCCTCAAGCTGGCCCTCTGGTGGGACGAAATGCGCCGGCAGCGGGAGCGCCTGGCCAGCGCCGTGGAATCGGTCCGCTACGGCAAGATTTCCGGCGCGGTGGGCACCCACGCGACCATTCCGCCCTCCGTTGAGGAACGGGTGTGCCGGCAGCTCGGACTGGAGGTCGCCCCGGTTTCCAACCAGGTCATCCAGCGGGACCGCTACGCCCACTTCGTGACCACCCTGGCCCTCATCGCCGCCTCCCTGGAAAAGTTCGCCACCGAGATCCGCGGAATGCAGCGCACCGAGGTCCACGAACTGGAAGAGCCCTTCGGGTCGGGCCAGACCGGTTCATCCTCGATGCCCCACAAGCGGAACCCGGAACTGGCGGAACGGATTTGCGGGCTGGCGCGGCTGATCCGGGGCCACAGCGTCACGGCGCTGGAAAACGTGGCCCTGTGGGGGGAGCGGGACATCAGCCATTCCTCCGCCGAGCGCATCATCCTGCCCGACTCCTGCCTGGGCCTGGACTACATCCTCAGCATCTTCACCCGCATCGTCAGGGACTTGCGGGTGTTCCCCGACCGGATGTGGGCCAACGTGGAAAGCAGCCGCGGGTTGATTTTCAGCCAGCAGACCCTCCTGGCCCTGGTGGACCGGGGCGTGGCCCGCGAGGAGGCCTACAAGATAGTGCAGCGCAACGCGATGCGGGCGTGGGACGAAAACGGCGACTTCCGCGACCTGCTGAAGGCCGACGGCGAGGCGCTGGCCCACCTGTCCACCGGCGATATGGAACAGATCTTCGATTATTCCTACTACACGCGCTACGTGGACGACACCTTCCAGCGGATCGGCTTGCTGCCGGCCAAAGTTGCCGTGTAATCGCGGAAAAACCCCTGAGCCAAAACCCAAACTCTTACGTATACTTAGTGGGAACGTTATGTATATAGAAACCAAGCTGCCCAATTTCCTGCACCGCGGCAAGGTCCGCGACACCTACTCGGTGGATGACGACACCCTGCTGATGATCGCCACCGACCGCATTTCCGCCTTTGACGTGGTCCTGCCCACCGGGATTCCCAGCAAGGGGAAGGTCCTTAACCGCATTTCCGGTTTCTGGTTCGACAAGACCGCCCACATCGTTCCCAACCACCTGATCTGCCTGGCCGACGCGCCGGAGGTGGCATCCCGGTACGGAAACAGCGAGGCCATCGCCAGCCTTCCGTCCGACCTGGCCCAGCAGGCTATGGTGGTCAAAAGGGCCGAACGGATTGACATGGAGTGCATCGTCCGGGGCTACATCACCGGCTCGGCCTGGGGCGAGTACCGCCGCCAGGGGACCGTTTGGGGACTGCCCATGCCGGCGGACATGCTGGAAGGCACGCCCTTCCCGGAGCCGCTGTTCACTCCCACCACCAAGGCGGAGGAAGGCCACGACGAGAACATGACGCCTCAGCAGGTTGTGGACATGGTGGGCGCGGAAATGGCCCGCAAGCTGGAAGAGGTCAGCATCGCCGTCTATTCCTTCGCCGACCAGTACGCCAAGGAGCGGGGCATCATTCTGGCGGACACCAAGATGGAGTTCGGCCTGCTGGACGGGGAACTCATCCTCATCGACGAGCTGCTGACCCCCGACTCCAGCCGGTTCTGGGACGCATCCGGCTACGAGCCGGGCAAGTCCCAGCCCAACTTCGACAAGCAGTACGTCCGCGATTACCTGACGGAACAGGGTTGGAACCAGGAACCCCCGGCGCCGGAACTCCCCGATGACATTGTGGCCAGGACCACGGAGCGTTACATCGAGGCCTATCACCTGCTCACGGGAGAGCACCTTCCCGCCTGACCTGGCGCACCCTGGGATTTATTCGGAGGAGAGAACTTGCCAGAGTCACGCAGACGGAGACGCCGCGGCCGGCCCGTGGTTGCCAACCGGGGCGCGGGAGCGCCGGGGGCCACCACCAGGCCGCGTCCCCGCCGTAATAGTTGGCTTTACATCATCGCATCGGCGTTTATCGCAGTCCTGGTAATCGCCGGATTCGCCGTCGGCGGCCTGGCCGGAATCGGGGGCGGCAACGCCCAGGGATCGGCCGAAGGGTACGTTGAAGGGGTGGGAGTCGAGCACAACGAGATGCCCACCGTGCGCCATCTCCCCGAGTCCCAGACCGTCGAATACAACACCGTGCCCGGCACCTCGGGCGATCACTGGGCCCAATGGTCCGAGTGCGGCTTCTTCGAGGAGGAGCTGCCCGATGAGCGGGTGGTGCACAACCTGGAACACGGCAACATCGTCGTCAGCTACAACTTCACTGATCCCGGCCAGATTGACGAGCTCCGCGACGTTTTTGACGACATCGGACTGTCCAACATTCACGGCGTCGCCCGGGCTTACCGGCAAATCCCGGAGGGCGACGTGGCCCTGACCGCCTGGGGCGTTTCCGACCAGATGACCGGCGTCGACGAAGACCGCATCCGGGAATTTTTCGAGACCTACGCCGGCCGCCTGGGGCCCGAAGGAAACATTCCGTGCTTGAACAGCGGCGTGATGCCCTAACCGGCCCGTTGTGAGTTGGGACAGTTGTTTCTAGCCAGGGTTGTGGTCACCCTCAAGCCCGGGGTCAACGACCCGCCGGGCCTGACGGTCATGGGCACCCTCAAGAACCTGGGCTACGAATCCGTGGACAGTGTGCGGCTGGGCAAGTACCTGGAGGTGCGGCTGGACGCGCCGGACTCGGCCTCCGCCGAAGCCAGCGTCGCCGCCATGTGCGGCCAGCTCCTTGCCAACCCGGTGATAGAAGAGTACCGGTTCGAGATCGAAGAGATCCTGCCTTAATCCGGCGGTCCTGGCCGGCGTGTTCCCAGGGACGGCCCGGTGCTGTTGACAGTTACCCCTTTCAGAACGGGTCATCATTCCCTACAATTGACTTGGGCAAACGGCGACCTGCTCCCATAGAGCTGTGGTTCCAGTGGGGTCCGGCGACTGTCCCAGAACACGATAGAGAAATGTCTCACATTTGTCTCATTTATGCCCCACTTTGTCTCACATGGGCACAATCATGTCTCGATATCGGCTCGTTGAAGGCTCCTTTTGGGTCGGGATTTCAGCGCGATTGAGCGTCGAAACGCCCCTTTTGCCTCAAATGTCCCACAAGTGTTTTTCGGCGTCTTTCAGCAGCTCCGAATGCCTTGCCCATCAACGGCTCCGGGTGGTTTGACAACCTTTGACCTGTCTGTTGGAATGACCCGGTTTCCCATCCTTATGTCCACCAACCAAGGAGGTGACCCTCATGCCTTTGGCCGGTAACACGCGCGTCTACGTTGGCGCGGAAAGTCACGGTCTGTATCGCCTCTCACCGGGAGCCGACCAGTGGGAAGTCCTCGCCAACGGGCTGCCTGAGCGGGTCCAGGTGCAGGGGATCGCCCTGCATCCCGACAAGCCGGAGGTGGTATTCGCCGGAACCAACCGGGGGCCCTACCGCAGCGCCGACGCCGGAGACCACTGGGAGCGTCTCGACTACCCCTCCGACGGCCCCGGGGTTTGGTCCTTCATGTTCCGCCCCGGCGACCCCAACGTGATGTACCTGGGCACTGCTCCCGGGGAGATCCACCGCAGCGTCAACGGCGGCGACTCCTGGCAGAAGCTGCCCGCCGTCATGGGCTCCAACGAGTGCCAGATGGCCTTCCCCACCCGGGTAATCGGGCTGGCCGCCGACCCCAACTTTCCCGACGAAATCTACGCCGCCCTGGAGGTGGCCGGCGTCATCCGGAGCGCCGACGGCGGCGACACCTGGGACGAGGTGACGGGTAACCTGGCCCCCAGCGAGGATACCCTTGACCTGCACGGGGTACAGTGCACCGCCGCGTCCCCGCACACGGTGTTCATCACCACCAGGCAGGGGCCCTTCATCGGGCCGGACCGGGCCGGCAGCGGGGAATGGATACCCATCGAGTTCGGCAACTTCTCGGAGATTACCTACACCAGGGACCTGTGGGCCGCTCCCTATGACCCCAACCTGATGTACGTATCCATCGGGGCTGCCGCCCGCAGCAGCCAGGGGGCCCTCTACCGGAGCCGGGACCTGTTCCGCACCTTCGAGCCGGTGGGTTCCGGCATCACCGCCAACAGCACGATGATGGCGGTGCGGGCCGATACCCGGGCTCCGGCCAACGTATTCTGCGTGGCCCGGGACGGCGAGGCCTTCGGGTCATCCGATGAAGGCGCGACTTGGAACGCCTACCCCTTGCCCATCGATGCCAAGGAAGTGCGCGGGTTGGCCGTCGGCTAAGGGCGGGACTTGCTCGGCCACTGAAACAGGCCAGGAACCGAAAGAGACCACCGGCGGACTGACCGCCCGGTGGTCTCTCTCAATATGCCGTGTCTTAGGTTTTCCGGTGGATGCCTTGCCCTGGCATCCCGTTTCAGGGGGCCGGCAAGGGCCCCTAGCCGACGCTGGATTGCAGCAACTCGATGATCTCCGTGACGCTGGCCCTTTGCCAGTCCTCGGCCTTGGCGGCAGTGCGGGCGCGGCGCTCCCGTCCGAACTCCTGGTCGGTGATGTCAGGATTCTCGGCGCGGATGGCTTCCTCAATTTCGACCATCTCCCGGTCCGCAACCTCAGGGCGCTCGATCCAGTGGCAGATGTACTGGTGGTCCCTGGTATAGAAGACCGCCGTTGGGATGGACATCCACTCCCCGTTCTTGAGGAACTCGTTCATTATGTCGTGGTGCTGGTCCCGGGGGAACACGCTCATCTCGAAGCCGCCCGCTTCGGCGACCCGGGCCAGGATGGGAAGTCCCCGCACCACGTCGCCGCACCAGTCCTCGCACAACACCAGCATCCTGGCTGGGCCGTCGGGACGCTGGTTGAGGGCCTGGAGGGCCTGGGCCTCCTCATCGGAAACCTGGAACGCATCGTAATAGGAGTCCATCCGAGCCTTGTTCACGTTAATCTGGGCCATGTAGTCCGGATACGTGAACCCTTCGCTGAACCTTTGGGGAGTTACCACGCTGGTCTCACGGGCCATAACAAACCTCCAGAGCTATATGGTTGCAAGTGAGTTGGCTTGCCGAGTCTCATCCGGTCGAACCGGGGTCAGGGGAACGGGCCAACGGCCCGTCAACCGATTTCTCAACCCGTGTGCCCCTCGAACCCGATCTCCACCGTGCCGTCGGGATAAACGATGATGGGCACGGTATCCCCGTAGTCCAGGGCCTCGTCAAGGGTCTCCTGGGACTGGTCCACCCGCCGTTCCTCGTACTGGATCTTCTGGCGGCGCCACGCGTCGCGCAACCGGTCGCTGGCCGGTCAAACGGTGAGGGTATAGACGATGGGAATGTCGGCCATGAGAGCCTCCCCTGCGCTTGGTAGGGCAATTCTACAATGCCCGCACTGGGATGTCATTACGATTAACGGGGGATAGCCTGACGGTCCTTGTCCAAGCCCCAACCTTGTCCGTGAATACCCGCGCCGATATAATTGGCCCGTGCCTTCGGGTCCAATCTCCGGCCCACGCTCCCCCGAAGGGCAAAGAGGAGGAAAGTTGATAGCCCTTGTAGTGACCATCAATATCAAACCTGGATTCAAGGACCAGTTCATGGAGTCCATGCTGGGGGACGCCCGCGGTTCCAACAACGACGAGCCCGGGTGCCTGCGGTTCGACGTCCTCCAGGACAACGAGGACGAGAACCGGCTCCATCTGTTCGAGGTTTACCAGGACGACGCGGCGGTGGAAGCCCACCGCAACGCCCCCCACTACCTGAAGTGGCGCGAGGAGTGCGCGGACTGGTTCGCCACCGAGAACGTCCGCCGGGTAGCCACCCCGGTCTATCCGCCGCCGGAAAAGTGGGAGAAGCGCCCTCCGGTTGACTAGCCGCGTCCCCTGCCAGGCCCCAAGAACCGCAGCCCCGATTGACGGGCTGCGGTTGTTTTATGGCGCCCCTATCGGTTGCGTTCCAGGACCTTGCGGAAGGCGACGCAGAATTGGTCTATTTCACTCGCGGTAATCGCCGTGGACAGGGAGCCCACCAGGTTGGACGCCACCAGGATTCCCTCGTTCAGAAGGCCCAGGAACACCCGGTGCCGCAGGTCGGCGTCCTCGGCGGCAATGTCCCGATAGGTGCGGACCTCCGAAGACGCGAAGTGGATTCCAAAGAGCGAACCAAGGCCGGTGATCTGCACCGGGGTTTCCAGTTCCGCGCAAACTGCCCGAATGCCCTGCCTGAGCAGCTCGGTCAGCTCGGCCAGATCGCGGTAGACGGGCGGCGTAAGCAACTCCATAGTCGTGGCCCCGGCAACCATCGTGACCGGGTTGGCGTTGAACGTGCCGGCATGGGAGACCCTGGGACCCCTGGTAGGGTCGTACAAGTCCATGATCTCCTTCCTGCCGCCGAAGGCGCCGACAGGAAATCCTCCACCGACAATCTTGCCCAGGGAAGTCAGGTCGGGGGTTACCCCGTAGGTTTCCTGCGCCCCTCCCGGGGCCACGCGGAAGCTGATGACCTCGTCGAAGATGAGCAGGCTTCCGTTATCTTCCGTAAAGTCACGGAGCATGTCCAGGAACTCCGGCTCGGCCGGGACCATCCCCACCGAGCCCAACACCGGCTCGACGATTACGGCTGCCAGGTCCTCCCGGTTTTCCTCGAGGATTCGCCGTGCAGTTTCTGTTTCGTTGAAGGGGATGATGACAACGTCGCGCTCGACATTGTCGGGCAGTCCCGCGCTGGCCGGAACGGGGCGGGGATTGTCCGGGTCGCCTGCCGACGCCGGGTCGACCCGCACGCTGACGCTGACGGAGTCGTGAGTCCCGTGGTACCCTCCCTCGGCCTTGGCGAACCGCTGGCGGCCAGTGAAGGCCCGCGCGGCTCGGAGGGTGTTCAGGGTAGCCTCGGTCCCGGAATTGGTGAACCTTACCTGCTCAAAGGACGGGACACGTTCGCAAAGCAGCTTGGCCAACCGCACCTGGGTCCTGCTGGGGGCGTTGTAGGCCAAACCCTTCGACGTTTGCTCGGCAACGGCCCGCAGGACCGGTTCGGGGCCGTGGCCGAGGATCATGGTGGTCATGGTGTTTATGAAGTCGAGCCGGTCGATCCCGTCGGCGTCGATGACGTGACAGCCGGAAGCGGACTCGATGAAGACGGGGTAGGGATTCCAGAAGATGGAGTTGCGGCTGTCTCCCCCGGGGAGGTATTCCCTGGCGTCTTCCCAAAGGGAGCGGGACTTTGGGGTCAGTTGCAGGTAGCGTTCCAACTCTCTGTCGGTGCGGACCATATCTTTGCAGGACTCCTCGCTGGGATGTGCCGCTCATGATAGCACGGCAGCGCCGGAAAGAGCCGAGGATTCGGTAGCCGGGAACGAAACAGCGGCCGGACTATAAATCCCGGCCGCTGAAGTCCCATCCCGCTTATGCGGTGAAGCAGCTATTGGGCTGGGGCCCGCCGCATATCCTTGATCCGAATGTTGGAAACCAGGAAGACCGACTCATCCAGCCTCCGGATGGCGAACTCCTGGAACTCGTCGTTGACCACAAGGTACTGGGACATCGCGTCTCTAAGGTCCCGTTTGAGTGCTTCCATCATTTCCGGGGCGAGGTCCATCCGGTCCCGCATTAAAGCCAGGTGAAGCCGGTCCCGGGCGGCGTTCTTCGTTTCGCTTTTTCTGGTGACGACCCACCGTATCAGATCACGCATGTGAGTATGCTCCCCGGTTGAGCCCCATGATGACCCGGACCTTGTCCATGATCCCGGACTTGGGACGCAACTCCATCAACGGCACATCGTCGCCGTCGATGCGGGCCGCGATGCGGGAAAATGCTGCGCCGGATGTGGAACGCTTGTCGTGGATGACCGGGACACCCTGGTTTGTGGCGATTATCAGCCGGTCGTCGGCGGGAACCATGCCGATAACATCGATGGCCAACAGTTCGACAATGTCGTCCTTGCCCATCATATCCCCTCTCTTGACCATACCGGGCCTGACCCGATTGATGATGAGGCGCGGGTTGTGCAAGCCTTCAGCTTCCAGCAGGCCGATCACTCGGTCAGCGTCGCGAATCGCGGAGACCTCGGGGGTCGTGACGATTATGGCCTCGTGGGCGGCGCCGATGGCGTTCTTGAACCCCTGCTCGATGCCGGCGGGACAATCGATCAGAACGTAATCGAACTCGCCTTCCAACCTGCCGCACAAGGTCTTGAGCTGTTCCCGGTCGATGCAGTTCTTGTCCCTCGTCTGGGCCGCCGGAATCAGGTAGAGGTTCGAGTCGTTCTTGTCCCGGATCAGCCCCTGGTGCAGCTTGCAGTTGCCTTCGATTATGTCCACGAGGTCGTACACGATGCGGTTCTCCAAGCCCATGACGACGTCGAGGTTGCGGAGGCCGATGTCGGTATCGATCACGGCGACGCGGTGGCCGCGCATGGCCAATCCGGCGCCGATGTTGGCAGTGGTGGTTGTCTTGCCTACACCACCCTTTCCGGAAGTTATAACAATGGTTTTACCCGTCATAGAGTGTTCCTCCCATATAGGTTGCGAACCGGCCGGCGTAGTTCTGGACAAAGACCGACTGCCGGCGGACATAGGCTATCTTGGGTCCGTCTGAATCAGCTCTGGAGCGCTTCTTTCCCTCGGGGGCGACGCCGACGTGGGGGCCGATCTGAAGCCGCGGGGCCTGCATAGCCGTTGCAACGATTACCGCTTTCGTGTCCCCGGAGGCTCCGGCGTGGGCAACGCCGCGAAGGGAGCCGTATACGAAAATATCGCCGTCAGCGATCAGTTGGGCCCCCGGGTTGACATCGGCGAGGACCACAATGTCGCCGGGGTAGGAGATAACTTCACCGGAGCGGCAGGTTGTCTTGAGGAGCAATGCCTCCTGGCCCCGGTCCAACTGTTCGGGGGCACCGGGCTGGGGTTCCGCCTTGCCGGCCGACCAAGGTGTGTGGCCGGCGCGGGCCGGTCTCGCAGTGTTGGGGGACCGTTCCAAGCGGCCGGATGCTCCGTCCTCACCGCCTTCGGAAGTGGAGGCTGCCAGGGCCGGACGGGAGGCTCCTTTTCTGACTGCCGATTCGATCTTCGATGGGAGGAGCTTTGGGTCGTTGTGCGAGATGCCGGAGGGTTCCTGCCTGCCTGGAAGGAGAGGTTCCGGTGAGGGATCACCGGAGTTGGGGACCGGATCCCCGTCGGCTTCTTCGATGGACAACTCCCCCAAGAACCGGGAGACAGTCACTCCGGTCTCGGAATCCAGGAGTTCCTTGATTGTGACGAGTTCGTTGCGGCGGAGCATCCTCCGTCCGACGCTGACTGCCACGGTGCCATTGGAATACAGGAAACGGTTCCCGGCGACGTGGGAACGGAGGGCATCAAGGGCTTTGCCGATGGGGGCATCATCGTCGATGTTGACGCTGACGTTGGAACCACGGCCGATGACCCGGACCAGATCGTTATCCGACATCTATTGAATCCCGCCCGCTTCCGCATTGGGAAAGCCGGCCTGCCAAAGGATTGCGGCGCGCCGGGGGATGAAAGAAGGGACGGCGAAGGGAGCCGGCGGAGTGGGAAACAGGAGAAACAACTGCCCAGCCCAAACACATCCACCCGGGGTTGCCTCTGCTTTATATCAATCGGGGTTATGTAATTTCAAGGAGTTTGGACGACTGATTCCCGAGTTTTATGTCTATCGGAAACCGGCCAAGATGGACCAAGGCCGCCGCAATCATCGCGGCGGCCCCAGTCAGCGCCGATGGGATCAGATTGACAGTCGGGGCTCAGTCGCCTCCCGCAGCGGCAGCAGCCGGAGCAGCGACCGGGCGGGCCTCGCCGCGGAAGTAGATGCCCCTCCAGAAGGGCATGAGGATGCTGAACAGGACCACGGCGGTGAACAGGGCGCCGACGAATGCCATCACCAGTCCGACGGGCCAGATGTCAGCCAACCGCCCATAAAGCAGGTTGGCGAAGGCCATGCTGCCGCCGACGTGCATGGAGTACACCGAGGCCACCCTCCCGCGAATCTCGTCGGGGACTACGGACTGGATGATGGTGTGGGTGATGGTCATGAAGCCGGCGGTACCGAGACCCATGAGGACCGCGGCGGTAAGGGAGATTCCCGTCGAGGCGGATAATCCCAAGCCTATCGGGGTCAGGCTGCTGGTGAAACCGAGCAGGAGGAAGATGCGCCCCCTGGTCAGGTGGCTGATGATCCCTCCGACAAAGATGGAGGAGACCAATGCACCCAGCCCAAGGGCGGACATGAGGAGAAACACATGGTCCTGGTTGAATCTCTCTCCCACCGGGGTGAGTTTCTCCTGGGCCAAGGGCGGGAGCATGGACTCGAAGGACATGACCAGAACGCAGTGGGCGACGGCCATCAGGATGATGCCAAACACCAGGGGCGTGCTATAGGCGTAAGCGAAGCCGGCGGTGGTGTTGGCCCAGAAGCTGCGGCGGCGGTCAATCACCCCGCTGGACACGGTGCGGATGTTCAGGGCGGAAATCAACGCCAGGAGATAGAAGGTGGCGCAGGCCCAGAAGACCAGGGCCGAGGTCCCGAGCCCCGCAGCAACCGCCTCAGGGTCCAGCAAATTGTCTCCCTGGCCGAGGCCGCCAACCCCGGCGAGGTAGGAGACGATGAACAGAATCAGGGGGCCGAAGAGGCGGGAACCCTGCTGCATGGCCTCGTTGAGGGCCACGGCGTTGGGGAGCCGCTCACGGTCGACCAGGTTGGGGGCCAGGGATTGGGCGGCCGTCTGCTGGGTAGCCCGGAGGGTGCCGTTGATCACGGCAAGGGCGACGACGTAGAGCGGGTTGCCAATCCCCATCATGACGAGGACCGCCATGACGGAGGCCTGGGCAATCTGAAGGATGTATATCCACTGCAGGAGGGACTTGCGTGTAACGCGGTCGGCGAGGTAGCCGATGAAGGGGGTTGCGAAGAAGCGGGGAGACATGGCCGCGAAGGTGACGAGGCCGACCCACAGGCCCCGGGTCCCCTCAAGTTCGGGGATTCCGAAGACCCATGCGCCACGGGCTACGATGAGAGCCCATGCGCCGCTGCCGCTGCACAAGGTTGCGAAGGCGAGGAAACGGTAGTCACGGAATACGAGGGCAGCGAGGAAACGGTGGGCCTTGGCTGAGAAATAACCTCGTTGAGGCGCTTGCGCTGCAGCCATGGGGCTACTCCTAATTTCGTCTCACCCCGCCTGGCGGGAGCAGGAATCCATATCAGCAGGTGGGGGAGAGCGTTCAGGCGCGCAGGAATCAATCCGAACGCGCCGGGTTGGAAGTGTTAACGCATTATACTCCCGGAAGGTGGGCGGTCAACCGGAGGGCGACTTGGCAAGAAGCTGAACCGCGGGGCGGCTCCGGGGATGTGACACTCCGTTATCGAGACGACCGGAATTCGGGGAAATCCCCAAGGTGCGACAAACTGGGACATTTCGCGACATTTGAGCGTGGGCCGGGCCGGCTGTTGTCGCGGGCGGGGACTGAAAAGTCCGGTCTTGTGGTCGTTTTATCGCTGTTTTGTCGCGGTTCTGTCGTCTTTTGTCGCAGGGGTTGAAGCGGGGACTGGCGGAGTCGTGAAATCACCCCGGCCCATATTGGACTGTTTTAACCCACATCGGGGTCCTGTCGCAACGGTTGGTTAGTTGATGCATGTCCTGGGTTGGGTGAAGGGAACAAGCCGGCGCCGGCGTGGGACCGGGTGCAGGGAAATGCCGGACCAACCGCCAAGGGGATTCAATGCCCGGGGATTCAAATTCCGGCGATTCAATGGTAGAGGATGACCGTCACTTCTGCCAACAGGCTTCTGTCATCAGTTGGGGAGACGGAGCGGGGAGGGGGAAGGGGCGGCGCTTTGTAAACGGCCGGCGTCGTTGCGGGAGTCAGTCAGGGCGGCCGAAGACGGCCACGGAGCAGGTGAAGGAGCCGGGCCTGCCGCCGAGGTTGTGAGTGAGTCCCAGGTCGGCCTTCCGCAGCTGCCGGGGGCCGGCCTTGCCCTGGAGCTGCTTGTAGACCTCGTAGACCATTCTTATGCCGCTGGCCCCCACGGGGTGGCCGAAGCATTTGAGCCCACCGTCGGTGTTAACCGGAAGGCCGCCTTCCAGGGTAAAGGCACCGGCTTCCACGTCCCGGCTGCCGGCGCCGCGGGCGCTGAAACCGAGGTCCTCGTAGATGATGAGCTCGGTGATGGTGAAGCAGTCGTGGACCATGGCGAGGTCGATTTCTTCCCGGGGACTGGCTATGCCGGCTTCCTGGTAGGCGGCCTGGCCGGCGCGGGTTGTCTCAGGGAAATGGGTGAAGTCCCAGTCGCTGCGGAGGACGCCGAAGGCCCCAACGGCCAGGCCAAGGGCTTTTACAAGGATGTAGTCTTTCCTCAGACCCGCCGCGATTTCGGGGGTGGTGATGATGGCTGCAGCGGCGCCGTCGCTGACCCCGCAACAGTCGAAGAGTCCGAGGGGCCAGGCGATCATGGGAGCGTTCACGACCTGTTCCTCCGAGACCTCGCGCTGGAAGTGGGCCTTGGGGTTCAGGGAGCCGTTGTGGTGGTTCTTGGCGGCTATCTGGGCGAGGGTGCGCTTGCCCTCCTCGTAGGGGATTCCGTACTGGTGGAAGTACCTGGTGGCCGCCATGGCGAACTGGGCCGGCGGCGGAGTGGGAGGAGCAACGTCGGCTCCGGGCGCTTCGGGAATGGCAAGGCCGGAGAAGCCGGAGTCCTTCAGCTTTTCCACACCCAAAGCAAGGACGATGTCGTAGACACCGGCGGCCACAGCGTAACAGGCGTTGCGGAGGGCATCGGTGGCGGTTGCACAAGCGTTCTCGACGCGGGTGATGGGGATGTAGTCCAGCTTGAGGGCCTCGGCCAATGGCTGCCCGGTGCGAAAGGAACTGACGGTGCCAAGCCAGGCGGCCTGAACGTCGGCAGGGTCGATTCCGGCGTCCTCGAAGGCTTCATAGGCGGCTTCGACCATGAGGTCCGAGGCGGCGGCATCCCACCGCTCACCGAACTTGGTGCAGCCCATTCCGACGATTGCCACACGATCGCGAATGCCGTTCATCTGAAACCTCCGAAGGTGTGCTGCCCGCGTTTGATCAGACCCGCCTGGGGATGGCTTTCCAATAATAGTTGTGGACGCCGTTGACGACGCGCAGCTTGCGGAAGCTCATCTCCACCGGCATTCCGACGGCGACCTCGTCCAACTCCCGGTCGGTCATCATGCAAAGGAGGCGGCCTCCGCCGTCAAAGTCGACGACGGAAACAACGAGAGGGGTATCCACAGCGCCCGCGATGTAGTCCATGGAGTAGGTGAACACCGTCCCCGGGCGGTCGCTGAGCCGCACGGGCTGGGCATTGTCCCGCTGCCGGCAGTTGACGCAGACCCTTTGAGCCGGGTACTGGACGTAACCGCAGTCACAGCACTTGGCCCCGTTGAGGCGGAGATTCTTGTCGGTCTCCCGCCACATGGCGGCCACGGAAGGGGGGTTGGGCTGGGGACGGCGGGAGGCATCATCCATCTCCCAAACATCCCGCCAGCGGGCGTAGGTCTCATAGCTATCCAGGACGCGCCCGGAATGGAGGAAGCCGGACACTCCCCAGGTCTGGCAACGGGCCCCGGTGGTCCTGAAGGACATGACGTCGCTCCCGTCGCCATAGGAAACGACGAGGTGCCGCTGTCCGGCAGCGGCCTGCTCCAACGAACCCGCCAGCAGCATGAGAGGGAAGGCGGCGCCGGTGTTGCCGAGGCGTCCAAACAGGGGGTCCTGGACCTGGTCGGAGCGGAATCCAAGAGCGCGGGCGAGGGCGGAGTGACGGCGGGCATCCGGCGCATACAGGACCAGCTTGTCGACATCCGTGACGCTCATCTGGTGGCGCTCGTTGAACCCGGCCACCGCCTGTCCAATAATCCGCTCCAAGCCCTCCTCGGTGGCAAAACGGTCCTCCCAGGTGCGGACGAAGGGGTCGTCTGAGGAGCGCCAGGCGTCGAGCATGTTTTCGGTAAGGGAGTAGGAGCACTCCCACTCGGCTAGGAGGCCAGCCGAGTCCACCAGGAAAGCGGCGGCCCCGTCCCCGGAGTTGCGCTCGGTTTCGCCGCGGGGAGGGCCCTGGCGGTGGTCGGAGGCAACGACGAGGACGCGATGGGCGGAGCCGGCGATAACGGAATCGAGGGCTGTCTTCAGGGCAGCGGTGCCGGCGCGGAGGACATTGGTGACGTCGGCGGTAAAGATGTCGGTGCGGAGGTCGAGGGCGGTGGCGACGATGGCAGCGCACTGCTTTTCCGCGTAGGGGGGAGTGGTGCTGGCGAATACCAGAGCATCCACCGAGTTCCGGTCGATGACGCGAAGGCAATCGGCTCCGGCGGCCACCGCCATGGTGACGCTGTCTTCGTCGAAGTTGGCAACGGCCCGCTCTCCGGGGCTATTCCAACCCGACGTGGCGGGCCCCAGCCGGTAGCGGGGAACGTAGGCGCCGCAGGCGGTGATTCCGGGCACAGACAAACTCCGGCGTGGGGATTCAGGCCATGCTATCCAAAGGGTGAAGGGGTGTCAAACGGGGAATTGGCGGAGGAAACCGGGGTTGGCGGCGGGTGGCCCGGACGGGCGCTGTGGTACAATTGGGATGCTGGTTTCCGGCGGTGGATACCCTTATGGGTATCCTTCTTGCCCTTCGGGCATTGAAGAAATTCCGGGAAGAAATTCCGGCCAGCGACGCTTGGCAAAGGGCGTCGGCGGAGCTCCAGGTTGAGCAAATCCCATTGGGTCCTGATAGCGCTGGTAATCCTGGTGGGGTCTGCAGCGGTTGTGCTAACGGCGCGATTCTGGCTGTCGTGGGACTGGGAGGGGGTTACCCAAGCCGATACCCCGCCCGCGCCCCAAGCCGTGGATGGGCTGCCCAGCGAATTCGGCCGGGTGGTGGAAGTGTGGGACTACCTGGAAGCGGAGCACGTCGACCGGGAACAGCTTGATCCGGAGAAACTCAGCGAAGGAGCTATAAGGGGTATGCTGGAGGCACTGGAAGACCCCTATGCTTCATTTCTGAATTCAGAGCAGTTCGGGATAGAGACCCAGGACTACAAGGGGTACTTCGAGGGCATTGGCGCGCAGGTGGCGATCCGGGACGGGCAGTTGACCATCATCGCCCCCATGCCGGGGGCTCCGGCGCAAAGGGCGGGGATACTGCCAGGGGACGTAATCCTGGGGATTGACGGAGAAAGCACTCACCACATCACGCTGCTGGAAGCGGTGGCGAAGATACGCGGGGAGAAGGGGACGAGGGTGGAACTGCTGGTGCTCCACATGAATGAGACGCAGGCGGTCACCATTGTGGTCGAGCGGGGCGTCATCCCACTGACCAGCGTCAGTTTCGAGATGCTGGACAACGGGTTGGGACACCTGACCATTTCCAACTTCTCGGACACTACCAATGACGAGGTGGAGCAGGCGCTGGAGCAATTCGAGGAAGCTGGGGGCGCCGGCCTGATCGTGGACCTGAGGAACAATCCAGGCGGGCTGCTGAAATCGGTCGTAGACGTTTCGAGCCAGTTCCTGGAGGAAGGGATAGTTGTCTACCAGATTGACTCCCAGGGACAGCGCAGAGACTGGAACGTCGGGTCGGGCGGGATTGGCCAGGACGTTCCGCTGGTGGTGTTGATAAACGGGTTCAGCGCCAGCGCCAGCGAGGTGTTTTCCGGCGCGATGATCGACCACGAGCGGGCCACGGTTGTGGGCACGACCTCCTTTGGCAAGGGGAGCGTCAACACGCTCCGTCCACTAAGCGACGGGTCGGGAATATATTTCAGCATCGCCAGGTGGTATACGCCCAAGGGGACGTTGATTGAAGGACAGGGGATCACGCCGAATATCATCGTGGAGCCTCCGTTAGAGGCGGAGGAAGATGTCCAGCTGCAGCGGGCGATTGAGGTGCTGACGGAGCAGGCGGTGGGGATTGGCTAGGACGAAGAAAAAGACGGCGAAGGCGGCCACGGGCGGAGACGGCACGATTGCCGTCAATCGGCGGGCGCGTCACGACTACGAGGTCCTGGACAAGTACGAGGCGGGGATGGTGCTGACCGGGACGGAAATCAAGTCGATCAGGGGCGGCAAGGTGGACCTGCGGGACGCGTATGCGCGTCCGGAAGGGGGGGAGATGTGGCTATTCAACGCGCACATCGCAGCCTACGATCCGGCGAGCGTCAACAACCACGATCCGCGGCGACCCCGCAAGCTGCTGCTGCACCGGGAGCAGATCGCGGAGTTGGGCGCGGCGGTGGCGCAGAAGGGGCTGACCATCGTGGCCCTGCGGATCTATATCCGAAACCACGTGGCCAAGGTGGAGCTGGGCCTGGCAAGAGGCAAGCGCCAGTACGACAAGCGGCGGGCCATCATTGACCGGGAACTGGACATGGCGGCCCGGCGGGCAGTGCGGAGTTACGGGTAGCGCCGACGGGCAATCCGGCGCCGCGAAATCTTGGATCCAAATATCTGGAGGCAGAATTGATCAGGAGCCTGGGCGACAAGACACCGAAAATAGCGGATACGGCGTGGGTCAGCGAGTTCGCTTACGTCGTGGGGGACGTGGAGATAGGCGAGTATTCCAGCATCTGGCCCGGTGTGACAATCCGGGGAGACGGGGAGAAGGGCATAGTCATCGGAAATTATGTCAACGCCCAGGAAGGCGCGGTCATCCACGGAAGCGGGTTAGTGGTGGAGGACTATGTGACCATCGGACACGCAGTCGTGGTCCACGGGGACTTCATCGGGGAGGGCTGCCTCCTGGGGAACAACTGCACCTTCCTGCACCGCTCGAGGCTGGGTAAGCATTGCCTAATCGCGGCCAATTCGGTGATCCTGTCGGGCACCGATGTTCCTGAACGATCCTTCGTCACCGGGATACCGGGGGAGGTGAAGCGGCAGGTCAGCGACACGCAGCTGGAGAACATGAAGCACACGGCATTGAGCCTGGTGGAACACGCCAGGGAGTTCAAGGAAAACGGGTTGTAGGCGCCAAAGGACTGGCCAACGATGGAACGGGGGAGCCTGCAGGCTCCCCCGCAGTTTTTCCGGCCAACCTTCCTGGAGAGCGGTCAGCCGAGGCGTTTGGCGACGGGCAGGACCCGGTCGGCGAGGTGTTCCATGACTTCCAGAGTGGCTTCGGTGCCGTCCACGCGGAAGTCGTAGGTGAGCTGGTCAATGCCGAGCTCACGGCAGTAGTAGACGTCGTCGATGACCTCCTGGGTCGTGCCGATTACGAGGCCTCCGGTACGAACGGACGCTCCCTCGGTTCCTCCCAGGTCGGTGAAGTGGAGGGAGCGCTTGAGGGAGATGGATATGCTGTCCGGGTCACGCCCCGCTTCCTCGGTCTGCCGGCGCAGGTAGGGAAGGTTCCCAGCGACGAAGTCCGGGGTCTGGCGGGTGGTGTGCCAGCAGTCTCCGAAGAAAGCGGTGCGGCGGAGGGCGCGTCGGGTGTGGCCGCCGATCCATATCGGTATGCCGGGCTGCTGGACGGGCTTGGGATAGAACTGGATGCCGTCGATTTGGTAGAAACGGCCCTGGAAGTTGGGGTCGGGGTCGGCCCACAGGGTCTTGAATATCTGAAGGAACTCGTCGCTCATGGGCCCACGCTCGGCGTAGGGGACTCCAAGTGTATCGAATTCCTTTTCCAGCCAGCCAACACCGACACCACAGATCATGCGGCCGTTGGTAAGGACGTCCAGCGAGGCGAACATCTTGGCCTGGACCACCGGATTGCGGTAGGGAAGGATGATGACGGTGGAGCCCAGCTTGATCGTGCCGGTGCAGGCGGCCATGTATCCGAGCATGGTCATGGTTTCCAGGAAGGGTTCGTCGGCCGGGCGGGAAAATGACCCGTCGGCGGTGTATGGGTACTGGTCGGTGCCGCCAGTGGGCAGCACGATGTGGTCTCCCGCGAGGACGGCCTGGAAACCCAACTGCTCCGCCCGCTGACAGAACCGGCGGATGGCGTCCCCATCAGGGAGACGGGGGATGCTCAACGCTATTTCCACGAATTTCTCCTTGGTAAGTGGTGAATCCGGGCCAGCTTACCGACTGCCTGGTGGGGAGTCAATTGGAGACACAGGCGAGTCCCTGGTCCTTGATATCACGGAGGCGGTCGGGACCGATTCCCTTGATCCGCACCATGTCGTCGATGGAGGAAAATGGCCGGAGGGTTATCAGCTGGGCGGCCCGGACCGGGCCGATGTGGCGGATCTTGTCGAGGTCCGAGAGAGATGCACTGTTTATGTCCACCTGGTCCGCTCCGCAAGAATTCGGAGAGGAAGGAGCCGGTGCGGGAGTCGGAGTCGGAGTTGGACTGGGCGTGGCGGTTGGGGGCGGCAATGGGGTGGCAGTAGGCTGCGGGGTCTTCGTCGGGGTTGGCGCAGGGGCCTGGGTCGGGTCCGGTGACGGCGCCGGTCTCGCGGTTGGCAAGGGCGTGGGTGTTGGCGTTGGAGAAGGAGTGGCGACGGGCGTGGGGGCCGGTGTCGGGGCTGGCTCCGGTGTGGGGGAAGCGGGCACGGTTGGGGATTCCAAATCAGAGTCGCCCTCGGGATGGGGTGTTGCAGTCGGGTCCAGGCCAGCGGCGGGAACGGCAGATGGCGAGGACGCTACCGTGGGTTGGGGTGACGCAGTTGAAGAAAGGACCGGAATTGCCGGAGCCGCGGGAGTTACCGTAGACGGCGGCGAGAATTCCGGCACTGTGGGAGTTATCTGAGACGGCGGTGAGATGTCCGGCCTCGCCAACAACCCGGCGAACATCTGAGATGATCCTGGTTGGGCTGGGGTAGGGGAGGGAAAGGGAATAACTAGCACAGTTGGCATCGCTGTGGTGACGTTGGGGACGGTTGGCGCGGGTGAGGGGGTTGTCCCGGGAGCGGAAACGGGGGATGCGCAGGCGGTGGCGGACGCGACGAGGACGAACCAACAGGCCACGAACCAGCAGACCAAGGTTGCGGAGAGTCCATGATTGCAGAAGGAAAGTTTCAAGGCAAAACGCGCCGAGGGTGTCCAAGGATTCGGTACAATTTAGTTGACCAGGGAATAATTCACAACTTAGCGGGATGGATTGGAAAGGTTAGGCTTCAGGCAGTGTGGTACTGCAACGGGGGGTGAATTCCCGCCCGGCCACCTGCCGGTGGGGGATGTTTTCCGCCGGCGTGACGGCCGAGGGCGCCAGGATGGGAATTGCAGTCGTCTATTTGGCGGGCAAATTTGCCAACGTTGGGCTGAGTGCTATAATTGCGCCAAATGGCCGGGAATCCCGGTCATAGTATGGTAACAACCTACATATATCATTTCAGGAGGAGGTCAATCGTGGAAAAAGGCGAAACTGTCATCGATGCCGGCGCAGTCAGCATAGCCATGAGCTATCGCAAGGAACTCATGCCGGACCAGGGCTTGATGATCCAGGTCTACGGTGACGTGGACGGGAAGGACACCGAGATCCTGCGCTTCGACTGCTTTGACCAGGACCCTCACTACCATTACGGGCCCGAGAACCACAACATCCGGCTGCACATGGACAAGACCACGGTCCGAAACCCGGTGGGCTGGACGTTGCGGAACATCCGGGAGAACCTGCCGGCGATGGTGAGCCGGTCGGGGTACGAAGACCTGGCCGGGAAGGTGGAGGCATCTCCCATTTCCAGCGAGGTTATGAGCGAGGTCGAGGAAACAGCCCGCAACCTGGCGCGGAACGAGCGCCGCACCGTCCACCACAAGCTGGAGCGGTTGCTGGACGGCGACATGATCCATTGCGGAAACATCCGGTTCGGACTGGAGTTCCGGGAACTGGCCAACGACCGGGGCCTGGCGATCCATGTTCTGTCCGACGTGGCAGACCAGGAAGTCGAACTGCTGGCCTTCGACTGCTTCGAGGTCGGCCCCCACTACCACTACGGCCCCCGCAACCAGGACGTCCGGATTTACTGGGACACGACCACGTCCGGCGACACGCTGGCCTGGACCCTGGACCAGTTCAAGACCGGCAACATCAAGTCCATGATAGACCGGGCGGGATACCCGTCCATCGCCAATGGAGTGGATGAGAGCCTGCTGCAGGAACTGATGCCCAAGATCGAGGCGCGGTCCTGGGAGTTGGTGGAAGCCAACAAGAAGTAAGGCAACGCTTCAGGTGCCAAGAAGAGACCGGGACGGGGGAGCCCCCCCGTTCCGGTCTTTTTCGTCAAGCAGGGACTCCAAGGGGCTACATCATGGTGTATCCACCGCTGACGCTGAGGGTCTGTCCGGTTATGAAGCCGGCGGCATCGGAGGCGAGGAAGACGACGGCGTTGGCGACCTCCGCGGCGGTCCCCATGCGCCTGAGGGGATAGTTTCGCTCCACGCGCTCGAGAACGTCGTCGGTGAAGATCTCCCTCATCTGGTTCCACATGCTCTCGGGGCTAATGCTCTCGTCCCGGGGAGGAACGACAAGGCCGGGGCAAACGACGTTGAACCGTATCCCGTAACGGCCGTTCTCCCGGGCCACGGATTTACTCAGGGCGATTACACCGGCCTTGCAGGCTGAGTAGACTGCTTCCCGAAACTCGCCCATCCTGCCCGCGTCGGAACTGATGCTGACCACGGAACCGCCGCCGCGTTCAACCATGTGAGGAAGGACAGCGTGGAGACAGTTGATCGCCCCCCACAAGTTCACCTGGACTTCCTTCTCGTGCTCCTCCCTGGGTTTTTCGAGGAATAGACGGTCTACGGTCCAGCCGACGTTGTTGACCAGAACGTCCACGCCGCCCAGGGCGGTTATTGCCTGGCTGACCATCTTCTCCACTTGGTCGAGGCTGGTGACATCGGCGGGGATGACGTGAACCCGGGCGCCGGGATGTTTGACGCGGACTTCGTCGGCGACGCGTTCCCCCTGTTCCGGGGCCAACTCGGCTATGACCAAATTGGAGCCCTCATCGGAAAAGGCGTGGACGATAGCCCGTCCGATGTTGGACCCGCCGCCGGTTACGATTACGTTTTTCCCCTGAAGACCAAGCTCCATAGATAATTCTGCTCCTGTTGGTTGTGATAATGGGACGACGGGCGGGACGGGCTGGGCCTTCACGAATGCTGGATACGGGGTTCACGCACGGAGAACCGCGCTAGGACGGCCGGCGGGTCTCCGGCACGCCCCCGAAGCGGAGGCGGCAGAGTCCCTTCAGGTCCTCGGCGGCGGTCCCGATGATGCGGACCGAGCTGCCCGGGTCGTCGTCCCACTTGACCGGGACAGACTTGATGCGATAGCGGTTCCTGGCGGCTATTATCAGAAGTTCGGTATCGAAGAACCAGTTGTTGTTTTCCACCAGCGGGACAATGGCATGGGCCGCCTGGCGGGTGAGGGCCTTGAACCCGCACTGGGCATCCGGGAAGGGAGTGAAGAACATTCCCTTAATCAAGAGGTTGTAGGAGCGGGATATGAACTCCCGCTTGATGCCCCGGGTGACGCGGGACTCGCGGCTGAGCCGGCTGCCAACCGCAACGTCACAACCCGAGTCCAGTGCATCCAGCAACTCCGGAAAGTGGGCCAGGTCGGTGGATAGGTCCACATCCATGTAACTGACGATACCGGCGTCGCTGGCGAGCCACGCAGTCCGCAAGGCGCGGCCGCGGCCCTTCTCGGGAAGGTACAGGTAGGAGACGGCAGAATGTTCTTCGCACAGTTGCTCCGCCACTTCCCTGGTGCCGTCAGAGGATGCGTTGTCGGCAATGGTCACCCGCCAAGGGCGCTCCAGGTTGGCGTGGAGGAAAGCGGTCAGCCGGGAGACGCAGACCGGAAGGTCTCGCTCCTCGTTGTAGACGGGGATAATTATGTCAACAGACTGGGTCATACGGCTCAAAACACGGGAAGGCGCCGACCGAGGGCCGTGCGCAATGGGTTGCCAGAGTTTGACAGCGAAGCGTTGTTATCCTGGCGTCAGTGCCGGAAGTGCCTGACTCCGGTGAACACCATTGCGAGGTTGTGCTGGTCGGCGGCGGCGATGACCTCGTCGTCCCGAATGGACCCGCCGGGCTGGACGATGGCAGTGACGCCTGCTTCGGCGGCCAGCTCGATGTTGTCGGGGAAGGGGAAGAAAGCGTCGGAGGCCAGCACGCTCCCCCCAGACCGGTCCCCGGCGGCGCGCTGAGCGAGGTGGACGCTCACAACCCGGTTGGGCTGGCCGGCGCCCATTCCAACCAGAGTCTTGTCTTTGGCGAGAACGATGGCGTTGGACTTGACGTGCTTGGCTGCGGTCCAGGCGAAGGCCAGGTCTTCCAGTTCGGCCGGGGTCGGGGCCCGTTGGGTGACGGTCTTCCACTCCGATGGGTCTTCGTCCAGGGTGTCGTGAGCCTGAACGAGCATCCCCCCGGTGAGGGGGCGGACGTCGTAGGGGTGGGGGGCACCGGGAGAGTCGGCCTCCCCGACGGAAAGGACCCGGAGGTTGCGCTTCCGCTGGAGTATCTCCAGGGCCTCGGGTTCATAGCCGGGCGCTACGACGACCTCGTAGAATACCGGCCCCATCGCTTCGGCCGCTGCCGGGGTAACGGTGCGATTGAACCCGACGATCCCTCCGAAGGCGGAAACCGTGTCTCCTTCATAGGCTTTGAGATACGCCTCCTTCAGGTCGGGGTCGGTGGCGAGTCCGCAGGGGTTGGCGTGCTTGATGACGACGGCGGAAGGGCCAATGAAGTCGCTGACAGTGCGCCAGGCCGCGTCGGCGTCCATCAGGTTATTGAAGGACAGATCCCTGCCATGAAGCTGGGTGGCGGTGGCGATGCCGCCGGAGGCCATCCCGGAGACGGTGTACAGGGCGCCGGGCTGATGGGGATTTTCGCCGTAGCGCAGGCCGGAGAGCCTGGTGAGGCCGACCGGGTAGTTTTCCGGGAGGTCGCCGGCCTGGGAGGTTGCAGAGAGGTAGGCCGAAACGGCGGCGTCGTAAACCGCGACATGCTGGAATGCCTTGGCAGCCAAGCGGCGGCGGTCTTCGAGGGAAAGGATCCCCGATCCGAGTTTTTCGGTGACCCAGCCGTAGTCGGCGGGGTCCACCAAGACGGACACGGAGGCGAAATTCTTGGCGGCGGCCCGCAGCATGGTGGGACCGCCGATGTCGATGTTTTCTAGGGCTTCTTCCAGGGTCACACCGGCCCGGCTGATGGTATCGACGAAGGGATACAGATTGCAGGCCACCAGGTCGACGGATGCGATGTGGTGTTCCTCGAGCTGGGCCAAATGGTCCGGGAGGTCGCGGCGGGCGAGGATGCCGCCGTAGATGACCGGATGGAGGGTTTTGACCCGTCCGTCGAGGATTTCGGGGGAGCCGGTTACGTCGGATACCTGGCGGACGGGCAATCCGCCGTCGTTGGCGAGGGTGTTGAAGGTGCCGCCGGTGCTCACGAGTTCATATCCGGCCTGAGTCAACTGGCGGCCAAATTCGACCACTCCGGTCTTGTCGTATACGCTGATTAACGCTTGCAAGGTGAATGCCCCAATTGGTTAGGTTAAAAGCTCTCCCGGGGAAAAGAGCCCTGGGCTAGGCGAGATTGACCTGGGCGTGTCCGGTGCGCGGGACTATGGAACCGACAACCTGGGTGTCGGGGACCGTGTCCAGAATGGTGGCGACCGTTTCCTGATCGCACACGGCGACCATTCCAAGACCCATGTTGAAAACCCGGAACATTTCAGAGTCGGAGACCTGGCCCCGGGCCTGGATGGCCGCAAAGATGGGCGGAACACTCCATGAACCAACGTTGAATTCCGCAGCCAAGCTGTCCGGCAGGATGGAAGGCACCTTTCCCGGAAGCCCGCCGCCGGTAACGTGGGCCAGCCCCTTGAGCAGGGGGAGCACGGGTTCCAGCAAAGGGTGGTAGCAACGATGGCGGATCAAGAGTTCCTCGCCGAGCTGCCGGGGCAAGCCGGGAATTTCATCGAACAGCACGGACGGGTTGTCGTCGATGTCGAAGACGTGGCGCACCAGAGAAAATCCGTTGGTGTGGACTCCGCTGGAAGGGAACCCCAGGATACAGTCTCCCTCGCCAATGGAGTCCGGTCGAAGGAGGGACTGGTTTTCGGCGACGCCGACGACGAATCCGGCTAGGTCGAAGTCCCCGCCGGAGTAGAGTCCGGGCATCTGGGCGGTCTCCCCGCCGATCAAGGCGCACCCCACTTCCCTGCACCCCCAGACGATGCCCCGCATGAGGGTTTCCATGCGCTGTTCGTCAAGGTCGCTGAAGGAAACGTAGTCGAGGAAGAAGAGGGGTTTGGCGCCCTTGGTGAGAATGTCATTGACGTTGAGGGACACGAGGTCCTGGCCCACCGATTCAAAATGCCCCAGCAGGGCGGCAATCTTGAGCTTGGTGCCGACGCCGTCGGTGCTGGCCACGAGCACTGGGTCCCGGTACCCGGAAAGGCGGAACAATCCCGCGAAACCGCCGGCGGAGTCAATGACCTCGGGCCCGTGGGTCATGGCGGAAAAGGCCTTGACCCGCTCCTTGAACCCCTCCATTTCATCGAGGTGAACGCCGGAGGCCAGGTAGGTGTTGCCGGACAAGGGAAGCTCCTGAAGGCGAGGGATTGGGCAGGTGAGCGTTACAAGGTTATCGGAAGAGGGCCAGGATGACAACCGGAATGGGGCGGTTGGTCATGCCCCTTCCAAGGAGAACTTGCCGAGTTCCAGCTGGACCGGCACCGGGTATTTTCCGGTGAAGCAGGCGGAACAGAACCCGCCGTGGTTACCGCCGACGACCTGCAACAGTCCTGTGACACTGAGGTAGCCCAGGGAATCGGCGCCGGTCGTCTCCCTGATTTGGGGAATCGTCTTGTTGGCAGCGATCAATTCGGCCCGGGTGGCCATATCCACTCCCATGTAGCACGGGTGCTTGATGGGTGGAGCGCAGACCCGCATGTGGATTTCGGCGGCACCGGCTTTGCGGAGCAGTCCAACTACGTGCGGCGTCGTGGTGCCGCGCACGATGCTATCGTCGACGACAACCAATTTCTTTCCGCGAATTACCTGGGACAGAGGGTTGAATTTTTGCCGCACTCCCAGTTCACGCAGGTGCTGCTCCGGTTCTATGAAGGTCCGGCCGACGTAGCGGTTCTTGATCAATCCGTCGCTGTAAGGGATACCAGACTGGTGGGCGTAGCCGACGGCGGCGGCGGTGGAGGAGTCAGGGACTCCGATGACAAGGTCGGCTTCCACCGGGTGTTCCCGGGCCAGCTGGGCGCCCATGTCCTGCCTGATGGAGTAGACCAGGCTGTCGTCCATAACGCTGTCCGGGCGGGCGAAGTAGATCAACTCGAACACGCACAGAGCGCGATCCCCAGTGGCCCCCTCCCAACGCCGGGAGCGCATCCCGCGCCGGTCTATGACGACCGCCTCTCCAGGTTCGATCTCGCGGACCTGGTCCGCTCCCAGGTGTTCAGTGGCGCAGGTCTCGGAGGCAACGACCCAGCCTCCATGGAGATTTCCGATGCAGAGGGGGCGAATGCCCAGGGGATCACGCACGGCGATTATCGTATCTATGGTAAGGGCGGTGAAGGAAAAGGCCCCTTTGAGGACGCCCATGCAGTAGAACGCCCGGTCCTCCCAGGTCTGCCCGGGTGCATTGGCGAGGAGGTGGGCTATCAACTCGGAGTCCGTGGTAGTGGAGAAGGAGCAGTCCCAGCGCTCCTCGATATGCCGCTTGACTTCGGCGGTGTTAATAATGTTGCCGTTGTGGGCCAGCGCGACCCTTCCGTGTTGGCCGTCGACAATGATGGGCTGGGCGTTGGCAAGGCGGCTGCTGCCGGTGGTGGAGTAGCGCGTGTGCCCGATGGCCAACTCGCCAACGAGAGGAGCGACGTCTTCCCTGCGGAACGCCTGAGTGACCAGGCCCATGTCGGCGTGGAACCGAATCCGGCGGTGATCGGAAGCCGCGATGCCGGCGCTTTCCTGGCCGCGGTGCTGAAGAGCGAAAAGCCCGAAAAAGGCGAACTGGCCAGCGTCATCCTCGGGTGTGTAAACACCCACCACACCACATTCTTCCCTGGGGTGGTCGAAGGGGATCCCGGGTCTGGACAATCCACGCCCGCAATTCACGGGCCTATTCTAAGGCCAATGTTTTGAGTGGTCAACGGCGGCTAGGCCAGTGGGGTTGGCTCGGCACGCTGGGGAATTACCGAGTTCCAACGCCGAGGGCCGCAGGAATTTATCCGCCGGGGGTGCGCTTGGGGATGATGCTGACTTTCCTTTCATCCCCGAATCCCACGCTCTCGGTACTCACCCCATCGTGGTCGGCGAGGCTGAGATGAACGACCCGCCGGTCGGCGGCAGACATGGGCTCGAGGGTGATGCTGTGGCCAGTCTGCGCTACCCGGGCGGCGACTTTGCCGGCCATGTCTCTCAGCGAGGCTTCCCGCCGCTGGCGGTAGTGTTCAACGTCCAGGGCCACTCGTACGTCATCGCCGACCTGCTTGCGGGTAATCATGTTAACCAGGAACTGGAGGGACTGGAGGGTCTGACCGCGCCGCCCGATAAGGAGGCCCGAATCTTCGCCGGACAAGTCAATGATGGGCCCTCCGACATCCGGGTCGTGGGCTGACCGGAGGGTGCTGACGACGCTGACGCCGGCGTGGTCCAGGATGCGGTTGACGGTTGCGATGGCGACGTTAGCGGCGGTGGCTGAAGCGCCAGTTTCCGAGGCACCAGTTACCGAAGTGCCAGCTTCCGAAATCCGGGCCACCCGAACCCGGGCCATTTCGGCCCCCAGGCCGAGGAAACCGGACTTTCCCCTACTTAGTATTTCTACCTCGACCTCGCTGCGGTCGACGCCGAGCTCTTTCAGAGCCAGTTCTTCGGCTTCTTCTACGGTTCGTGCGGTTCGTACGACTGATTCCATTATCAATTACCTCGTCGGAAGTCGTATCGGCGCTACCATCGCCCCTCGGCGCGGGGGCCGGGGCGGGTGCAGCCTTGGGAAACAGCGGGAACAGGGGTCCCCAACCGGTAATGAAATACTGGATGGAGATTCCGATGATGTTGGAGACTATCCAATAGAGGGGCAATCCGCTGGGCCAGCCCAGGGAGAACACGCCCAGGAACAGGGGAATCATCCACTGCATCATGTTCTGACTGGACTGCTGCCGCGGGTCCAGGGAGGGGGTCATGGTCATCTTCTGCTGGATCCAGGTGGAGACGGCCACCAGCACGGGAAGGACGAAATTCGTTGGGTCCGGCTCGGCCAGGTTCATGCCGAGGAAGCGGTTGTTGAGCGGAGCCGCTTCGTAGATGGAAACAAAGGTTATCCACGGGTACAGCTTGTCGGCCAGTCCAACCAGATCGTCGGGATTGACGAACAGCGTCTGAATCAGAACGCGGAACAGCCCGATGAGGATGGGCATCTGGATGACGAGAGGGCCAAGGCAGCCAATGGGGTTGACGCCCGCCTCCCGGTACATCTTCATGGTTTCCTGGGAAACCCTTGCCCGGTCACCGCCGTAACGGTCCTGGACCTCCTTCATGCGCGGCTGCAGTTCGCTCATGGCCCGCATCTGGCGAACCTGCTTGAGAGTCAGCGGCAGGGTCACCACCCGCACCAGAACGGTGAACATGATGATGGCGATGCCCATGCTGTTGAAAAAGATCACGTACAACACCAACAGGGTGTTGAGCATGGGCCGGATGATAATCTCCGTCCAAAGGGTAAAGATTATTTCCAAGGAATCTCCATGTTCCGAAAGGAGAGGCGGGTTAACTGCAAGGCCTGTCCTCCTCAGTGTCGTAACACCAGACCAACACCTGGGCCGTCTTCACCTGGATCCGCCGGACGGTGCCGTCCTGGGCGCCGACGTAAATGGACTCCCGCTGGTCGTCGGAGCTGGCCTGGATGCCCGTCCGGCTAAGGGCATCCTCGTCCACCGGAAGGGCGAAAATGGGCGCTTTTATCTCCGCCGGATCAACCGAAAGGGTGGAGATCTCCCGGGCAGTCCCTAGTTCGCCGGGATTGGTGTTGAGGAGGCTTATCTTTCCCTTGCGGGAAGCCACTACCAACCCGCTGGGGAGCAGGGTGGGGGTTGAAACGATGGGCGCGCCCGCATCGTGCTCCCACATAAGGTTGCCGGCCCGGTCCAGACCGTAGACCTTCCCATCCATAGACGCGGCGAATATCGAACTATGGCTGGCGACAGCCCCAGCCCAGTACCAGTTGCGCGACCCGTCGAAAGTCCATTGAACGATGCCGTCGTCCGCGTCCAAGGCGTACAGCTTCCGGTCGAAAGAGCCAATCAACACCATTCCACGGGACACCAGCGGTTGGGCCAGCACGGTGCCCCCGGTGGTGAAGCGCCATCGCTCGACGCCAGTTTCAGCGTCGATGGAGTAGACGTTGTGATCGTGGGAGCCGAAGAAGACCCTCCCATCGGCGATGACCGGAGTTGACCAAATCTTGTCTTCGGCGCTGAAGCGCCAACGCTCCTCGCCGGTGCGGGAATTCAGTCCGTACAGGTTACCGTCTTCTGAACCAACGACCACCAGCCCTCGGTCTTCATCCAACGCGGGGCCGCTGACCAACGGAATCGCCTCGGAGCCATCGCCGAGGGATTTCACCCATCCCCCTTCGCTGAGGGAGCCGGAGTCCTTGTCCAGAGCGTACAGGGAGCCGTCGATCCCGCTGATGTAAACGAACTCCCGCCCGACCGCGGGAGGATTGTAGACGCCGATTACCTGTTCCTCTCCGCCGGTGGAAGTCCATTGGACGCGGACGTCGCCGAACCCTCCGTCGGCCAGAGCCTTGATCTGGCCCTGTTGGGTCGCTACGTAGACCATCCCCTGGCTGGCGACGGCGGGAGACCAACCCCTGGTGGAGGATCCCAAGTCGGGCGTGCATCCGGTTAGCACCACGATCCCAATGAACGCGAGCCACAGCCAAGTCAACTTTCCCGCCAGGACAGGAAGTCGTCCGGTCGAAGGGGCTGCGGTTCCGGCTTGGTTTTTGTTGGCGGGATTAGCGCTGGTAGAGTTCAGGACAAAAAGGGACAAAACTGCCGTCTTATCTTTAAGGTACAGGATCGTATCCTTGGCTTCCCCAGGGAGTGCATCGGGCCAGCCGTCTAGCGGTGAGCCAAACTCCCTTGGCGAACCCATGCTGCCTCATAGCCTGCCGGCTGTAGTCGGAACAAGTGGGAGTATAACGGCAGGACGAGGGCAGATAGGGCGATATGGCCTTCTGGTAAAACCCGATGGTCAGGATTGCGAACCGGGTCATTCGGAGTGGGTCTCTCTCTGCACCGGACCGCCGCCCGGGCCCGCGGTCAACCTGGTGCGACGCAACAAGTTCGCGGCAGCCCGTTCGAGCCGGGAATAGCCGCTTTGCTCAGCACCGCGGCGGGCAATGAAAACGGCGTCCCAGCCGGGAACAGTCGGAGCCTGGCGCACAATGTCCTTCAACCTGCGCCGGATCCGATTCCGAACCACGGCATTCCCGAGGCGTTTGCTCACCATGAAACCGTAGCGGTTGTGGGGAAGACCGTTGGCCAAGACGCGCAACACCAGGATTCTATTGGCCACGCTACGGCCCTCCTGGTGGATTTGCGAGAACCGGCGGTCTCCGGTGAGGCGGAACCTTTGCTGCATGAAAGCAATCAGGAAAGCTATACGGTCAAGCGGTGGCGGCCCTTGAAGCGGCGCCGACGCAACACCTCGCGACCGTCGGAGGTTCGGGAGCGGGCGCGAAATCCGTGAACTCGGGCCCGCCGGCGTTTCTTGGGTTGGTAGGTGCGTTTTGGCATGACAAAGACAAACTCCAGCGGGACCAATTATATTGGGGCGGGACGAAAACCGTCAAGGAGAGTTGGCGTTCCGGGTGTGACTAGAAGGAGTTGGAATCAGTTCCAGAAGGCTTCCCAGAGATTGTTGGCTCGCAGGGACCGCAAGGCCAGCATAGGGTTCACCGTCTCCTCCTTCCACCATG
>DAOUIZ010000066.1:0-186908 GCA_034423195.1 Dehalococcoidia bacterium | reverse complement strand
CGTGGCGGAATCCGGCACCTTCCCGGCTTTTCCTCCCAGGGACGACATGCAAAACCCCCTGTACCTGTACCTGCCCGGCTACCTGACCACCCTGCGCCGCCACTTCGGCTCCCCGGAAACCACCCTGGTCCTCAGCGAGGTGCCCCTGGGAAACAGTCCCAAGCAGCAGCGGGGCATCCTGATTCCCGATTTGACGGTGGCCTTCAACGTGGACGTTGAAGCCATCATCGCCCAGTGGGGCTTTGCCATCGAGGTGCAGGGCAAGCCGCCGGAGTTCGTCCTGGAGGTTGCGTCCACATGGACCGCCCGCAACGACGAGTCCGGGAAACGGGTGGGATACTCGGGCTACGGTGTGCCGGAATACTGGCGGTTCGACCCCACCGGCGGGCGGCGTTACCGGCAGGGGCTGGCCGGAGACCGACTGGCGGACGGGACGTACCAGCCGGTTGCCATTGAAACCGACGGTTCCCGGTACTGGGGACACAGCGAGGTACTGGGCCTCACCCTTTGCTGGGAAGAGGGGCAGTTGCGCTGGTGGGACCCACTCGCCCAGCGTTACCTGGCCACCCACGACGAAGAGGCGGAAGGCCGCTTGGCCGAGCAACAGGCCCGCATAGCTGAGCGAGACGCCCACCTGGCGGAGCGAGACGCCCATCTCGCCGAACGCACCGCCCGCCTCGCGGCGGAAGCCCGCATCCGCGAACTGGAGGCTGAACTGGCCCGTCGGCAGGGAAACGAATCGAGCTAGGAGGGCCATTTCCAGGTTCTACTTCCTTCGTTGACAACCCCCCTTCGCCCCCATATAGTCTCCCCGATGCTACCCGACAGCAACCGAGTCCACGCCTCCACCGGCCCCGCTGCATGACCAACGCCCCCCGCTGCGTCTTCTGCGAGATCGTCGCCGGAAACGAGCCCGCCCGGGTCCGTTACCTCGACGAAGACATCATCGTCATCGTCAACCGGCTCACCTGGGTGCCCGTCATGCTCCTGGTAATGCCCAAGCGACACCTGTCCCAGATGGAAATGTGGAGCAGCGGACTCATGCAGCGTCTCGGCAAAACCGCCGTCGACATGGGCGCCGTCTTCGCTCCCAACGGCTTTCGCATCCTGTCCAACTTCGGTTACGATGGACTGCAGAGCCAGAGTCACGGACACCTCCACGTCATCGGCGGCGCCTACCTCGGAGAATACGCTTGACCTCCTTTTCACGACCAGAGCCACCCGACGCCCAGGCCCCTTAGACAAGTTACCTTGCCTGGGGCCGAAAGCGGCGGGATTTAGAAAGGAGCCTTCACTATGCCGGAAACCATCCTCTACGAAAAGCAGGGCAACATCGTCACCATGACCCTCAACCGGCCCGCCGCCCTCAACTCCATCAACCGCCAGCTCCGGCGCGAGCTCGCCGAGGCCATTACCCAGTTCGACAGCGAACCCGACTCCTACGTCGGCATCATCACCGGCTCCGGCCGCGCCTTCTGCGCCGGACGCGACCTCAAGGAGCGCGCCGTGGACAATGCCGAAGGAGTCCAGGCCCGCGCCGCCGACAGCATGCAGCCCGACCGCCCCTACATGTGGCCCCAGACCTGGAAACCCCTCATCGCCGCCGTCAACGGGTACGCCCTCGCTGGCGGCTGGTCCATCGCCCAGATGTGTGACCTCCGCATCGCCGCCGAGGACGCCGAGCTCGGCATCACCGAGACCAAGTGGAGCCTTCTGCCCCCCTTCGGCACCATCTTGACCAAGATGATCGGCCTCTCCGCCGTCCTCGAGCTGTGCATGACCGCCCAGCCCATCAGCGCCCAGCGCGCCTACGACATCGGCTTCGTCAACAAGGTGGTCCCCGGCGACCAGCTAATGGACGAGGCCATGAACATGGCCGATCAGATCGCTGCCAACGCTCCCCTCGCCGTCCAGTATTTCAAGGAGCTGGCCTACCGGGGGCTGAACATGTCCACCCAGGACATATCCTCCCTCACCTACCACATGTACGACCAGCTTCTCACCACCGAGGACTCCAAAGAAGGCCCCCGCGCCTTCGCCGAAAAGCGCAAGCCCAACTGGCAGGGACGCTGACCCGGAAAATCGCCGCCCGGACCCCCCAACCCCAATCCGCTCAAGGAGGAAACGCCATGACCACCCAGGTTCAACCCAGGGACATGACCGTCAACGCCAACGGAATCAACCTGCACTACCTTGACTGGGGCAACGTCGACGCCCCGCCCCTCGTCCTGCTCCACGGCCTGCGGGGGCACGCCCACTCCTGGGACGACGTATCCGCCGCCCTCTGCCAGGACTACCACGTCCTCGCCGTAGACCAGCGCGGCCGCGGCGACACCGACTGGGCTCCCGGCGGAGACTACTCCGGCGCCGCCTTCGTCGCCGACATCCTGGGATTCGCCGATGCCCTCGAGCTGGACCGGTTCTCCCTCATCGGCCACTCCATGGGCGGACGCAACAGCATGGCCTTCGCCGGCCGCCACCCCGACCGCCTCACCCAGCTCGTCATCGTCGACATCGGCCCCACCGTGGACCCGGCCGGCGGCCAGCGCATCACCCGCGAGCTCCAGGAAGTCCCCGAGGAGTTCGACTCCCTGGACGCCGTGTTCGAATACATGAACCGCCAGAACCGCTTCTCCTCCGAGCGCGTCATGCGCCGCCGCCTCCAGTACGCCACCAGGCAGCTTCCCAACGGCAAGATCGGCTGGAAGTACGACCTGGCCATTCGCGACCAGCGGCGCAACGGCACTGCCGCCCCCGCCGAGGACCTCTGGCCCCTCATCCCCAACATCACCTGCCCCACCCTGGTCGTCCGCGGCAAGGAGACCGACCTGCTCACCCCGGAAGGCGCCCGGCAGATGGTGGATACCCTGCCCAACGGCTCCGTCGTCGAGGTCGAGCGCGCCGGACACATGGTCTTCGAGGACAACCCCGAGGACTTCATCGCCGCCGTCAAGGGCTGGCTCCTCGGCTCCTAGCCCCCGCCCGCCGGGAAAACTGGAAGACGCCCTTGTCCAGGCGGCGAGGGCGTCTTGTCTTTGCCCTCCTCCACCGGCCCTGGTTCCCATCTTGATGACACTTGCCCCTTGCTAACTCTCCCTGTTCGCCACTAACCTGTTCATAAGGGACCTTTCACTGAAGCCTCCTCGGAAAACCGGGACGAAACGGGGCCGGGAAGATTCCCCTGTTCTGCAATCCATGCCACTTCACCCCGCTGCCCAGGACTGACAAAACCGGACAACACCAGGACATTCGCCGGAAAAACACGGACAAAAACCGGAAAATTCAGGACAAATGCCCCTTCTCCCCATGCTCAAATGTCCGGTTTTGTCCGGTTTTGTCCGGTTAGACGCCTCATGGCTCGACCGGACGCGCCTCTCGGCCCGGCCCTACCCCGCCGGCCTTACCCTGTGCTATCATGCCCTACGCCGGGGTCCGGCCCCGCCGGGCTCCATTGCCGCCCAGCCCTCCTGGGCAAACTGCCTTGATCGAGGGCGAAAGCGGCAACCTTCAGGAGAGGACTTGCCGAGATGAAAACCTCCTTCTTCCACCTGATGCCCTACCAGCACCTTCCGGACGACTTCGAGCACCAGTACCGCAGCGCCTGGGTCGACCCTCCCAACAGCCTCTTCGACCCGGAGCTGTGCCAGCAGCACTACGACGACTACATCGCGGAGCTCCAGTTCGCCGACCAGGTGGGATTCGACGGCGTCTGCGTCAACGAGCACCACAACAACGCCTACGGACTGATGCCCTCCCCCAACATCATCGCCTCCGTCCTGTCCCGCGCCACCTCCAACTCCGCCCTCATCGTCCTCGGCAACAGCCTGGCCTTGTACCAGCCTCCCCTTCGCGTCGCCGAGGAAATGGCCATGCTGGACATAATGAGCAAGGGACGGCTGGTCGCCGGCTTCCCCGTTGGCACCTCCATGGACACCACCCTGTCCTATGGACAGACTCCCATCACCCTCCGCGACAAGCACTCCGAGGCCCACGACCTCATCATGAAGGCCTGGACCGAGCGGGAACCCTTCATCTTCAACGGCAAGTTCAACCAGCTCCGCTACGTCAACATCTGGCCCCGTCCCCTCCAGCAGCCCCATCCGCCGGTCTGGATTCCAGGCAGCGGCAGCCTGGAGACCTGGGACTGGGTGTTGGACCGGGACTACGTCTACTGCTATCTCAGCTACTTCGGCTACCTGCGCGGCCTCCGCGTCGTCAACGGCTTCTGGGACCGCGTCGCCCAGCGCGGCATCGACGACAACCCCCACCGCCTCGGCTTCCTCCAGCTTGTCTGCGTCTCCGAGACCGACGCCTCCGCCGAGCAGGAGTACGCCGACCACGTCAAGTACTTCTACCGGAAGATGCTCCGCATCCACCCCCCCTTCGCCGAGACCCCGGGATACCGTTCCATAGCCTCGGTCCGCGAGTCCGTCCGCCCCCAGATAGGAGAGGAAGCCCAGAAGGCGGCCCAGGAGCTGGAGTGGAAGGACTTCATCGAGCAGGGCCACGTCATCGCCGGCAGCCCCGCCACCGTCCGCGAGCAGCTCGCCGAGGCCATCAAGATGCTCCGTGTCGGCCACCTCATGTGCTTGCTCCACATCGGCACCATGCCCAGGGATCTCACCCTCAAGAACACCCAGCTATTCGCCGACGAGGTCCTGCCCCACATCCGGGACACATGGAGCGACTACGACGACAGGTGGTGGCCCGAGCGTCTGAGCATGGCGCAGGCCCCTGCCCCTGCGGCCGTCGGGGATAACTGAGGCTGCTGTCCGATGGCCTGTCCCCGGCAAACCCCTTCGGCCGGGCCCCCTTGACCCTCGAAGCAAGGATCGTCATCCTGTTGGCACTCTTCATCCGCAGCGCCGCCCGTTGCAACGCGGTCCCGCTTCGCAACCGGGAGTGAACCCTCCATGCTTCAACTGAGGAACGTCACCGACGGCGAGTTTGAGGCATGGCTGCGGGCCGAGTCCCGCGCCCACGGCAACCGCCTGGCCCACGACCCTGAACAGCTCCAGCCCACCTTCGACCTTGACCGCTCCATTATCGTCTTGGACGGGAAAGAGATCGTCGGCGGCGCCCATTCCCACCATGTTGAGCTGACCATTCCCGGGGGGTCGGCCCCCGTCGCCGGCGTCTCCAACGTCGCCGTGCAGCCCACCCATCGCCGGCGGGGCGTCATGACCCAGATGATGCTCCACCAGCTCCAGGACGTGCATCGCCGCGGCGAACCCCTGGCCGCCCTCTTCGCCACCGAGAGCGCCATCTACGGCCGCTTCGGCTACGGCGTAGGCTCCCACTACGAACGCTGGACCATCGACAGGCACCACACCGCCTTCGCCCGACAGCACAAGAACAAGGGACAGATTTCCTTCGTCGACCCCTTCGAGACCACAGCCCGCTTCCCGGAAATCTTCAACAGGTGCATCGCCGGACGCCCCGGTATTTTCCCCGCCGCCGCCCTGCGCCAGTGGGGGCAGGACTCCCGCCTCCCGGAGCACCACCAGGGAGGACGCGGCGGACTCTTCCATGTCGTCTACGAGGAGGACGGCCGGGTTGACGGGTACGCCACCTATCGCACCTCCAACGGCACCGTCACCGTCAACGAGCTGATGGGCGCCTCCACCGACGCCGTATCCGCCCTCTGGCGTTTCTGCTTCGACACCGATCTGATGCACTCCTTGGAGGCCCTCAAGCGCCCTGTCGACGATCCCCTTCCCTGGCTCCTTGCCGACCCCCGCCGTCTCCAGCGGATGCCCCGCGATGGCGTCTGGCTCCGCATCGTAGACGTGCCGGATGCCCTGTCCCGCCGTGCCTACTCCGCCGACGGCTTGGTCGTCCTCAATGTCATCGATGATGTCTGTCCCTGGAACACTGGCCGCTTCCGGCTGGAAGTATCCGGCGGCGCCGGCTCGGTCGCTCCCTCCGAAGCCTCGCCCGACCTCTCCCTTGGCGTCTCCGCTCTGGCCTCGGCTTATCTGGGCGGCACTCCCTTTACCACCCTCGCCCGGGCCGGCCTAGTCGAGGAAAAGACCCCCGGAGCGTTGTTCCTGGCCGACCGCATGTTCGCCGTCCAGTTGCAGCCCTGGACCCCCCACAACTTCTGAACCCGACCCTTGGTGCGAATCGCCAATCCACCCGGATTGCCGATGGACCACCGCTAGTCCCCGGGAGCCGGCGCCAGCGCCTCGTCCCCCTGTTCCCTCCGGCGCAAAGCTTGCTCCATCGCGTTCTTTTCCTCGGCTTCGGTGCGGGCCGAGAACCGCACCAGGAAGGCCAGCGGAGCCACCAGGAATACCCCCACCCCCAGGATCAGCAGCGCCTGCTCGGTGCTGAGGCTCTCCGCCCGGAACAGGAACCCCGCCGCCACCGCTCCCGCATTCCCCCCGGCCCCGACGATTCCCGCCACCGACCCCAGCGCCTTGCGGTTGATGAACGGGACCACCGAGAACGTCGCGCCTTCGGACATCTGCACGAACAGGCTGAACACGATCATCGCCCCCACCGCCAGGAACAGCGTCCCCATCTGGGAAAACAGGATCAGGGCCAGCCCCTCCAGGGCCAGAACGGTCCCCATGAACATCACCCGTCCCTTCAGCCCGAACCTGATGCCGAACTTGTCCCCGAACATGCCCCCCATGGTGCGGGCGAAGATGTTCATCAACCCGAACAACCCCGCAATCAGGCCCGCCATGCCCACGCTCAGGCCGAAGCGGTCGTGGTAGTACAACGCCGCCACGTTGTTGATGGTCAGCTCAATCCCGAAGCACGCCCCGTAGATGATGAACAATGCCCAGACCCGGTAGTCCCTGGCCGCCGCCAGGAAGGAACCGTTGACCGCGGTGGCCGGGGCCATCTTGCCTTCCTTCCGCAGCTGCCGGTAGTTTCCTTCCGGTGAGTCCTGGGTGATGAAGTAGTAGGCGAAGCCCGTCAGCAGCAGGGCAACACCGGGAACCACCATCGCCACCCGCCAGCCCAGGGTCTCCCCCACGCCGAACATCAGCACAGCGGCCAGCACCAAGGGCATGACCATCTGGGTAACCCCGCCGCCCATGTTCCCCCATCCGGCGGTGGTGGCGTTGGCCGTGCCCACCACGTTGGGAGCGAACATCATCGAGGTGTGGTATTGCGTAATTACAAAGGAGGCGCCGATGATCCCGATGGCCAGCCGGAACAGCAGGAAGGACTCGTAGCTGTTGGCCAGCCCGATGCACATAACCGGAATCGATCCGATGACCAGCAGCCCGCTGTAAGCCAAGCGGGGACCGATGCGGTCGCAGAGCCATCCGATGGCCAGCCGGGCCAGAATGGTTATCGCCACCGAGGCGATGATGGTGTTACCGATCTGGGTCTTGGTCAGGCCCAGGTCGTCCCGCACCAGTGCCATCATCGGGGCGATGCCGAACCACCCGAAGAAGGCCAGGAAGAAGGCGAACCAGGTCATGTGGAAGGTCCGCATGTGGGGCTTGCGGAGGCTGAACAGGTTGATGCGCGTTGCCTTGCTGCTGCCTGACGGGCGGGTCGAGGTTGCCATGACTCCTCCAGGATGGGTTGAGAACGGTGCGTTGAGAGCGTTGCTGTGGGAATGTAGTGCTAGGCGACGGCTGCGGGGGTGCGGCCCAGGATTCGCGTCAGGACTTCCGGCAGCGCTTCGCACGGAACGTTGGTCAGCGACTCTCCCTCCGCCAGGCCCGCGAACTTCTCCCCCAGCGAGACGTCGACGGCGTCTATGACTTCCCCATCCACCCGGGCCCGCTTGCCCAGGATGCCGATGTCCGCGACGGTGTGGTTGCCGCAGGCGTTGGGGCACCCCGACCAGTGCATGGTGAGGGGCCCGGTGTCTCCCAGGGTCTTGTGCAGTTTCGAGGCAGTCCCCACCGCCAGTTCCTTGGTTTCAATGAGGGCAAAGTGGCAGTAGTCGATGCCGGTGCAGCTCACCAGCCCCCTCATGATCTCGGGAGCGTCGAGGCGTAGGTCGGAAAGCAGCGGCTCCGCTTTCAGGCCCTCCAGCCGGGAATCGGGAATGTTGGGGATGATCAGGTTCTGTCCAGAGGTCAGGCGGATTTGGCCGTTACCGTAGGCGTCGGCGATGCGGGCCACCTCCAGCAGTTGCCCGCAGGAGATGCGTCCGGCGGGGACCACCAGGCCGGCGGCGTTCAGCCCATCCTGCCTCTGGGCGGACATGCCCATGTGGTCGGTGCTGCCGCCTTCCGCCGCCATGTCCCGTCCGGCAGACGGCAGGGTGCAGCCCATCCGCCGCTCCAGTTCCTCCCGGAACCGCTCCGGGCCCCACTCGTCCACCAGGAACGCCAGCCGGCTCTTGTTGCGGGCCTCCCGGGGCCCGTGGTCGCGGAATATCAGGGTTATCTGGTTGCACACTTCAGCGGCGATGGAGGGAGCGGCGAAGAGGTTCAGCGGCGTGGCAGGCCGGAAGCCCCCCGAGCCCTGCTTGCCGCCCACCGCCACGTTGAAACCCAGGATGGGCTCTCCCTCGTCCGGCTTCACCGCCGGGGTCAGGGATATGTCCTGGGTGGACCCGTGGGTGCAGTTGTCCATGCACCCGGTGATGGTCACGTTGAACTTGCGGGGCAGGTTGGTGTACTCGGGGTTGCCGACGAACATATCGTTGTACTCCCGCACCACCGCCGAGGCGTCCAGCAGTTCGTTGGCTCCCAGGCCGGACAGGGGGCAGCCGACCACGTTGCGGATGTTGTCCATCCCGGTTTGCAGCGACACCAGCCCCACCTTCTCCAGCCGGTCCCAGATCCGCCGCACCTGGTCGATGCGGAACCACCGGAGCTAGACCTGCTGGCGGGTGGTGATGTCCACGAACCCCTTGCCGCAGTCCTGCCCCAGCTCGGCGATGACCCGCAGTTGTTCCGAATTGGTCATTCCATTGGGAATGCGGACCCGCATCATGAAATTGCCCGGGGTCTGGCGGCGGAAGAACACTCCCAGCCACTTCAGCCGCTCCTTGTCGCCGTCGCTGATGGTCTCCCAGCCATCCTCGGCGTAGCGGGGAAGGTCATGCCTGACCTCCAGGCCGGGCTTTTCCGACTTGTACTCTTCAATCTTGTTCATTAGGTTTCTCCTGGGTTATCCGACAGTCGCGGAACGTGCCTGGGATGATGCAGGGGAGAGAACTTGGTCCGGGGGACGCTACCGGCTTCCCGCCAGGGCCGGTTCACGGGGAGCGGGTTCCGGCTGCCGGGGAGAGCCGGTGGCGCCGCTGCCGATGGCGAAGTCGAGAACGGCCTGCACCTGGGTCTTGCAGGTGCCGCAGCCGCTGCCCGCCCGGGTCGCGGAGCAGACTTCCTGGAGGGTCACCATCCCGTCCTCCACGGCTTCGGCGATTCTTCCCTTGGATACGCCGTTGCAGTTGCAGATCTGGGCGTTGACCGGCAGTTCGGCCACGTCCACGGCCCTGGCGGCGGTTCCGGGGAAGATCAGCTCCGACCGGTTGGCGGGCAGCTCGCTGTTCCGGTCGTAGGACTGGATGACATCGGCGGAGGTCAGGCCGTCGCCGAGCAGGATTGCTCCGGCCAGCCGCCCCTCGCGGATGATCAGCTTCTTGTAGACTCCCCGGCCCGGCTCGCTGTAATTGACCAGCTCGTCGGCATCGGACAGCGGGTCCCGGTCTCCCATCACCGCCAGCTCCACGTCCATGACCTTGAGCTTGGTGGAGACGCGGGAACCCTTGTAGCTGGCCTCCGGGTTGCTCCCCGTCAAGCGGCTGGCCAGGACAACGGCCTGCTCCCAGGCGGGAGTGATGGTCCCGTAGAGACGCCCCCGGTGCTGGGCGCACTCGCCGATGGCGTAAACGTCCTGGTCGTTGCGGCAGGAAAGGTCGTCGTTGACCACGATGCCCTGCTGCACCTGCAGCCCGGCCTGCTTGGCCAGGTCAACGTTGGGACGGATACCGGCGGCCAGGACCACCATGTCGCAGTCCAGCTCCTCGCCGTCGCGGAAGCCGACGCCGGTTACCTCTCCGTTCCCCCCTTTCCCTCCCTCCGGTCGCCAGGGGCAGGCGTTGATGGTAGTGGTCATCTTGTTCAGGTGAATGTTGACCCCCAGGTCTTCCATCTGCTGCCGGAGCATCCGGCCCGACTCGGCGTCTAGCTGGGTGTCCATCAGGTGCGAGTTCAGGTGGGCGACGTGGACTTCCAGCCCCTTCCCCATCAGGCCCCGGGCGGCTTCCAGCCCCAGCAGGCCGCCCCCGATGACCACGGCCTTGCTTGCCCTGGCGGCGTAGCTGGTCATCATCTGGCAGTCCTCCAGGGTGCGGAAGACGAAGACGCCGTCAATGAACCCGCCGTCCTCGTTGTACAGGTTGGCCATGGGCGGAACGTAGGCCCCGCTTCCGGTGGCAACCACCAGCTTGTCGTAAGGCTCGGCGATGCCGCCGGGGGCGTAGACCGACTTGCTGAGGCGGTCAATCCAGCCGGCCCGGATGCCGGAGTAGAGCTTGATCCCGTTCTGCTGGTACCAGTCCACCGGGTTGATGAGAATATCGCCAGGGGTGTGGGTGCCGGCCAGGACGCCGGACAGCAGCACCCGGTTGTAGTTGCCGTGGCCTTCCTCGCCGAACATCACGATTTCAAACTGCTCGGCGCCGCCCCGGGCGATGACTTCCTCGACGAACCGGCCTCCGGCCATGCCGTTGCCGATGATTACCAGGCGCTGCTTCTCGGACATAAGGAGCCTCTTATCCCTGGGTGGCGTTTTGAGTGGGGACGGGTTGGATGCGAACCGCGCAGACCTTGAACTCGGGCATCCGGCTGATGGGGTCAAGGGCCGGATTGGTCAGCCGGTTCGCCGACTGCTCGCCTCCCCAGTGAAAGGGAGCAAAGACGGTGTCGGGGCGGATGGCCGGCGAGAGCTTCACGGTCAGGGTGGCGTTCCCCCTCCGGGTCTCCAGCCTCACCGGGTCGCCGTCGGACAGGCCGTAGCGTTCCGCCGTGGCGGGGTTGATCTCGGCCTCGGGAGACGGGGCCAGCTCGTTGAGCTGGGCTATCCGCCGGGTCTGGGAACCCGACTGGTACTGGGCCAGCACCCGTCCGGTGGTCAGGTAGAGGGGATATTCCTCGTCGGGTTCCTCGGCGGCGGGTTGGTGGCGCACCGGGTGGAACCTGGCCTTCCCGCCGGCGGTGGGAAAGCCGTTGGCGAACATCCGGGGAGTGCCCGCTGGATTCTCCGCCGGGCAGGGCCAGAACAGGCCCTGCCCGGCGGCGATCCTTCCGTAGCTCATCCCCGAGTAGTCGGCGGGCCCCCCGGCGCTGGCCCGGCCCAGCTCGTCGAACACCGACTCGGCATCGGGGAAGGAGAAGAAGCGTTCCCTGCCCAACCGGGCGGCCAGGGCCTGGATGATTGCCAGGTCGGTCCACGCCTCCCCGGGAGGGGCGAAGGCGGCCCGCCGCAGGACCACCCGGCCTTCCAGGTTGGTCATGGTGCCGTCCTCCTCGGCCCACTGGGCGGAGGGCAGGACGACATCGGCGAGCTGGGCGGTCTCGGACAGGAAGTAGTCCGCCACCACCAGGAAGTCCAGGGCCTTCAGCCGGCGCTCGACCAGCCCGGAGTCGGGGGCGGAAACCACCACGTTGGAGCCCATGACCAGCAGGCAGCGGACGCCGCCTTCCCCCGGGTCTCCGCCCGGGGCTAAAGGTTTCCCCCCTCCGGGGACGCTGGCCGTGGAATCCCGGCCGGCCCGCTGGGGCCCCAGGGAGTCCAGCAGCTCGAAGGCGGATTTGCCCGGCCCGGGAAGCTCGTCCTCAGCGATGCCCCACACCGAGGCGACGTGGCGGCGGGCGGCGGGATCGGTAATCAGGCGGTAGCCGGGAAGCTGGTCGGCCTTCTGCCCGTGCTCGCGGCCCCCCTGGCCGTTGCCCTGGCCGGTGAGGCATCCCCAGCCGGAGTTGGGCCTGCCCACCAGTCCCAGGGCCAGCGCCAGGTTGATGAAGGAAAGGGCGTTGTTGACCCCCTGGGACTGCTGCTCCGGCCCCCGGCCGGTCAGTATCATGGCGGAGCGGGACCGCCCCAGCATGAGGGCGGTCTGCACAAGCTGGCTCTCGGGGACCCCGGTGATGCGCTCCACCCGTTCCGGCCAGTAGGTGGCGGCAATGCCCCGGACCCGCTCGAATCCCTCGGTGCGGGCCTCGATGTAGTCGGAGTCGATTAGCCCGCGCCCGATGAGGATGTGCAGCAGCCCGTTGGCCAGGGCCGCGTCGGAGCCGGGGGCAGTCCGCAGGTGGAGGGTGGCGGCTTCGGCGGTGGCCGTCCGCCGGGGGTCGGCCACTATCAGGCTGCCGCCGTTCTCCCGCTGGGCCTCGAAGTACTGCATGATCGGCGGCATGGTGGCCGCCGGGTTGCTGCCGACCAGCAGGACCGTCTCCGCGTTGGGAATGTCCTCAACCGGAAAGGGCAGGCCCCGGTCCACGCCCAAGGCCCGAATACCGGCCGCCGCTGCGGAGGACATGCAGAAGCGCCCGTTGTAGTCGATGTTGGACGTGCCCAGGGCCACCCGGGCAAACTTGCCCAGCAGGTAGGACTTTTCGTTGGTCAGCGAGCCGCCGCCGAAGACGCCCACGGCGTCCTTTCCGTAGCCGGCCTGGGCGGCCTCAATGGCCCGGGTTATGGCGGAAAGGGCCTCGTCCCAGGTGGCGGGGGCCAGCTCCCCGGCGGAGTTGCGGACCAGGGGAGTGAGCAGCCGGCCGGGATGGCCCAGGGTTTCCGCCGCGGTCCAGCCCTTGATGCACAGGGCGCCCTTGTTGACGGGAAACCCATCGTCGGCGGTAATTGATGGCCCATCCCCGCCGCCGCTGAGCTTCATGCCGCACTGGAAGGCGCAGTAGGGGCAGTGGGTCGGAGTTTCGAGAGTTGCCGCGCCGGATTGCATCTGCCGGTACCAACCATCCCATTCAGGTTGATACCAGTCTGGCGGCGGTGTTTTGCGTGGGGATTACGAAGTTGTAACGATCCGGCTAAATCTGGGTAAACTCCGTGTAAACCCCCGGCTTGTTATTGGTTATGAGGGCCGCCTCCTTCGCCGCAAATTATGGAAAAAGGGACATTGTGGGACATTGGGCGGTTTTCGTGCTCAAAATCCCCTGGACACGCGGGACATTAGGGGCAAATTGGGGGCAATCCGGGGTGGTTTCGGGACACGTCCGGGACACGATTGAGACGGTTTGAGACATTTCGGGACATTTTTGGGTGATTTGAGCGTGGGAAAAGGGACATTTTCCGTGGTGGGAGGTCCCGCGGGACCCAGAGCTCAGGGGATGGCAAAATGGGATGGCCGAGTTTTCTTTGACTATCCTTCCGCACCTATTTCCCGCTCCGATGTTCTTTGCTACCAACGTTAGTGTTGCGGCAGCGGGGGTGTCAATGGGCAACTGTCAGCGGGTGGGGGGTGACTGGAGGGAGGGTGTGGGTGTGTGGGATGGGGCCGGTCTTGCGTTGTCCGCGGCGGTTCCTGGGAAGGCTGATGGGTCCCTGCCTCCGCAGGGACGACGGGAGAGAGGGTTTGCTCCGGTTGCGGTTGCTGAGGGGACGAGGTTACGGGGGTCTGGATTCCCGCCCCTTTCCCTCCTTCGTCGTCCCTCCTCAGTCGCCAGGGGCAGGCTCTGAGCGGGAATGACGGGAGGGGTGCTGGGTGCGGGAGACAGGGTTGTGGGGATAGCTGATGGGTTCCTGCCTCCGCAGGAACGACGGGAAGAGGTGTTGGGTGTGGAGTGGGCCGGTCTTGCGTTGTCCGCGGCGGTTCCTGGGAAGGCTGATGGGTCCCTGCCTCCGCAGGGACGACGGGAGAGGGGGTTTGCTCCGGTTGCGGTTGCTGAGGGGACGAGGTTACGGGGGTCTGGATTCCCGCCCCCGCCTACGCGGGGGCAGGCTCTGAGCGGGAATGACGGGAGGGGTGCTGGGTGCGGGAGACAGGGTTGGGGGGATAGCTGATGGGTTCCTGCCTCCGCAGGAACGACGGGAAGAGGTGTTGGGTGTGGGATGGGGCCGGTCTTGCGTTGTCCGCAGCGGTTCCTGGGAAGGCTGATGGGTCCCTGCCTCCGCAGGGACGACGGGAGAGAGGGTTTGCTCCGGTTGCTGGGAAGGCTGATGGGTCCCTGCCTCCGCAGGGACGACGGGAGAAGGGGCTACCCGGCCAGGCCCTCCATTTCGCCCTGGCGGCCCTGGGGACGGCGGACCCGCTGGGCGGCCTGGTAGGCGGCCGGACGGGGCGGCAGGTCGAACCCCTGGCCGGACAGCATCTCCCCCACCGTCCGCAGCTGAATCTTGGGATAGTCCCGCTGCCACAGGTCCGAGTGGAACAGCCCGCCGCCGGCCGCCTCCCGCTGCATGTCCCGGGTGGGAGGGTCCAGGGATATGAACAGGCCCAGCGCCGCCTGCTCCCGCTCCACCACCCCCTTCAGGTCCCGCACCTGGGGCGACGACACCCGTCCCCCCTTCACCTGGACGACTATCTTGTGGGTTGAGCGGCGGGGGCCGTCGATGAAGTAGAGCAGCCCGTCAATCCCCCGGTCAGCGCCGCGCCTTTGTTCCGACTGGGGCTGGGCCTCCAGCAGGGACACGGCCCAGAACTGGAACTGGAAGGGGTCCTGCTCCCACAGGGCCCGGGCGCTGCCCGCGTCCTCCGGCTCCCCCACCACCGCGTAGTCCCGCCCCGGCTCCAGCTCGAAGGCCGTCCTGAGCCGGTTCTTCATCAGGGCGACGGCCAGGTGGGTGATGTCGATGCCCAGCCACTGACGCCCCAGCTTCTGCGCCGCCGCCACCGCCGTGCCGCAGCCGCAGAAGGGGTCCAGCACCACGTCCCCCTCGTTGGACGACGCCCGGATGATGCGCTCAAGTAATCCCAATGGTTTTTGGGTGGGATAGCCGAGGCGTTCCTCGCCTCGCTCAAGCCACTTAACGTCTTCGTCGATATTTTCTTGCGTTTGGTACAAGGTGCCGTTTGTGTATGGTTGGTAAGCCCAAACATCTTGGTAAGCAACTCCGTCAGTTACGTATTGCTTGTATTTTGGCTGCCCAGCACCGTCCCTTGGGATATAAATTGCACCGTTTTCGTCCAAGAAGTCGAGCACATCCTGAGTATTCCAATCCGTTGCTTCCGAAGGCAACATATCCCTGAGCGATCGCGGTATGGCCCAATGGCGCCCTACTGTGGTTGGATCAAACCCTCGCCAAGGTTGTCCACTGGATCCCGTGCGAGTTCCGGGCCCCGTCAACATATTTGTTCTAAAACGGCCCCTCTCATCCTCGGAAGTGAACCAGTCGTGGACATATCCGCGCATCAATGGCCTTAGACCCGGATCAAAGAAGAGGTCATTACTCTTGGAATAAAACAGAATGGTGTCATGCACAGGGCCATATTGTTTGGTTACTTTGTTGTGTGCATTACTGCGTTTCCAAACGATTTCGCTTCTAAAAAACTGCTTCCCAAACACCGCATCCAGCAGAATCTTCAGGTAGTGGCTGGCCGTCGGGTCGCAGTGCAGGTACAGGCTGCCGGTGGGCTTCAGGACCCGGTGCAGCTCCACCAGCCGGGGAGCCATCATCACCAGGTAGGCCATCATCGCGTTCCGCCCGATGAACCCCCGGAAGGCCGACACCATCTCCTTCACCGCCGCCGGCACCGCCGGGCTCTGGATGATGTCCAGCTCGTAGGTCGCCTCCGTCTCCTGGGTCCACTCCCAGGTATCGGTGAAGGCCTTTATCTGGGCCGGCGACTCCTCGCCGGACTTTTCCCGGAACAGGACGTTGTAGGAGGCGTTGGAGTTGAAGGGCGGGTCGAGGTAGACCAGGTCCACGGAGGCGTCGGGGACGTGGTCGCGCAGGACGAGGAGGTTGTCGCCGTAGAAGAGGGTGTTAGTCATGGGGGGCCAACAGGAAGTCATCCACCCAGGCGTCGGCCTCGGCATCTTCCGGGATTGCCGCATCCTTCGCCGCCTTGCCGGGCAGGTCGATGAAGACATCCTTCCTGTCGTGCAGCAGGATGTGGGCCGCTTCGTGGAAGAAGCAGCCCCACAGGGCGTCATCCGGTTTGTGGCGGGGATTTAGCTGGATGACCGCCCGGTCCGGGGAGAACCACCACGCCGCCCCGTTGACCTCCAGTCCCGCCAGCGGCTCGGTGAAGACCAGCACGACCCCGGCCCGTCCGCAGAGACGCTGCGCCTCCTGCCGCTTATCCTCATTCCCACAGGCTGCCAGCGACCGTATCTGTCCCAGCGACTCCTTGAGCGTGGCCTCGTTATATTCGGGGCAATCGGCGTAGACCGCTTCGATTTCCCCGAATTGCAGCCAGGCAGCCAGCACCGCCTCGTCGCCATCGAACGGTCGGGAAAACCGGCGGGCGTCCCTGGCCGTGGCCTCCCTGGCCCGCCATTCCTCCAGGGTGGCGACGCCGAAGAATGCCAGCACCTGAGCCGCCGTAGTCCCCACCGATTCCGGCTCGTCAATCTCATCCCGGGCCGCCAGTTCATCAACCGGAATCCTCTTCAGCCACGCCGCATATTCCGGGGTAGTTTCCATCTCGGACAACTGCGCCGACCGGAGCCGGTAATTGGCTTCCATCCGCAGCCAGATTTCGGGGCCGCCTCCCAGGACCCGGTCAATTCTGCCCGCCGTTTCGGTGTCTATGGGAGCTTCACCGGAGATTACCTTGCCAACGTCCTTCTCTGAGAGGCCGCTCCGCAGGGCAAACTCAGGCCGCGATATGCCCAGCGTTTCCAGTTCTCCTTCCAACACCCAGCCCGGAGGATTGGCATAGCTCGGGGTGAATACCCGCTTCCTGCTGCTCATTTCGTTGCCCTTCCGAGTCTTTTCCCTGCTTCCTCAATGATAGTCGACAACTTGCAGGATTACGACAGCGGTAACTTGTTCGGTGTCAATTCCGCCGTCCCGGTTCCGGGGCACAGGATGATTGCTGGTTTGGATGATGAGGCGGTAGGGATGCACCAGGTCAATTGCGAACTGCTCGTCCCGGTTTCCTGCCAGTTGGTGTAGTCGCAAGTCCCGGCGAAGGGCCGCCATCGCCAGGGAATCGGCGCCCCGCAGGACATCCAGGCGGTCTTCAATAACACGGGCCATCCGCGGTCCGTATTGCCTTTGCAGCATTCTCGGCGAGGAAAGGACTCGTTCCAGCCGCCGGTTAGCGAAAGTTATTTCCACCCAGACCGTCCCAACACAGCACTTCCTCCCGCCAGATTACCATACCGGGCCTGACGGCCTTCCACGGGAAACATGGCTACAACGGCTGGCGGCCCGGGAACCCCGCGTCGGTCTCGTGCCAGTAGGCGATGGTTGCCTCACCCCGCAGCCAGCACAGGTGGACCTCCCGCCCATCCCGCAGCGAGGGAAAGTCCACCAGCCCCCGGCCCACGTCCCGCACCAGGATGCCCTCGTCGGTTACTTCCTTCAGGTGCCGCTGCAGGTCCCGGGTCAGCCGGTTCACCGCCTGCTGGCAGGCGTGAATCTCCTCCTCGCTGCTGGAGTGCCCGTTGTTCCGGCGGCGGCGCAGCAGCCCGATCAGCTCCTCCTGCCGGACGGCCAGTTCGTTCCGCACCGGCACCATCTCGGCGAACTTGTCCTCCAGCCAGGGCAGCCTGGCGATTGCCTCTTCCAGGGTGAAATAGCGATTCATCATAGCGGGAACTACTTTATCCCAGGCCCCGCCGCCCGTGCAAAACCCGGCTTGTTATTCCATCCCCTGAAGCGCGCCTCCATCGCCTGGCATCACACGCCCGGCACAGATTGCGCCCCGTTCTCCCAATCAGCCTGACGCCAGGTTGACAATTTATGACTTTTTTGCGAAATTCTACGTGTTATGAAACATAGTCTCAAACAGTTTTCGTGATTGAGACTCAGGTTTTGTTGCCAACACTCTGAGGACGAACTCCCGGGGCCCCAGAAGGACTGGCATCCGGCCAGACGGCCACCTGCGAGGCAGGATGTCCGGCGCATACGAGGAGGGTAACCCGTGAACGGTCTTTCCGCCGGCAAACTTGCCGGCATGTTGTTGATTGCCGGCCCGCTCCTGATGATCTCCGCCATCGTCCTGACCCCGGGCGGCATTTTCGTCGCCTCGGCCCGGGCGGGCCAGGTCATCGCCATCATCCGCGCCATGGGCGAATACCCGACCCTGGGGCACCTCAGCGCCAACCTGGGCATGATCGGGGCCGTCCTGGCCATCTGGGGCTTCTGGCACCTCATGCGGGCCCAGAACAACCGGACCGTCACCGGCATCCTGGTCCAGTCCGGCGTCCTAGCTCTCGTTCTTGCCCTGGCCGGCCTGGCCATCGGGCGGGGCATGACCAACCTGGTGGTCCACATCCTGACTGCTCCCGCCGTAACCGAGATTCCGCAGCAGCAGCTCTACGCTTCCGTCGGGACCATCGAAGCCGTGCGGGGAGGCTTCAGGGTTACCGCTGCCCTCATCCTCTTCATCGGCTCCCTGGCCCTGGGCGTGGGACTGGCCTCCCGGTTCGCCGGAGGCATCCAGAAGGGCCTGTCCATTGCCGCCGTGGTCCTGTCCGCCGCGGCCATCCTGTCCTTCTTCCTGGCCCAGTACGGGGATAACACCGCGCTCTTCTACCGGCTCGTCGGACTCGCCGGCATCGTCATCATGCTGTGGTATATCGTCCTCGGCATCGCCCTCTACCGAGGCTCCGCGGAACTCACCGGTCCCGAAGACGACGGCTAGAGCGCCCTTCCCTGGCCCGTCCCGTCGTCGTCCCTGCCCAGGAACGTCATCCCCGAGGAGGCGGGGCCGGGACCAACGGCCTCCGCCCAGGGGTTTGGGGGATGAATCCCCAACGGAACCCCGGTGCCCGCCCGCTACTGACAGTTGCCCCTTGCCCTTCGCGTACCCGCCTCCATACAATAGTTCCAGAGCCTCAGCCGCTTTTACCCCCGGCAAGCCGGGACCCCCTCCCTTTCCCTCAAATGGGACAAAATGGGACAGAAAAAATTTCTCCCCGCCCCGATGTGCGGTACAATCCCCCAACACCACCGGATAACCTGCCGCGGCCACGGGAGAACCCATGCCCATCATCAGCCATGCCCACGCCCCTGAGGTACCCTGGCGTCCCGGCTACCGCAAATGGGATGTTGCCGGACACGAGCAGGGCGTAACCAGCACCTTCAGCATCAACACCGCCGAGCCCGGCGCCGGCGCTCCCCTGCACACCCACACCATCGACGAGCTCATCGTCATCCTCAAGGGCACCCTCGAGGTCAGCATGGACGGGGAGACTCAGACCGTCGGGCCGGACCACACTGTCGTGATTCCGCCGGGGGCGGAGCATTCCTTCCGGGTGACCGGCGGCGAGACCGCCGAGCTGTTCGTCTTCTTCCCCGCTCTCGATCCCTACTCCGCCGAGCACACCCACTACCTGGAAGGCGCCCGCCCCGAGTCCGTCCGGGACTAGACAATCATGGGCGAGGATTCCGGAGACAAGAACCTCTTTGGGGCGGGCGACATGGCCCTGCTCCTCGACCGCAAGAACCGCCGCTACCTCCAGACCCTGTCCCCGGGGCAGACCTTCCACAGCCACCTGGGACAGCTTCCCCATGACAGCCTCATCAACTCCACCGTCGGCGGCTGGTACCGCACCGACCGGGGCCACGTCTTCCTCGCCGTCCGCCCCACCCTGGGCGACTTCGTCCTGGAGATGCCCCGCGGGCCCCAGATAATCTATCCCAAGGACCTGGGCAACATCATCACCCTGGCCGACATCTTCCCCGGCGCCGCCGTCGTCGAGGCCGGTCTCGGTTCCGGCTCCCTCACCGCCGCCCTGCTGCGGGCGGTCGGGTCGGCGGGACGGGTCATCACCTACGAGATTAACGAGAAGACCGTCGCCAACGCCCGGCGCAACATCGAGAAGGTGACCCCCGACGCCTCCAACCTCACCGTCACCATCGGCGACATCTACCAGGGCATCGCCGAGAAGGACGTCGACCGCATCGTGCTGGACGTTCCCGAGCCCTGGCAGGCCGTGGGCGCGGTGGCGGACGCCCTGGTCATGGGGGGAATATTCCTCAGCTTCCTGCCGACCGTCCTCCAGGTCCACCAACTGGCCGAGGAGCTGCGCCAGGACGGCCGCTTCCAGATGATCGAGACGGTGGAAACCCTGCTCCGGCCCTGGCACGTTGCCGAGCGGAGCGTCCGGCCCGCCCACCGGATGGTCGCCCACAGCGGCTTCCTGACCACCGCCGTCCGCTGCGAGCCAAGGGTTGTCCGCACCGCGTCAAACGCCCTGGCGGACACCGCCGACGCCGGGGACAATCCAGAACTTCCTGAAGACTAACGGAGGCCGCGAATATGGACGTAATGGACCGGGACAACACCATCGAATTCCTGAGGCAGCACGTCAAGACCGAGATGCTGATGAAGCACCTCTACTCCGTTGAGGCATCCATGCGGGGCTATGCCGCCAAGTACGGCGAGGACGCCGACCGCTGGGGCATCGCCGGCCTGCTCCACGACTTCGACTGGGAAATCTGCCCAACCCCCGAGTCCCATCCCACCTTCGGAGCCGAAATCCTGCGGGAGCACGGCTACCCCGAGGACATCATCCGCGCCGTCCTCACCCACGGCGACCACACCGGCATCCCCCGGGAATCCCTCATGGAGCACACCCTTTTCGCCGTCGACGAGCTGTCCGGCTTCATCCGCGCCGTCACCCTGGTCCGCCCCTCCAAGAGCCTGGACGACGTCACCCCGGCCTCGGTCAAGCGCAAGATGCGGGACAAGAACTTCGCCAAGGACGTCAACCGGGACGACATCCGCCGCGGCGCCGAAGAGCTGGGCGTGGACCTGGATGAGCACATCAGCTTCATCATCGAAAGCATGAAACCCGTCGCCGCCCAAATCGACCTCAACACCGGCTAGGATTGGGGCCCGGCGTCCTCACCGGGCCAAAGCTCCATCAGCTCGAACTCCTGCTCCGGCTGCGGCCACCGGCCCTCCGCCAGCCGGATATGCCCCTCTCCCAGCAGGGGGGCAGGCAACCCATCCAGCAGCCGCTCCAGTTCGTCCGGCGTCTCCGCTGCCAGTCCCCAAAGCTCCCCCGCCGGAACGTTCTTCCCTTGGACCAGCACCTTGAAGTCTCCCAGCCCGCCGGGTCTTACCAGGTTCGCCATCCCCGCCAGATTCGCCCGCCGCCCCCGCAACGACAGGACTTCTGGCCCCATCATCGCCACCCTGGCCCGCAGTCGCTCCCACCCCAGCATAGCCAGGAACCGCCCCTGCGTCGTGAAACCCAGTATTCCCAACCCCACTGCCTCCCCTGACCGGATCACCGAGGAGAAGTCCACTTGGGCTGACATATCCTGCCGGCCCACCCGCCGCAGGGGAGCATCCGTCTGGGTGTGACGGTAGAACGTGGTCAGCGTGCCGCGCGGCCGCTCACGGAAGGAATACAGGTCCTCCGCCAACCGCCCATAGTCCACCGTCAGCACGTACCCCCGTTCCATCGCCGCTGCCACAGACCTGGCCCATTCCCCAAGACCAAGGTTGACCTCAACCCGTTGCCTTTCCTCCAGGGCCACTCCCAAATCAGACAGTCGATCCGCCAGCAACGGCGTAGACGGTTCCTCCAGCGCCTCCGTCAGATCCCCTCCCTCGACCGTCACGAACACCTCCCGCAACCGGCCGCCGCTCTGCTCCACCAGATGCACCGGAAAGGCATCCAGGAACTCGTTGGACAGCACACAACCGGTCAACCCCCGGAAGGGCGTTCCCGCCGCTGCAATCCGGGATGCCCAGTCCCGTCCTGTCTCCTCACCCCGTCTGTTCTGAGGGTCGCCCTCTCCGTCGCCAAGCCGGGTAACTTGTCCATGGCTCCCCGGCCTTCGCTGGGGGCAGGCTCCTGGGCGCTCGGTGCGCCGGTCAACGCAGACATACGTCAGCGATTCTCGAAACTCGGGGGACAGGCGTTCACTGAAAGACAGGATATCCCGGCTCAACACCCCGTTGCCCGCGCCCAACTCGACAACGCTGAACCGGGCGGGGCGTTCCAGCAGCCGCCACATCTGACACAATTGCAGCGCAATCAGCGCCCCGAAGGCAGGATGCGCCATCGGACTGGTGTAGTAGTCGCCAGAAGGCCCGAAGGGGTCGCCGCTGGAGTAATACCCACCGCCCGGCCAATACAGGGCTATATCCATGAACTCGGCAAACGTCACCGCCCCGCGCTCGGCGATGCGGCGGCGAATTTTCCCTTCGGCAGCGGTCATGGAAGCTTGATTGGTTTCGTTTGACACGATAAATAACTCTCTCTGTATCCTGCAATTCCGGCCGCCGCAGTCTCAACCGGCCAGACAGGCTATGCTGGCAGAAACGACGCAACGATAAGGGTTTTTCGAATGGGCGGCATACAATCTACCACGATGTCTGCGGTTCCGACGGCCGCCTCTTCGTTCCCGATTGCCGGTGGGCCGAGGTCCGCCCCCACTCGGAAGAACCGGAAATGTATGTGGAGCGGGTCCTCCGGTTCCTGGCCGAGGTCGAATCCGCCGATTGACCCTTCACAACTTCGCCGGACTGCTGGATGGCGTCGAGTTGCTGCTGCAGGCCCCCCAGTCCAGCCGACACGGCCCACTGGATGTGTGCCGCACCCATCTCCTCCCGGTCCGTGTGATATAATTGTGAAGTTAATGACCCACGGACGACCCTCATATCGGGTCGGATTGCCATGCAGCCTGAGCGCGATTTCGCTGGCGGTACGCCGGGTTAACCGGCGTGTGGGTTTGGTTGGCTTGCGGTTGATGGCCAAAGAGTTGCCGCCGCGCCAACTGCCTCAAACCATCGCCCCGCCCTTGCAGCGGGGACATCCGCTCTCACAGCTAACCAGAATTTGCGTCTCCGGGTTGCCGTTGGGTTGGAAGACCGCCCCGGTTACCTCGCCGTCCGGCTCTTCCGTGTTTCCGCCGCAAATGTGGCATCGGTGTTGCCGGAAACGCCGTTCCCTTTCCCCGTGGTAGCCCTCGCGCCTTCTCGCTCCGGTTTTATCTGTGGATTACCCGGTCCTGGGGCACCCCCCAGAGGACAACTCCCCGCCTCGGCGCCGTTGCCAACCGCAGCCGCCCTGAACCGGATTCCGAACGCAGACAGCCAAATCAACACCTCAAAATCAACACCAGGGAGGTCAACCAATATGCCCTACACTGCCGATATCAGCAGGAACAATCCCGGCTGCTTTTTGTTCCTTCTCGACCAGTCCGGGTCCATGTCCGAGGCCTTTGGCGGGCAGCCCGGCCAGCTCAAGATGGACGGCGCCGCCGACGCCGTCAACCGGGTAATGGACGCCATATCCCAGCGCTGCTCCCAGGGAATGGATGTCCGCGACTATTTTCACATCGGGGTCATCACCTATTCCACCGACTCCAGCGGGAACCCTCTCATCGGCACGGCCCTGCCGGGAACGTCCCCGGACCAACCCTTCCTGCCCGTGAGCCAGGTCGTGGAGGCCGCCGACGTTGAGGAACGCCAGGTCAAGGAATCCGACGGGGCGGGCGGCTTGGTGGACGTGACCCGCAGAATTCCCGTGTGGCTCCATCCGGTCGCCGGCTTCGGAACGCCCATGTGCGCGGCCCTGGACGCCGCCGCCCGGGCCATCCAGGAATGGACCGCCCAGCATCCTGACTCTTACCCTCCCATGGTAATCAATATATCCGACGGGGCAGCCACCGACGGCAATCCGGAGTCCCTGGCGCGGGAGATGATGGGCCTTGGGACCAACGACGGCAGTGTACTCATCTACAATGCCCACCTTTCCCAGATGAGCGCGATGCCCGTCCAATATCCCGCCGACGAGAGCAGCCTGCCCCCCGACGAGTACGCATTGCAGATGTTCCGCATGTCCTCGGCCTTCCCCGATCCCGTCCTGGAGATGGCCGGCGGCATGGGTTTGCCCGTCACTCAAGGCTCCCGCGGTTACGTCTACAACGCCGACATGGTCGCGCTGGTCCAGTTCCTGGACATCGGGACCCGCGCCGCCACCGACCTGCACTGACGGGGGAGTTCCAATGCCCCTGATCCCTCCGAAAACCTGGCGCATCCCCAAGGACGGCAACCGGCCCGGCGAATGCGAGGACGCTTTCCGGGTGGTCTTTCCATCCGGGGGTCCAGCCATCATGCGGGCCGCCGTCTCCGACGGGGCCAGCGAGGCCGCCTTCTCCCGCCAGTGGGCCCAGACCCTGGCCGATGCCTTCGTCGACCGGCCCCTGGACCTGCCCGGATTGACCGAGGAGTGCCTGCTTGGCTGGCTCCGCCGCTCCCAGGAAGATTGGCACGCGGGGGTCCCCTGGGACCGTATCCCCTGGCATGGCGAGGCCAAGGCCCGCGCCGGATCCTTCGCCACCCTTCTCGGCCTGTCCCTGTCCGCCGCCGATGAGCCCGGGGCCTTCCGTTGGGAGGCCGTCGCCGTCGGGGATAGCTGTCTCTTCCTGGTCCGCGATGACCGGCTGGCAGTGTCGTTCCCCCTGGATGACCCGGCCCGGTTCGACAACAACCCTCCGCTGGTCTGCAGCAATCCGGTCAATATGGGACCCATCTGGGACGGGGTTAGCCGGACGGGCGGGGAGTGTTTCCCCGGCGACCGTTTCATCCTCGCTTCCGATGCTTTGTCGGCATGGTTCCTGGCGCGTCACGCTTCGGGGGACAGCCCATGGGAAACACTGGAAGAACTGAACTCTTCCGACCGGGACCCCTGGGTGGCGGACCAGCGCCGGGCCCGGGCCATGCGCAACGACGATGTCACCCTAGTCATCGTCGAGGTGAGTCCGGTGGAGAGCTGATGCCCTGGCCTGGCCTGACCGATTTCACCGAGGCCGTCCAGAACCCTGGTGTTTGCTTCAGGGGCACCGAGCTTGAAACCGCCCATGTCGAGGTCAACCGCCGGGGATTGCCCCTGGTCTTTTCCGGCAGTTTCGCCAGTGTCTATCCGGTTACGGTCGGTCAGCAAAAGTTCGCGGTGCGCTGCTTTACCCGCGAGCCCCACGACCAGCAGAGCCGCTACGAGGAGTTGAGCAACTACCTCATCAGCGTGCTGCCTCCTTCCTTCGTCCACTTCGAGTACCTGGAGCGCGGCATAAACTCCCGGGGCGCCTGGTACCCCATCGTCAAAATGGAATGGGTGGAGGGGGTGCCGCTCAGCAAATTCGTCGACTCCAATCTCAACGACCCGGACCTGCTCCGGCGGCTGGCAGCCCAATGGCGGGGCGGTCCCACCGCCAGCCTGCGCGGCCTGCGCATTGCCCACAACGATCTCCAGCACGGCAACGTGATGGTGCAGCATGACGGGGATATACGCCTGGTGGACTATGACGGGATGTTCCTGCCCCAGTTTCGCGGCCAGCGCTCCCCGGAACTGGGGCACAAGAACTACCAGCATCCCCAGCGGTCGTCGGAAGACTACGACGACTACGTTGACAACTTCCCAACCCTCGTCATCTACACCAGCCTGCTGGGCATCGCCGCCGACCCGGGGCTGTGGGCCGTGTTCTTCAACGAGGACAACCTGATTTTCACCCGGGACGACTACGCCGACCCGGCCGGTTCCCAGTTATTCGGCCGCTTGAAGAACTCTCCCGACCCGATGGTCGCCGCGCTTGCCGGGAAGCTGGAGCAATTCTGCGCTCTTCCCGCCGCGGACGTGCCGGACCTGGAAGAGATTCTCCAGGGCATTCCCCCCACTCCCGCCCCATCCCCCTCCGCCGCGACCGCCCCGAATCCGACAATCAGCGGCGCACCGCCGGCCCCACAACCCGCGCCGGCTCCTCCGCCCGTCTCCCAAGCCCAGGTTCCAGCGCCGTCAACCCCGGCTGCTGGGCCAGGTCCGGCGGCTCCCGTCCCCGGGTGCGCCAACTGCGGCCAGCCCCTCGCGCCCGGCGACCGGTTCTGCAACGGGTGCGGGGCGCCCATTACGGCCCAGGCCCCTTCCCAGGGCCCTTCTCAGGTTCCTTCCCAGGCGCCGGCGGGCCAGGTCTGCCGGGCCTGCGGACAGACCATCGGCCCAGGGGACCGGTTTTGCCACGGATGCGGGGCCCCGGTCGCCGTCCCGGCTGCGGGAACCCCCCAAATCCCCCGTCCCGTCGCGGCATCCTGTACTCCATTGCCCGGTCCACCGGCCCGGTCCTCTGGCGTGGCCAGGTTCCTTTGGGCACTGGCTCTCCTCAATCCCCGCGCCTGGAAGAGATTGATCATAGTAGGGGTGGTGGCCGTTGCCGTGGCGGGCCTGGCTTATCTGGCCGTTAGCATTCTGAGGGCGGACGAACCGGTCCCGCCCCCGGCCGCGACCCCATCCGGTGCAGATCTCCCTCCCGCCGGGGTCTCCGCGTCCGTATCCGGCAACCCCTCCGGGAACCCCGCCGCCGTTCCGGCCCCGCCCGTCCCAACCGACACGCCGGTCCCAACTCCGACGCATACGCCCGTTCCAACGAATACACCCACCCCCATTCCCACATCGGCGCCCACTCCTACTCTCGAACCGACTCCCGCCCCGACGCCAACCCCGGTTCCCACGCCGCCTCCCCCGCCCACCGCCACTGCGGTGCCTCTGCCGACGGCCACGCCCGTTCCGCCTCCGCCCCCGCCCCCAACGCCGACGCCCCGGCTTTCCGCCGCGCAGGCAGCGTCCCAGTGCCGGGTGGTGTTCGACGGCCTTGATGTCAAATCGGCGGAGTCTTCGGGATTCACCCAACCGGGCTACAGTTGGCGTTCCTTGTGGCAAGACACCGGACGGTATGAGACCGGGACCGGTCTGGTTTACCGCTTCGAGATCCGGCAGGAAGAAGTGCTGCACGTGGACGTTTATCCGGTCCTGTACAGCTGGACCGGTGCGGAGTGCCGGAAGAATCCGCTGACCAACCACAACACCCGCGATTGGGCGGGGCATCCTGCCACCGGCGATGACCCCGCGATCCTGACCTTCGATGTCGCGGCCCTCCACAGCGGACCCGCCTATTCGTGGCTGTGCCTCTGGAAAAATTACGGAAGACCGGGGAACGTCCTACTGTCCTGCACCGCCCCTGGGAGCAGCTCCTGAGCGAAGGCGGCCCTTCCCGGTGTGCCGAAGGGTAGCCATTTTCCCGGTTCGTGGCCCCAACCCGGCTGTGGGTTAAACTTGCCCCGAACCGCCGTCAGACGATGGGTCCCCGCTGAACCGGGCCAGGTCGAACCAGACCCTGGTTCCGCCTTGGGATGGGCTTTCCGCTCCCACGCTGCCGCCGTGGGCTTCCACCAGCCCCTTCACTATGGTCAGCCCCAGGCCGGCTCCCCCGCTTGCCCGGGAGCGGGAGGAGTCCACCCGGTAGAAGCGGTCGAATACCCTCTGCAGGTCCTCTTCGGGAATCCCCTCTCCATTGTCCGTTACCGCGACGCGCACCCGGTCCCCTTCCAGCAACGCCAGGGAAACCTCAACCCGGCCTCCTTCCGGCGTGTGCTGCAAGGCGTTGTCCAGAAGGTTGGAGATTACCTGCGCGATCCGGGTCCGGTCCATCAGAGCCAGCACCGGCTCCTCCGGCTCACCATAGTCAAGCTGAATGCTGTTCGCCTCCGCTCTCGGGCGGGCGGCGTTCACCGCCCGTCCCACCACTTCTTGCAGCGAGTCCGGCTCCATGTCGAGGGGCAACGATCCCCCCTCGGCCCGGGCCAGCAGCCGCAGGTCCTCAACCAGCCTCCCCAGGAGCAGCACCTGCCCGTGGATGGTGTCTATGGTCTGCTCGTCGGGTTCCAGGAGTCCATCCCGGACGGCCTCCAGGTATCCCTGGATGTTCGCCAGGGGCGTCCGCAGCTCGTGGGCCACGTCCGCCACCAGGCTCCTCCGCTGGGCCTCCGCCGACTGGAGGCTCCCCGCCATCCGGTTGAAGCTGTCCGCCAGTTCCTGGATTTCTGCCGGACCCCTGGTGTCCGCCCGGATGGAAAGGTCTCCCCGTCCCAGCCGGTTCGCCGCCGTGCCCAGGGCCTTCACCGGCGCCAGAATCTGCCGCGACACCAGCGAAGCCAGGACCACGCCCCCCAGGCCGCCGGCCACGCCCGCCCACAGCAGGTAGGCGTTCAGGGAAGACACCAGGTTCGATACCTGGGGATCGTCGGGTTCCTCTCCCTCCGGTGGAGGCCCGAACTCGATAAACCCCACCTGCCGGTCCTCCACCACGATGGGCCGCCTCGTTCCCCGGTCTTTCCACCGATGCCCCGGATGGCCGGACCGCCGGGCCGAGTCCCCGACTACGTTCCCTTCCTTGTCCAGCACAACTATCCTACGCCCCACCGCCGGGCCCACCCGTTCCAGCGTGGTCTGCAGTTCGTGGGACTCCGTGGTAGCTCCGGATTCCTCCACCGACAGGGTGCGGACGATGAGACGGTGCGCCCTTTCCCGCCGCACCGTCTCCTGTTGCCGCTCGAATCCGGCCGCCTCCCGCTCCGAGGCTTTCGAGATATAGAAACTCACGCTGAACAGGGTGGCGGCCAGGATCAGGCCGAACCCCAGCACCAGCCGGAACCAGAGACTGAACAGGAACCTCCGCATCTCTATCCGTCGCCCAGCCGGTAACCCACCCCGTACACCGTCTGGATGTACCTCCGTTCCCCTCCCCGGTCCAGCTTCCGCCTCAGCCCGGAGACGTGCGAATCCACGGTGCGGTCGAACCCGTCGAAGTCGTACCCGAACACCCGGTCGATGATCTCATCCCTGGTGAACGTCTTGCCCGGCGTCCGCACCAGGAGCGTCAACAGCCGGAACTCGGTGGGAGTCAGCTTGAGGACCGCTCCGTCCAGGGTTGCAGTCCGGTTCCGGGTATCCACCGAGATTCCCCCGTGTACCAGCGGTGCGCCGCCCCGCGCGGCGGTATCCGCCGTTGCCCTCCGCAGGACTGCCCGGATGCGGGCTGCCAGTTCCCGGGGACTGAAGGGCTTGGTCACGTAGTCGTCCGCCCCCATCTCCAGGCCCGCAACCCGGTCCTCTTCCTCCACCCGGGCCGTCAGCATGATGATCGGGACTTCCGACTCGGCCCTCACCCTCCGGCACACCTCCAGCCCGTCCAGCCTGGGAAGCATCAGGTCCAGCACCACCAGGTCGGGATTGTGTTCCCGGAAAAGCTCCAGCCCACCGATGCCGTCCATGGCGGACAGGACTGAGTACCCGTCCTGCCGCAGGTAGAGGCTCACCAGTTCCACGGTGTGGGGATTGTCTTCCACTATGAGAACCGTGCTGGCCATTCCCGTTCCTTCAAACAACCGACCTGCAACCCACCTGGCTCCCAGGCAAAAGTTCCGGGCCGGGCTACTGGCCTCCACCGGCGCCGTCTTCGCCAGGGCCGTCCACGTCCCGGTCGCCGCGCTTCCCGAACCTGGGCCCGAACCCCTCATGCCGTCCCCGGCTTCCCCGCCGGAACTCACCGTCCCTGCCATGTCCGGCGCCGCTCCGCTTCCAACCCTGCCTTCCCAGGTCCTCATCGGGACGGTTCTGGAACCAGGAGTACTGGGAGTCCGCCTCCTCCTGCGTCAGCGTTCCCGCCTCCACCATTCGGTCCAGCCTGGCCTTGTAGGCTTCATTGGCCTGCTCCCGGCGGGCTTCAATGATTGCCGCCCGCATCTCCTCCGGCTCCACTCCCAGGATTCCGGCCGCCCGGTCTACCGTTGTGGGCGAAGCGGGAGCAAGCCTACCGGCGCGCTTCCACCCATCATCGTCGCCGCGCTTGAGGACCAGCCCTGCCACTCCGATGGCTCCCACCAAGATAACTGCCACGCCCAGGAACGCTCCAATCCCGATCAGGATATTCCGCCTGTTCAACATTTCTCCACCTCTCCACGGCTGATTCTGCTATGGACAGGATAGTCGGGGAATTTGGAGAAACTTTGCAGGATGCGGACGGCGGGATGGCCGTGAGGAGCGGGTGAGAAACCCCCTACCGCCCTTCCGCGGCCAGCGCCAGCGCCCGTTCCAGGTCCTGGGGTGAGTTGACGTTGAAGAAACTCAGCAACTCCGGGTCAAAATGCCGGATTTCCTCCTCTTCCACGTAGCGCACCCTCACCCCGCCGTAGAAGCCGGTTATCTTGAGCTCCCCTGCACTCAACCGCTCCCCGATGAAGGGCAGGCACTCCCTGGAATAAAGCGCGTGGGTCGGCTCCGGCCTCCCTTCCACCACTGGCGCGACCACGTCAGCCCCCTCCCGGAGGGACAGCAGGTATCCCAGCAAGTCCGCGTTAAGGAAGGGCATATCGCACGCCGCCACCACCGCCCAATCGTTCCTTGCTGCTGCCAGCCCGGAAAATATGCCTCCCAGCGACCCCATCCCGGGGTAAAGGTCTGGGACAATCCGAGTGTTATCAGGCAAATGCAGGGCATCTCCCCGGGCCTGGTCCGCCGCCACCACGATGTTCTCCGACGTCAGTCCGGCCACCCGTTCCAGCACCCGGCGGATTATTGGCTGCCCCCCTACGATCTCCACGGCCTTGTCCCGGCCCAGCCTCCGGCTCTGCCCGCCCGCCAGGACAACCCCCGAAACCGCCTCGCCAGGCTCCCTCTTCATCTTCCAGGTCCATCATGCAGGTCCATCATGAATGATATCGAAAGTGTATCACGGGGCGTTGACCTCCATGATGCAGGTTCGTTATGCTCCGGCCCAGTTCCCGTCCAATCCATGCCCCGGCCCGATTGAATCAGGAGATACCCCATGCCCCGTGCCGCCTTTGTTTACGAAGACGCCCTTGCCGGTCACGTCCTCCGCCACGACCATCCCATGCGTCCCATTCGCTTGAAGCATACCTTCGACCTGCTCAACGCCTACGGGGCCTTCGACGGAGGCAACTCCCGCCTCGTCAGTCCCCGGGCCGCCGCCGAGGAAGAGGTCCAGCTCTTCCACACCCCCGACTACCTCGCCGCCGTCCGCAGCCTCAGCCTGGGGCTATCCGGATACCGCCCCGAAGGTTACGGGTTCAGCGCCGCGGGCGACAACCCCGTTTATTCGGGAATGTACGATGCCGCTCTCCTCAGCACCGGGGCCTCCCTCGTCGCCGCCGAGCTTGTCCTGGGCGGACAGGTTGACGTGGCCTACAACATCTCCGGCGGGCTCCACCACGCCGCCGCCGGACACGCATCCGGGTTCTGCATCTTCAACGACCCGGTCATCGCCATCAAGCACTTCCTCAACCACGGCAAGCGCGTCGCCTACGTGGACATCGACGCCCACCACGGCGACGGAGTCCAGGAAGCCTTCTTCAACGACTCCCGGGTGCTCACCATATCCATGCATGAATCGGGACGCTATCTTTTCCCCGGGACCGGCTTCACTTCCGAGACCGGCACCGGGCCGGGCTCAGGATACTCGGTCAACGTACCCCTCTATCCCTACACCGAGGACGAACTGTACCTCTGGGCCTTCCGCCAGGTCGTCCTTCCCCTCATTCGAGGATTCGCCCCGGATATCCTCGTCACCCAGATGGGAATCGACAGCTACCACACCGACCCCCTCACCCACCTCCAGGTCACCTCTCGCGGATTCACCGCCGCCATCGCGGAATTCTCCAACCTTGGCCTTCCCTGGCTGGCCCTGGGCGGTGGTGGATACGATCTCGGCGCAGTGGCCCGCTGCTGGACCCTCGCCTACGGCATCATGCTGGGAGAGGAATGGCCCGACCCAATCCCGCCCCGCTTCGCCGGGGAACACCACCTGTCCCGCCTCCGCGATACCGTCGAGACCGATGTGCCTCCAGAAGTACGCGATGATGCCCGGCGGATGGCCGAGGAGAGCGTTGCGGCCATCAAGCGCGACGTGTTCCCCGTACACGGACTGGGAGGTTAGCCCCAAGGACTAACCTCCCAGAAAATTGGCTTGCTTGCCGGCCTGCGCCGGCGTTGGACCAGGCGCTGGTCTAATCGAAGTGGGCGTCCGCGTTCAGCATCTCCTTGGCCGCGTCGCCAACGTTGGCTTCCATGCAGTCCCTCAAGGCCGAGTAGATGGACTTCTTCACCGCTTCCATCATCCACTCCTCAACTTCCGGGTTGCCCTGGTAGCTGTTCTTCGTGGCAATGAGTCGCTGCAGCAGGCTCAGGTAGTGGTACTGGAGGGGGGTCAGGTTCTGCTCCACTCCCTCGATCACCAACGTGTTGTCGGCTCCTGATACCTCTTGGTCTGCCCTGTCTTGTTGTGCACTCATCATCACTCTCCGGGTGTTTCCTGCGGACAGGCTTGCTTGGTGCCTGTGGCTATTATATCAGAATCCCTCCTCCCGCAGTAATATGTCCAGCAGCGCTTTTGCCCTCCACGCCGGACTCTACACCTCCCGGAACTCACCCTCCACCGTGTTGTCCCCGCTGTCGTCGCCGGAGGGCGGTTCGCCGCCCATGTCCATGTCAGGAGCGGACGCTCCCGGCTGGGACTGCGCGTAGACCGCCTGCCCCAACCGCTGCATCGAGTCGTTCACGTCGGCCATCGCCGTTTGCATCTGGGCCACGTCGTTCGCCTCGATGGCCCCCTTCAGGGTGGCGATTTTCCCCTCGACCTCGGTCTTCAGGTCCTCGGGAATGTTCCCGGCGTTGTCCGCCAGCATCTTCTCCGTGTTGTACACCAGCGTGTCCGCCTGGTTCCTGGTCTCGATTTCAGCCCTTCGCCGCTGGTCCTCCGCCTCGTGGGACTTGGCCTCGCTGACCATGTCCTCGATCTCGTTCTGGGACAGGCCCGAGCTTGGCTGGATGACGATCTTCTGCTCCTTGCCCGTCCCCTTGTCCTGGGCCGACACGCTCAGGATGCCGTTGGCGTCAATATCGAAGGTCACGTCGATCTGGGGCACTCCCCTTGGCGCCGGCAGGATGCCGTCCAGGATGAACCGTCCAATGGACTTGTTGTCCGTCGCCATCGGCCGCTCCCCCTGCAGCACGTGGATATCCACGCTGGTCTGCGAGTCGGCCGCCGTCGTGAACGTCTCCGTCTTCTTGGTGGGGATGGTCGTGTTTCGCGGGATGAGCGTAGTCATCACGCTCCCCAGCGTCTCCAGTCCCAGCGTCAACGGGCTCACGTCCAGCAGGACGATGTCGCTCACGTCTCCCGCCAGCACGCCGCCCTGGATCGCCGCTCCCAGCGCCACGGCCTCGTCCGGGTTCACCGACCGGCTGGGGTCCTGGCCGAAAATGGTCTTCACCTTCTCCTGCACCGCCGGCATCCGGGTCATGCCGCCCACCAGGATCACATCGTCAACCTCGCTGGGAGAGAGACCCGCGTCGCTCAACGCCTGCTTGCAGGGCTGTTCCGTCCGGTCAACCAGGTCGGCCACCAGCTGTTCCAGCCTGGCACGGCTCAGCGGCTTGATCAGGTGCTGCGGCCCGCTGGCGTCGGCGGTGATGAACGGCAGGTTGATCTCCGTCTCCATCGTGCTGGAAAGCTCGATCTTCGCCCGCTCCGCCGCATCCCGCAGCCGCTGCAGGGCCATGTTGTCATTCCGCAGGTCGATGCCCGTCTCCTGCCGGAACTCCTGGAGCAGCCACTCCAGGACCATCTCGTCGAAGTCGTCCCCACCCAGGTAGGTGTCCCCGTTGGTGGACTTGACCTCGAAGACCCCTTCACCCATGGACAGGATCGTTATGTCGAAGGTCCCCCCGCCCAGGTCGAACACCGCAATGGTGGCGTCGGCCTGCTTCTTGTCCAGCCCGTAGGCCAGCGAGGACGCCGTGGGCTCGTTGATGATCCGCAGCACGTCCAGCCCAGCAATCGTCCCCGCGTCCTTGGTCGCCTGACGCTGGGCGTCGTTGAAATACGCCGGAACGGTGATCACAGCCTGGGTGATCTTCTCTCCCAGCTTCGCCTCCGCGTCCTGCCGTATCTTCTGCAGCACCATGGACGAAATCTGGGGCGGAGCGTAGCTCTCCCCCGCCATCTCAACATGGGCGTCCCCGTTCGAAGACCGGACGATCTTGTACGGCAGCCGTCCGACCGCCGTCTTGACTTCGTTGTCCTCGAACTTGCGGCCCATCAGCCGCTTCACGGAGAACACCGTGTTCTCGGGATTCGTCACCGCCTGCCGCTTGGCCGTCTGCCCCACGTAGCGTTCGCTGCTGCGGGCATTCACCGCCACTACCGAAGGAGTCAGGCGTCCCCCCTCGGCGTTTTCCACCACCACCGGGTCGCCCGCCTCAACGACGGCGGCGACCGAGTTGGTCGTTCCCAGGTCTATACCAAGGACTTTAGGCATTTCGTTCTCCTCGAAAAAAGGGATTAGGTCTATGTTTTCCTGTCCTCGTTGCTGCTGTCTTTGCTCTTACAACAAGGCCGCGCCCGGAAGTATCCACCGGGCTTGTTAGTCAGTGTTAAGATGCCTCCCGGGCCACCACGACCTGTGCCGGCTGGATTACCCGGTCGTGCAGCCGGTATCCGTTCCGCACTACTTCCGAGATGAATCCAGGCGGGTATTTGTCCGTCTCCTGCGTGCCCACCGCCTCATGCTCCAGCGGATTGAACGCGCTTCCCAGGGACTCGATTCGGGAAACCCCTTCCGATTCCAGCAGGTTGAACACCTTCCGCTGAATCAGCCGCACACCTTCCACCCAGGGATCGGAGGCCTCGTTCTGGTCCGCGTGGTCCATTGCCAGACCCAGTTCGTCGAACACCGGCAGCAGCTTCACGATCAACCGGCTGTTGGAATATTGCTGTAACGAGATCCGTTCTTCGTCGGCCCGCTTCCGGTAGTTGACCAGCTCGGCCTGGGCCCTCTGCATCGCATCCTGGCTCTGAAGCAGTTCCTGTTGCGCCGTTTCCAGGTTTTGGGTCAGGCTGGCCACCTGCTCCTGTGGTGTCATCCCCTGGGACCCCGCTGCATCCGCTTCGGCTGCGGGTTCCACGTACAAATGGTTATCCGAGTGGTTATCGGTCATTGTTTGGTCCTTGTTTCTCCTGTTGCGGGGCAGAATCCGCCGGGACGAAACCCGGCTCCGGCAGATTCAGGTTCCGGCATAATTGCGTGATTTGTTGGTCGACCATATTTCTGGCGGGATTGTCTCTCGGCAGCGATGCCACCCTTTGCCGCATCTTCCCCAGATTTTCCACCAGCGCCAGCGCAAATTCAACACCGGCCAGGTTCAGGCCCAGATTGTCCATCAGGTGCCGGATCAGCAGGATCTTCCGTATGTCCCACCGGGAGTACAGCCTCAGCATACCCCCGGTGCGGTCCGGATTTATCAGCCCCAGCCGCTCATACTTCCGCAGGGTCTGCGGGTGCATGTCCAGGATGCGGGCTGCAACGCTGATGATGTAAACGCCCTCTACCTCGAACTCCGCTTCCTCTGGCCCTGGCCCGTTGCCAGTCCCCCCCGTGCCCTCCGGCTGGCTCCTTGCCAGGCCCGTTTCCCCGGGCCATTGGGGTGGAAATTGGAACTGCGGCGCCGTCCCGTCTCCCTCACGGGTCCTTGCCCGTTCTTGCCCGGAATTTCCTTCTCTTCTGTTGTTGCTCGTCATGGAAAGTATAATATCCATTGACATGAAGTGTGTCAAGTCGTAAGATACTTACAGCGCATCGTGCCTAACTGCCGACGCATCAAAATGCTGGACGGGGAATGGGCCGTCCAGCCAGGGAAGACACCGAGGGAAGGAGGTCCGACGGTGATTAAGTTCAAGAGTTGTCCCAAGTGCTCCGGAGACCTGTACCTCAACCGTGACTGCTACGGCAGCTATCTCAATTGCTTCCAGTGCGGTTATATCAAGGATTTGGACTCGCTGGACAAGCCGGCGGCCAAAAAGCCCGTCCCGGTCGCCGCCGAGGCCATCGACCTGCCCCTGGCTGCCTAGACCCCCGGGTCTTTCCGGCCCGCTGATTCTGCTCCTCCCAACAAAGGACTCCCCCGGTCGGACAAACCGCCGGGGGAGTCTTTTCTCTAGCCCAACGTTTCCCGTTATTTGGTCAGTTCAGGCCAGAAACGCTCCTCCTGCCACGGGTCAGCGTTGTTGTTGTAGCCCCGCTGCTCCCAGAATCCAGGGGAATCCTCGGCGATAAGTTCAATCCCGTTCACCCACTTGGCGCTCTTCCAGGCGTACCGGCTCGGCACCACCAGGCGCAGCGGCCCGCCGTGATCCTTCCCCAGTTCCTCCCCGTTACGCTTGTGCGCCAGGAATCCCTCCGCCAGGCACACATCCAGCGGAAGGTTGGTCGTATATCCTCCGTAGCAGTGGGCCATCACGAACTGGGCCTCCGGCTTCGGACCGGCCGCCCCCACCAGCGTCTCGAACGTCACGCCCTCCCACAGGTTGTCCAATGCGCTCCACTGGGTCACGCAGTGAAAGTCCGCGGTCATCCCACTCCATGCCAGTTGGGCGAACTCCTTCCAGTTGAGGGTCACCTCCCGCTCCACCAGCCCGAACACCCGTATCCGCCAGGTGGCCATGTCGATGTCCGGCGCGGAGCCGTAGGTCAGCACCGGAAACTTGTTGCTCAGGAACTGCCCCGGCGGCACCCGGTCCCCCCTGCCCTGGTCCGGGGCAACCTTCAGCTGGTCGGGCCTCTTCAGTCCAAACTCCGGCTGGGCCATATCAGAATCTAGCTCCTCTGTTTAGTTGTTCCCAGCGTCTTGCGGCCAATTCAGGGCCGCTTATGGAAGCGCCCGGATCATTCCCTTGGAACTCTCCGTCACGGAGCCGACAACCACCCCCGGCGCGCCCCGGTCCGCCAGCTCCGCCAGGAGCGCGTCCTTCCGGTCTGAAGGAACGGATATCAGCAGCCCGCCCGAGGTCTGAGCGTCGCACAGCAGCAGTTGATCGTTATCCGTCAGGCCCGGGTCCCAGTCCACCGCGTCCGCCACGCTCGCCAGGTTCCGGTGCGTCCCTCCCGGAGCAACCCCTCGTTCCAGCAGTTCCCGTGCCCCTGGAAGGACCGGCACCGCTGCCAGACTCACCTCCGCCGTGACGCCGCTGCCCCGCACCATGGACTTCAGATGCCCCATAAGGCCGAACCCAGTGATGTCGGTGGCCGAGTTGACTCCGACCGTCATCATCGCTTCCGAAGCCGCCCGGTTCAGGGTGGCCATGGTCTTGACCGCACCCTGCATCACCTCCGGCTCCACCGTTCCCTGCTTGGCCGCGGTGGTGATGATCCCCGTCCCCAGCGGCTTGGTCAGGACCAGCGCATCCCCTGGCTTGGCCCCGGCGTTGCTCACCTGCTTTCCCGGCTCCACCAGCCCAACCACCGAAAGCCCGTACTTCGGCTCGGGATCGTCCACCGTGTGACCGCCGGCAATCAGGCAGCCCGCCTCGTTGGCCTTGCTGTACCCGCCCCGCATTACCTCTCCCAGGATTTCCTTGTCCAGCGACGCCGGAAACCCGACGATGTTCAGCGCCACCACCGGACGCCCGCCCATGGCGTAGACGTCGCTCAGCGAGTTGGCCGCGGCTATCTCCCCGAACTCGAAGGGATCGTCGGTAATCGGCGGGAAGAAGTCCACCGTCAGGATCAGCGCCTGCGAATCGTTGATCCGGTAGACCGCCGCGTCATCCCCCGTTTCCGTCCCCACCAGCAGGTTGGGATCGGTAATCAGGGGCACCTTGCTCAAGACCTGCACCAGGTCTTCCAGGCTCAGCTTGGCGGCTCAACCCGCGCAGTGGGAAAGTTCCGTCAGCCGCAGTTCGTTGCTCAGCATGAATGGCTCCATGGAGAATTTTGGGGAAGACCGGGTGCTTCCCATGGCCGGGCCCGGCCTTCACAAATACTATCACACACCGCAATTCGTTGAATCGTCCCATCCCCCGTGACTATAATTGGGCTGCCTCCGCCGACCCTGTAGGATATGGCCGGAGGCAGCCCCAATCGTCCCGGTACCTGCACCCGAACTTACCGCTGGAGGTGGCAAGAATGGACCCGGTTATCAGAAACGTAGCCGACGCGATGCCCGCCGACGGGTCGCCCGCCCGGTTGATCAGCCTCGACGACAACCCGCCCACCTGTACCCTCACCTTCTCCCGCATTCCACCCGGAGGCACCAGTTCCCACCACATCCACGAGTGGGAGCACGAGGTCTACATCATCAAGGGTTCCGGCACCCTCATCTGCGACGGCAAGGAGTATCCGGTCAAGGCCGGCGACGCCATGTACATCCCCGGCAACGTGGACCATTACACCCTGAACAACGGCGGCGAGGGAGACATCGACCGGATTGAGGTCAATCCCCTGATCGCGGCCCAGAGCGGCGGCGCCCAGAACGACGGCGGCGAGGGAACCGGCGAGCCCCCGGTAATCAACAACCACGCTGACCTCGACCGCTCCGTCGGTCACGTCCTCCTCGGCAGCAAGGATGGAGTGCCCAACTACGTCATGCTCCACAACGACCCGATCGGCCCCGGCCACGTCAGCCACGCCGCCGAGGGCGGCCACTCCCACCCCTGGGACCACGTCGTCTACGTGCTCGAGGGTGAGGCCTCCATCGTCATTGAAGGGACCAGCCACAACGTCAGGGCCGGTGACGCCGTTCTGGTTCCGCCCAACGTCTTCCACCAGTGGCGCAACGACACCCAGACCACCCTGTCCCGCGTCACCTTCAACGCCATCGAGTCCGAATCCGCCGAACACTGACCCCCCACTTCCCGAACTTGAACTTGCGATAAGGAGCTAACGCGAGATGGAACCGATAATCCGCAACTTCAGGAACCTTTACAAGCCCGAGGGGCCCGGCGCCCGCCTCGTCTCCATTGACGACAATCCCACCACCTGCACCCTTTCCTACTCGGAAATATACCCGGACAAGACCAGCTCCCACCACATCCACGAATGGGAGCACGAGGTCTACATAATCAAGGGGTCCGGCACTCTCGTCTGCGACGGCAAGGAATACCCGGTCAAGGCCGGCGACGCCATGTTCATCCCCCCCAACGTCGACCACTACACCCTCAACAACGGCGGCGAGGGCGTCATGCGCCGCATCGAGATTAACCCGCTGGCCGCCTCCCAGCCCGGCGCGCCCCGCGGCGAAGGGGGAACCCAGGGGAGCGGCCAGCCCCCGGTCATCCGCAACCGGGACGACCTGACCGCCGAGACCGGCAGCCGCATCCTCGGCCCCAACGATGGCGTGCCCAACTACCTCATGCTCTACAACGGGGCCATGCAGCCCGGCGCGGTCAGCCACGCCGAGACCGGCGGCCACACCCATCCCTGGGACCACGTCGTCTTCTGCCTGGAAGGACACGGCACCCTCGTCTGCGGCGGCCAGGAATACCTGGTAGCCGAGGGCGACGCCGTCCTGGTCCCGCCCAACGAGCTGCACCAGTGGAAGAACGAAGGCGACCTGCCCATGGTCCGCGTCACCTTCAACCACCTGGACTCCGCCGCCCACGAATAGCCCCCGTAGTTCCCGCCTGCTGCTCTCCCGTCATTCCCGGGCAGGCGGGAATCCAGACCCCGGTTTTCGCTTGGAAGGGCAAAGCCCCAAGCATTGGAGAAACCATGGAACCGCTGATCAGGAACATCGAAGACGTATACAACCCCGGGGACCGGCGGGCCCGGCTGCTCACGCTGGACGACGACCCGCCCACCTGCACCCTCTCCTACTCGGAGATTCCCCCCGGCGGGACCAGCACCCACCACATCCACGAGTGGGAGCACGAGGTGTTCATCATCAGCGGTTCCGGCACTCTCTTCTGCGACGGCAGCGGGTACCCCGTCCGGGCGGGCGACGCCATCTTCGTTCCGCCCAACGTCGACCACTACACCCTTAACAACGGCGGGGAAGGCGACATCCGCCGCATCGAGGTCAACCCGCTCATCGCGGCCCAGAGCGGAGGCGGCGGTAACCGCACCGGGGGCGGAACCGGGCAACCTCCCGTCATCCGCAACCTCTCCGAGATAGACCGGAGCGACGGGCCGGCCCGCCGTATCCTGTCGGCGGGCGACGGGGCCGTCAACTACATCATGGCCTACCGCGGGCTCGACCCGGGCAGCGCCGCCCCGAAACACGCCCACCCCGGCGAACACCTGGGATTCGTCATCGAGGGCACCTGCATCCTCCAGGTGGACGGCCAGGACTACACCGTCCGGCAGGGCGACATCGCCCTCGTTCCGCCCCACGCTGAGCACGAGTGGCGCAGCAACAGCGACGCCAAGGCCGCCTGGCTGGTCTTTAACCCCGGCTAGCGTGACCCCGGGATCACCCTGCCCGTCAACCCTTTTGAGATAGTTTCTCAGGCTGTGGGTGCCTTTACTAATACACCATCCTTTAAGGATTTCGGCCCATTGGAAGCGAATTCCCCCGCAGTTAATACCGGCCCGGTTCGGGAGACCGAGCGCATAATCAGCCTCGACCTTATACGCGGGCTTGCAGTGCTCGGCATCCTGTTGATGAACGCTGTTGCTTTCAAGTTCGGAACCGGGCCCTACTTCAACCTGAGCGCCGGCGGCTCGGAGACGTGGCTCGACTGGGCAGTGGGAATTTTCGGCGAGGTATTCGTCGATCAGAAGTTCATGGGGTTGTTTTCGATGCTTTTCGGCGCGGGAATGATCCTTTTCATCGACCGCGCCAGTGCCCGGGGAAGGCGGGCAGGATGGCTGAACCTGTGGCGTAACGCGCTTCTGCTGCTCATAGGCATACTCCACAGCTTGTTGTGGGACGGGGATGTGCTGGTTGTTTATGCAGTTTCATCAGTCTTCCTGTTTGCCCTGCGTAGACTACCGAATTGGGCGCTCATTTCCATCGGGGTAGTCGTGTTCGAGTTGTCCATCGGCGCCGCGTTTGTCACTCAGTACATCGCCGACACTTCCGGCGTATCGTTGTCGGGCCTTTGGACGCGGGAGGAGACTGCCAGGGAAGAAGTTATTCTGATCCCGTTTCTGCTGGGATACTTCCTCCGCGCTCTGGGGTTGATTCTCATCGGGGCTGGCTTGTATCGCGCTGGCTTCATGAACGGCAGTCTGCCTGCGAGTACGTATCGTCTGACCGCAACAATTGGGCTTGCGGTCGGCCTGCCGCTTGCCGTGGCTGGCGTCATCATTACCGCAGCGAACGGCTACTCTCGCGAAATCGCCTTTGTCGGTCAGATACCCAACACGCTCGGCACCATTCCTGCTTCTCTGGGGTTCTTGAGCCTCATACTCCTCTGGAACAACCGGCCGGACAACTGGATCAAGCAGCGTCTGCGCGCAGTCGGGCGGATGGCGCTGACCAACTATCTGACGCAAACAATGCTGGGTGTGCTGGTGTTGACCGTCTTGTTGGGCGACGTCGATGCTGTGAACCGAAGTGCGGTCTTGGCTTTTGTGCTCGGCGTCTGGGCTCTGCAATTGTGGTGGTCGCAGGCGTGGTTGGGTAGCTTCCTCTTCGGTCCTGCGGAGTGGCTCTGGCGCGTTGCTACATATCGAAGTGGACAGCCGCTTCGCCGCCGCATTGAGGGGGCCGCCGGTTGAACTTAGCAGGCAGGCTTTCGAGATAGCCACCTGAAAATACCAGCCTATTAGACCGTCAGTTGGGACGGCGGTGGTTCGTCAGAAGATCGGCTCCTCGTAACCCCTTCGGCGTCTAGGCGCCTCAGGGAAGGAGAAAGGCATTAATCCCCCACCAGCACCGCCTCCGCCGGATTCTCCAGCAACCGCAGGAACCGCTCCTCGTCCAGCACCTCCGTCCCCAGCCGCTCCGCCGTTGCCAGCTTGGATCCTGCCGACGCCCCGGCCACCAGGAACCGGGTCTTCCGCGTCACCGACGAAGTTGCCGCGCCGCCCAGGGATTTGATCCGCCCTTCAGCATCCCGCCGCGTCATCGTTGACAGTGTCCCCGTCACTACGAAGGTCAACCCGCTCCACGGCATCTCATCCGCCGAGGGAACAATCACCTCGTGCTGTGGGTCCACACCCCCCCTACGCAGCTTGTCAATCACCGCCCGGTTCCCCGGAACGGCAAAGTAGCTGACGATGCTCTCGGCAATCTTCGGCCCTATCCCCGCAATCTCCGTTAGCTCCTCCGCCGGAGCTTCCATCAGCGCCCCCAGCGATGGATACCGCTGGCACAGCAGATCCGCCACCTCCGACCCCACGTGGAATATCCCCAGCGCGAACAGCAGCCGCGGCAGCGGACGCTGCTTGCTCGCCTCGATGTTGGCGATAATCTTCGCCGCCAGAATCTCCCCCATCCGCTCCAGGCCCAGAAGCTGCTCCTTCTCCAGCGAGTAAAGGTCCGCCAAATCCTTGACCAGCCCTTCCTCGATGAGGATGCCGCACCACCGCTCGCCCAACCCCTCTATGTCCATCGCTCCCCGGCTGACGAAGTGCTTCAGCAGCTCAACGAACTGCGCCGGGCAGGACGGGTTGGGACAGCGGTGCATGGCATCATCATCGTCCTTGACAATCTCCGTAGAACAGATGGGACACTGCTCCGGCATCTCGAAAACTTTCTCGTCCCCCGTGCGCCGGTCCACGATGGGGGCCACCACCTGCGGAATGACGTCCCCGGCCCGTTCCACCACCACCCAGTCCCCGATGCGGATGTCCTTCCGGTGGATGTCCTCCTCGTTGTGCAGCGACGCGTTCCGCACCGTCGCCCCGCTGACCACCACCGGCTCCAGCATGGCGTAGGGATTCAGGCTCCCCGTCCGCCCCACGTTGATGCCAATGTCCAGGAGCCGGGTCGTCGCCCGCTCCGCCGGAAACTTGTAGGCGATGGCCCAGCGCGGCTCCCTCCCCACAATCCCCAGCGAGTCCTGGTAGGAAAAGGAATTGACCTTGACCACCACCCCGTCCGCCTCGTAACCCAGGCCGTGCCGGCCCTCCAGCCAGGACTTGTAGTAGTCCTCCACGTCTCCAATGGACTGGCACAGCCGGTTGTTCGGATTGATTCGGAACCCCAGCGACTTCAGCCATTCCAGCGCTTCCCAGTGATTGTCCGGCGCCGGATAGTCCCCGGCATCAATCAGGCTGTACACCCATATCTGCATATTCCGCTCGGCCGTAACCCGCGAGTCCAGGTTGCGGATGGTCCCCGCCCCGGAGTTGCGCGGATTGGCATAGAGCTGCTCTCCCCGTTCCGCCCGCTGCTCGTTCAGCCGCCGGAAGCTCTCCAGCGGCATGTATACCTCCCCCCTCACCTCCAGGTAGGGCGGCGCATCGCCCATCAGTTCCAGCGGAATGCTGCGGACCGTCCGCAGGTTCTGGGTCACGTCTTCCCCGGTGGCGCCGTCCCCCCGGGTTGCTCCCTGGACCAGCTTCCCATCCTGGTAGATGAGGCTCACGGCCAGCCCGTCAATCTTCAGCTCGCAGACCATGGGGAAAGACGCGCCATCCAGCAGCCCGGAAACCCGCCGGTGCCACGCCTCCATCCCCTCCAGATCGAAGGCGTTGCCCAGGCTGAGCATGGGTCGCCGGTGCTGCACCTGGACAAACCCCTCCGCGGGGGCGGCTCCCACCCGCTGAGTCGGCGAGTCCGGCGTCAGCAGTTCGGGATGCTCCGCTTCAATGCCCCGCAGTTCCTCCAGCAGCCAGTCATACTCCCCGTCGCTGATAACGGGCGCGTCCAGCACGTAGTATCGGTGATTGTGATAGGTCAGTTCCCGTCGAAGCTCATCCACCCGGTCGGAAATGGGGTCGGACATAACGGCCGTCTCCCTCAATTGTGTTGCTGTCAGTTAAGTATATTACTCAGTACAAAGAACGCTAAGAGAACCCATATCCTGTTTGCATCGAACCCACAAATACCAGGGGGTTCGGGGGATGAATCCCCCAACGTGCCTCCTTACCCCTCTCCAAATTCCTTGACCCTCCCCAACCCCTCGGATAGACTGGCCGCAAATTGGCCCGGCATCACCCGGCCTCGAAGGAGCTTCTGTTGACCACCGCCACTCCCGAAGAAGCCCGTTCCCAGATCGTTAGCCTGGTCCGTGACTTCGTCCGCCGCGACGTGGAGCCGGTGGCCGCCCGGCTGGACCTGGAGGACATCGTTCCCCATGACCTCATCGACAAGATGAAGGACCTGGGCCTGTTCGGAATCACCGTCCCCGAGGAATACGGCGGCCTGGGACTGGACTACACCACCTTCGCCACCATCTTCGAGGAACTCAGCCGCGGCTTCATGAGCATCAGCGGGGCCATTGGAACCCACCACATCCTCACCTACGTCCTCACCCACTATGGCACCGAAGAGCAGAAGCAGCGCTTCCTCCCCGACCTGGCCTCCGGGAAGAAGCGCGGCGGGCTGGCCCTCACCGAACCCGGCGGCGGCACCGACGTTGCCAACCTTCAGACCACCGCCGAGAAGGATGGCGAGGAATACGTCATCAACGGCACCAAGATGTTCATCACCAACGGCCGCTACGGCGATGCCTTCTGCCTCCTCGCCCGCACCGACAGGGAGGCCGAGCCCAACCACCGGGGCATCAGCGCCTTCGTCATCGAGCGCGGCCCCGGCTTCACCGTCGGCCGCGACCTGGACAAGCTCGGCTACCGGGGCCTGGATACCTGCGAGCTAATCTTCGAGGACTTCCGCATCCCCACCGAAAACCTCATCGGAGGCGCGGAAAACCGGGGCTTCGGACAGGTCATGAGCGGCTTGGAGACCGGCCGCATCAACGTCGCCGCCCGCGCTGTCGGAGTCGCCCAGGCCGCCTTCGACGCCGCCATCAGGTACGCCCAGCAGCGCGAGTCCTTCGGAAAGCCCATCGCCGAGCACCAGGCGATCCAGCTCATGCTCGCCAACATGGCCACCAAGGTCCAGGCCGCCCGCCTCCTCACCTACGACGCCGCGGCGAAGAAGGACTCCGGCGAGCGCGTTGACCTGGAATCCGGCATGGCCAAGCTATATGCCAGCGAAATCTGCCAGGAAGTGGCGATGGACGCCATGCGCATCCACGGCGGCTACGGGTACATCAAGGAGTCCCCGGTGGAGCGCTACTACCGGGACGCCCCTCTCATGATTATCGGGGAAGGCACCAACGAGATTCTCCGCACCGTCATCGCCCGGCAGTTGCTGCGCCGCCCCGAATACCAACTGTGACCAACCCATCCCCGGCCGTCGCCGCCTCCAGCCTCACCAAGCAGTTCGGACGGGTTCAAGCCGTCAATGGCGTTACGCTGCAAGTCCCCGTGGGCAGCGTCTTCGGACTGCTCGGCCCCAACGGCTCCGGCAAGACCACCCTGCTGTCCATGCTGGCCGGTTTCATCCGGCCCACTTCGGGCAGCATCGAGTTGCTGGGGATGGCAGGCGCCGCCGGCCTCGGTGAAGCCCGCCGCAACATCGGTTGGCTCATCGACCGCCCCGTCTTCTGGCCCAACCTATCCTGCCGCAACAACCTCAAGTGTCTCCAGGGAATCTACCGCACCGGAGCGGGCGAGGATGAGCTTGACCTGCTTCTCGAAACCGTCGGCCTCGCCGGAGACGCCGCCCATCGCAAGTTCGCCAACTGCTCCACCGGCATGAAAGCCCGCCTTGGCATAGCCGCCGCCCTCCTCGGCGACCCGGATGTCCTGGTCCTCGACGAACCCACCAACGGCCTCGACCCGGTGGGCATCGTCGAAGTCCGCGACCTGATTAACAGCCTGTGCTCCGGCGGACGCCGCACCATCATCCTGGCCAGCCATTTGCTGAACGAGGTAGAGCAGGTATGCGATCACGTCGCCATCATGCGGCAGGGACATCTGCTGTTTTCCGGCCCCGTCGCCGAACTCGGCGGCCCGCCCCGGGTCGCCGTCCGCACCACCGATGACGCGAAAGCAGCCCAGCTTCTCCGCACCGCCGGCTGGCAGGTGGACGAGGACTCCCCCAACGGGCTGGAAGTCGCATCCCCGGAGGGCCGGGAGTGGGAGATAACCCGCGACCTGGCCCACGCCGGAATCTACATTTCCGGCATGCGCTCCGGCTCCCGCTCCCTCGAAGCCGGTTTCATGGAGGTAACTGGTGGCGACCGGGACTGACCCGTCTCGAATCTGGGCGGGCGCGGCCTCTGGCGTCCTCACCGCCCTCCGCTGGGAATGGTTCCGCCTTTCCCGCCGGGCTCCCTTCTGGGTAATCATGGGACTGGCCGCGGCGGTCATCGCCTTCGGACTGGCCGGTCTGCTGTTGTTCCGGTACTTCGGCCAGGATTTCGTCGGGTTAGCCACCTCGCCTTCGGACTACCCGGCCGCCGCCGTCGGAGCCTTGTCCGGCCTGGGCGTATTCCTGGCGGTGGTCCTGTCCAGCATGGTCTTCGGAAGCGACTTCGCCTCCGGCGCCTGGCGCGCCCTCACCGTCCGGGGGACGGCCCGCTGGCAGGTTGGCATTGCCAAGCTCCTCCTCCTCGCCGCAATCCTGCTCGTCTTCTGGATTGTCTCCTGGCTGGCCGCCGCCGCCGTCGGCCTGGCCGCGGGCCAGCCTTCGGAAAACCCCGGCGGCATCAACGAGGCCATCACCGAGACCGCCGGTTGGGGAGAGACCCTGGTGCGGCTCGGCGCATCGTGGCTTGTCGCCCTGGCCTACCTGGGCCTGGGCGCCGTCCTCACCACCGCCGGACGTTCCACCGCCTTCGGGCTGGGCGTCGGCATCGGAATCGTCCTCTTCGAGCTTTGGGTTTACCCCCTGGCCGGTTTCCTCGGACAAGCCCTCGAGTTCCCGGTGGAAGACTACACCCGGTGGACCCTCCGGGGAGTCACCTCCCGTTTCGTCAACGGCGACGACGACCTGGGACGCTGGACGTTCCTGGCCCCGGTGCTGGGCTACGCGGCCCTCTGTTGGGGTCTGACCCTGTACGGACTGCACCGCCGTGACCTGACTTCCGGCTCCGGCTAGGCAGCAACACCGCCTCCGATAGTACAATAACCCCATGCGCGTCATCGTCGGCCTCGGCAACCCCGGTCCCCGCTATCGGGACACCCGCCACAACGTCGGATTCAAGTGCATCGACCTCATGTCCCGGGAGTGGGACATCCGCCTGTCGGAACGCCGCGCCAAGGCTGTTCTGGGGCGCGGCCGCCACTTGGACCAGGATATTGTTCTGGCCAAGCCCCGCACCTTTATGAACCGCAGCGGCGAGGGAATCGACTACCTCGTCGCCCGCTTTGGAGTCAAACCCGTGGATCTGCTCGTGATCTACGACGAAATGGCCCTTCCCGTCGGCAAGCTGCGCCTGCGGCCCCGGGGCAGCGACGCCGGCCACAATGGCGTCCGCTCCATCATCGCCGCCCTCGGGACCGTCGACTTCCCCCGCATCCGCATCGGCATCGGGCGGCCGGGACAGGACGGAAACCAGGTCGCTCACGTCATCGGTGGTTTCTCCAGCGAGGAGACGGCTGTGATGGCCGAGGTCGTTCAGCAGGTGGTATCCGCCGCCGACTGCCTCCTGACGGACGGGATCGACCGGGCCATGAGCCAGTTCAATTGACCCGGCACTGCCTCCCCGTGATGTTGGCCTTTCTCGGGCTGCTCGCCGGTTCGGCCCTGCCTGCCTGCGCCGCTGAAGAAGCTCTTCCCACTCCTGCGGCTCCCGCCGCATCTCCAGACTCCCCTGTGGCCGCTCCCAGCAGTACCGGAGTCCACTCGCTTGACCTTCCCGCTACGGCGCCGGCCCCATCGCTGGCCCCGCCTGCCCAACCCGCCGTATCTCCTCACGCCGCCACCGCAAACTCCCTTGCTGTATCGTTCCCCAATCCCCCGGAACGAGACCTGTTTCAATTGGTGGCGGAACTGCGCCTCGGCACAGACCCGGACAATATCCCCCGGATCGCTTCGGGCGAACCCGGGGAGAAAGTGCCTGGCCTTCAAGAAACCCTGTGGATGGTGGACCTCGGCGCCGACCGGGCGTACCAGTCCGGCTTCGTGCTGCAACTGGTAACCCCCCACGCCTACTGGTACGTGGAGCAGGGTATTGAAGTGGATTCCGCCGGACTCGCCGAAGCCGCCCGCCAGTTCGAAGAGCGCATCTACCCGGCGGTTACGGAAGCCTTCGGCCAGGAATGGATTCCCGGAGTGGATGGAGACCCCCGCCTGGCTGTAATCAACGGCGATATCAGCGGAGCGGCAGGATACTACAGTTCCCTTGACGAGTATCCCGTCGAGATTTCCTCCCGCAGCAACCAGCGGGAGGCCATCTACATCAACGTCAAGGCGGTCCCAGTCACCAGCAAGGTCTACTTGGATATCCTGGCCCACGAACTCCAGCACGCCATCCATTGGCACGCCGACGAGTCCGAGGAAACCTGGGTTGACGAGGGGTTGGCCGAGTTGGCGGTCACAAAATTTCGCCGCGGGCAGCCTGGATTGCGGATGGGATCCCCGGCACCCACCGTCTCACTGGTCAACTGGACCACCCACCCCGGCCTCTCCCGCCACAATTACTGGGCCTCATCCCTCTTCTTCCATTACCTGGAGGAGCATTATTCTCGGGATGGGGACATGCGTCCCCTACTGGCCCAGCCCGCCGACGGCATAGCCGGCATCGACAACTACCTGTCTGACCTGGGCTACGACACGACGTTCAACGACGTTTTCGCCGACTGGGCCGTCGCCCTCTACCTTGACGCCCCGGGAGGGAAATACAGCATCGGTGAATTTGCCGTTGGCGGCCGTCCCACGGACACCATCAAGGGCTTCTCCACCCACGAATCGGATATCCCCCAGTATTCCGCTCACCACGTTGAGCTGAAGGATTTGGAAGGCCCTGCCCGCATCCGCTTTTCCGCACCCGTATCAACACCTCTCCTTCCCGTGGACGCCGGACCGGACGGTTGCTGGTGGGGCAACCTGGGAGACTCCATCACCACCGCTCTCACCCGACAGGTTGACCTGCGGAACGTTTCCGAGGCCCAACTCCAATACCAGGTCTGGTCCGAAATCGAAAAGGCCTGGGACTACGCCTACCTGCAGGTGTCCACCGATGGCGGCAGGAACTGGAAAGTCATCGAGGCCCCGTCTTCCTATCCCCCATCCGACCTCGGCGTAATCTTCGGCCCGGGCTACTCCGGCAACCTGGACTGGACGGACGAAAAGGTAGACCTGTCCGCCTACGCCGGTCAGGAAATATGGCTCCGGTTCCAGTACGTCACCGACGATGCCATCCACGGCACCGGCATCTGCCTCCGTAACCTGGGGATAACCGCCGACGGACAAACCGTGCCGGGACCATGGCAGCCGGACGGGTTCGTCTTCACACAGAACCGCGTCCCGCAGCGGTTCGTGGTGCAGATAATCCAGCAAACCGAGGCCGCCCAGGTCGACCGGATGGTCCTCGACGCCGCCAACACCGGCGAGTTCACCGTTCCCAACCCCGAAGCCTTCGACCGCCTCATCGTCGTCATCGCTCCCCTCGGATACCCCACCCGCCAGCCCGCCAGCTATACCATGTCGGTCGAGCCGGCCCGGTAAAGAGATCACTGACACTTTGCCCTTGCGTTCCCCGGTGCCCGGTTATTACCATTACTCCGTGTGTGCTAACTGGTCCGGCTCCAACAATTCCAACCAAAACCATGTCCCTGGCGCAAAAAGCACCAAAAAGCGCCAAAATGTAGCAGAAAAAATTCTTCCAGCCTCGAAACCATGCCCCGTTGGCCCGGCTCCGCCCCTCCCACCTTGCCGCCGATATACTTGACCTCAACCCTCAGGTGGCGGCCTACCTTCTCGCTAGGAAAAATTCCGTGTCCCTGCCTCAGCTTCTACACGAAATGGAATCCCTGGGCACCGCCCAGAACCGGAAAATCTATGTCCGCCACGGCGTCTCCGGCGGCCAGTACGGCCTCAGCTTCGCCAACCTCAAGAAACTCCAGAAGCGCATCAAGAAGGACCACCCCCTCTCCCTTTCCCTCTGGGAAACCGCCAACCACGACTGCCGCATCCTCGCGGCGATGGTCGCCGATCCTGCCCTTGCCGACGATGCCATCCTGGAGTCCTGGTGCCGTGACCTGGATAACTACATAATCACCGATTCCTTTGCCGGGTTCGCCGGGCGCACCTCCCTAGCCCGGCTCAAGGCCGAGCAGTGGCGGGATGACGATGCCGAGTGGCCCGGACGGGCCGGTTGGCACATGACCGCCAACCTGGCCATGAAGGACCAGGACCTGCCGGATGACTACTTCGTGGAGCTTCTGGCCGTCATCGAGTCCGGCATCCATTCCCGCCCGAACCGGGTCAGGGACGCCATGAACAACGCCCTCATCGCCATCGGCATCCGCAACCCAGCTCTGGAAGCTCTCGCCCTGGAAGCCGCCGCCCGCATCGGGAAGGTGGAAGTGGACCATGGCCAGACCAGCTGCAAGACCCCGGATGCCGCATCCTACATCCGCCGCACCGTCGCCCGCAGGCAGGCCAAAGCTGTGGGGAGAAAGTGAGCTTCGGACTGGCGGTCCTGGGCTGCGGCAGCTTCGCCGCCACCTTTGCTGGGGCACTCACTCCCCTGCGCCGTGACCTCGACCTCTACTTCGCCAGCCGCGCCTCGGCTCGGGCCCGGGAGTACGCCAGGCGCTTCGGCGGAGCCGGGGCCTTCGGCTCCTATTCCGAAGCCGTTTCCGACCCACGGATCGAAGCCGTCTACGTTTGCACTCCCCACCACCTCCACCGGGAACACGCCGAGCTGGCCGCTCAGGCCAGCAAGCACGTCCTGCTGGAGAAACCCATCGCCTGCACCGTGGAAGAGGCCGAAGCCATCATCCGCACCTCCCGCGACTCCGGCATCACCCTGATGATCGCCGAGAACTACCACTTCCTTCCCCAAGTCAGGAAGTGCAAGGAATTGGTGGGCCAGGGCGCAATCGGAGGAGTACGGCTCGCCCAGGTCCAGGAGGAAGCCCCCTTCCAGCCCGGAGGGTGGCGCGGCGACGCGACCCTCAGCGGCGGCGGGGTACTGATCGACGGAGGAATCCACAAGGTCCACTTCCTCCGCCAACTGCTGGGCGAGCCGTCCCGTATCTACGCTGCCCAGCTTTCCCCCAACCTGCTGGGGCACCAGGGGGAAGACGGGGTGGTTGCCACCCTTTCCTGGGATAACGGCCCGGTGGGCCTTATCAACCATGCGTGGACTGGTTCCCAGCGGCCCCCGCCCCAGTGGGCCGCGATCTCGGGTGACCGGGGACGCATCTGCTTCGAGCTGGACGCCACCGTCATGCGCCTGGAAAGAAACGGGCATGAGGAGACTCTGGTGGTACCCGCCGACCGGGGAGGGCTGGTCGGAATGGTCCGGGAGTTTATGGCCTGCATCCGCGAAGACCGCCGGCCCGAGACCACCGGCGAGTCGGGGCTCGCCGACCTCAGGATAGTCCTGGCCGCCTACGATTCCATGCGCCGGGGCGTCTCCGTCAGCTTGCCCTGACCCGGGCTGGCCCCCGTTACAGCACCGGCAGGTAGTTCCTGACCTCGTAGTCGGTCACGGTGGCCCGGTAGTCGCTCCATTCCCGCTCTTTGTTGCGGATCAGTCCCCCGTAGATGTGCTCACCCAATGCCTCCCGAAGCAGACCGCTGTCCCGGGCCAGAGACAAAGCCTCACCCAGGCTTCCGGGCAGATTGCCAATACCCTTGGCCTGCCGCTCCGCGGTCGACATCTCGAAGACGTTGTCCTCAATGGGAAGCGGCAGCGGGTAGTCCTCCTCAATCCCTTTCAGGCCCGCCGCCAGCATCACGCTGAAAGCCAGGTAGGGATTGCATGCTGGGTCGGGAGCCCGGTACTCCACCCGGATCGAGCTCTCGTACCCCGGCTTGTACGCCGGTACCCGCACCAGGTCCGACCGGTTCACCCGCGCCCAGGAAACGTAAACCGGGGCCTCGTACCCCGGCACCAGACGCTTGTACGAATTCACCCACTGGTTGGTCACCAGCGTGATCTCCCTGGCGTGATGCAGCAGGCCGGCGATGAACCGTTTGCCGGTCTCCGAAAGGTGGGATTCGTCCTCGGGTTCGAAGAAGGCGTTCTGGTCCCCCAGGAAGAGCGACTGGTGGACGTGCATCCCGGACCCGTTCTCTCCCGTCAGCGGCTTGGGCATGAAGGAGGCGTAGGCATCCCGCAGCTGCGCCAGTTCCTTGATTACCAGCTTCGCGGTTGTGACGTTGTCCGCCATTGTCAGGGCGTCGGTGTACTGCAGATCTATTTCATGCTGGCTGGGGGCTCCCTCGTGGTGGGAGTATTTGACCGGAATGCCCATATCGGCCAGGTTCAGCACCGTGTCCCGCCGCAGGTCCGCCGTGGGATGCGTCGACTGCTGATCGTAGTAGCCGAAGTTGTCCAGCGGCTCGGGCGTGTTCTGGTCCTTCAGGTAGAAGAATTCCAGCTCCGGCCCCACGTAGTAGGTGTATCCCAGGCCCGCCGCCCGTTCCAGGTTCCGCTTCAGCGCGCTGCGCGGGTCCCCGGCAAACAGCTTCCCGTCCGGCGTGGTGATGTCGCAGAACATCCGCGCCACGGCATTCTGCCTGGGACGCCATGGTAGCAAAGTGAACGTCGCGGGGTCGGGGAAAGCCCGCATGTCGCTTTCGTTGATGCGCGCGAACCCCTCAATCGCCGACCCGTCGAATCCCACCCCCCGCTCGATGGCGTCTTCCAGATCGTCCACGGTAATGGCGAACCCCTTCAGGTTCCCCAGGATGTCGGTGAACCAGAGACGGATGAACTTCACGTCATTGTCCCGGGCGCTCCTCAGTACATACTCACGCTCGGCGGCGCGATCATCGTTCATCATGGCTTACAGACTCCATCGGGGCTGGGGTAATTCTTGCCTGACTGAGCACTTCAATGGTTTGGTGCGACAGGACGGCGCCGCCCCTTGGGGAACGGCGCCGTTTGGCGATAGCAAGACACAGGGATGGCCGGGAGCAGTTACGCTGATGCCGCTCCGCAGACCGTCTCGACAATCAGCCGGGTGGCGACGTAGGGGTCAACGTTGGCGTTGGGGCGGCGGTCCTCGATGTAACCCTTGCCATCCCGCGCCACCTGCCAGGGAATCCGTACCGATGCGCCCCGGTCCGACACGCCGTACCGGAACTCGGTGTAGGCGCAGGTCTCATGGAGTCCGGTCAGCCGCTCTTCGATGCGGTGTCCGTAGTTGACGATGTGCTCGTGGTGATTGGCTCCCAGCGCCTCGGCGGCCGCCACGCAGGCGTCGTAGGATCCCCGCATCTCGTTGGTGGAGAAGTTGTGGTGCGCCCCCGCGCCGTTCCAGTCTCCGCGGACCGGCTTGGGGTCCAGGGTAGCGGTAATGTCGTGGTCTTCGGCGATGCGGTAGAGCAGCCACCGGGCAACCCACAGGTGGTCCCCAACAGCCGGGGTCGCCAACGGGCCGATCTGAAACTCCCACTGCCCCGGCATCACCTCTCCGTTAATACCGGAGATTTCCAGACCAGCGGTCAGGCAGGCGTCCATGTGCTCTTCCACCACCGGGCGCCCGAACACTTCGTCGATCCCCACGCCGCAGTAGTAGCCGCCCTGGGGAGGGGGGAAGCCATTTTCCGGGAAGCCCAACGGGCGGGATCCCTTGAAGAAGGTGTACTCTTGCTCGATGCCGAACCAGGTGTCGAAGCTGCGGTACTTTTCATCCGCGGCGGCGCAGGCGGCCCGCGTGTTGGAAGGATGGGGAGTCATGTCGGTCAGCAGCACTTCGCACATGACCAGCTTGTTGTTGCCGCCCCGCACCGGGTCCGGGCAAACGAAAACCGGGTTCAGCACACAGTCCGATGCTTCCCCGGGAGCCTGGCTGGTGCTGGAACCGTCGAATCCCCAGACGGGGGGCTCCTCACCGTCCGGCACGATCTTGCCCTTGGAACGGAGCTTAGCTGTCGGCTCCTGTCCGTCAATCCAGATGTATTCCGCCTTGTAACTCATTGCTCCAAACCTCTCTAGTGTTGTTTCCCAGTTTTCACTCCGGCGGGGTTGCGCCCGTTGGCTGTCGCCGGCGTCAGCTATCCAGTGTAAGAACCTTCCCCGTGTACTGACAAGTCCAGGCCGGCTTCTTCGTCGGCATCCGGCACCCGCAACCCCATGACTGCTTTAAGGACCAGAAGTATCACCGAAGTGATGATAAAGGACCAGGCCGCGGCGGCGAAGATTCCCACGATTTGATACAGGACTTGCTCGCCCCGGCCTATGTCCAGGGCTCCAAACCCGATGCCCACGAAAAGCCCGGTCGCCAGCGCACCCCAGGCACCACCCATGCCGTGTACTCCGAACACCGCCAGCGCATCGTCAATGTTCAGCTTCAACAGCAGTTCAATCGCGGCGTAGCAGATGACGCCCGCTCCCAGGCCGATGATGATGGCCGGGACCACCCCCACGAATCCCGCCGCCGGAGTGATCGCAACCAGGCCGGCGACGGCTCCCGACGCCGCTCCGATTACGCTGGGATGCTTGCCGAATACCCAACTGACCGCCACCCAGGCCAGGACTGCCGCCGCCGCTGCCGCGTTGGTGACGACGAAGGCATTGACCGCGGTGCCATCTGCCGCCAGCGCGCTACCGGCGTTGAACCCGAACCAGCCAAACCAGAGCAGGGCCGCTCCCAGGACCACCATCGGGACGTTGTGCGGAGGCATCGGCTGCGTCTTGAACCCCAGGCGGCGTCCAACGATCAGGGCGGCTGCCAGTGCTGCGATTCCCGAGTTAATGTGGACCACTGTCCCGCCTGCGAAGTCCAGGGCTCCCAGTCCGCCCAGCCAGCCGTTGTCTCCCCACACCCAGTGGGCTATCGGCGCGTAGACTATCGTCACCCACAGGACGATGAAGACCAGGTAGGTGCTGAACTTCATCCGCTCGGCAAAGGCCCCGGTGATCAGCGCCGGAGTTATGATCGCGAACATCCCCTGGAAAACCATGAACGCCTGGTGGGGGATATTGTCCGCGTAGGGACCGGCTTCCGTGGCGCTCACCCCTGCCAGTCCGAACCATGACAGGTCACCGATTATGCCCCACCCCATGAAATCCGGCCCGAAGGCCAGGCTGTATCCCCACAGGACCCAGACCACTCCAACCAGCCCGATGGACATGAAGGAGTGCATGATGGTCGCGTTGGTATTCTTCCGCCGCACCAGCCCGCCGTAGAAAAACGCCAGGCCGGGGGTCATCAGCAAGACCAGGGCCGATGACGCCAGTATCCAGGTGATGTCTCCGCTATTCATGGGTAAGTGCTCCTCTCCTCAACTCCCGCGACAGCCGACTCTGCGCCGCTGCCCCGGACTCCTCTTGGAAATGGCCCTCTTAACGCATTACAGCCCATGCCGCTGGCATAACCAGGAAACATGGGCTGGGTGGCCGGTACGTTAAGGTCTTCCGTCAGGCAAGGGTCCGGTTTATTTCCGGTTCTTCATCAGCCTGGCGGGCAGGACTGCCCAAAGGGCGAAAAGTAGGACAAAGAAGGCTCCTGCGGCTGCGATCTCCATTGCTGCGAAACTCCTGGCTGAAACGTTATGAAGTCATGTTGCAGTCCAAGTGTTACATGCTGTTTTCCAAGATGTTAATTTTTTGTTACATCTCTCGAGACTCGCTCACGCCAAACGGCAGAAGACCGGGGGCTTAGCCAGTCCCCGGTCTTCGGAACCTCTCGGGAAACGAATGTTGCTCGGAAAGGCTACTTGGTTGGAGCGTTCTTCTTCATCAGAACCTTGGGAATGATTACCCAAAGACTGAACAGACCGATGAATGCTCCTGCGGCGGCGATGATTTCCATTAAACCTGTACTCCTCTGCGCTCCTAGCGAACTCGATAGGTGTATTGTGCCGTCAACTTGTTACAAAGGATTGTCGCCGATGTTAACAATATGTTACGAAACAGACCCTTTTCCCCGCTCTTCAGCCCCCCGGTAGAGAGAAAGGGGAACCGGAGGAGGCCACAACCTCCGGCTCCCCGAGATGAGGAGAGTAAGACGCGGGCTTGGTTAAGCCTGCGAAAGCTGTTCGGGATAGGTGTGGACGGCCTGCTCGGAAACGTCCAGACCAACCTCTTCCTCTTCTTCGGACACCCGCACACCCATGGTGCCCTTCAGGGCCAGGAACATGGCAAAGCCGGTGACCAGGGCCCAGGCGAGGACCACGCCCATGCTGATGAGCTGCGAAACGATCTGCATCGAATCGCCGGCGACCAGCCCGGTAACTCCGTTGTTCCCATTGGCGAAGATTCCTACCGCCAAGAGACCCCACAGGCCGCAGGTGCCGTGGACCGAGATGGCCCCCACCGGGTCGTCAATCTTGAACACCTTCTCGATGACGCTGACCGAGATCATCATTATCGGAGCCGCCAAGGCGCCTATCACGACAGCCGACCAGGGCGCAATGAAGGCTACCGGAGCCGTCACTCCAACCAGTCCGGCCAGCGCGCCGTTGCAGGCCATGAGAATGTCCAGCTTGCCGGTGCGGGCCAACTGGATGTACAGGGCCACCACCGAGCCGGTCGCGCCCGCCAGCAGCGTGTTGATGGCATTCAGTCCTATGGAGTCGCCCGTGTTGATGTTGAACCCGAACCAGCCAAAGAACAGGATGAACGTTCCAATGACCACGAAGGGAATGTTGTGGCCGGGAATGATATTGGATGTTCCGTCGGCGTTGAACTTGCCCTTGCGCGCTCCCACGACGGCCGCGCCGGCCAGGGCCAGGAAGCCGCCAACGGCGTGGACAACGCCAGACCCGGCGTAGTCAGCGGCAGCGGGCAGGCCGATGACTTCGAGGTTGCCCAGCCAGCCGCTGCCCCATACCCAGTGTCCGTAGAGAGGGTAGATTACTGCGCCGATCAGGAAGCTGTACGCCAGGTAGGTCTGGGTCTTGGTCCGCTCGGCCATGGCTCCAGCCACGATGGTGGCGGCCGTTCCTGCGAAGACCATTTGGAAGACGAAGTCAACGTAGGTCTGTCCGTCCGCGGCATCCCTCAGGAAGAAGTTGGTGGTTCCCGCAATGCCCGCCGCCGACGTGCCCCACATGAGGGCGAAACCGAACGCCCAGAAGGACAGCGAAGCGATGGCGAAGTCCATGAAGCTCTTGGTCAGGTAGTTGGTAGTGTTCTTGCTCCGGATTAGTCCCGCACCCAGGAAGGCGAAACCGGCCTGCATGAAGAACACCAGGAACGCGCCGACCATCCAGATGACGTTGTTGCCCTGGTCCAGCTTGTCGGCATCCGAAGTGACGTCCTGGGCGAAAGCCAGGTTGTAGCCGGTCAGGATTCCGGCTGCCATCAACCCCACCATCACCAGCAATAAGGCTCTCCGTAACATATCTCCTCCTTTTTGGTGGCCAATTCATGCCGAGTTTATGGAACAGTTGTTAACCGGCTATTGCTGATTTGTAACAAGGGTGTTGCCTCTTTGTAACGAGGGTGTTACGCGCCCAGCGGCCAGGAAAATCCGGTTCCCAACCCCGTGCCGGTTGGGCCGACGCCCCGAGTCCGTTACAATTCGCGGAGAATCTGGGCCCGGTGGGGCTGAGGCCCCACGGCAGTCCACTATGCCACAATGCCTGTGCGCCAATGGAGGAGGGGATGTCCGGTATCTGGCCCGGCGACGTGCGGTGCGCCGCCATGCTTTCTTTCGATGTGGATGGAGTTTCCTCATGGATCCGGCGGGACCCGGAGTTCGCCCGTCTCCCCAGCCTCATGTCCATGGCGGAATACGGTCCCAGCGTGGCCACTCCCCGGATACTGGACCTGCTGGACCGGTATTCGATTTCCGCCAGCTTCTACATCCCCGGCTATGTCGCCGAGACCCATCCCAGGCTCGTGGAGGACATTGCCGCCCGAGGCCACGAGATAGGCCACCACGGCTACATGCACGAGGCTCCCGCAACCCTGTCGGCGGAGGAAGAGGCCGAGGTTCTCGACAAGGGGAGCGGAATCCTGGCCGGGATCACCGGAACCGCTCCGGTGGGGTACCGCTCCCCCGGCTGGGAACTCAGCGAAGTTTCCCTCGACCTGATGCGGGAACGCGGCTTCCTCTACGACAGCAGCCTGATGGGCGACGACGCTCCCTACCTTCTGGAAACGGACCCGGCGGGACGCCGGATGGTGGAGGTGCCCATCCACTGGCTGCTGGACGACGCCCCCAACTTTGTCTACGCGCCTTCCGCCAATCGGTTGGGGCCGATGCGGGGACCCGATGAGGTCTTCTCCAACTGGGCCGCCGAGTTCGAGGGACTGTACCACTACGGGAGGGCATTCACGCTGACCATGCATCCCCAGTACATCGGGCGGCCCGGAAGGCTGCGGATGCTGGAGCGCTTGATCAACCACATCCAGTCCTTCCCCAACGTGGAGTTCATGCGGATCATCGACGCAGCCCGGCTCTGGCTGCCGGATGAATGGGAGGAGCAGGTATGACGGGAGGGTTGTTTCAGACCACCGGCAAGGTCTTCATCGGTGTGGTCCACCTGCCGCCTCTACCCGGGTCTCCCCGGTGGGGCGGGTCGATGGACAAGCTGCTGTCCCGGGCCGAGCGGGAGGTTGGAATCCTGACCGAAGCCGGGGCCGACGGGATCATCGTGGAGAACTTCGGGGATGCGCCCTTCCGCATCGGGCGGGTGGATCCGGTGACGGTGGCGGGCATGACCCTGGCGGTGCAGCGGGCCGTGGAAAGCACTCATCTGCCGGTGGGAATCAACATGCTCCGCAACGACCCCTACTCGGCGTTGTCCATTGCGGCGGCGGCTGGGGCGCGGTTCGTGCGGGCCAACGTACACTACGGGGTGATGGCCGCCGATGAGGGGCTGGTGGTGGGAGAAGCCTACGAGACGGTGCGGCTGCGCCAGTCACTGGGCGCTGATGTGAGGATCCTGGCCGATGTGCTGGTGAAGCACGCCGTTCCATTGGGAGAGGTGGACCTGGCCCTGATGGCCAAGGAGACCGCCTACAGGGGGCTGGCTGACGGGCTGATTGTCACCGGGCCGGTGACGGGCCTGCCCGCCGACGGGGGAGATGTGAGGATTGCCCGGTCTGCGGTACCGGACCGGCTGCTGCTGGTGGGCAGCGGCGTGGATGCAAATAACGCCAAGGGACTCCTGGAATACGCTGACGGAGCGGTGGTGGGGACCAGCCTCAAAGAGGACGGCGTCGTGGCGAATCCCATCGAGCCGGAACGGGCCCGGCGGACCGCCGAGGCGATTCACGGCCTGGAATAGCGGGCAGGGCCACCGGGCTTTTTCACCTGCTTCATTCCGCTACATTCTGCCCCATTTGCCGGATTGGGCGGGCCTTCGAAACACCGAATCCACACTTCCGAATGCGAAGGGATGTAACCATCATACGTCTTGGGGCGCCGGTCCGTAAGGGGCCGGCTGACAGCAAAACAGGTGGGCCGCCGAGTTTGCGCGGGAAGGGCGGGAGGTACGTTGGGGGATGCATCCCCCAAACCCCCTGAAGAAGGAGTTGGTGGCCAGGATCCAAGGGCAGGAACCGGCTAGAGCTTGCGGTAGACCTGCAGGCGTCCCTTGTTGGAGTCAACGATGAAGATGCGGTTCTCGCCGTCCACCTTGACGGAGCGGGGGCGGTACAGTCGCCCCTCCCGCTCGGGGTACTTGGCGGTCTGGCGGTGGCCCTCCATGACCGGGTTGGCCAGCATCAGCTGGGCCCCCCAGGTGGACATGGTGGCATCGCCGATGAAGTGGGTGATGTATTCACCCTGAGCGTCGAAGACCTGCACCCGGTCGTTGTGCCAGTCGGCTACGTAAACGTCCCCGTCCCGGTCCACCGCGATTCCGGCGGGACGGTTAAACTGCCCCGGCCCGCTCCCCGCCTCGCCCCACTCCAGGACGAAATCGCCGGAGCCAGTGAACTTCTGAATACGGTCGTTGCGCCAGTCGGTAACGAAGATGTCGCCGGCATCGTTGACGGCCACTCCCCAGGGCAGGTTGAACTGCCCGGGTGACTGGCCGTGCTCACCAAACCCGTCCAATAGCTGGCCTTCCGGCGTGAATCTCTGAATCCGGTGGTTGCCCGAGTCCACCACCAGCAGGTTTCCTTCCGTGTCCACCGCCACACCGCAGGGGCGCTTCAACTGGCCGGGGCCGCTACCGGCCTCACCCCACTCGCCCAGCAGGCTGCCCTCGGTGTCGAAGACGGAAATGCGCTGGTTCCACTCGTCGGAGACGAACAGCCGCTGCCGGGAGTCAGTGGCGATGCCGGCGGGCCAGACCATCTGTCCCGGGGCAGTGCCGTAACGGCCGAAGTCGCCGATCCATTCCTCGCCAACGGTGCAGATCTTCACTGAAACGTTGTGGTGCAGGGGTTCCCCCCGCTGCAGCACGTACAGGACTTCCTCCGGTCCCAGGGCCAGGTCGGAAAGGTTGCGGAAGGCGCGACCGGCGAAGTCGTCCATCCCGATGGTGTGGTCATACTCATAGGTGCGGGTCCCGGCTGCGATTGTGGTCATGGCATCACCCTTTCACGACAGCAGAGGGGCCCGCGGGTTGGCCCGACCACCGATGGTTGAAGATAGGACGGGGTTCCGTTTGCTTATTCCGTTTGCTAATTAGGGATACTGGTGGAACAGTTGTGGACGTATCAGCCGCAACTGAACGGTAATCCCTCAGCGGTACGCCTTATTGTATAATGTTTCGCATTCAGAAAAACAACTATAAGCTATCGTTGTCACACTTCAACTCCAGAGGTCCTTCGCCATGCAACAAACACAAACTTATAGGGATCGGAGCAAGGCTTTCTTGGTCAAGGCCCGCGAGGAATTCGAGGCCGGGGACCTGGAGCAAGCATCCGAGAAGGCTTGGGGAGCAGCGGCCCTGATGATAAAGGCTGTGGCCGAACAACGACAAATACCCCACATAAGCCACAACAGTTTATGGGCTATCGTTCACGATTTGCGAATGGAAACAGGCGACAGAGAGTTGACAAGATTTTTTCACATCGCCAACGGTCTCCACAAAAACTTTTACGAGAACAGGTTGGTTGCGGGGACTGTGGAAGAAGATATTAGCGACATAAAGCGATTCGTGGAAAAGGTGGAGAGATTGCTTTAGGATTGTCCCGAATCGCACACTATCTCATGCATTCCAACCAAGAATCCCATGATAACGCTCATGGGATTCTTGTCGATTTACCTGAATATCTACCCCTCCTCAGCAGAACTGGAACTCCCGGGTGGCAACTATCAGCTGGAGCATTTCGGCAACCCGGCGGGCGAACTCCTCCCGGTCCGCTTCGGTCTCCAGGGACAGCGGACCGCCGTTCATGGCCTTGCCCACCAGGGATGTGTGGGTCTTTTCCTCCACGGGCAGCGGGCCGATGAGATCGAGGCAGCCGTCGACCAGTTGCTCCGGCGTTACGGTGCCGTCCCTCCGAGCCAGGCGGTCCACGATATCCTGCACGCCAACGTGGTTCAGGTCCCCGACCTGGTCGGAGGCGAAGTTGACCCGGCTGACCAGCGAACCGCTGTCAATCCACTCCCGGCCGGTGTGCCATCCCTCGACGGTGGGGGGGTTGAGCAGCTCCTGTCCCATGTACTTGGACTCGAAGGTCGTTTCCAGCAGTCCGGGGCGCGGTTCCTGGAAATCGCCCACCAGCCGCAGGATGGCGGCGACGACTTCGGCCGGGCTCTTGACCTTGGCATAGGCCGAGTCCTTGAAGAACCCGGAGCGGAGCAGCACGTCCATGACGGACTGCATGTTGTAGTTGGACTCGAAATAGGCGGCGCTCAGGGCCTCGATGGCATCGGCGGGGGCCGGTTCGTCGGACACGAAGAAATTGTAGAGCTTCTCGGCGATGAACCGCCCGGTGGCCGGCTGCTTGACGATAATGTCAATGATGTCCTCCCCGTTGAAGCGTCCCTGTTCCCCCAGGAAGGTCTTCACCGAGTCATCGTGGTCCCAGGGACGGTACTCGAACTCCAGCGGGAAGGGTCCCCAGGGGTAGCGGGCGTTGCGGTTGGCGATGGTCCACCCGGTGAAGGCCCGGGCGCACTCCTTGACGTCGTCCTCGGTGTAGTTGCCGACGCCCATGGAGAACAGCTCCAGCAGCTCTCTACCGTAGTTTTCGTTCAGGGCTTCCCGGTGGTTGGTGTCGTTGTCCAGCCAGATAATCATGGCCGGGTCCCGGGAAAGCTCGACCAGCATGGTGCGGAAGTTGCCCAATCCCAGGCGCCGGAAGGTCTGAATCTGGGAGGCCACCGCCCGCCCGTTCTCGATTTTCTCGTAGGCCGTGGCGAAGAGCCCGTGCCAAAAGAGGGCCATTTTCTCCTGCAGAGGATTGGCGGTGTTGATCATGCGGTACAGCCACCAGGCGTTGGTGGGGTCATTGTTACGCAGGTCGTCGATGTCTATGTAGTAGCGTTCCACGATGTCCTGGTCGATGCCGTCGTCCTCAGCGGGGTTTAGCAGCCAATCTACGGTGGCGTCGTACCCCTGGGCCTGGTATCGTTCCAGTTCTTCACGGCGGGCGCTGAAGCCGGCCCGGCGCATCAGGTGGGCCAACAGGGAAATTTCGGTCGATATATCGTTCGCAGTAACCAAGGCAACATCTCCTAAGGCAGCATCTTCTATTGGCCTGATTTTAGCACAACCGGACCCAGCAACCGGCGGCGGGACGGGGATGCTGCGGGAACGTCCTCCGGGTTGACCCGGAGGGAATCCGGGGGTCAGTTCAGGGAGATGGCGTTGCCCACGCCCCGGGTCTGCTCGCTGACCAGGAAGGTCGCGCTGTCCCTTCCGTAGATGGACTCTATTTCAGCGTCGAACCGCTGGCCGCCGAACTCTCCCAGGAGTTCATACCTGGCCTCGGTGGTCAGCCTGCCCTCGAAGTTGGACCCGCGGATGTTCCGCTGGTCCTCCCCCTCCAGGTACATCTCCACGGCCTGGGTCATCAGGTATTTGACGTCTTCCCCGGCCATGGATGAGGCGGAGCGCAAAAAAACGTACCCCCAGCGGATTCCCAAGTGTTCCAGCATAGGCGTTGGCCGATCATCCTCCAACCGTGCCCCGCCGGTACGGGGCCGACGGTTCATTTTCCCCGGTGGTTCTCCTTCCTTTCAAGAACATACCAATTTTAGCGCCGGGTGAAAAGGATTGTGGTCCCGCGAGTTAGGGCAATCGCATGAGTGGCAGTTTGGTCAAACTGTCGGTAAACGACCAGCACGATACTGTGGAGGGACCGACAACGGGGGTCTGGATTCCCGCCCCTTTCCCTCCTTCGTCGTCCCTCCTCAGTCGCCAGGGGCAGGCTCTGCTCGGGAATTGCGTATGGCCTTGCGGAGGCCACGTATGAAGAATGAAAATGGGCCATTTTCATGGCAATGATGGGAGAAGAGGTGAAAGATTAGAGTCAGCCTTCATGCGATAGCCCTGTACCGCGAGTTAGGGAGCCTGGCCGGGCAGGGAGAGGGCCCGGCGGGGCGCGTAACCCACCATCTCCACGAACCCCACCCCGGAGACGGCCAGTCCGTCCTGCCGGCCTTCGGCGGTGACCGCACCTTCCCAGTAATCAATTGGCACGAAGGGGCTGGGCGGAAACTCGGAGTCCTCCCGGCGCGGGGTCAGCTCCAGCGTCATTTCGGCCCAGGGGAGGTCCGGCCGGTTGTCGTCAAGCCTGACCGACAAGTCCCAGCCCATGGGGTACACCCCGCCGGTCTCCGGGCTTGACCACGAGCCGGTGGGAGTCAACGTGATTTCCCCGACGTCAAGGTGGAGGATCCTCCCGCCTTCACCGGGGCCGGATGCAGGCAGGGCCAGGGTGCCGTACGTGGCGATGGGCTCCCGGCCGTCCACCTCCCAGACTATCGAGACCATGAGGTCGGCGCCATCGTCCAGGTTGAGGCTGAACCAGTCCCAACCCACCTCCAGGGCGGTGGTGGCGTCGCCCCACTGGTGGTCCATCCAGGAAAGCCCGGCGACGGGCATGGATTCACCGTTGACGGTGACGGTCCCCGAGGTTTCCAGGCGGGGGCGCGTGTAGTACCAGGTCCTGCCCGCCGGGCCGAGGTCGACCAGGCCGGTTTTCCGGTGCAGCAGCGGCGGCTTGACGGACGAAGCGGAAAGCCGGACCGAGGGGCCGACAGGGAACTGGAATGCCAGGGAGTATTCCTGCCCATCGCCGGACAGGACCAAGTCTCCGGTCCTGACGTCAATCTCGCCGGTTTCGAGGTCCAGGGGGACCGGGGTGGGGGTGGGTCCGGCATTCGCGGGCTGGGGCAGCCCGGCCTGGGGCAGGTAGAACTGCTCCCCGGCATTCCTGCGCCCAGTCCCGTGATCGGCCCAGCTGTATTGAAGCAGGCGGGCGACGATTCCCTCGGGGGTGACGAACTCGAAGGCAACGTAGTGGTAGCTGTAATCGTTGCCAAACTCGTCCTGCAGGTGGCCGTTGAAGTACCACCATTCCACCGGGTCGCGGTGGCGGCCCTCGTCGGCGGGGAGGTTGACCGGGCGGCCGTCGAGGGGATCGGGTTCCGGTGACGGCAGGGGGGTTGGCGCAGGAATGGAGGTCGGAGCCTCCGTAGGGGCGGGGGTGGGCGTGGGGGTTACGGTTGGAACTTCCGCTGCCGCTGTTGGCAGACGGGTTTCCATAACCGGTGGCTGCTCAGGGGTCCCGCAGGCCAGCAGGAACATCACCAGAAAGGCGAACGCGGGGACCTTCAAAGATGGTCCGGGAGAGGCGGGTACTATCCCTTTAATCAAGGCAGCAAGCACCGGGATATATACCTGCAAAGAGGCGTGAGAAGAGGTAGTTGAGAAGGGAAGACTGGGGAAGATGGAGCGGAAGACGAGATTCGAACTCGCGACCCTCTCCTTGGCAAGGAGATGCTCTACCACTGAGCCACTTCCGCTCGTTCCGGTTGCGCCGCCACCTGAGAGGTGGTGGGGTGGTGTAAATAACGTAATATAGCCGTGGGAGGATGTCAAGGGCGGCGGATCGCGGAGCAGGGCCTTTCAAATGAGCGACGGAGTTTACTGTTCGTACCAACCCGAAGCGAAGATGTACCCGTCGTGAAGGACGGCGAAGGTGTGCTTCCGCTGGTTTTCGCCGGTTTCCGGGTTGGTTATGACGTACTCGATCCAGCTCCCTGACCCGGGGGCGGCCAGCAGGTCGCCGCCGTAGAAGTACCCCGTGGGATCCACCCGCAGGCTGGGGTCCCTACCCCTAAAGGCCGGATTGTAGTGGGCGACGGTGAGCCCGCTTTCGGCTTCGACGATGAATACATACCACTGGCCGTCGATGCTGTCCCTGGAGTTGTAGTAGGCGATGGTGTCCTCGAAGCCCACGGCGTTGTAGAGATTGATCGCCTGTTCCACGAAGGCCCGGGTATAGGCGGGGGCGTCGGTCTTGCGGGGGCCCTCCTCGTACCAGCCGGAGCCGAAGATGATGCCGTCGTGCACCACCATCCAGGAATGCTTGGTCTGGACGGTGCCGGTGTCCAGATTGAGGAAGGTGTAGTCAAACCATGCCCCGTCCTCATCGGCCGTGGCCGCCACGGCTGCGCCGGAAGGGTAGCTGTTGGGGCCAAGGACATCGTCCAAGGGCACGCCAACCAGGTCGGGGTTGGCGTGGGCTACCAAGGCCCCGCTCTCGTCGGCTATGAATACGTACCACTGGCCGTCCACGCTCTCCGGGGTGTTGTAGTAGGCGGCGGTGGAGTCCAGTCCGTCGGCGTCGTAGCGCCGGATTGCCTCCCGCACGAAATGCCTTGTGTACTCTTCGGGCATCCACCTGGGGGGAGCGGAGACCTGGGGCTGGCCGGACACCGGCGGTTGAGCGGCGGCGGGGTCATCGGCGGGTATTCTCGCCTCAGCGATGGCGTCGATCAGACTGTCCTGGAGCTCGCTTTCCATCTGTTGAAGAAGCTGTTGCAGGTCAGACTCGTCGAGAGTGGCCGCTTCACCTGCGGGCCCGGCCGGGCCCGCAGGCCCTTGTCCTCCGGTTGGACCAGCGGGGCCTGCTATTCCGGGGGGCCCTTGCTCTCCGGCTACACCGGCCGGACCAGCGGGGCCAGCCGGGCCACTGGAGCCTGCCGGTCCGGGAGGCCCCTGTTGCCCCGCCGGGCCGGGGCTTCCCTGGCAAGCGGCAAATGACAACAAGAGCAGGGCGATGGAGATGGCCGTGACAAAAGTCCTCAAGGGTTTCCTCTCATATCGGGGTTGCTGCATTAACCAGTTTACCAAACCTATTCACAAAACGTTCACTGCACGGGGCAGGTCGGTCCATCCATAGCGACTCCGATGCGCCAGGCACGGCGGGGCATCATGGGTTGCGCATTGTATGGGATAATGGGGGGGCGCGGGACCGATACGGACCAGGCCGGGGCTCTGCCTGAGCGGGTGCATCAGGTTGAGTTATTCTTCGCAACAGTTTCACGTTAACTTCGGAGGGTTCCTGTTGGATAGTTCCCATGTTGCGGCCGGCGGGATGCAGCCGGTCGGGGAGGGCCGTTCCCGATTCCTACATCAAGCGGGGCCTGCAAGCGGGGTTCGGCTCCGCAAAGGAGACCCGGTGAGCTCACAATCTCCCATTCTTGAAACCCGGGACCTGGTGAAGGACTTCGGGGGCCTCCGCGCAGTGGACCATTGTTCGGTGCGAATCATGCCGGGGACCATTACGGGCATCATCGGCCCCAACGGCGCGGGGAAGACAACGCTGTTCAACCTGATATCGGGCGCACTCTCTCCCAGCAGCGGAAGCATTCGCCTGGACGGCCGGCGCATCGACGGAATGGGCATGTCGCAGACCTTCGGGCTGGGCCTGGTGCGGACGTTCCAGATTCCCCGGGAAATGCAGCGGATGACGGTGCTGGAAAACCTGATGCTGGTGCCGGGTTCCCAGACCGGGGAGCGGGTCTGGGCGTCATGGCTGCTGCCGGGAAGGGTGGCCAGGGAGGAAAAACGCATCGAGGGACAGGCGCTGGAGATTCTCGAGCTGTTGAGCTTCTCCCACCTGGCGAACGAATATGCCGGCAACCTGTCGGGGGGGCAGAAGAAGCTGCTGGAGTTCGGGAGGACCCTGATGTCCAAGCCGAAGGTGGTGCTGCTGGACGAGCCGGGGGCCGGGGTGAACCGGACGCTCCTGCAGGACCTGGCCAGGAACATCCTGACGGCCAGCGTGGAGCGGGGGATTACGTTCGTCATCATTGAACACGACATGCGGTTCGTGATGACCATGTGCGACCCGATAATCGTCATGGCGAACGGCTCGGTAATCGCCGAAGGCACCCCGCTGGATGTCCAGCATGACCCGCAGGTGATGGAAGCGTACCTGGGGAGGCGGGCGAGTGGCACTTCTTGATGCCTCCGGGGTGGTGGCCGGATACGGGCAGACCGAGGTGCTTCACGGCGTATCGGTGGCGGTGGAAGAGGGGGAAATCGTCACCATCATCGGCCCCAACGGGTGCGGGAAGTCCACGCTGATGAAGGCCATCGTGGGCCTGGTGGGGGTGTGGAAGGGGGATGTGAGGTTCCAGGGGGAGGCGATTTCGGGGTCACCGGCGGAGGCGATTGTCCGGCGGGGTCTTTGCTACGTCCCCCAGACCAACAATGTTTTTCCTTCGCTGAGCATACGGGAGAACCTGGAGATGGGTGCGTTTGTGAGGCGGGACGATATCCGGGGGCGGATGGCGGATATGCTGGACCTGTTCCCGGACCTGGGCTTCCGGCCGGAGCGGAAGGCGGGCAGCCTATCCGGGGGACAGCGGCAGATGCTGGCGATTGGCCGGGCGCTGATGCTCAATCCCAGCCTGTTGATGCTGGATGAACCGTCGGCGGGGCTTTCCCCGGTGATGATGGACAACGTTTTCGAGCGGCTGCGGGAGATCAACCGCAGAGGGGTCGCGCTGCTGATGGTGGAGCAAAATGCCCGGGAGGCGCTGCAAATGTCGCAGAGGGGATACGTCCTGGTCGCAGGGGAAAACCGGCTGGAAGGCAACGGGAGGGAATTGCTGAACGATCCGGAAATCAGAAGCCTTTACCTGGGGGGATAGAGGGGATTGCATTGGGGAGAGGCGGGAATTTGATGGCCTCCTGGAAGGAAGGGTTCGGGCAAGTGCGGCTGGCCTGGACGCCGGCGCATACGACCATCTTGCTGGTCCTGGTCGCGGTGGGGGTCGGGTTCCTGCCGTTCGTGAAGATGAGCCTGGTGGTGAACGGGGTGTTTATCGGGGCCATTATTGCCCTGGGAGCAATCGGGCTGACCCTGGTCTACGGCCTGATGAACTTCGCCAACGTGGCCCATGGGGACTACATGACCATGGGGGCCTACGTGGGCCTGTTCATCGTGGCCGGGATGCTGGCCCCGCTGGGAATCGAGGGCAGTGGGCTGGGTCCGTTCACCTTCGGGTACCCGGTGCTGATCGCGCTTCCCATAGCCGTGGCGGTGGTGGCGGCCGGTGCAATCATCCTGGACATCACAATCTACCGGCGGCTGAGGGCAAGGGGGGTCAACGTGGTGGTGATGTCGATGGCGTCGCTGGGGGTCGCCATCGCGATGCGGGGCCTGGTGCAGGTAATCTGGACGAGCGAGGTGCAGCACTTTCCCAGGGAAACGAGGAAGGTTTTCCACCTGCCGATGGACATTCGCGTTCCGCCCGACGCCATCTTCATAGGCGTGGTGGCGGTCATCCTGGTATCGGCCGTCTACGTGATATTGACCCGGACCAGGATGGGCAAGGCCATGCGGGCGACGGCGGACAATCCCGACCTGGCGCGGGTCAGCGGGATCGGGACGGAACGGGTTATCTGGTGGGCGTGGGGCATGGCAGCGGCGCTGTCGGCCACCGCGGGGATACTTTTGGCCGTTTACCAGGCCCAACTGGTGCCGATCATGGGGTGGAAATTCCTGATTCCGCTGTTCGCGGCGGTGGTGCTGGGAGGACTGGGGAACCCCTACGGGGCCCTGGTGGCGGCGTTCGTTATCGGGGTGACTGCGGAGGTGTCGACCCAATGGATAAATCCGAGCTACAAGCCGGCAGTGGCGTTCGGGATCATGATACTGATCCTGCTGGTGAGGCCCAGGGGCATTTTCGGAGGAGGGCGGAATTGAGTCCGGGAAGCGGCATCCATGTCCTGGTTTCCTCCGCCGGGGAGGCGCTGGTTAACCGGAGCAACGGAGGGGTGGAGGGGCGCTGTCCTGTCACAACTCAAAGGTTGTTAATGGAAGTTATATGCACCGGAGAATAGCACCAATTTGTGGGTGTTTTTCATCCGCGACAGCCCCGGGATTTTTTCGAGGAGGGTGGAATTGACGGCGGGGAACGAGAGAGGGAACGACGGGACGAATTCGGGCGATGGAGTGTAGAGGATGGAAGTAACCGGGCTCCTGAGCTACCTGGCCGGTTTCCTGGTTTTCGCCTGCATTTATTCGATATTCGCCCTGGGGCTGAATGTCCACTGGGGGTACACCGGGCTGTTCAACATAGGGATAGCCGGGTTCTTTGCGCTGGGGGCCTACACGACGGCGCTGCTGACCACCAGGCCGCCGGACCCGGCGCTGTTCGAGGACTTCGTTTTCGGCGGGAACATGGCAGAGGTCTGGCTGCTGGACCTGGGTTTCGACCTGTGGTTCATCCTGGGGATACTGGCGGCGGCGGCGGTATGCGGGGCTGTCGCCCTGGGGATCGGCTACGTCACCTTGCGCCTGCGGGACGACTACCTGGCGATCTCGACGCTGGGCATTGCCGAGACGGTGCGGCTGTTCTTCCTCAACGAGAAGTGGGTGGCCAACGGCTCGAAGGGGTTGTACCGGATACCGGCGTTCCTGTCAGACCTGGTGTCGCCGAAGTATTATGACTTCTTGTACATGGTGGTGGCGGCGGTGGTCCTGGTGGTGGTGTTCGCCATGCTGGAGCGGGCGGTGAAGTCGCCGTGGGGACGGGTGCTGCGGGCGATCCGGGAGGATGAGACGGCGGCGGAAGCCAGCGGAAAGAATGTGTTCCGGTTCAAGCTGCAGGCGTTCGTCCTGGGGGCGATAATCATGGGGATAGGCGGGGCGCTGTTCGCGCATCATTTCCGGTTCCTGGCGCCGCTGACCTTCGATCCCCTGCTGGCGACGTTCATCATCTGGGCGATGCTGATGGTGGGTGGGTCGGGGAACAATTTTGGGGCGGTGCTGGGGGCCTTCATCGTGTGGGGAATCTGGTCAGGCACGCAGTTCCTGCCCGGGATATTTGCCGATCCCAGTTTCCGGCTGATGATGATCGGGGTGCTGATTGTGGCGGTTATCCTGGTGCGGCCGGGAGGGATCCTGGGGGAGGAACGCCGGATTGCCCGGATACCGGACCAGTAGGAAACCAGCTCAAAGGCGGTGCTGTCGCGCCCCCGCCTGACACACCCATCCTGACCCATGGTCCCGTCTGTGCGGGAGGTGGACTGATTTACATGGCGATTGCCATGAGTGTCAGTTTGTTGGAACTTCCAGTACACCGCCAACACAATATTGCGGGGAACATACGACGGGGGTCTGGATTCCCGCCCCTTTCCCTCCTTCGTCGTCTCTCCTCAGTTGCCAGGGGCAGGCTCTGCGCGGGAATGACGGGAAGAGCGGCGAAAGGACCGAGTCAGACTTGATGCTATGGCCCTGCCGTCAAGGTGGGAGGGACTTTTAAGAAAGTTTCTTAGTGGGGGTGGGCCCTTCCGGCGGGAAGGGGGATGGGGCCTTTGGATGGTTTCCAAACGAGTGCGGCGGCCCCAGAGGCCGCCGCACTTGCCTGGAGTGGGGGGCTACGACGGGCGGCTAGGGAAGCTCGAACCGGCCGGTGGACTGGATTTCGCCGTCCTTGACCTGCCAGATTTCGATGGTGCCGAAGACGTCGCCGTTCTCGTCGAACTCGATGTCGCCGGCGGCGCCGTTGTAGTTGATGTCCTGGCCGTCGGCGATGAGGGAGAGGGCGCGGGCGACTTCATCACGGCCCGGGCCGACGACCTCGCCTGGGGCGTTGGCAACGTCCCGCAGGGCGTCGCGGATGGCGGCGGAGTCGGTGGTGCTGCCGGCCTTGGCGGCGGCGAGGGCGATGAGCACGGTGGCGTCGTAGTGTTCACCCATGAAGGGGTGAGAGGGCGGGAAGCCGTAGCTCTCGGTGTAGGCCGACTCGAAGGCGTCCTTGGCCGCAGAACCCTGGCTGCCCGGAGCCGTCCCCAGGGTGCCGTCCAGGGCTTCCCAGGCGTTGATGCCTTCGATCCATTCCGGGCCCTTGGTGCCGTCGGCAAGGAGGAACTTGTCCGCGTAGCCGCCTTCCAATGCCTCGCGGACATAGACGGCAGACTGGCCGGTGTAGCTCAGGACGGCCAGGGCATCGGGGTCGCCGCTGGTGGCCTTTTCCAGCTCGGATACGTAGGTGGGCTGGACGTCTTCGTGGGGGACACTGGAAGAGACCCGTCCGCCGAGGGCGGTAAAGCTCTCCTCGAACTGGTTGGCGAGACCTTCCCCGTAGGCGTTGTTGATGTACATGATGCCGACGTTCTCGTAACCCTGCTCGCGGGCGACCCGGGCCAGGACCACACCCTGGGCGGCGTCGGAGGGGGTGGTGCGGAAGAGGAAGTCGTTGTCCTCCAGCACGGTGATGCCGGGAGCGGTGGACGCTCCGGAGATGGTGAGGGTTTCCTGGGGGATGGTGACGGACTGGGCAACGGCGATGGTCACGCCGCTGGAAAGGGCGCCGACGATGGCGGCGGCGTTTTCGACGTCAACGAGGGCCTTGGCGCCGTCCACGCCCTGGACCGGGTTGACGCCGGTGTCGCGGCTGATGATGACCATGGAGCCACCGCCGACTCCACCGGCGCGGTTGACGTGGTCTGCGGCGAGCTCGACGGAGTTGCGGAGGGGAGGACCGAACTCGGCGATGGAGCCGGTGAAGGCGTTGAGGTTGCCGACGATGAGGGGGTCGAGGGCTTCCATGGGGACCTGGACGGTTACCGGGACATCTCTGGTAACCTCTTTCTCGACTTCGACCTGGACGGTCACGGGAACGTCCCTGGTCACTTCCTTTTCAACCTCGACGGTGACGGGGACTTCCTGGACCTGGGTTTCACCGGGGACTTCGACTGTTACCTGTACCTCGCGGACCTCGGCTGCCGGCGTGCAGGCTGCGGCGAGGACGGCGCAGGCCGTCATGACAATCAAGAATGGCAGATACCAACTGCGAAACCGGGACATGCTATCCTCCTGAAATCGGAACAACTTGCCGATATAAACGATTTGTTCACAATTATATCACCAATTTTGTGCCGGGCGGTTTCGAGCATCGTCAACCCGGCGGACGGAAGAGGGACGGGCGGGCTTGGGAAGATTACTTAGAGGGTGGGGGCAACGGTACGGCCCAATTCCCATGAGATCACGGAGGAGACAAATCAGCGACAACCCCGAAATGGTCCGACAGCTTCCTCTCCTCGTGGATATTGCTGATCGCCTCTACCGAGCGGACTTTCCAATCCGTGCCCAGCGCGATGTGGTCGATGCTTCGACGTCCCTGGAACGCAATTTCAGACGTAACGATCTTTATTCTCGACGGGAATGCCTGCTGCAAGGCCATCTGAAGCTGGGCAGGCGCCCTGCTGCCCGGTCCTATGGCCTGGTTGAAGTCGCCCATCACCATCAGGCCCTCCCCAGGCGCACTACTGAGAACTTGCCCTAGTCCGGACAGGTACTGCTCATGATCCTCCCACGGCGCCTTGCGTTCCTCACTGCGGCTCCTCTCTGCCCGTGACATGAACCAGGGGATGCAGACTCCCACCACGGCGACACGGCCCACCGACGTCCGGGTTACCCCGGACACGAACCGGCCTGGCGGCATTGTGTCGGTTCCCACGTCATCCACACTGCTCCACGGTTCCTTCGACCAGAGCATGACCTTTCGCCGGTGTTCCTTCACCGCATACCCATAATCCGGCTGCGAGCAGACCGTGTGTCCACGTTGGGACAGCAGCCCGGAATGAGTCTCGGTTAGACAAACAACCTCGGGAGACAGATCGTCAATCCGGCGCAGGATTTCAGCGGTTCGCCGTGAGTTAGGCCCCGCCCATTCTACGTTCCACGTGACCACCTTCAATGACATGGCCCTTTCGATGTCCGGTGGCCAATGCGGCAGAGCGGCAGGGTCATATCGCGGCCACCTACGCCGATGGCGGGGGGGGCGGGGCGGGATTGTAGAGCTCTATCCCGATGGTGGCGGGGAAAACGCTGATGAGTTCCTCGACGCTCCAGGGGCCGTCCTTCTGGATGGTCTTCACCGGCTCGGGCTGGTTCAGCAGGGTCACCAGTCCGGCGGTCACGTGGAAGACCTGCCCGTTGACGTGGGCCGACTCGTCCGATGCCAGCCAGGTCACGAAGGGAGCCACGTCATCGGCCTCGCCCAGCAGACCCGAACCGGCGGTAATGCCACGCGTCGAGCGGAGGTCCCGGGCCTCCTGGGGGACGCTTCCGGTCATGCGGGTCTGGGCGCTGGGAGCGATGGAGTTGGCCGTAACGCCGTAGCGGCCCATGTCCCTGGCGACGACGCGGGTGAACCCGGCGATGCCGTCCTTGGCCGCGCCGTAGTTGGCCTGTCCACTGTTGCCGTACAGGCCGGACGTGGAGCTGAAGGTGATGATGCGCCCGGAACGCTGCTGCCGGAACAGGATGGCCGCGTGCTTGACCACCGTGAACGTTCCCTTCAGGTGGACCGCTATCACATCGTCCCACTCCTGCTCCGACATGTTGAAGACCATCCGGTCGCGCAGGATGCCGGCGCAGGTGACCACGATGTCCAGCTTGCCGAAGTTGTCGATGGCCGTCTGGACGATAGCCTCGCCGCCCTGCATCGTGGCGACGGACTCGGTACAGGCGGCGGCGGTGCCTCCCGCCTCGTTGATCTCCGACGCGACCACCTGGGCGATGGACTGGTCGAAGCCGGAACCGTCCACGTTGACGCCCGGGTCGACAACGACCACCTTGGCCCCTTCTTCGGCCATTTGCATCGCCACTCCCCGGCCGACTCCCCGGCCGGAGCCGGTAACGATGGCGACTTTGTCCTTGAGCAAATTGGGCATGATGGGTTTCCTCTCCTGGGTTTTCCTTGTTTACGCTGCCGACCCGGCCAGGACCAGCATATCCGCGACAAAGGCCCTGGTTATCGGCCGGTATCTTTCGATTTCCGACGCGGTCATAAAGTCATGGTAGAAATTGGCGTGAAACCGCTCGCCTGCCGCGAAACCGCGGGTCAGGTTGTCATCCCTTGATCGGCGGGCCAGCCGACGGACTCCGTTCTTCAGGTTTCCGTGCTTCGCGGCGGGCCAGTCCAGCTTTTGGGCAACCGCGATAACAGAGTGGGCCGCCGCCCCCCAGAGCTTTTCCGATGCCTGGAGGCGTTCCCCCGCGTTGAACTCCCGGTCAGATTCCAGCAGGAAATACTCGGCTGTCCTAATATGTTCGTCTGATGTGATGATCGGCTCCAAGTGTATCGTTACGGACGCTCACTGCCAGGGGCAATCAGGTCAAAGGTGTCTTCGACGAACTCCCGCACCAGGTAGCGGTCGGCCAGTTGGAAGTCTTCCATCCAGCCCAGCGTGGCGTTGTGATAGAACCCTTCGGCCATTCCGAATCCGCCAATGTACCGGCCGTCTCCGGTCTCTTCCGACAGACGCACCGCAACGTCCCGCAGTTCCTTCCGGTCCCCGCAGGGCCACTCCCGCTCTTCGGCTATTGCTTTGACAGCGTGGGATGCCGCCCGCCATAGCTTCTCCGAAGCCACCAGTTCATCCCCAACGGCGAAATCCCGTTCCATTTCCCGCAGAAGCTTTTTGGCCTCCCTGGCGTGCTCTCGCGTTGTCATGTCCGGTTTCCGTCACCCCTGCGTCGCCGCCGGAGCGGGGTTGTCGACGTTGGCGGTGAGGACATTCCGGGCCAGCGGCGCCAGCTCTTCCATGTCCCAATGGCCGGATGGGGTGAAGATGGAGTTCATCGGACGGGGCTGGGACATCAGCGACACCTGGTTGCCATAGACCAGGAAGGTCTGCCCGTTGACCCGGGCCGCGTAATCGCTGGCCAGGAAGCAAACGAATGGGGCAATGGCGTCCGGGTCCAGGTCCCTTATCTCATCCTCGCCGGATATCGGAGCGACGCCGCCCCTGGCCCGGATTTCCGCCGCCGAATCCGGTATGGCGCCGATCATCCGGGTGCTGGCCCGGGGCGCGATGGCGTTGGCCGTCACGCCGTAGCGGCCCATGTCCTTGGCCACCACCTTGGTGAAGCCCGCTATCCCCGACTTGGCCGCGCCGTAGTTGGCCTGTCCGCTGTTGCCGATCAGCCCCGATTCCGAGGTGAAGGTGATGATGCGTCCCGACCGCTGCTGCCGGAAGAGGATGGCCGCGTGCTTGACCACGGAGAAAGTGCCCTTCAGATGCACCGCAATCACGTCATCCCATTCCTGTTCGGTCATGTTGAACACCATGCGGTCCCGCAGGATGCCGGCGCAGGTGACCACTATGTCCAGCTTGCCGAAGTTGTCGATGGCCGCCTGGACGATGGCTTCGCCGCCTTCCATGGTGGCGACGGATTCGGTGCAGGCCACTGCCGTTCCGCCGGCCTGGTTGATCTCATCGGCCACGACCTGGGCCACCGACTGGTCGAAGCCGGAACCGTCCACGTTGACACCCGGGTCAACGACGACGACCTGGGCTCCTTCCTGGGCCATGAGCATGGCCACGCCGCGTCCAACGCCCCGGCCCGAGCCGGTGACGATGGCGACTTTGTCCTCCAGGATATTGGGCATGGTGATTAATCCTTCACTTTCGGGATGGGATTCGGCGCGCAAATGCCGTTCCGCCAATAATACCGTCCACCGCCGCCGCTGGGAAGGGGGCGCCTCGGGGAGGCCCGTGTCCCCTGGCACCATCATGTTGGCCTGCTGCCTCCCGTTGCGCCGGCCGGTCAACTGCTCTACACTGGCCCCAACCTGAGCGGACGGTAAAGAACTATGGCGACTGCCGATGCCAACCCCTCGGTGCGGGAAATCGAACTGGGAGCCGAGGCGTCCTTCACCGACCTGCCCTACCCGGTGGAAGTCGGGCGGGACGATTACTTCCTGGTCAGGGACAAGACGGGAACCTACCACCTGCTCTCGGCCATCTGCCCCCACTCCTGGGGACAGATCGTCCGCTGGGACAACTGCTTCATGTGCCCCGATCACGGGTGGCGGTTTGAGCTTTCGGAGGGCATCTGCGTCAACGGCCCCCGCGCCCAGATGTACCGTTTCGAGGTGACGGTGCGGGACGGCCAGCTCTACGCCGCCATACCCGACGACAAGACAACCTGGGCGTAAACCGGCCCCGCCGGGGAGTTCAGGAGCCTGCCGCGGCGTCTCTTTCCCGCATCTGGCGCAGCCCCTCCACCGCGTCGTCCAGACCGATGACCGGGTAGATGTCCGCCGTGTTCCACACCGCGAAACCCAAGTCCACCACCGCGTCATCCACCGCGTGAGCGTCCGGGCCGTCGATCAGCAGGAACGTCATGTGCGACGACTTGCCGACCCACCCGCCCCGGTAGGTGCATCCCCGGAACTCCATCGCCTGCTCCCTGGTTTCCGCCATTCGCAGCACCCGGTCCCGGATATCCAGAGCCACCCCGGGGCATTGCCGGGGGTCGTGCTTCAGTTCCACCATGTAAAGCATTTACCTTCTCCCTGTCGCCGGCCGGAACGGACCGCGGAACGTATCAATCGAAGGGGGCCGGAATGAACACTCCGGGAGGGGCCAGCCCCCGGAACAGGCGGGGATACATGGCTTCGGCCAATCCTTCCATGACATCGACCACCCGGGGCCCGTGACGGCTGGGAATCTGCCCATCGAACAGGTACACCTGCCCCTTCTTCACTCCCTCAAGCCTCGGCCAAGCGTCCTGCCGGGCCAGGTGCTCCCTGGATTCGGCAATTGTCCGCTCCATGTTGAAGGCGCAGGGCATGACCATTATGTAGTCGGGCTGGTACGCCTCCACCTCATCCCACCCGACCTCCCGGGAAATGCCCCACTTCTCGGCCAGCCCTTCATCGCCGCCGGCTAACTCGACCAACTCAGGGGTCCACTGCCCGGTGTTGCGCAAGGGGTCCAGCCAGTCGATGCAGAATACCCTGGGAGTAGCAGGCTCGCCGGTAAGTCCTTCTTGCAGCCGTCCCCGCACGTATTCCACCCGTCCCCTCAGGGAACCGACCAGCGACTCCGCCCGTTCGGGGACACCGGCGGCGCGGCCGATGCGGAGGATGTTCTGGAGGATGTCCTCCAGGCCGGTGGGGCGGATGGTGAGGATTTCCGGTTGGTAGTCCAGCACTTGGGCCGCGGTCTCGAATACCGATCCGCTGCCGATGGCGCAGACTTCGCACAGTTCCTGGGTGATGATGAGGTCGGGCCGCAGCTCCCGGAGTACATCGCCGTCGACCCAGTGGACCGGGTTGTTGTTGGCCCGGGCCTGCTGGATGATGGCGTCAATCTCCTGGCTGTCCAGGTGGGAAAGCTGCCGGACGGTGCGGCATACGACGGGCTTTCCCCTGACTTCCGGTGGGTAGTCGCAGGCGTGGGAGACTCCCACCACCTGGTCTCCCAAGCCCAGGGCATAGACGATTTCGGTGGCGCTGGGCAGGGTCGTGCAGATGCGCATGGCTCACCGCAGGAAAAACTGATAGGGCCGGGCGGTCACCCGTCCAGCCCTATGATAAATCAAAGCTCTCCGGCGGGAAACCGCGCGGGGTCTATTCCGCCAGTCCCAGGCGGGACAGGATGAAGGCGAACTGCTCGGCGGTCTCGTACCACCACGCCGACCGGCCGGACCTCCCACCGTGACCGGATCCCATGTCCGTCCTCAGCAGCACCAGGTTGTCGTCCGTCTTGACCGCCCGCAGCTTGGCCACGTACTTGGCCGGCTCCCAATAGGTCACCCGCCGGTCGTTGAGACCAGCCGTTACCAGGACCGCCGGATATTCGCCGGGCTTGAGCTGGTCGTAGGGCGAGTAGGAACGGATGTACTCGAAAGCGGCCTTGTCCTCGATGGGGTTCCCCCACTCCGGCCACTCCGGCGGCGTCAGGGGCAGGTCGGCGTTGAGCATGGTGTTGAGAACGTCCACGAAGGGGACCTGGGCCGCCACCACTCCCCACATCTCCGGGGCCTGGTTGACGACCGCTCCCATGAGAGTCCCTCCGGCGCTGCCCCCGGAGATGGCGATGCGTCCCTCGGACCCATATCCCTGGTCTACCAGGTGGCGGGCCACATCCACGAAGTCGTTGAAGGTGTTGGTCCGCTGGAACAGCTTTCCGGCCTCGTACCAGTGGTATCCCAGGTCGTCGCCTCCCCGGACGTGGGCGATGGCGTAGATGAAGCCCCGGTCCAGCAAGGATAGCCGGGAGGTGGAAAAGGACGGTGAAACCGCGCTGCCGTAGGCACCATAAGCGTAGATGTACAGCGGCGCTGACCCGTCCAGCGGGGTGTCCTCGTGGCGGACGATGGACACCGGAACTTCCACTCCGTCCCGGGCGAGGGCCAACTCCCGGTGGGTCACGTACCGGGAGGCGTCGTACCCGCTGGGAATCTCCTGGACGCGGCGTTCCTCCAGTTCCCCCGTCTCCAGATGGTAGTCGAACACGGTGCGGGGCGTGATCATGGAGGTGTAGGTGACGCGAATCGTGTCCGAGTCAAACTCGGGGTCGCTGCTGACGTAGGCGGTGTAAGCGTTCTCCGGAAATTCGATGTGCGTGAAGTCTCCCGCGCGATTGATTACCCGCACCTGGTCGAGGCCGTCGATCCTTTCCTCCACCGCGATGAACTGCTCCGTCAGGTGAAAATGGTTGAGGTACAGCGAGTCCGAACCCGGCAACAGGGTTTCCCACGACGCCTGGGTGGGGTCGTCCTCGGGCGCAACGGCCAGGCGGAAGTTCTGGTGGTTGTCGTTGGTCATTATGACGAACCGGTCTCCCTGGTGGTCTATGGAGTAATCATGGCCGTCTCTCCTCGGGGCCACCAGCAGCGGTTCAGAGGTTGGGTCGTCCGCCGGGATCAGCCTCCGCTCGGAGGTTACATGGTCGCCCTCGCTGACGATGATGTACTTCCCGGACGCCGTGTCCGAAACCCAGACGAACAGCCCGGCGCCGGGCTGCTCATGCACGATGGCATCGCTCTCCACGGGCTCTCCGAGAACGTGCCGCCGCACCTGCCAGGGGCGTCCGTTGTCGTCCAGCACAGTGTAGAAGAAGGACTGGTCATCGGGGGTCCAGACCGCCCGGCCCCGGACCCGCTCGATCCGGTCGGGCAGCAACTCCCCGGTTGCCAGGTCCTTGATCTCCAGGGTGTATTGCTCCGACCCGTCGGTGTCGGTGCTATAAGCCAGCAGGGTCCCGCCGTTGCTGAAGGACAGCGACCCCAGGCGGAAGTATTCCAGGTCTCCGGCCAGCTCCGGCTCATCCAGGAAGACCTCCGCGCCGTCCGGGGGGCCTTCCCGGGCGTCCGGGGTTGACGCGGGCCAGCGGAGCCACTGCCGGTACTGGCTGCCCTCGCCATAACGCCACTGGTAGTACCATTCCCCACGGCGCCGGGGGAGGCTGGCCAATTCCCCCGGCTGTCTCCCCTTGATCTCCTCGAAGATGGTGTCGATCAGGTCCTGGTAGGGCGCCATGCTGGCCTCGAAGTAGTCGTTTTCGGCCTCGAGGTAAGCCAGGACATCCTCGTCGTCCACCGTCGGGTAGTCCTCGTCCTCCAGCCAGTGCCAGGGGTCTTCAACCGTAATCCCGTGATGGGTGAAGCTGTGGGGCCGCTCTCCGGCCACGGGAGGGATGGGCCGTTCCGTTTCTTCCGCAGGAGGAGTGGCCGGTTCCGGTACGGGCGTGGCGGTTGGCGCCGGGGCAGATTCGGAAGCCGGCGCAGGCTGGGGTTCGGGCGTAACCGGCGGGGCAAGAGTTGGTCCGGGCGTCGGGGTCGGCTGCACCCCTCCAGCCGGACCCGGTTGGGGCACTGGCGCAGCGGTTGTGACCGCGGCGGGGGCAGGCGTTGGCGAGGCTGGACGCTGAGGAGACGGTTCCGGCGAGGGGAGAGTGGTGCGAGACGCGGTGGGTGCCATCTGCGCCGGCGTGGGAGTCGGGGAGGGCGCCTGGGGACTGGCTTCGCAGGCCACCGCGAGTAGGGCGGCAACAACCAGGGCAGTGAATGGCAGGGGGATACGGAGTCGATGCGGCAAATTGGAACTCCCCGGTGCAGAGCAGGATAAATCAGACCAGGCATCAACATAACACAACGTCCCAAGGACGCGGCCGGATTCAGGCGGACAGACCGTTCCAGGCGTGTTTCGTGGAAGGGAGCCGGGCGGCTGGAACGGAAGCCGTTGCTGCCGCGGCAACCGCAGTCCCTCCGTGCTAAAATACTTAGAACAATTACGGATGGAATTGTACTAACCAATGCCCCTTCCCCTAATCCTGGTACCTCTTGGAATCGCCGGAGGGTCGGCCCTCGCCCAGGTGGTCGCCAAACTGCGGGCCCGCAGCAAGCTCACCGGGCTGAGGGCCGAACTGGAAACCCTGCAGGCGGAACACCGGGAGCAAATGCAGGCCCTGTACGACCAGCAGACCGGCCTTTGTCTCCAACTGGGGCTGCCGGAGCCGGAACTGCCCGAGGCACTGCATGAGCCGGACCCGGAGGAGACTCCTGATAAGCCGCTGCCCCGGTGGCGAAGGGTGTTAAAGCGCCGCCGGCAGACCCTGGCGGACGGCCCGATTCATTCCCGCACCAGGATAGTCGGTCAGCATGCCGCGAGCTTTACTGCCGGCACTATCTGGAGGACCTCGTCGGGCGCCATCCTGAACGTGGCACGGCCCGTAGGTGCGACGGTGGTGCGCCCGGTGTTGGCCCGGGTCGTGACCATCGCGCCCCGGTTCGCCTCCGTTGGGGGAGGGGCCGGAGGTTCCGTCGCTGCCTCGACGGGCATACGGTTCGCGGTGGGGACCTTTGGAGTGGTGGGGATAGTGCTGGGGCCGGCGTTGACCGCCCGCTCCATCATCATTGAAATCCGCCGGGTCCAAAAGGCGAAACGGGAGCTGGAGGCAGCCCGGTCCAGGTTCAGGGACGAATTGGCGGAGTATTCGCTGAGTACGCAAGAGCTGCAGGAACAACTGGAGGAGGCAGGTCTTTACCCTCCGACATTGAGCGAACCCGCGCCACTTGCATCGCCGGCCGATGCCCCGCATCCTGCCCCTACGGAGGCCGGTGTCGGGGTGGAGATTCCAGTCGACACCGCCCCGGGCGCAACCTATAATGGGTCTCCCAACAGCGCGGGCGTAGCTTAGTGGTAAAGCCCTAGCCTTCCAAGCTAGTTACGTGGGTTCGATTCCCATCGCCCGCTCCAATCAAAAGCCCTTCAAATGCCCTTGGCAAACGGCCCTGGAAAACAAAGGCCCCGCCAACAACACTGGCGGGGCAACGCATATCCGGGGACCCATGGGGTAGCGGTTACACAGTGAGCAGGCGGTTGGCGGCCTCGGCCAGTTCCTCCCGGTCCAGGCTGGCGGTCAACTGCCCCTGCTCGTCGGGAGCGAAGTTCTCATCCCGCTGGAACTCGGAAATCAGCGCGGCGACCAGGTTATTCCGGGCCTCACGGGATAGTTCCGCCGCACCTTCCGCGTTTTCGTCCAGGTAGCTGTTGATCCCCTCGGTCAGCAGCTCCACCTCGACGGCCTTGCGCTGGATTTGCCCAATCCCCTGGAGGTGGCTCCCCAGGTAGCACCCGCCGAACTGCATCCACTGGCAGTTGCGCCCGTCGAATTCGGCCTCCCACTGGTAGCGGGGCTCCAGCTCATGCTGCGCCAGGTATTCCCTGATTTCGGCGTCCTCCGCATCCGGGGATGCAGTATCGAAGGCCATCTGGACGGTGTACATGAAGAACCCGGCCGGCTCCACCTTGATGAACATATCTGTGCCCTCCGATTTCCGGGTGGGGGACAAGCCCGGCGGACTAAAGGGAACCAACGAACTTCCGAAGGGACTCCACCGCCTTGGTGATGTTTTCCTGGGAGTTGGCGTAGGACAAACGGACATAGCCTTCGCCGTACTGGCCGAAGGCGGACCCGGAGAGGATGGCCACCCCCGCCTCGCTGAGGGCCCGTTCCTCGAACTCGGAGCTGCTCAATCCCGTCTCCCTGATGCTGGGGAAGGCGTAGAACGCCCCTTCCGGTTCGGGACAGTTGATCCCGTCGATGCTGCGGAGGCCATCGGTGATCAGCCTGCGCCGCTGGGCAAACTCCCGGGCCATCGCCTGCACGTCGTCCTGGGGGCCGTCCAGGGCGGCGATGGCGGCAAACTGGCTGAAGGTAGCGGCGCAGGACACGCTGTTGACGGCCAGCCGGGTGATGTGAGGCACCAGTTCCGGCGGCATGATGCCGTATCCCAGCCGCCAGCCGGTCATGGCGTAGCTCTTGGAAAACCCGTCCAGGATGATGGTCCGGCGGGACATGTCGGGGAAGGCGGCGATGCTGTGGTGCTCCCCGGTGTACAGGATGTCCTTGTAGATCTCGTCGGCCATGACGTACAGGTCATCCCGCTGCTTCACCAGGTTGGCGATGGTCTCCATCTCCTCCCGGGTCAGGGCCGACCCGCAGGGATTCTCAGGGGAGTTCAGGATTATCAGGCGGGTCTTGCCGGTGATCCTGGACGCCAGGTCCTCCAGATCGGGATGATAGTTCTTCTCCTCAATCAACCGCATGGGGACCGGGGTGGCTCCCGAGAACCGTATCATGGACTCGTAGATGGGGAAGCCGGGGTTGGGATAGATGACCTCGACCCCCGGCTCTGCCAGGGCCAGGATTACATAGAACATGATGGGCTTGGCCCCGGGCGTGACCACCACGTGGGCGGGGTCGGTGTCGATGCCCCGGACCTCGCGGCTGTTGCGGGCGATGGCCTCCCTGAGCTGAGGAATGCCCGGTGTCGGCCCGTAGTGGGTCTGACCATCCTGGAGGGCCTGGATCCCGGCTTCGACGATATGCCGGGGGGTGTCGAAGTCCGGTTCCCCGATTTCGAGGTGGACGATTTCCTTCCCCTGGGCCTCCAGGGCGCGGGCCTTGGCCAGCACCTCGAAAGCGGTCTCCGTGCCCAGGTGATTCATGCGGTCTGCTAGGGTCATGTATCCTCCGCAGGGTGGGGATCCGTGGGCTATGGCTGGGATGAAGGCAGCTTCAGGGCCTCGCTTTGAGCAGCGTGGTCAGGCAGTTGCCGGAAGGTCAGCCGCGCTGCACCCGGTTCTGGGTCCTGACGGGCAGCCCGTAGATCGAGATGAAACCCTCGGCGGCGGAGTGGTCGAAGGTGTCCCCCCGGTCGTAAGTGGCGAGCTGGTGCTGGTACAGGGCCTGGGGAGCGGTGCGTCCCACCACGGTGCAGGTGCCCCGGTGGAGCCTGACCCGCACGTCTCCCGTAACGTAACGCTGGGTGCTTTGGACGTAGGCGTCCAGGTCCTCCCGGTGGGCGGTGAACCACAGCCCGTTGTAGACCAAGTCAGCGTACTCCTGGGCGATGCGGGCCTTGGTGCGGGCCTGGTCTTTGCTCAGGGTCATGTTCTCCAGGGCCTGGTGGGCGGCGTGGAGAGTGACCGCCGCCGGGGCTTCATAAATCTCCCGGGACTTGATGCCGACCAGCCGGTTCTCGACGTGGTCAATGCGGCCCACGCCGTGCTCGCCGGCCACCCGGTTCAGGTGGCTTATCAGTGCGGAGCCGCCCATGCTCTCGCCGTCGACGGCGGTGGGCACGCCCAGGTCGAAATGGATTTCCAGGTACACCGGTTCCTGGGGAGTGTCCGTCACCGGCCTGGTCCACTCGTAGGCTTCCTCGGGCGGCTCCTGCCACGGGTCTTCCAGTTCCCCCGCCTCGGCGCTCCGTCCCCACAGGTTCTCGTCCACCGAGAAGCGGCTCTTGCCGGCGCTGATGGGAAGGCTGCGCTCCCGGGCATAGTCCATCTCGTCTTCCCGGGACATGCCCCAGTCGCGGATGGGGGCGATGACCTTCAGCTCCGGCGCCAGGGCGGCAACCCCGACGTCGATGCGGACCTGGTCGTTGCCCTTTCCGGTGCAGCCGTGGGCCACGGCGTAGGCCCCTTCGCTGATGGCCGCCTCCGCCAGGCAGCGGGCGATGAGCGGCCGGCCCAGGGCGGTGGCCAGCGGATATACCCCCTCGTAGATGGCGCCGGCCTGCAGCGCCGGAAAGAGGAACTCCTCCACCAGGACATCCTTGGCGTCAACAGTCAGGGCCTTGGCCGCGCCCACCGCCATCGCCCGTTCCTGGATGGACGGCAGGTCCACCATGCCCAGGTCCATGGTCAGGGTGATGATTTCGGCTCCGTAGTGTTCCTTGAGCCAAGGAACGGCAACGGATGTATCGAGCCCGCCGCTGTAGGCCAGGACTATCTTTCCGGGGTTTGCCGAAGGTTGATTCATTCGGGTTGGTCTCCGTTTTGATTATTGCTGGGGGTTCGCGGCTGGCGCCATAGTACCGGCTACGCTCAGTGCGTCCCGGTAGACGATTCTTGATCGGGGCTCAACGCGGGGATTCGCGCCATCCAGGTTAGACTTCTATACGGTGAATCCCTACGAATTCCCCCGCGGACTCAGGGTCCCCTTCGTCAAGACAGAGCTGTATGACTTCCTTGATGTTTTCGATCAAATTGTCGACGGTACGGCCCTGGCTGTAACACGCATTTAACTGTGGGGCTTCGCCCACGAAAACCCCGTCCTCGTCCTTTTCGATAATTACGTAGAACTCGCGTCCTGCCACGTCCGTCCTTTCTGACTTCAAATATCCTGTGGCTTGGCTGTTCCGGCGCCGGGGCAAGCCCGAAATCGAATCCCCCGGGCTATGGACAGTGGATATCCTCCAGCCTGGGGAGCGGCAAAGTCCCCCTAAATCTTCGCCAGCGCGTCTTCCAGCCGGCCAATCCCCTCGTCTATTTCCTCCGGGGTGACCGTCAGCGGAGGCATGAACCGGACGGCGTTGGGGCGGACTCCATTGAGGAGGATTCCGGCCTCATTGGCGTTGGTCAGCACCTGGCCGGAAACGTCGCTGTCGAACTCCAGGGCCGCCAGCAATCCCTTTCCCCTCACATCGGTGACGAAGGAGAAGCGGGACTTGAGGCCGTTGAGCCGGTCCAGCAGATGGGTTTCCATTCGCTTGACGTAGGACGGAATGTCGTTGTCGATGAGGAACTTGGTGCCCGCGTAGGCCGCGGCGGTGGTCAGGGCGTTGCCGCCAAAGGTCGACCCGTGATCGCCAGGCACCAGCGCCATTGCCGATTCCTTGGACATGAAGGCGCCGATGGGAACGCCGTAGCCCAACCCCTTGGCCAGGGTAATAACGTCCGGCTCCACGTTGTATTCCTCGTACCCGAACAGGCTGCCCAGGCGGCCCATGCCCGTCTGCACCTCATCCAGAATCAGCAGCAGGTTGTTCCGGTCGCACCACTCCCGCACCCGGACCAGGTAGTCGTCGTCGGGAATGTTGACTCCACCCTCGCCCTGCACCGGCTCCAGCATCACCGCCGCCGTCCGGTCGGTGGTGGCGTTCATAATGGCTTCCACGTCGTTGAAGTCCACGTGGACGAACCCGGGCTGGAGAGGGAGGAAGGCTTCCTGGTAATGGGGCTGCCCGGTGGCGGCCACCGTGGTAGCGGTGCGCCCGTGGAAGGAATTGAAGGCGGTGATGACCTCGTAGGCCCCATCCCGGTTCGCTTTGCCGTACTTCTTGGCCAGCTTCAGCGCGCCCTCGTTGGCCTCGGCCCCGCTGTTCCCAAAGAAGACCCGGTCCAGGCAACTGTTTTCCACCAGCAGCTCGGCCAGTTGCAGCTGGGGCACCGTGAAGAACTGGTTGGATGTCTGGATGAGCGTGCCGGCCTGCTCCACGATAGCCTGGGTGATGGCCGGGTGGGAATGTCCCAGGTTGTCCACGGCCCAACCGGCGACGAAGTCCAGGTACTCCTTGCCATCAGCGTCCCAGACCCGGGTGCCCTCGCCCTTGACGATTACCACGGGCTGCCGGCGCACGGTTTGGGCGTAGTACTGTTGTTCCTTGGCGATCCACTGTTCACTGATGGTCATGGGTCTTTCCTCCTCTAAGGGTCGCCGCCTACGGGAGCTTCCCGCAAGACAGCTTGTCCAAGGCTACCTGCTATGGCTCCCCTGACGGCTCGGCCAGTGTTTCTCTGAGGCCTTCCAGGGACTGCCGCAATTGCCGCAATGAGTCCTGGAGGCCTTCTATCTCCTGTTCCATTTCCAGCAACTGGTGCAGAGCGCCGTCCCCGGATGCTTCAACCGGCGCGGACGCGGGCCCGCCTGACTCGTCGGCACCGTTGGCTTCCACCAGCATGGCGATGCCTTCGTTGATGGTATCCGCCATCACCAGGTTGCTGTCGTCGGCTAGTATAACCTGTTTTAGCTCGGGAAAGTTCAACGCCTGGGACTGCAGGTAGAGCGGCTCAACGTAGATTATAGTACCGGAGATGGGTATTACCAGAAGCTGCCCGCGGATTATCTGGGAACCTGACCCGGCTCCCCACAGGGTAAACTGCTGGGAAACGGTCTTGTCGTTTTCAATCCTGGCCTCAACCTGGCTGGGGCCATCTATCTGACGGTCGGTGGGCAGCTGGAAAGCCAGAAGCTGGCCGTAGTTGGGCCAGTCGCTGCGGGCGGCCAGCCACGACACCAGGTTCTTCTTCTCCCCGGCAGGGGTGAAGGGCATGAGCAGGATGAACTCCTCGTTAGCCTCCCCTGGCAGCTTCAACTGCAGGTAGGACGGCACCACGGCGACGCCGGGCTTGGCGATCCGCGTCTCCAGCGGAATCGCCCACTGCTCGGCCTGGTTGAAGAATACCTGCGGATCGGTGACGTGGTAGCGCAGGTACAGCTTGGTCTGGGTCGAAAACAATCCCACCGGGTACCGGATGTGCTTTCGCAGATCGTCCGGCATGTCCGACATATCGTGGAATAGTTCGGGAAAGGCCCTGCGGTACATCTGCAGCAGGGGGTCCGCCGGGTCTATGACATAGAAGGCCGCCGTCCCGTTGTAGGCGTCTACGGTGATCTTGACGCTGTTGCGAATGTAGTTGTAGCCGTGTTCGCTGGGCGTCGAGTAGGGGTAACGGTCGGTGGTGGTGTAGGCATCCTGGATCCACCATAGCTTTCCGCTGTCGTCCAACACCGGGTAGGGGTCCCGGTCGAGTTTCAGGAAGGGCGCCAGCGCCCCCAGCCGGTTCGAGATCTGCCGGCGGTATTGCAGCCGGCTGTCCTGTCCAATCCGGTCGTTCAGCAGAAGGTTGATGTCGCCCAGCTGGGCCGCGAAAGCCGCCCGCTGGAACAGGTTCCCCAGCGGTATCCCGCCGGTGCCGTCGTAGCCCTCATACTCCTCGTTAGGATTGACCTCCGGCAAGCTGGTGTTGACCACCGCGTAGTCCACCGGGGATTCTCCGTAGTAAATCTCGGGACGGGTTATCTCCAGCTTGCCGGTCAACGGAATGTCCTGTATGAAAAACTCCGGGCGGCCCTCGCCCGGAGTGAACCCGGTGGCCGGACTCATGGCGACGCCATACCCGTGGGTGTACTGGAGACGCTGGTTGACCCAGTTCTGCGCCGCCGGGTCCAGGTTTCCCGAGTACAGTTCCCGAGCCGAAACCAATACCTGCCGGACCCTCCCGTCGATTTCGTAGCGGTCCGAGTCCATGTTCAGAAAATTGTAGTAGAGCTTCATGAACTGGAGCTGGTTGTACGCATCCCGCAGGGGGCCGGTGTCCCAGAGCCGGATGTTGTCCAGGGTGTCCTGGTTGGCACGGATGGCCGCCTCATCCAGCTTGCCGTCCGCCGGATAGACGCTCTCCTTAATCTGGTCCAACTGGTAGGCCGCGCGGGTGGCCTCGATGTTTCGCTCGATGAATGGGGCTTCCCTGGCAAACTCGTTGGGGGAAACCTGGAGCCGCTGGAACACCAGCGGGAACACCAACCCGGCCAGCACCGCCACGATGGCCCACAGGCTGAAGGAAGCCGCCATTAACCGGAATCCGCGGTAAAAGATGCTCCCCACCATCCCGGCGGCGGAAAGCAGGGCGATGACCGTCAGCAGCAGCAGGGCCGGCACCCTCGCCTGAACGTCGGTGTAGGTCGCGCCGTAGACCGCCCCTCCCTCCGAATGCACCAGGCCGTAAATGCTGAGAACGTGCCCCACGGCCAGGACAAGCATCAGCACAGCGCCCAGGATGGCGGCATGACGCAGCATCCGGGGAGTAATCACCATGTTCATGCCCCGCAGCCCGAACATGGCCAGGTACACCGCCAGGGACGAAACGATGACCGTTATAACGAGGGCCAGAAGCCAACCCTGGATGAAATTCAAAGCGGGCAGGATGACGACGTAGAAGGAATAGTCCCGGCCAAAGGCGGGGTCGGAGATGCCAAAGGGCTCCCGGGCGAGCAGCAGGAAGACCGACTCCCACCGGCCGGCCATCGCCGTTCCGAATATGGGCGAGGCTATCAGCAGCACCAGCGCCATCCCCGCGCCTATCAGCGTAAGGATCAGGCGGAAAGTGTCCACCGTCACCGGCAGGGATGTTGGTCCCCAGGACAGCTTGATGGCCTGGGAAAAATTGAAAAGGAGAATCAGGGAGGCAGCCCCCGTCCCCAGGCAGAACAGGAACGCTTTGACCAGGGCGATCTGGAAGAATACATCCCCGAACCCCAGCAGGTCGAACCACACCAGGTTGGTGTAGAAGTACACCAGCCACCACAGCGCCAACCCCAGCGTCACCGCCGCTCCGGCGATTAAACTTCCCCGGATCAGGCGATGGAGCGCCCTCGCGCTGATTCCCGGCAGCGGGGGAGGGCCGTTTTCCGAGTCGTTGCCCAGGTCGTAGCTCATCGCAGCTCATTGGCTCCGGTTGCGCCGGCATCCCGGCGGCAAACCCGGAGCCCTGGTGGAACAGTCTTGCTCAAGAGAGTTGGAACGGCGGATTAACGTCGTTGCCCGGGTTGGAGCAGGCGGACCAGGGGCAGGTTCACAGGTTGCCCACCAGGCGGGTCCCCTGGGCAGCGCCGCTGATGCAGTCCAGCAGTGCGTTGGGCTGTGTGCCGTCGATGATCTCGGCCTGGGGGACGCTTTCCAGGGCCGTGATGCACGCTTCCAGCTTCGGGATCATTCCCCCGCTGATTACGTTGGAGCGGCGCAGGATGTCGGCGCGGCGGCGGTCCAGGTGGGGGATGACCCGCCCGTTGCCGTCCATGATCCCCGGCACGTCGGTCAGAAACACCAGCCGCTCCGCCTTCACCGCCCGGGCCACCGCTCCGGCCGCGGTATCCCCGTTGATATTCAGCGGCTTCCCCGCGTGGTCCGAGCCGTCCTGCTGGTGCATCGCCAGCGGGGCCATCAAGGGAATATACCCGCTCCCGGACAGGGCATCCAGGGGACCGGAGTTGACCTCGACCACTTCACCCACGAAACCCAGCTCCGGGTTGGCAATGTGCGCCTGCAGGATTCCCCCGTCGATTCCGCTGATGCCCACCGCCCGGCCCCCCAGCTCGTGCAGCAGGCACACCAGGTCCTTGTTGATGAGGCCGGTGAGTACCGCAACCACGATGTCCAGGCTGGGAGCGTCGGTAATCCGCAGGCCGTTCACGAAACGGGGCGGGATGCCCTGCTTCTGCATCCAGTCGGATATGACGTTTCCGCCGCCATGCACCACGATCACGTTCCGGCCCTGCTGCTGGAGCGTGACCAGGTCTTTGAGGCTGGTATCGTGGCTGCCCAGGGTGCTGCCACCAATCTTTACCACTATTGGCGGGCCGGACAACTCGGTCCTCCTGTTCATCATGGGTGCCGCCGCTGGCCGGGGATTGCGCGGGCGGGAGTCTGAACACGCTCCGTCACGCAGAACATCCCGCCGGCCTCTTGGGAAACAGCAGGTTGGCTCAAGCCGGGTGCCATGGCGATAGATGCCGGACGCCGGTCAGGTGGTGTAGGCGCTGTTGATAATGACGTATTCCTGGGTCAGGTCGCAGCCCCACGCGGTGGCCTCCCCGTCCCCCAGGTTCAGCTGGACTCGGATGGATACCTCGGGCTGCCGCATCAGCGCGACCACCGCGTCCCGGTGGAAGGGTATGGGGCTGCCCGCCTCCATGATGCAAACCCCGTTGATGAAGAGGTCGATCTTGGTTTCATCGGCAGCGGCGCCGCTGCGCCCCACCGCCATCAAAATGCGCCCCCAGTTGGGATCGGCCCCGTAGACCGCCGACTTGACCAGGTTGGAGGCCGAGATGGTGCGGGCCGCCCGGCGGGCGTCGTCCACGTCCTTTGCGCCCGCCACCTCCACGGTAATCAGGTGCGACGCGCCTTCACCGTCCCTGGCCAGTTCCCGCGTCAGGTAGATGCAGGCTTCCAACAGGGCTTCCTTGAAGGTCTCGGCGTCGGGCGTGCCGGCGGCAATTGGATCGTTGCCGGCCATCCCGTTGGCCAGCACCAGCAGGGTATCGTTGGTGCTGGTGTCGCCGTCGACGCTAAGCATGTTCAGCGACGAATCGGCCACTTCTTTTATCATGCCATCCAGCAGCCCCGGTTCCACGGCGGCGTCGGTGGTGATGAAGGAAAGCATGGTGGCCATGTCGGGATGAATCATCCCGGAGCCCTTGGCCACACCGCCCAGCAGGACCCGCTGCCCCCCGGCCTCAAAGCGCACCGCCACCTCCTTGGGATGGGTGTCGGTGGTCATCATTGCCCGGGCCACATCGTGCCCGCCGTCGTCTCCATTGGCGAACTCGATGCGCTCGACGCCGTCCCGGATCAGCGACATGGGAAGCTCCACGCCGATGACCCCGGTGCTGCACACCAGCACCTCCTCCGGGTTGGCGCCCACCTTCTGCGCGGCCACTGCGGTCATTTCCTTGGCGTCTATGTACCCCTGCTCTCCCACCGATGTGTTGGCTATCCCCGCGTTTACGATTATGGCCCGGGTGGGCGATTGTGCCAGGTTCTCCCGGTTCACCGTAACCGTCGGGGACTTGATGGTGCTGGTGGTGAAGACGCCGGCCCCCGCGCAGGGCGCCTCGGACAAAATTATCCCCAGGTCCAGCTTGTCCTCGGAATAGGTCTTCAACCCGGCGTAGGTCGCCCCCGCCGTAAACCCCCTCGGGGTGGTCACGGTGCCGCGTTCAACAAAGGAAATGGGGCCCGCCATCGAACAAACTCCGTCACTGGTTGGATTATGCTGCTATTTTATTGTGCCCCGGGCAGCGCCGGAATCCCCTTGCCCGCCGCTTCGCATCATCGCCGCCGGAAGGCAGGGGGGCAGATGCGGAGTATAACATAGGGGACCAGTCAACCGGCCCGTTGGCCCCACTCCGCCTGGGGCCGCTGCACCCTTTCTAAACCGCAGCCCCTCGGCTTCCTGTAATCGCCACCCCAAGCCCTTCCGCCGCTCTCCCTCCCCCTTGGGCTGCCTCTGGGGCACGGGCCGCCTCTCTACCCCGCTGCTTCGGGCCTCGGGGGGCTGGCGGGCTGGGGGGCGTCTGCTCCCGTTCCGGCCATCGGCTCTCGCCTTGACAACCCGGTTTGCCCGGCTACAATTTTTCCAGATGCCGGAATCGGTTCGCGCAAGGAGAAAATGTATGCCGTTTTATACCAAGGGCGACGTCACCATTCACTACGAGGAAGTTGGCTCCGGTTTCCCCCTTCTGGCAACCCCCGGCGGGGGTTTGAACTCCGTCATGGACGGTTGGCCCAGGCAGGTGTTCAACGCCATGGAGGTCTTCAAGGACGACTTCCGCTGCATCACCATGGACCAGCGCAACGCCATCGGCGGCCAGTCCACCGGCCCGGTCCAGGTCGAAGACCCCTGGGGAGCCTTCGCCGATGACCAGTTGGGCCTCATGGACCACCTGGGGATCCAGGAATTCTTCTTCATCGGCTACTGCATCGGCGGCCCCTTCGCCATGAAACTGGTGGAAAGGGCGCCCGAGCGGGTTCTCGCCGCCGTCCTCTGCCAGCCCGTCGGCCACGCCAGCGCAACGCCGGACTCCATGTACAACTCCGGTCACGACAGCTGGGGCCCCGAGCTGTGCGCCCAGCGGCCCGGCCTGACCATGGAGACCATAGATCAGTACCTGCACAACCTGTACCGGGTCCAGCCCGACTTCATGTACTGCGTCTCCCGGGATTTCGCCCGCTCCTGCCAGACCCCGCTGCTGGTCATGCCCGACGACACGCCGTCCCACTCCCTGGAGGCCGCCATGGACCTCATCGAAATCGCTCCCAGGGCCGAGGCGACCCCCTATCCCTGGAAGGAAGCCGAGGACATCAAGGCCGCCACCATCAACCAGGTGCGCGACTTCCTCAAGTCCCACCAGCCCGTAAAAGCCGGCGGCTGAGCGGCGATGACGTCAGGGGTTCGTCAAGCGTGCCGCTGACGACGTGAACCGCCCCGGGGCAATCGCACATAAGGAGGTGGGCCCATGAAGTACGACAAGATAATCATCGGGGCCGGTTCGGCCGGATCCATCCTGGCCACCCGGCTGACCGAAGACCCCAACTGCTCCGTCCTGCTGCTGGAAGCGGGGGCCGACTATCCCAACTTTGAAGACCTCCCTGAGGAAGTCAAGTTCGGCTACGCCACCGAAGCAGACGTGATGACCAGCGACCACAACTGGCAGTTCACCGGAAAGGCCACCGAGGACGCGCCCCCGATGATGGTCCCACGGGGCAAGGTGACCGGCGGCTCCAGCGCTATCAACGGGCAGGTCTTCCTGCGGGGCGTCCCCGAGGACTACGACACCTGGGCGTCCTTCGGCAACGACGAGTGGACCTTCCAGAAGCTGCTGCCCTTCTTCCGCAAGATTGAGACCGACCCGGACTTCGGCGGGGACGACTTCCACGGCAGCGACGGCCCCATCCTGATGCACCGCTTCAAGCGGGAGACCTGGCTGCCCGCCCAGGAAGCCTTCTACCAGGCCTGCCTGACCGCCGGCTACCCGGACTGCGCCGACCACAACCACCCCGAGACCTGGGGGGTGGGGCCGACTCCGCTGAACAACCCCAACGGCATCCGCATGAGCACCGCCCTGGGCTACCTGGACCAGGCCCGCCACCGGCTCAACCTGACCATCCGTCCCAACTGCACTGTTTACCGGCTCGTCTTCGACGGCAACCGGGCCACCGGCGTCGAGCTGGAGAGCGGCGGCGAAAGATTCGTCGTCGAAGGGGATGAGATCATTCTGTCCGCCGGGGCTATCGGCTCCCCCCAGATCCTGATGCTGTCGGGCGTCGGCCCCGCCGACCACCTGCGTGGCCTGGGCATCCCCGTGGTCTCCGACAAGCCCGGCGTCGGCCAGAACATGCGCGACCACCCCGGCGTCTGGGTCACCTGGCGCACCAGGGAAGGTTTCGACCTGGACGGTATCAAGCCCCGGATGCAGCTCACCCTGCGTTACACCGCCGAAGAATCCGACCTGCGCAACGACATGAAGATCTCCATGCAGTCCTTCGCCACCGAGCGGGTCAACCGGGGCGGCAACCGGATGCAGCCCCTGGGCATCCGCATGACCGCCGGCATCTACCTCGCCGTCGGTGCCGGCGAGCTGAAGCTGGCCTCCACCGACCCCACGGACCAGCCCGTCCTCGAGTACCACTACCTGGAGGAGGAGTTCGACCGGAAGCGCCTGCGCGAGTCCGTCCGCATCTGTGTCGCCCTGGGCGAGGACGAGGCCTTCAGTGACATCATCCAGGAGCGGGTGGACCCCACTGACGCCGACCTGGAGTCCGACGAAGCCCTGGATGCGTGGATGAACCGCGAGGTCACTACGTCCCAGCATATATCCTGCACCTGCAAGATGGGCCCCGCCGACGATCCCATGGCCGTCGTCGACCAGTACGGCAAGGTCCACGGGCTGGAAGGACTGCGGGTGGTGGACGCCTCCATCATGCCCGACTGCATCCGCGCCAACACCAACGTAACCACCATGGCCATCGGGGAAAGGGTGGCGGATTTCATCACCAGCGGAAAGTAACCGGGTTCGGCCTGCAGGACGGTTCCACAGGATAGTTCCATAGGAAACAATCAACGGGGAGGCGGTATCGTCTCCCCGTTCTTGAAAGCATCTTTCGGCAGGCCGGGTGGGACTGGAGGAGGCGCTAGTGCGATACCCGATTGTGATTCACAAAGACGAGGGTAGTTGCTACGGGGTAACCGTGCCCGACCTGCCAGGGTGCTTCTCCGCGGGCGACACCCTGGAAGAAGCACTGGAAATGACCCAGGAAGCTATTTTGGGTCATGTTGAAACTCTGTTGATGGATGGCCAGCCCATTCCCGAGCAGCAGCCGTGGGAGGTCCACCGGGCCGATCCCTACTACGACGACGGTCTCTGGGCCCTGGTGGATGTGGACCTGTCCAAAGTGTCCGGCAAGACGGTGCAGGTGAACATCACCATGCCCGCCCCCATCCTGGCGTTGACCGACGAATCCGCGAGGCGGGAGGGAGAGACGCGCTCCGGGTTCCTGGCCCGCGCGGTCCTGGAGTACGCGCATCGGAAAGCGGCGGCGTAACTTCCCGGGCGGTCTCTCCGGTAGGCCGTCAGCACCGCATCCCGGTCGGCCGTTGCCTTCCGGCCTGCCGCCCATCCAAACTCCCCGGAACCATCCCCCAGGCCCCTTGCAACCCTGCCCGTGCCCGCGCGATACTGGTTATGTCTTATTCCTATATTCCATGCTTCTATTCCATGCTTTAGGGCGGCTGGGGCCGGAGGATAAATATGTCTGCTGTCAGGAGCACTTTCTACTGCGCCAAGTGCAACCACACCGGGTTTTCCACCGATGAGTTTCGCGCCACGGGCGGCAACTTCGCCAAGCTCTTCGATGTCCAAAACAAGAAGTTCACCACCGTGTCCTGCAACCAGTGCGGCTACACCGAAGTCTACAAGGGCGACACTTCCAAGCTCAGCAACATCTTCGACTTCTTCGCCGGTTAGTACGGGAAACCACCTGCGGGGTTTGCGACCCGAAATCTGCGGGACTGAAATCGGCCAAGAGGGTGCGCGAGAGGTACCCGGTTGCTTTCCCGTCATTCCCGCCCGCGCAGGAATCCAGACCACGGCCACCCCGGGGGGAAGGTCAATGCGAGAGCGGGCGCCTATTCTGGCACATCCGCTTAGCCGAACGGCTACGGAGAGGTCCACGTCTTGACGGTCGAGCCGGAAGGGCAGGGTCATCCCGGCATTGAATTCATCCTTGTGCTTCTACTTTCCCGTGCTGCCGACGGAGTGGCGTAACGCAGTGGACCGGTTCGGCCAGGCTTGGCGGGCAGGCTTCTCATCGGGACCCGGCAAATGATGTCTCCGCTTGACCCCTGTTTGCCGTGCTCCCTGGTATAGTAGAATTGCATGGAGTCAGAGCAAGCGTCGCGGGGCATGGGCTGTGAATGGCAAGTAGAGTAGCAAAAAGGATTCAAGTTCCTTCTTGAGACTGGCTTCCTCCCGCAACTCGTGTTCAATAATCCTGTAAAGCCGGTGTAGCTCAGTGGCAGAGCAACGGTTTCGTAAACCGTAGGTCAAGGGTTCGACTCCCTTCACCGGCTCCACCTTTTTGAGCACGAAGTCTGTCCTCCAGGCCCTCTCAGGACCCACCGATTCCCTCATTTCATTCGGGCCAATGGGCCGACGGTCGGCCGGGCCCCGGGGTTGCAACGAGACCCGGGGTTGCTCCTTCCTCGGTCAATGACGGACTAAATGGCAACGCTGCCGCCGCGGAAGTTCCGGTTGAAGAAAAACCGTCCACCCATTATTATGGTGTTTCGCCCACTGGAACTGCGTCCTCACCCTCAGCCGAAACTACCGGAGGCGTTACTGATACCATGTACCTGGACCTGCACTCCCACTCGGTTTCCTCCGACGACTCCCGAGCCACTGTTGAACAATACGTCAAATGGGTCCAGGTTCTGCGGAACAAGCGGGGCTACACTGTGGACGGTTTCGTCCTGACGGAGCACCGCCAGTTCGATTCCGGGAAGGACTACTCCCAACTGGCGAAGGAGTACAACGTCCTCATCCTCAAGGGTTCGGAACTGGACACCCGGTACGGCCATTTTCTGGTTTACGGGGTCACCCCCGAGTTGACCCGGGACATCAACTTTGCCGACGTCCGGCTGGACGCCCGGGAACTGATGAAAGCGGCACGGCACCACGGGGCAATTGCCTTCCCTGCCCATCCGGGGAGGTTCGGCATTGGCCTGGTTGACTACATGGAACAGGGTGAGAGATTCGACGATGTTAGCATCGCCGAGCGCCTGAACGGAGGCAGCCGGGCCGGCGAGAATGAGCGGGCCGAAGAGCTGTGCCAGTCCATGGGATACCTGGGCACCGGGGGCAGCGACGCCCACCTGGCCAGTCACCTGGCATCCTGCCTGACCAGATTCGAGGCGGACATCCGTAATGAGGCCCAGTTGGTTGAGGCGTTGCTATCCGGTAAATTCGAACCCGTCCGGGTGGAAACCACCGCTGCCCAACTCGTCCAGGAGCGCTGAATATGACAATGGAGTTGGACTACAACCGGTCCCTTTACGGCGTTGAACACGAGGCCGGTCCCTTTGAAGTGACCCGGGAGATGGTGCTGGCCTTCAGCGAGAGCACCGCTGAACCCGTGCCGGTGTTCAGCGATGACGCCGCCGCTGAGGCCGCCGGCTTCCCGGCCCTGGTCGCCCCACCGACCCTGTGTACCCTCTTCGTGCGGCACGTCGAGCTCCCCGATATCCAGCTCAAGTTCGGGCGTGCCCGGTTCCATGCGGGCCAACGGGTACAGGCCCGCGCTCCCATCTATGCGGGAGACCAGCTTACGGCATCGTCCCACCTCAAGGACGTCTACGCGAAGACGGGACGAAGCGGCACCATGGTCTTCACGGTCTGGGAGACCACTTTCCGCAACCAGCACGGCGATGTTGTCGCCGACGTCCAGGAGTCCTACGCGGCCAGGGAGTAACCATGACCGAGCGGGCCACTGCACCGGAGTTTAGACGAGCGTAATAGCATGGAGCGACAAGCACCCCCTTTCTTTGAAGACGTCGACTTGGGCGACGAAATCGGACCCCTCCAGAAGATTGTCAGCGACCCGGAGGTCGTCAATTTCTGCGAGCAGTGGGGCAACCCGATGCCCAACCGCTTCACCGATGCCGCCACCGCCGAGCAGGCCCGGCTGCCCTATCCTATTCTGCCCGGGGTGATGAGCATGGCCCTCATGGCCCAGCTGCTCACCCAGTGGGCGGGTCCCGCCGCCCTCCGGGACCTGGACGTGGTGTTCCGGCAGCCCGTTCCCCACAACAAGCCCTTGAATATATCCGCCACGGTCACCGACACCCGCCAGGAAGACGGGGAAAACTTGGTGGAGTGCGATATCCTGATGACCGGCGAGGCCGGGGAACGCTACGTCGGCGGGACCGCCTTGGTCAGCCTGCCCAGCAAATCCGCCTGAACTCTGCCCACCGCCATGTTGGACCGCCTCCGGCAAGCAGCGTTTCTCGTCCGGGACCTCCACGAGGGCCAAACTCTTTACCAGCGTATCCTGGGCCTGAATCCGGTATTCAGGGAAGACCTTCCCGAATACTCCCTTACCAGCGTTGTGATGCCCGCCGGGCACGGCACTTTCATAGAACTGCTCCAGTCCACTTCGGAAGACTCAGCCGCCGCTCGTTACCTCTCCCGCCGGGGCGAAGCTCCATACCTCCTGGTTTTCGAGACCAGCCGGTACGATGAATTGCTCCCCCATCTCCGGTCTCTGGGCGTCCGAGTAACCTCGGAATCTACCTCCGAGAGTTACCGCTCGGCCTTCCTGCACCCGGGAGACACCAATGGCGCCTTCCTCGAAATCGTTGAGGTCGCTGCCCAGGACAACCCCTGGCCTCCCGCCGGCCCGGACTGGCAGTCCGCCCCCACGCCGGAGGGGTTAACCCAGCTGAGGCAGTCGGCGATTCTGGTAAAGGACCTGGACCGGGCCATCGAACGCTGGAGCGCCATGTTCGGAATCGCTCCCACCCGCCGGTTCCAGATCAGCTTCACCGACCTGGAGATCGCGGTACTTCCGCTAAATGACCGGCGGACCTTCATCGAGTTGGCCCAGCCCACCAGCCCCGACACTTCGTCCGCCCGTTTCCTCGAGAGATATGGAGAAGGGATCTACCTGACCATCTTCGAGATCAGGGACTCCCTGGCGACCGATGCTTACCTGCAGGGCCAGGATATACGCTTCACGACTTCCCGAAGGACGGACAACTACGTGAACCTGGGCTTTAACTCCATCTGGCTGCACCCCGCTTCCATGAAAGGAGCGTTCATTCAGTTGTCCCAGGTGCTGTCTGAGGAAAACCCCTGGCCTCCGGCCGGCGACGACTGGTATTCGTGAAGGGCCGCCGATATCCACTGATCCGATACTCAGGTTCTGACAAGGAGCCATCATGTACAACCTGGACGGAAAAGTCGCCATCGTAACCGGCGCCGGCGGCAGGAACGGGATCGGCCGCGCCATTGCCACCCGCCTGGCGTCGGAAGGGGCGGACGTGGTGGTCACCGACGTGACCGCTTCCCTGGATGCCATCCGGCCCGAAGACCGGGAAGCCGGCTGGGAGGGACTGCCCAGCGTGACCGCCGAAATCGAGGCTTTGGGCCGGCAGTCTTTGGGTATTTTCTCGGATGTGTCGGACTCCGGGCAGGTACAGTCCATGGTGGACCAGGTGCTGCAACGTTTCGGTCATATCGACATCCTCGTCAACAACGCCGGTTCCCGTCCCGGCCGGGACCGGGTCCCGGTGGTGGAACTGGAGGAAGACGCCTTCGACGAGGTCATGCGGGTCAACGTGCGGGGCACCTATCTCGTTTCCCGCGCAGTGGCCCGGCACATGGTGGGCCGGGGCGGTCCCGGCAAGATAATCAGCATCTCTTCCGGGGCAGGCAAGCGTGGCATTGCCCGCTATGCCGCCTACTGCGCCTCCAAGTTCGCCATCGTCGGGTTCACCCAGGCCCTGGCCCAGGAGCTGGCCGCCCAGCGCATCAACGTCAACGCCATCTGCCCCGGCCTGGTGGACACCGAGCGGGTGGACTTCATCGCCGCCGCCCTGGTCCCGCAGGGCCAGTCCTCCGAGGAACACCGGGCCATGATGATCCAGGACCGGAACACCCGCGTTCCCCTGGGCCGGGTCGCCGTCGGGGACGACATCGCCAGGATGGCCGCCTTCCTGGCTTCCGGGGAGTCCGACTACATTACCGGCTTGTCCATCAGCGTTTCCGGCGGCGCGGAGATGAACTAGGCCAGCCCGGCCGGAGGAGAACCATGCCCCTGCCTCGTTCCGAAGTCGAACATATTGCCGCGCTGGCCCGCATCGGGCTGACCGATGCGGAAGTTGAAGTCCTGCGGGATCAGCTTGGCCAGATTCTCGACCAGTTTGAAGTCCTCCGCGGGTTGGACACCTCCGGCGTCACGCCCACCGGCCACGCCGGAAGCCTGCAGACCGTGTTGAGGGACGACGAAACGTCGGAATGCCTCCCCCAGGAGGACGTGCTGCGGAACGCCCCGGTGACGGACGGCGAGTTCATCCGGGTCAAGCCGGTGCTGGAGGAGTAGGCGTTGCCCCAACTCTGGCAGCTGGGCGTCGGCGAGGCCTATGATCTCTTAGCCCGGCGCGAAATCACATCGACCGAACTCACCCGGGCGTTCCTGGACCGGACCCGGGAGGTGGAGGAGCGGGTCAAGGCTTTCGTAACCGTCACCGCCGACACCGCCCTGGGACACTCCGCCCAGGCGGACCGGGCCATCGCGGCTGGGGAAGGCCATCCACTGACCGGCATTCCCGTTCAGGTCAAGGACCTCATCTGCACCGCCGGCATCCCCACCACCTGCGCTTCCCGGATGCTTGAGGACTATATTCCGGTCTACGACGCCACCGCTTACCGCCGGATTCGGGACCGGGGGGCTGTCCTGCTGGGCAAGGGAAACATGGACGAGTTCGGAATGGGTTCGTCCTGCGAAAACTCGGCATTTTTCCCATCCAGCAACCCCTGGGACCTGTCCCGCATCCCGGGCGGAAGCAGCGGCGGCGGCGCGGTGGCGGTGGCGTCGGGAGAGGCGCCCTACGCCCTGGGCTCCGATACCGGCGGAAGCATCCGCCAGCCCGCGGCCATGTGCGGCGTCGTGGGGCTGAAGCCCACCTACGGCCTCGTGAGTCGCTACGGGCTGGTCGCCTACGCCTCATCCCTGGACCAGATCGGCCCCATCGCCCGCAGCGTCGCCGATTGTGCCCTGGTCCTGGAAGCCTTGACCGGCCACGACCCAAGGGATGCGACCACCCTTCCAGACCGGCCCCGGGACTATGTTTCCGCCCTTACCGGGGATATCCGCGGGATGCGGATCGGCGTCCCAGAGGAATACTTCGGGGAAGGGACCCAGCCGGGGGTCTCGGGAGCGGTGCGGGATGCCATAGCCGTTTTGGAATCTCTGGGCGCGGCCGCGTTTCCCGTCTCGCTGCCCACCACCCCCCACGCGCTGGCCTGCTACTACATCATCGCCCCTTCCGAGTGTTCGGCCAACCTGGCCCGCTATGACGGCGTCAAGTACGGTTACTCCTTCCAGGACACCAACGACACTTGGGAGGCTATGGAGCAGACCCGGGAGCGGGGATTTGGCATGGAGGTCAAGCGTAGAATAATGCTTGGGGCTTACGCCCTGTCCTCGGGCTACTACGACGCTTACTACCTGAAGGCCCAGCAGGTGCGGACACTCATCAGGGAAGACTTCGCGCGGGTTTTCCGGGAGGTGGACGCCCTAGCCACGCCCACGTCTCCGGTGGTCGCCTTCCAGAAGGGCGAGAAGGTCAACGACCCGGTGCAGATGTATCTCATCGACGTTTGCACCCTTCCCGTCAACATCGCCGGGCTTCCGGGCATATCCGTCCCCTGCGGCTTTTCCGAGGGTCTGCCCGTGGGGATGCAGCTAATCGGCCCCCACCTCTCCGAACCCAATCTCCTGAACATCGCCCACGCCTACGAGCAGGCAACGGACTGGCACCGGATGCGGCCGGGGATCTAGGAGCCTTCCAATGTCTGGATTGCCGAATACTCCGGTACAGCAAGGTATTGCCGGGGTTTGACCTTTGCGGTGGTGTCCATAAATCGGTCGAGCCTGTCAGAAGTTTCTGGAGACAGGTAAGGCTCGTGGCATTGCAGGCATACGCCGGCGGGTAAGTCGCGGATGACCATCAATTGCTGCTGGCGCCAGATTTCCAGGGTGGCCGTTCCCGGCTTCAACTGCCCTCCACACAAATCGCAACGGTACCAAGCGCAGCTCACGCGCCAGTCACGCGGTTTCTCGTGGATGCGGGCCACTGGCTGCCAGTACCCGCACTTCTGTATCCAACCGGTCGCCCAATCTGTCTCTGGCGATTTCCAGGTCGTAACTGTGTTGCAGGTTCAACCAGAACCGTTCAGAGGTCCCGAAACAGCGTGATAACCGCAGCGCTGTTTCCGCCGTAACGGGACGGTTGCAACTGACAATCCCGCCCACGGCGTCGGGCTCGAGTCCCAAATCCTCAGCCAGGCTCTCGGGAGAAATTCCCAGCGGCTTCATGAATTCCTCAAGCAGGATTTCCCCCGGATGAACGGGCAGCAACTTGTCGGCACCCACTGGAGCCTCCTAATGGTAATCCGTAATCTCTACGTCGTAAGCGTCGCCCTCGTGCCAGGTGAAGCAAATCCTCCACTGGCTGTTGATGCGGACACTGTGCTGGCCGGCCCGTGTCCCTGAGAGCCTTTCCAACCGGTTGCCCGGGGGAGACCGCAAGTCTTCCAGCGAGTCTGCGGAGTCCAGGATCGCCAGCAGCCTCTGCGCTCCCCGTTGGACCTCGGGCGGGATTCTGGCAGCCCTTTCACGAAAAAACAACCGCTGGGTCTCCCGGCTTCGAAAGCTTCGTATCACTGAGGTTTCATCACAAGTTCGGCTCCAAGCCCAACTCTTCTTCATTATATAGGCTTGCCGTTGCCCTGCCAGTCGATTTACCCGCCAATCCGGTTGGGTTATGATTGCGCTAAATCGTCCCGGCGGCCGATGTTAGAATTGGCCAAAGGAGGGGACACTATGCAACCCACCCGAATCAAAGACATCCTCGCCCTGGAATCCGCCGGCGGAGAGGTCATGGTCCAGGGATGGGTCAAGACCAAGCGCTCCTCCGGCGCGGTCACCTTCATCCAGATTAGCGACGGTTCCACCCTCAGCGACCTCCAGGTGGTCGTGGAGGAGTCCTGCCCCGACTATCCCCTGGTTGACTCCCTGAACACCGGCGCGAGCATCAGCGCCCGGGGGAGCCTGGTCCCGTCCCAGGGGCGCGGGCAGAAATTCGAGGTCAACGCCGGCAGCCTGACCGTCTTGGGACTGGCCGACCCGGAGACCTATCCTCTACAAAAGAAGCGCCATACCCTCGAGTTCCTCCGGGAGATTGCCCACCTGCGTCCCCGCACCAACACCTTCGGGGCAGTGGCCCGGGTCCGCAACGCCACCGCCTTCGCCATCCACAGCTTTTTCCAGGAGCGGGGTTTCCAGTACATCCAGACCCCGATGATCACGGCCAGCGACGCCGAGGGCGCCGGAGCGATGTTCCGGGTCACCACCCTCGACCTCAAGGACCCGCCCCGCCAGAACGGCGAAGTGGATGCGACCGAGGACTTCTTCGGGCGTCCCGCCTTTCTCACCGTCAGCGGCCAACTGGAGGCGGAAATCTTCGCCCTGGCCCTGTCCAACGTCTACACCTTCGGGCCCACCTTCCGCGCCGAGAACTCCAACACCTCCCGTCACCTGGCCGAGTTCTGGATGGTTGAGCCGGAGGTGGCCTTCTGCGACCTGGACGGGTTGGCCGATCTCGCCGAGGACTTTCTGAAATTCGTCTTCGCCTACGTCCTGGAACACTGCCCGGAGGATATGGAGTTCTTCAACCGCTGGTACGACAAGGCCGCCATCGAAACCCTGAACGGCATCATCGGATCCTCCTTCGAGCGAATCACCTACACCGAAGCCGTCAAACTGCTGCAAGCCTCCGGCGAGACCTTCGAGTTTCCCGTGGAGTGGGGCCTCGACCTCCAGTCGGAGCATGAGCGTTACATAACGGAAAAGAAGATCGGAAAGCCGGTGGTGGTCACCGATTACCCCCGGGACATCAAGGCTTTCTATATGCGCCTCAACGACGGTGGCGACACGGTGAGGGCCATGGACGTCCTCGTGCCGCGCATCGGGGAAATCATCGGCGGCAGCCAGCGGGAAGAGCGGCATGACCTGCTGCTGGATCGAATGCGGCAGGCCGGGCTTGATGAGCGGGACTACTGGTGGTATCTGGACCTGCGCCAGTACGGCACCGTTCCCCATTCCGGGTTCGGCCTGGGGTTCGAGCGCACCGTCCAGTTCATCACCGGGATGCAGAATATCAGGGACATCAGCCCCTTTCCGAGAACTCCGAAGAACGCCGAGTTCTAGCCCCGGTCTTGGGCCTGGCCGTCACCCGCAAGTCTGGCGCGGCACCTATTTGTTGACACGGTAGGAGGAACTTTGTAATCTGCTCTTCACGGCGGGCGCCCAGGGCGGCATCCTCCATTCGTCGCATTTCATGGCCCCGGTTGTATGGGAGAGAACCATGCCTCGGGCACGAAGAACACCAACCCTCACCGAAGCTTCCGAGGACGGACAGTCCCACGACCGGCTGTCCTCGGTCACCGAAAACTACCTGCTTTCCCTCTACAAGCTGTGGGAAGATTCAATGACTCCCACGGTCACCCAGATGACCGACGCCCTCAAGCAGCTTCCCCCCACCGAGGGCCTCGGGACCTCCGTCCCGTCGGTGGCGGGGATGATCCGCCGGATGCAGAAGCAGGGGTTGGTCGACCTGGGCGCGGACAAGCGCATTCGCCTGACCAGGCGTGGCCTGGCCGGGGGCGAGGACATCGCCCGCCGGCACCGGCTGGCGGAATGGCTGGTAGTCAGTCTTCTTGGAATGGACCTGCACCAGGCCCACATCGAAGCCCACCAACTGGAACACGGGATGTCCCAGGAGTTGGAATCCAAACTCTTGGAACGTCTCGGCTATCCCACCAAGTCTCCCTTCGGGCGCCCCATCCCCGGTTCCGGCGAACCCAACGTTCCCGCCGGAGCGCTGACCCTCGACCAGGCCGCCATGAACGTTGAATACGTGGTGGAAAGAGTGCCCGAGGAGGACTCCCAGTTGCTGCGCTTTCTCGACGACTCATCCCTCATCCCCGGATGCCGCGTTTCCGTGGTCGAAGCTGCGTCCTACGTCGGCGTGATGACGGTCAGCACCGAGAAGGAACGGGTCCCCATCGGGTACAATGTGGCCCAGCAAATTATGGTGCTCCCCTACAAGCCGGACGGGGAACAGCCCCCTGCGCCGGAAGGTAATCCAGGAAATCAAATCCAGGAGTAGTACAAATGGCAGAAATTCTGGGTCTCGGTTGTTCCCATGCTCCCATGATCCTCAATCCGGCGGAACAGTGGCCGGAAATCCGGCGCCGCATCTACGGCGGCGTTCCCAACTACCAGGCTCCCGCCAAGATGGTCGAGGAACTGGGTGACGACAACGGCCTCAGCCACGACCGGGTCAACCAGCAGAAGATCGTCGACGCCTTCGCTGTCCTGAAGGACAAGCTTCACGCCTGGAATCCCGACCTGGTGATCGTGGTCGGCGACGACCAGGCCGAGAACTTCAAACGGGACAACCTGCCCACCTTCTGCCTGTACACCGGCGACGAGGTGGACGGCTATCCCTTCCACCGCCCCGGCGGGAAAATCAACATCTGGGACCAGCCCCAGGACAAGAAATACACCTTCCAGACCCCCGGGGCCTTCGCCACTGACATGGTCAACTTCCTGATCCTGGAAGGGTTCGATATGTCCTCGGCCACCGAGCTGAAGGGCTGGGACTGGGGCCTTCCCCACGCCCACATCAACCCCTTGATGTTCCTGAACCAGGAATGCAAGCTGCCGGTCCTGCCCCTGTTCGTCAACTGCTACGGCGAGGAGGCCGGCCCGGGTTATCCCCCCCGGCCCACCGCCAAGCGGTGCTACGAGCTGGGACAGGCTATCCGCAAGTTCCTGGACGGCCGGACTGAACGGGTCGCCATAGTGGCCTCATCCAGTTGGTCTCATAGCTTCCTGACCCACCGCTATAACTGCTCCGAATTCGACGAGCAATTCGACCGCCGCACCCTGGGCTGGTTGAAGGAAGGGAAGGGCAGCAATGTCGCCCAGTTTACACCGGAGGAAATCCGTCTTTCCGGAGACCATGAGTTCCTGAACTGGATAATCACCCTGGGAGTGGTGGGGGACAAGCCCGCCGAAATCGTGGAGACTCTGGACGAACAGTCGCAGGTTTCCTTCAAGGTCTTTGCCATCTGGGAATAATAACCGCCGGTCCCAGGGCGGGGTCGGCAATGGTATATCCACCAGGAACGCAGGCCGGAGGGTCCATTCCTCCGGCCTGCTGCTTTATTGGCTGTCCCGCCCCAGCGTTTCCCTGACCGTGGCCCATCCCTCCGCCATGGTCCGGTCGGGAAAGGGCGGTGGGTCCTCCTGCTGTATAACCTTGACTACCACGAAGGTGGGACCGGTCTGGGCCATGACCTCCTCCATGCCGATGAGCAATTCCTCCAGGCTGTCGAACTGGAAAGTCCGGGCATAGCCGGAGCCGGCGGCGATGGAGGCAAAGTCCAGGTTGTCCAGCCCGCGGATGGGGATGCCCCCGGTGGAGCTGTAACCGGCGTCTTCAAACACAAAATGGACGAAGTTCTCGGGCTTGGACTCACCCACGGTGGCCAGCCCGGCCAGGTCGGTGCGGAGGGTTGCGTCGCAGTCCAGCACCAGCACCTTCCGGTCGGGTTGCGCCAGGGACAGTCCCAGCCCCACCGCCGGCGCCCGGTCCATGCAGTCAGTGAGGTCCACGTCCAGGTCCCGTCTCTGGGATACCTGGTTCCACTCGCGCAGCGCCGCCGACGTTGCCACCACCAGGGCGTTGCCCCGGTGAAACTCCACCGCCTTGGCGGCATCCATGGCTGGTATCACCGCTTTACTCCTCCCGTCGAACGCTTTCCCGCCGGTCTTCTTCTTGGGTTCCTTCCTGGTCTTCTTCCGCCGGGCCGCCATTCCCCGGCGGCCCGGTGAACCGCCTCACCGTCACGATCAGGTACATCCCTCCCAGGATCAACCCCCCGCCGGTCACGCCCATGGGGACCCCGGTCCACGGGGAAGACTGGAAGAAGGATTGGTACAAGACCCAGAATCCCAGTCCAAAAACCCCGTAGGCCAGCAGTCGTCCCGCCAGCCCTTTCGCGATAATTTTCAGCACAGTCATGGGTCAACCTTCCGTAGCCGTGCCCGGAGGTGAGGCTCGACTGGCTCGATTGACTTCCCGGACGAAAAACCGCCGGGACAACGTTTGCGTAGTCATCCCGGCGTTATGGGCCATGTTGGAGCGGCCTGCCGAGTTATCGGACGCCCAGCGCCTCCGGCAGTTCGCGGAAGGCCTGCTGTACCGTCCGGCTGGGGCGGGTGCGGAACTGGACCGGCGTGTTTTCGATCTCCGGCTCCACCGCCAGATGGACAAACACCGGCCCGTCCGCGGCCAGAACCTCGTCGATTCCGGTGGCCAGGTCTTCCAGGTTGTCGAAGGAGAACACCGCCGCATAGCCCGCGGCCTTGGCCATCTCCTCCCAGTCCGTCTGGCTTGAGCCTGGGATGGGCTGTCCGCCGGTCACCGCGTAGACCCCGTTGTTGAACAGGAAGTGGTACAGGTTGGCCGGGGCCTTGTTGGCCAGCGTCACCAGCGTTCCCAGGTTCATCAGGAGGCTGCCGTCGCCGTCCAGGACAAACACCTTCTTGTCCGGTTGGGCCAGCGCCAGCCCCAGTCCCAGGGACGAAGCCTTGCCCATCGCGCCGGACACCGGCAGGTCGAATTTCTGGTCCGACGTGACGGTGGGCAGCCCGAAGTTAACGTTGTTGGCGTTCATGGTGGGCACGATCAGGGAGCCGCTGCGCTTGCTGTCAATCAGCCGGACCGCGTCTTGGTTGTTGATCATGGGTTGTCTCCTGGTTTGGGTTGGTATTCAGGGAGTCATGGGGCGGGGCCCGTTCGTTAGCCCGACCCGAACTCCGCGCCGATCAGCACTCCCACCGGGCGCTGGGTCCGCTCCGCCTCCTCCATTGCAACGCTGATCCGTCCGGCGTCCTCGTCGGTCTCGACCAGGTAGTAATTCAGGTCCCAGGCGTGGAGGATGTGCTCGATGTACCGCGCCGCCGAGTCGGGAGTGGGCCCGCGCCGCGTCCAGCCCCGGTAGCCGATCAGCATGACCAGCGGCTGGTTGATATCCAGCCCCAGGCCCCGTATGGAGTCGCCGGACTCGAAGATGCCCGTGTTCTGGATCAATACCACCGGCCTCTTGCCGCCGACCCACAGTCCGGCGGCAATGGCCATCGTTTCGCCTTCCCGGCAAACCGGCACCAGGTCGATGGACGATTCTTCCATCAGCATGTTGTACATGAAATTGGTCTCGCTGTCGGGCAGCCAGACAATGTGGGAGATGTTGTTTTTCTTCAACTCGTCAATGAGAAAACTGGGGTGCAGCACAGCTTCGTGTGTGGTCATGAAGTCTCCTTCCGTGGGACCGCCTATGGAGTGGCCCCATTATATTCACGCCCCGCTCGGAGCGTCAAACGGGATAACGATGCCCGGCAGCTGTCCAACCAGCCCGGCATTGGGGGCGCCGAGAACCCGGGGTCTGATAACCGGGGCCGGGGCTAGGGGTGTGAGTGGGCCGGCTCGCCGGAAGCGGAGAGGGCCACTCCGTCGGCAAACGGCAGGAGGGAGTGCCCGTCGCGAAGGCGGACTTCCACCCTGGCCCCCACCGGGTAGTCCTGGGTGTGGGAGAGGAGGCAGCGGACGTTTGCCCCTGACTCAAGCGCCACCCGGTACATGTGAAAGGCTCCTCTGAATTCCCGGTGGACTATCGTGCCCGTTCCGTCATCGTGGGGTATGCAGTCGATGCAGTCGGGCCGCACCATCACCTCTAGCCGCGCCGCGCCATCAGCGCCTGAAGGATTGGGGGCAGCGCCTATCTCGCTTTCGATGCGTCCCCCGGCCGCCTGCGCCGGCAGAAAATCGGCAGTCCCTAGAAACTCGGCCACGAAGCGGGTTGCGGGACGATGGAACACCGTTTCCGGCGCATCCGCCTGCTCGATATGCCCATCGCGCATAACCGCGACCACGTCCCCCAGTAGCAGCGCCTCGTCCTGATCGTGGGTGACGAAGACTGCGGTAACCCGGTGCTCCCGCACGATACCCATGACCTCGCCGCGGACTTGTTCCCGCAGCCCTGGGTCCAGGTTGGAAAATGGCTCGTCCAGCAGGAGAACTTCCGGTCGTGGGGCAAGAGCCCGGGCCAGGGCCACGCGCTGCTGCTGCCCCCCGGAAAGCTCGTGGGGCATTCTGTCCCGCAGATGGCCCAACCCGACCAGCGCCAGCATATCGTCCACCCGGCGGCGCCGGTTTGCATCCTTCCCCAACCCGTATCCCACGTTCTGGGCCACCGAGGCATGGGGGAAAAGAGCGCCTTCCTGGAACACCATGCCGACCCGGCGTTTTTCTGGCGGGACGTCTGTACTGGGACCGGCCACCGGATGGCCGCTGATGGTGATGCTGCCTTGATCGGGAGTCTCGAACCCGGCTATCATCCGCAGCGCGGTCGTCTTGCCGCAGCCGCTCGGGCCGACCAGGGCGGTCACCTGTCCCCGGGGAATGGTCAAGGTGAAGTCGGTCACGGCGGCCACGCCGTCAAAGCTCTTGGACAGCGACCGGCACTGCAACGCTGTTTCCGACGACGCCGAGGCAATGGAAACCGGTCCGCCCACAGTGAACCCGTCGCTACGCTCCCAGACGCTCTTGCAGCGGGTTGCGATTGTTTCCAAAATGGGCATCAGCCTGCGCTTGCCTCTTTTGTCCAACTTGGCTGCCGGATCGGGTGCGGCGTTGATCAAGTTTGTGTGCCGATGGTCAACGATGGTAAGGTTAACCTTCCAGTTGACTGTGTGCAGATTACGATTATCTTCTTCTCTGTACTTAACGTGGTTAAGAGTACACGCCGGTTTTTCCCATGTCAACACATGCATACGTCGGAACATCACACCGGTCAGGAGCAAAATAGTCCGCGATTTTCCGGCACTTGCGGAAGTCGAAGCGCCCAATCATGTCGCATTTTCCATATAAAGCATCGGGAAGCGGCGGCGTATCCGATGCCGAGCCTTGTTCGGGCAGTCTGGCAGGATTGCCGTCCCGGGGGAAAACGGTCCGCTGGTCTTTCGCCACAAAGGCCATTCCCGCCGGTTTGCTTTTGTTGCATCGAAGGGGGCTTTGCCGGAGCATATCTTGAGAAAGTAACGCGGATCATGTACGGACGCCTGTCTTGATAAGTATTGACATATAATTATGAAGAGTATAGACTAATAACTGAGGACTGGTGTACTCATTGACAATCCGGCTGCACCCTTTTTACCGCCACACCTTCCAGGTTAGCGTCGGCGCGTCAACAACCAGCCAAGCGGTTGTGTGCCCCTGTCCTTGCCCTCCCTGTGGCCTGCTTTCGCTCCTTCGCTCCTCCGAGGAAGCGGGAGCGGGCCGCGCAGAGGCGGGAAACTACATGGCCGGTCTGCCGTGACCTCCCCACTGGCGATCTCCTCCATTCGGACTGCTTCCAGGTCCCTCTTCAACCGAATTTCTCGCTCCCGGCGGCCGCCGGTGGTCATCCTGGTTCCGGCCGTCGCCGTTGTCCTGCTGCTCCTGGTCTCCCCCGCGTACCTCTTGGTCCGTACCCTGGACAGCGGCCTCGACGCGTGGGAATTGCTATTCCGGCTGCGGATGCTTCAGACCCTGGGCCGCACCGTCCTCCTCATGGGAACGGTTACCCTGGCCTGCATCCTCCTGTCCCTGCCCCTGGCCTGGCTGGTAGTCAGGACCGACATCCCCTGGCGGCGTTTCTGGGGAATCGTCCTGGCGCTGCCGCTGGTGGTTCCCACCTACGTGGGAGGGCTGGTGGCCGTTGCCGCCCTGGGGCCGCGCGGAATCCTGCAGGGGTTCCTGCAAACCGTCGCGGGAGTGGAACGCATACCCGACATCACCGGCTTCGCTGGAGCCTTCGCCGTCCTCACCATGTTCAGCTATCCCTACGTCCTCCTCACCATCCAGGCCGGACTGCACCGCATCGACCCCGCGCTGGAGGAGAGCTCCCGCGCCCTGGGATACAATTCCCGCCAGACTTTCTTCCGGGTCGTCCTCCCCCTGCTCCGTCCCTCCATGGCCGCGGGAGGGCTCCTGGTGGCCCTGTACACGCTCAGCGACTTTGGAGCAGTCTCCCTCCTCCAGTACGAGACCCTTACCTGGGCGATTTTCGTGCAATACGATGCGGGGATCGACCGCACACTCGGGGCGGTCATGTCCCTGGTGCTCGTCGGAGTCGCGCTCACTACCCTGGGTTGCGAGGGAGTGATCCGCACCCGCTCGGCGTACTACCGGAGCGACCAGGGGGCGCCCCGCCCGCCGTCGCTGGTGCGTTTGAAAGGTTGGCGCTGGCCGGCGGCGGGTCTCTGTTCAGCGGTCCTGCTGTTTGCCCTGGCACTGCCCCTGGCAGTCCTGGTGTTCTGGGTAATTCGGGGTGTCTCCGCCGGCGAACCCTTCCTGGTTTCCTGGCTCCCCGCCTTGAACGCCCTCTATGTCTCTTGCCTGGCCGCCGCTGCCGCCACTGTGGCCGGTCTGCCGGTCGCGATTGTCATTGTCCGGTTCCCCGGCCTTCTCAGTGTCCTGCTGGAGAGAATCACCTACCTGGGGTTTGCATTGCCGGGCATCGTGGTGGCCCTGGGACTGGTCTTCATCGGGGCCAACTATCTGCCGGGGCTGTACCAGACCCTGGGGATATTGATAGCGGCCTACGTCATCCTGTTCCTTCCTACCTCCGTCGGGGCGGTCCGGGCCTCCCTTCTCCAACTCAACCCCAACCTGGAACACGCGGCCCGGACCCTGGGGAGGACCCCCCGGCAGGTGCTGACTTCGATAACAGTGCCCCTGGTGCGCCCGGGGTTGCTCTCGGGCGCCGGTCTCGTCTTCCTGCTGACGATGAAGGAACTGCCGGCTACCCTCGTTCTCGGACCCATCGGCTTCGAGACGTTGGCGACGGCGATCTGGTCCGCCGCATCCGAAGCGTTTTTCGCCCAGGCCGCCGCCCCGGCCCTGCTGCTGGTGGCCGTCTCGGCTCCGCCCCTGGCCTTCCTGACCCTCCGCCGCCAATGACCGGGAGCCGGACAGTTCCGCCTTGCGTTGTGGTTCGCCAGTGTTTAGCATGGCGGCGGCTGGGGCCCTGCCCAACCGAAACTCCATAGCAACCGGGCTGGACCGGGCGGCCCGCGCCCGGGAGGATTATCGAAGTGCATCACTGGGAAGTTGGCGGGAGCATCGACATCGGCTGGCCGGATCACGGCATTGCCGCCCGCTCCTACGAAATCGTCGAGTCACAGGTCCTTGGCCAGGTCTTTCGCGGACGGGTCACTGACGGATCGCGCCAGGGCGGGTTCCTCGTGATTTTCGATTGTCCTGAAGTCGTCATGGAGCAGTTGGCCGAGCAGGCGACCCATGCCACCGGGTTCAAGGTCATCGTATCCAGCCTCCGTTGCAGCATTGACGGGACGACCCTCCGCAGCTTCGACTACGAGTGGTATCCCACCCCCGAATACGCGGAACGGCCCAGCCTCCTGGCCTCCACCCTGGCCCGCCTGCTGGGAGACATGCAGGGGAAGTCCGGGTCTTGAGCAGGCTGCCCGAGCCGTTCCGTCCGGCTTGGTACGGCTGGACTCAAAAACCCCCAGCCGGTATCATTGGGACGCCAGCCGGTCGAGTCAACCGGCATTCCCCACCCTGTTACCAATAGGAGGTCCGTATGAAGATCGTAAAGATGGGCGATGTGCCCAAGGAACCGGCGGTCAGCGCGCTGTTCACCGGAGACGTTTCCCGCCAGACAGTTTTTGATCCCGGCGACAGCAGCAACTTCAACTTTGGAATCGTCAGCTTCAGCGCCGGCTCCCGCAACAAGTTCCACAAGCACAGCGGCGACCAGATCCTGATTGTCACTGAGGGCACCGGCAAGGTCGCCACCGACGACGAGACCGTCGTTGTCAACGAAGGCGACGTGGTCATCATTCCCGCCGGGGAGAACCACTGGCACGGCGCTCCCGACGACACCGCCATGGCCCACATCACCATCACCGTCAACGGCAGCCAGACCGAGCAGACCGAGGCCTAGCCTCCCCCTTCCGCTGCGGCAATGAAAAACCCCCGGGCCCGCGCCCGGGGGTTCGTCGGTTGGCCGGTTTTTGTTCTGGTTAATCCGCGTTTGGTCAATCAGCCGGAAGGCTGCCCCGCACCGGCCCGGCTTCTCATCCCGCCGCGCTGTCAACCTCTCCGGCCAACAGCCGGATGGTCTCCTCCAAGGAGCGGCTGCCGTCCCGCGATTCGGGGGTCTCGTCCCCCAGCGGCGTCCCCCCGATTAGCCGGTACATGTCGGCGACTCCCTGGAAGAGGTGCGGCGTCATTCCCAGGTCTCCGAAAGTCTTGCCGATTTCCTGCATCTCGCTGACCCACCGCCGGGACTTGGCCGGAACCCCGGGGATCCAGCCTTCCATCCGCTGAATTGTGGCCGTGTGGCCCCGCTGGAACTCCTCCAGCAGCGGCCCGTAAAGGCCCATCAACTCCGCAGCCATCAGCAGTTGCGAATGCAGCGCCGCCGACCCCTTGGTCATGGCCGCGTAGCACATCTTGATCCCGGACGCCAGCCCGGTCTCGCTTCCGATGTTCCTCACGTCCAGGCCTAATTCCCGCAGTTGTTCGAACTCCCCGGCGTGGGCTCCTGACGCATAGAACCTGGGGCTGCGCCCGTCGCGTGGCGGACCGCCGATGATGGACGCATCCAGGAACCTCGCCCCCGATTCCGTGATGACGTCCTCCATTTCTTGAGCTGTTGCGGGAGCGATGGCGTTGCACTCGGCGAAGAGCAGGTCGGTATGCCCGGTTTCAGTCACCGCCTCCGCGACCTGCCGGCAGATTTCCGGGACGGCCCCGGAAACCGTCATGGACATGATCAGGTCCGACTGCGCCACCATCTCCGCGAAATCGGGCACGTCCTCGATGCCCGCCTTCTCGGACAGCACCCGCGTCCGGCCGCTTCGGCCCGCCAGGCAGGTCACCACCCGGAGCTCGTGTTCCCGCAGGGTTTGCCCCACGGCGTGTCCCATATCCCCGGGGCTTAGAATGGCAACGGTGTTCAAGGCCATAAACGGTTCCCTTCCTTAACATAACGATTTCCGTAAGTATAGCACGGTGACGGCGTGTCCCACGTAAACCATTTGGCGGTTCGGGACCACCCTGGACGGTGATTATTCCCGACCCCGGCTCGTCGCCCAGGCGGAAACCAACCCGGCCGCCGCCGACCCCGTTAGTCCCAACCCCAGGTCTCCCAGCGTGTCGGTATAAGCCGTCGCCAGCTCCGGTGAGTCGTGGATGAACGCCGCGTACTCCGCCAACTCCCACAGGATTGCCGTCACTGCCCCAAACCCGACCACAAACGCAAACGTGGTCCAGGGACCAACGCGGCCCCGCCAGGACAACGCTCCGGCGGCGCCTGCCAGCAGCCCCCAGTTGACCAGGTGGTTCAGGTCGTCCCACCAGCCAACCGTGTCGTAAAGATCGGCTGCGTTCCCTGCCGTGTCAATCAAGAAGGGCAGGGTCAACAGGATGTCCGCCGCGTAAGGGAACGCCGGCCTTCGTGCCAACAGCGCCCAACCCAGCGGAACTATCAGGGTGCAGGGCGGGTAGGCGGCCAGCCTCCACGCAAACGCCTTGCCCTCGAATTGTTGCAGGCCTGAAAAAGCGCCGAAGGCCAGCAGGCAGATTAATGCCGACTTCAGCCCGGCATCAAGCCAGAACATCCAAGGAAGTTTGCAGGGAAGTTTGGTGCCTGCCGCCATCAGCCCGAAACCCTACCCCACCCCGCCAACAGCTTGCGGCGTCGGCTCTTCACGCCGTATGCCGAAAAAAGCGCCGCCCGGCAGGATTCCGCGATCTGCCGGGCGCAAAGACTTCACTCTTGGAGCAGATGGGAACCCCTAGTGCCGGTGGGGTTCCTCGCCGTGGCCGTGACCGCCGTGTTCGTGGCCATGTTCTCCATGACCGCCGTGTTCCCCGTGATGGCCATGTTCCCCGTGTTCATGGCCGGACTGCGCCTGGGATTCGTGCCCGTGGCCATGCTCTCCATGCCCCTCGTGTCCGTGCTGGGCGTGGGCGCCGTGGTCGTGACCGTGTTCGCCGTGGCCATGCGCGGCATGCGCTCCGTGGCCGCCGTGCCCGTCCCCATGACCGTCCCCTCCGTGACCATCATGCCCGTGATGGTCGTCCGGCTCGAAAACCGGCCGTGGCAGCCGGATCAGCAGCAGCAGGATAATAGCAGCGCCGTACAACGCTGCGGTGTAGTAGAACACGTTGTCGTGGTTAATGTCGTAGAGCCATGTGGCAATCAGCGGAGAAGCAGCGCTCAAGATGAACCGGGCCGTGGAAAGCAGGCCCAGCGTGGTCGCCGCCGTCCCCTCCCTCACAATGTCCATCGCCGCCGCCGTAAGGATGGGCTGGTCGCTGTACAGGAAGAGGCCCAGCGCGCCCAGCAGCACCGTCATGATTATCAGGTCTTCCTCTCCATTCACGAACGGCGCCATCAGCAGGGTGATTACTCCCAGCACGGCCATGCCGGGGATCAACACCAGCTTGCGGCCGAACCGGTCCGAGAGGTACCCCATTACCGGGCTGGCGAATATCCCCACCAGCACCAAAAGCCCGATCAGTCCTCCCCGCACCACGAAGCTTTCGTAGTTCCCCTCCGTAACGTCGACTTTCAGCCCCAGCACGTCGGCCATGAACAGCGGCAGGACCCAGATGAAGCCGATATACGCCATTCCCCTCAGGCCCGCCACCACCGTTATTCCCCACACCCGTGGGTTGCGCACCAGCAGCCGCGTTTCCGCCAGTTGGTTGCTCATCGTGTTGGCGGCCTGGCCTGCCGCCGCTGACGCCGCCCGTTGGCCGATATCCCGAAAAGCCCAGAACACCGCGAAAGCCAGGAAAATTGGCACCGCAGCGTACAGGCTGATAATTGCCTGCCATGTCAGGAACGCCAGCAACAGTCCTGTCAGCGCCGGGCCAAGGGCGTCGCCGATGTTTCCGCCTACCCCGTGGAAGGACAGCACCGACGCCCGCCGGTGGCTGAAGTGGGAAGAAAGTGCCGCCATCGCCGGCAGGTGCCACACCGATGCCGCTATCGCCACCACCGCCATGCCGGCAATTAACAGGGCATACCCCAACGGGTTGAGCGAACTGCTGGTTTCCAGGGCCTGTGCCGACTGGTCGGCCACCAGCCACGCGCTGCCCGGCACCTGCCATCCCGCCGCCGCCATCAGGAGCCATCCTACGCCGAACAGCGCCATGCAGACAGCCATCACCCAGCCCCAGTAACGGCGCAGAACGTCCGTCAGGATCCCTCCGGGCAGCGCGACCAAACCGGAGGCGATTTCCCGGGTCGTTTGGATGCTGCCCACCGCGAGGTTGCTCCCGCCCAGCAGCACGTCCCGCACTTCGGGCAGAACGACTATGAAGCTCTGGGCAATCCAGTGGAAAACTCCGTGCCCGCTGGTGAGGCCGCCTACAATGAAGGTCGCTCCTTTGCGGAACCCCTCCTGTCCCTCGGTGCTTACCGGAACGGCGTGATGGTGGTGTTGGTGGGCCATGTCCGTCCTCCTTTCAGGAGTTCATCCCGACCGTGGCCTGGACGGTTTTGGTTGGCGGTAAGTTTAGCATCCGCCGCAACATAATTCGATAAACGGCCATTCGGATTATTACCGGATCAAACGTCAGAAGTTGCATGAGTTAATGGAAAAGGAGGCATATCCCGGCAGGCCCGGCTAATCAACGGTCCCCGCTTCCCCAGACAGCAGCCGGGCCCGGTTGGCCGCGATTCCCAGGGTGCTTCTCAGATTGTTGTAGGCGAGGGCCACGACGAACAGCGCCGCCGAGAACAGCACCACGCTGGCCCCGGAAGAGACGTCCACGTAATAGCTGAGGTAGATTCCCCCCAGGCCGCAGAAAGCGCCGATTCCGGTGGAAAGCAGCGTCATGTTCCTGAATTTGTCCGTCAGGAGCCGGGCCACCACCGGCGGGATGACGATGGCCGCCGCGATGAGCGTTACCCCCAGCACCTGCATGGACACCACGATGGTCGCCGCCAGGACCAGCGAGAACATGGTATCCACCCAGACCGTTGGAACGCCGTAATACTGCGCCACCTCGGGATCGAAAGTGGCGAACAGGAACAGCTTGTAGCCCACCAGCAGAATAATCGTCGTCGCCCCGGCCACCGCCGCGATCGCCAGCAGGTCTCCCTCGGTCACCCCCAGGATGTTTCCGAACAGGGCGGCGTCGAAGCTGCGGGTGAATGTCTTGAACCGGCTGATTAGCGCGATTCCCAGGGCGAAGCTCGCCGTCGTGATGATGCCGATGGCCGCGTCCGACCCGATCATCCGCTTCCGGGTGGTCAGGGTGATCAGCACTGCCGACAGGAAACCCCACAGGCTTGCTCCAATGAAGAAGTTGAAGGACATCACATGGCTGACCACCGCTCCCCCGAACACCGAGTGGGAAAGGCCGTGGCCGATGTACGACATCTTCCGCAGGACGATGTAAACGCCCATCAACCCGCACAGCGCGCCCACCAGGGTCGCCGCGGCCAGTCCCCGCACGAAGAAGTCGTACTGGAGGGGTTCAAACACGCTCTTTTTCCATTTCCACCGCCGCACCCGGCGCCGGCGCAACCTCTCCGCTCTTGCCGTTCTTCCTTCCGTTGACTCCGTGAAAGTGAGGACTCTCGGCCACCAGCGGGATTCCCTCGAAGTCCAGGACGGGCATTTCCGCGCCGTAGGTCCGTTTCAGGTTCTCGGGAGTGATTACTTCCGAGGGGGAACCCTCGGCCACAACGGACTGGTTTATGCACACCAGCCACGGCAGGTGGACTGCCACGGCGTTGATTTCGTGGGTGGTCAACACCACCGTTATCCCCTGGTGGTTCAGGTCGTGCAGAAGGTGCATCACCTCGTCCCGGGTCTTGATGTCTACCCCGCTGGTCGGTTCGTCCAGCAGCAGGACCTCGGGATTGCTGATTAACGCCCTCGCCAGGAAAACCCTCTGCTGTTGGCCGCCGGACAGCTCCCGGATGTGGCGTTTCACCAGGTGGGAAATCCCCAGCCGTTCCAGCATTTCCCCAGCCGTCTTCTTGTCCCTTCCCCGGTGCCAGGGAAAGAGCGGGTTCCGGCGCGTCGCGCCCATCATCACCGCTTCCTCCACCGTCACCGGGAAGTTCCAGTCGATGGTCTCAAGCTGCGGAACGTATCCGACGTGAGAGCGCAGTCCCCTGGCTGGTGCGCCGTGCAGGTAGATCTCACCGGAGTAGACGCTGGTGGCCCCCAGCAGCGTGCGGAGAAGGGTGGTCTTGCCCGAGCCGCTGGGGCCCAGCAGTCCGATGAAATCCCCGGGCATGATACGCAGGTCAACTCCGTGCAGCACGCGCTGCTTCTCGTAACCCGCGTGTACGTTGCTCAATTCAATTATCGGCTCGCCATCATGCCGGTCGTGGGGGAAAGGATGAAGCATCTATCGTCCTTCTGCGCCTGTTGGGTTGGTGCCTCGGATCCCTATTTCGGAATTCCTACTGAGGATACTCTGCCGTGCTGGGACCTTCAAACACCAGTCCCGTGTCGAATCCTTCCAGCGGCCCGGCGTCGCCGCCCAGCGCCGGCGCCATGATTCTCATGTTGGCTGCCATCAGCCCCATGTAGGTGTGTTCCGGGTCCTGGACGCCCCCGGGGAGGTCGTCGTCCCGCAGGTCGTCCACGTATTCCGCCCCGCTTTCCCGCGCGATGGTCTCCAGCACCGGGCTCGGGAAAACCTCCGAACCGAAGATGGCCGGGACGCCGGACTCCTTGACCTGTTCAATCAGCTCCGCCACCTCCCGGGCCGAGGGCTCCGAGAAGTCCGATGGCTGGATTGCTCCGATAATCTCGAACCCGTAACGCTGGGCAAAAATCGGAAACGAGTCGTGGTAGGTCAGCAGCTTCCGGTTCTCCGCCGGGATTGTCTCCACCACTTCTTCAATCTTCCGGTCCAGCTCGTCAAGCCGTGCCTCCAGTTTCTCCAGGTTGGAGTCGTAGTAACCCTGGTTCTCCGGGTCCAGCGCCACTAGTTGTTCATGTATGAGCTGCGCGTACTTCTTCGCCATCAGGGGCGCCGTCCAGAGGTGGGGGTTAGGGTGCCCTTCCGACTCCGGGAAAGAGAAATCGAACACCCACTCTTCCCTCGTAATGGACTTGTCCGCCACGGTCAGGATCACCGCCCCTTCCGGCAGGTTCGCCTCCGCCAGTTCTATGGTCGGCTCTTCCAGGAATAGGCCGTTGGCGATGAACAGGTCCGCTTCGGCCAGGGACAGAGCAACGGACGGCGTCGGTTCGTACGTATGGGAGTTGGTCCCCTCCGGCACCACGCCCTCCAGGGAAATCCGGTCGCCGCCAATGTTTTCCGTTAGGCTCGTTATTGGCGCGACCGTGGCGACGACCCTCAGTTGGTCCGGCTCGCTGTCACCCATCGCGTCCTGGTCCTGCGCCGATGCTGGCTCGGCTGCCCCTTGGCCCTGCCCGGCTGTTGATCCGCCGGTCCCTTCGTCCGCTGCCGGGGCGCAGCCGGCGGCCAATGCCAGCAGCAGCGCAAACAAGGCTACTGCGGCTATAACTGGATTGAAAGCGCTGGAAAATGGTTTTGCCATCTCTGTTGGGCTCCTCATTTGTCTTCTCCATTCTTGGGGTTGTTTTGCCGGCATTCCAGGCAGATTCCAGGCACCGCGAAGTGCTCCAGGTCCGGTTCAAAGCCGAAATCCCGGATCAGGGTCTCCCTGAACTCCTCGAGGTAATGCGGACTGAGGTTGTACGCTCCGTGGCACACCTCGCACACCATGTGGTGATGTTTCCCCGAGGGATCGGTCAATTCGTAATGCAGCCGGTCGCCTATCGCCACTTCGGTCACCACGCCCAGCCGCTTGAACAGATGAAGCGTCCGGTATACCGTCGCGATGTCAATGTACGGGTAGGCTTCCTGGGCCAGCCGGAAGACCTCGTCCACGCCCATGTGGCCGTTCCCGGCCCCCACGATTTGCAGCACCAGCAGCCGCTGCGGCGTCAGCCGGTGTCCCTGTTCCCGGAGGGTTTCTATGGCGCGTTCGGTTTCTGTCACTGGTAGTTATCGCAATCAGGCTTGAGTTGCAATTAATTGCGAAAACGAATTCTAGCACCAAAAACCCGGTTGTCAATACCGGCCTCGATGTCCCAAAAACGATTCCAAGATGGAAATGCTTCCAAAACTTGTTGACTTAGACCGGGGGGGCGAGTAGTATCTTTTCCGCAATGAAAATTACCTGGGACGGTTGCGGTTATTGCTGCTATTTCTTTACCGGCTGCCAGCCAGTCGGCGAAGGCTTGGTGTGCTAGCCAAGGGCAGCCAGGAGGACACCAGACCCCAGCCGGCATAGGTTGGGGTTTTTTGGTTTTGGCGCCGGAGGCTGGGCCTGGATTGGCCGGTCGGGCGTGGATGTAGGACCGTTACCCGGGTCACGATATTTATTTGGGAGGAACACCGTGCAACCGTCGGCAACCAGAGATGTACACATCGAGTCCATGCAACCCCTGACTACCCCGCGAAGTCTCGTCAACTCCCTGCCCATTACTCCCTCCGCTGAGCAGACCGTCGTGGAGGGTCGGGAGCAGGTCCGGCGAGTCCTCAATGGCGAAGACCCCAGGCTGCTCCTCATCGTCGGCCCCTGCTCCATCCACAGCAAGGATTTGGCTCTGGAGTACGCCGGACGCCTCAAGGAGCTGGCCCAGGAACTTAGCGACCGCCTTCTCATCGTGATGCGGGTCTACTTCGAAAAGCCCCGCACCACCGTTGGCTGGAAGGGCCTTATCTACGACCCTCACCTTGACGACACCTTCGACATCGAGGCCGGGCTCCGCACCGCCCGCTCCCTCCTTCTCGAGATTGGCGAAATGGGAATGTACGCCGGCACCGAGTTCCTCGACCCGGTCGTCCCCCAGTATCTGGCCGGCTTGATAACCTGGGGCACCATCGGCGCCCGCACCACCGAGAGCCAGATCCACCGACAGATGGCCAGTGGCCTGAGCATGCCCGTCGGATTCAAGAACGGCACCGACGGCAACGCCCAGATAGCCGTCGACGCCATGCTCTCCGCCCGCAGCCCCCATGGTTTTCTGGGGATGGACGGCGACGGCCAGACCGCCCTCATCCGCACCACCGGCAACCCCGACGGACACCTTGTCCTGCGCGGCGGCAATGCCGGCCCCAACTTCGGCGCCGAGGCCATCGCCGAGGCCAAGGACCGTCTTGCCAAGTCGGGTGTTCGGTCTCAGATCATGGTCGACTGCAGCCACGGCAACTCCAACAAGGACCACACGCAACAGGCCCGGGCTTTCAAGGACGTTGTTTCCCAGAAAATCAGCGGAGACCGGGACATCATCGGCGTGATGCTGGAGAGCAACCTCAACGAGGGCAACCAGCGCCTCTGCGAAGACCTCTCCCAGTTGCAGTACGGCGTATCCATCACCGACGCCTGCATCGGTTGGGAGGAGACCGACCAGCTCCTCCACTGGGCCTACGATGCAATGGGCCAGCTCGTCGCCGCTCCCGTCTAAACCACACCGCACTAACCGGATTGACTGGACCGCCGGAGGGTTTGTTCCCTCCGGCGGTCTTTCTTTGCGGCCCCTCTGACCGCTGACAGTTGGCCGTTGACACTGGCGCTTTTCCCTTGTAGCGTTAAATATCCGCCGGATAATACTCCTCCGGATCTTGCCAACCGTGCCAATGATTTGCTTCTGATTTACCTCGGCAACCCTCCCTCCTTCTCCCGGCCTCTTCGGGGCTGTGTCCCAAAATGTCCCAATTTGTCTCATAATGTCCCAATCGCGTCTCAAATCGTGTCCCAGTCCGGCGCCAAACGGCCCTGAAGTGTCCCTGGAGGGCACAAATTTTCCCGTGTTTCCCGAAATTTTAAGCACAACCCCTCCTGAAATCGCTGAAATGTCCCACAAAACAAAAAATCTGCCGGTTCCCCTGCCGGTTCCTCTTGTGCGGATGCCCTGGTTTCCCTTTCGCCTCCCGTTGACTTCCCCCCGGCCCGGTGCTAAAGTCCCCTCGTACAATTCCATACTGATTCTTGGTTCTGTCGGGAGCTTGGGTAAGCCAGGCTGAGAGGGTGGCCAACGCCGCCGACCGCCTGTACCTGATCCGGGTAATGCCGGCGCAGGGAATGGAGCTAGTCAACACTTGCAACCGCCAGCATCATTGCTCGGCGGTTTTTTGCACACAGATGGATTAAAGAGCGGCCCAGGGGCCTTAGATCAAGTTGCCTAACTCGGCCCCGAAAGCCGCGACCCTTAAATCGAGCGGCCCAAGGGCCTTGGACAAGTTGCCTAACTCGGCCCCGAAAGCCGCGATTCTTAGAAGGAGTCCTCACCATGTCGGATGATTTGGTAATCGCTGGCAAGACATTTACCTCCCGGCTCATCGTCGGTACTGGCCGTTACCGTTCCATGGAAGACCAGGTTGCAGCGCTGGAGGCCTCCGGCACCCAGATGGTTACTGTCGCCATCCGCCGCCTCGACCTCGACAACCCGGACGAGAAGACCATCCTCGACTACATCGACCCGGACAAGTACGCCATCCTGCCCAACACCGCCGGATGCCAGACCGTCGAGGAAGCCCTGTTCGTCGCCCGTCTCGGCCGCGAAGTCACCCAGACCCACTTCGTCAAGCTGGAAGTTATCCCCGACCCCAAGTATCTTTTCCCCGACCCCAAGGGGACCCTGGAAGCGGCCGAGCAGCTGGTCAAGGAGGGGTTCGCCGTCCTGCCCTACATCCACGCGGACCCGGTCCTGGCCAAGCGCCTGGAGGAAGTGGGTTGCGCCACCGTCATGCCCCTGGGCTCTGCCATCGGCTCCGGCCAGGGCATCCACACCGTCGAGGAAGTCCGCATCATCATCGAGCAGGCCAACATCCCGGTGGTCGTGGACGCGGGCCTGGCTGTCCCATCCGATGCTTCCAAGGCGTTGGAGATGGGCGCTTCCGCCGTGCTGGTCAACACCGCGATCGCCCAGGCCGAGAGGCCCGGCCTCATGGCCGAGGCCTTCAGGCACGGGGTTGAGGCGGGGCGGAGCGCCTTCCTGGCCGGGCGGATCCCCACCCGTACCCATGCCGCCGCCAGCAGCCCCACCACCGACGTTCCCCAGCCCACCGCCGCCGGAAGGTAGACCGTGACAACCCTGCCGGAGCCGTGCCTCTGCCTGGTAACCGACCGGCGCCTGGTCCCGGACGGAGACCTGCCCGCCCGCATCGCTGAAGCTGTTGCCGGCGGGGTCAACCTGGTCCAACTCCGGGAAAAAGACCTGCCCGGCGGAGACTTGCTTGTCCTCGCGTCGGCAATCCAGGATGCTCTGTCCGGCTCCGCTCCCTTGATTGTCAACGAGCGTGTTGACGTGGCCCGGTGTGTCGGAGCGGCGGGCGTCCAGCTTGGCGAGGCGGCCCTTTCCCCGGCCCAGGCCCGCCGGGTCCTGGGTGACGTACCCATCATCGGCCGCTCCGTCCATTCCGTCGAAGGAGCAGTGCAGGCCGAGGGGGACGGAGCTGACTTCCTGCTGGTCGGCACCATGTTCGCCAGCTCATCCCACCCAGGAGAAGAGCCCTCCGGCCCGGACCTGATAGCCCGCGTCGCGTCCAGGTGTTCGATCCCCATCATAGGCATTGGCGGGATCAACGCCGGAAATGCCGCCCAGGCCATGGAGGCCGGCGCTTCCGGCGTCGCGGTGATCTCAGCCATACTGACCGCCCCCGATCCTGGGGAGGACGCCCGGCTCATCAAGCAGACCATTACCCGGGCGTATCGCCCCGCCGTCAAGGAGGATTTGGCCCGCCGTGATTAACCTGACAGTCAACGGTAAGCCCCGGGAGGCAGAGGACGAGCTCAGCTTGGAACAATTCCTGGAGACCGTCGACGTCAACCTCCGCTTCGTGGCCGTCGGCTACAACGGGGAGGTTGTCAAGAAGGAGAACTTCTCCGGCATCACCCTCGCCAACGGCGACACCCTGGAAATCGTCCGTCCCGTCGGCGGGGGCTGACCCGGCGTGCCCGACTCCCGGCCGATGACCCTGGAAGCCCTCGACCCCATCCTCACCGAGGTGGTCCAGGAAAACCGGGACAAGGTCATTGGCTGGATGCGCGAGGAACCCGGCTGCTGGGGATTCCTCTCCGGCCAGGCTGTCGCGGCCTGCCGCCGGTCCCTGGACCGCCCCCTCTCGGACGCGGAGCGGCGCCTCGTTTGGAGCCGCCTCTGGTCCCTCCTCGAAACAATCAAGGCCCGGGTTCTGGGGTAGAAAGACTTGGGCGGCCGTCGCCGCAGGCCTTGGTTCGCCTCCCGCCCCTACAACACTTGGGCGCACTCCAGCGAGTTGATCGGCGGCAGGTTCTCCACCATCAACTCCCAGTGGTCGCCCTCGTCCCGGCTGTAGAAAATCTGGCCGTTGACGGTGCCAACGTAAATCCCCATTGGCTCCAGGGAGTCGGTGGCCATGCTCTCCCGCAGGATGTGGAGGTAGGCGTTTTCCTGGGGCAAGCCGTTGGTCAGCGTTTCCCAGTCCCGGCCTCCGTTGCGGCTGCGGAACACCCGGAACCGCGCCCCCGATACGTAGCGGATCCCGCCGCCAACGTCCGTCCCCAGGGCTTCATCCTCCGGCACTACGTACAGGGTTTCCGGGTTACGGGGATTGATTCCCGCGACGAATCCAAACCTGGACGGCAGCCCCTCGGTGATGTCCTGCCATTCGTCGCCCCCGTCGTCCGTCCGGTATACCCCGCAGTGATTCTGCTGGTACAGCCTTCCGGGACTGGACGGGTGGGACAGCAGCTTATGGGGACACTGGCCCCACTCCGGTAGGGGGTTTGACGGATCAAAATCGGCTCGCACTCCCCGGTTGGCCGGACGCCAGTTCTCTCCCCCGTCGTCGGTCCGGAAAACCCCGGCGGCGGAAATTCCGACCCACATCCGGTCCGGCGCGTTCCGGTCCAGCGCGATGCTGTGCAGGCACAGGCCGCCAAACCCGGGTTGCCATTCCGGGCGGGTGGGGTGCCTGGACAGCCCCTCCACCTCCCGCCAGGTAACGCCGCCGTCCTCAGACTTGAAGAGCCCGGCGGGCTGCACTCCGGCGTAAAGGACTCCCGGTTCGCTTTCCCGTCCCGGCTCAATGTGCCAGAGGCGGCTGACCGTCGGGCCGTCATGCTCGGCATATTCCGGCTTGTCTGCGAAACGGGGTTGGGCTTGCGCCTGCTCCCAGGTCTTGCCCAGGTCCTGGCTGAACTCCACCTGCGGGCCGAACCACATACTGTTGGTGGCGGCGAACAGCTTGCCCTCGCCCCGCCGGTCGTAGACCAGGTGGAAAACGTCGCTGCCTGGAGAGAAGAGGTCGGATAGGTGCCAGCGCCGGCGGGACTCAACCCCGGTCAGTATGAACGCTCCCTTCCTGGTGCCCACCAGCACCATCATATCGCCGGAGCGCGCGGAAACTCCCTGGGCCATGCTCCCTACTCCTCGCTTGGGTCTGCCTTTGGCGGCAGCTATTCTAGCATTTAAGGAGTAAGAATTACCTTGCCGCGGCTGCCGCGATTCGACAGGTGTTGGTGCGCCTGGGCCACCTCCGCCATGGGAATCACCCTGTCCACCACCAGCTTGGCCTGTCCGCTGGAAATCATCGGGAACAGCTCGGCCATCGCAGCCTTGTGGTCCAGAGATCCCACCGGAGACCTCCCCATGCTGAATCCAATGATCGTCCGGTTTGCCGACGTGAAGTCACCGGAGGGAATGTTGGCCGGGGTTCCCGAGGCGTTTCCATAGCTGATCAGCCGCCCGTAGGAGGCGACGCAGCGCACGCTCTTTTCCAGCGCCGGGCCGCCCACGCACTCCAGCACCAGCTCAATCCCCTTCCCGTCGCTGAGTTCCAGGACCTTCTCTTCAAAGTCCTCTTCGGTGTAGTTGATCGTCACGTCGGCTCCCAGCGACTGGGACAACTCCAGCTTGTCCGCCGTGGACGCAGTGGTAATCACCCGCGCCCCCCAGGCCTTGGCCAGCTGCGTCGCCACCGTGCCCACCCCGGACGCCCCGGCCTGGATCAGCACCGTGTCCCCGGCCTGCATCCCTCCCCGCGTCTTCAGGAGATGATAAGCCGTCAGGAACACGATGGGCATTCCCCCGGCCTGCACCGGGTCGGTGGTCTCTGGGTAGGGAAACACCAGGTTGGCGTTGACCGCGACATATTCCGCGTTTCCCTGCGGCCCCATGGCCATCACCCGCTGGCCGACCGTCAGGCCGGTAACGTCTGAACCGAGTTCCTCAACCACTCCCGCAGCTTCCAGTCCCAGCGTGGAAGGCAGATTCGGTCCGGGGTAGCCGCCTTTCCGGCGCATGATGTCGGCGTAGTTGACCCCCGACGAGTCCACCTTGATCAGCGCCTGGTGGGGGCTCGGCTTGGGCACCGGAATGTCCTCCCACCGCAGGACATCCAGGTCCCCGAACTCATGTATCCGTACCGCCTTCATGGTGAACTCCTGTGTCTGGTGATGGTGGAACGATGACCCTGCCCGGCTCAGTCCGACGGGGCCCGCAGTTGCGGGCTCTCCCTGACTCCCGGGTTCAGCATCCGCACCGGCTCTCCCGCGGCGAAAGCGCGGATGTCTTCAACCGTGCCCCGGTAATGGCCGAGATAGGCTTCCCGCGTTACGTAGCCGATATGTGGAGTGATGACCGTGTTTTCCAGCTTGAGCAACGGGTGGTCTGCGGGAAGCGGCTCCACGTCGAAGGTGTCCAGTCCGGCTCCCGCGATTCGCTTCTCCCGCAGCGCCGCCACCAGCGCCGCCTCATCCACGATGGGTCCCCTGGAAATGTTCACCAGGTAGGCTTCTCGTTTCATCAGGCCCAGTTCGTTGGCCCCGACCAGTCCCCTGGTCCGCTCGCTCAATCGGACGTGTACCGACACGATATCCGAGTCCCGGAACAGGGTTTCCTTGTCCACCAGCGTTGCCTGGCACTCCCTCGCCCGTTCCTCGGTGAGGTTCTGGCTCCACGCTATTACGTTCATGTCGAAGGCGTTGGCCACTCGCGCCACCCGTGACCCGATGTGCCCCAGGCCCAGCAGCCCGATGGTCTTGTCCTTCAATCCCACGCCGATGTGGATCCCCCAGCGGCCTTCCCGGGCCGTCCGCTCCTCCAGCGGAATCTGCCGCAGCATGGCGATGATGAGGCCCCAGGTCAGCTCCGTCGGACCTTCCCCCGCGCCGTCCGTGCCGCAAACCGTGATTCCCAGCTCCGTCGCTGCTGCCAGGTCAAACGAAGCGTTCCCCCGACCGGATGTGATCAACAGCCGGAGGTTTGGCAGCCGCTCCAAAACACTGCGCGGAAAGGGCGTCCGCTCCCGCATACCCATTACCACGTCGAAGTCCTTCAACCGCTCCACCAGCGCGTTCTCGTCGGACAGGTGGTCGTGGAAGAACCGGACGTTGGAGCCTTGCGGCAGCTCCGACCAGTCCGTCATTTCTCCGGCTGCGGCCTGGTAATCATCCAGGATGGCAATGTTCACGGTAGTCGCTCCTTGGCTGGCGTCGGTGCGGGTACGGGCGGGTGGACGGGGTAAGCGGGCTATTTGAAGGCCGGCATGACGTCGTGGGTCAGGATTCGCAGGCTTCGCTGCACCCGGTCCGCTGGAATAAGCCCGCCGGCGTTCAGCTCCGCGACGATGCTGTTGACCCCCAACTCCTCTTCCAGGAAGTGGAACCGGTCGATCAGCCCTTCCGCGCTACCGAATGCCACCTTCGCTTCCAGGATGTCTTCGTAGGACAGTGCGGCCAGCCGGTCCGCCCTGTTTCCCCTCAGCTCGGTAGCGTCGATGCCGGCTTGCCCTGCCGACTCCCGGTACAGGCTGCCCATCCGGCTGAAGTAGGCGCTGATGCTTTCGAAGGGTTCGTCCACCGCCTGTTGCATCGTTTCCCCTGCGTACACCGGGATCCGCAGGGAAACATCTCCAGCGCCTTCATGTCCCGCTTCCTGCCATGCCTTCCGGTATTCCTTGATGCACCGGCTCAACTCGGGAATGTCCATTCCCCGCAGCCCTACGAAAATAGGATTGCCCTGCTGCCCCATGTACGGGAAAGTCTCTGCCGTAGTCGCCGCGATCCGCACCGGCGGATGGGGTTGCTGGTAGGGCAGGGGCGTCACCGTCACGTTGTCGAACTGGTAGATGTCGCCGTGGTATGAGAACGGCTCACCCTTCCACGCCGCCTGCAGGACCTCGAAGGTCTCCTGGAACCGCTGGCGGCTCTCGTGGTAATCGATGCCGTACATATCGTAGGCCCGGGCAAACCCGCTCCGGCCAATGCCAAACTCGAAGCGCCCTTCGCTGATATGGTCTACCGTCGCCACCTCCTCAGCCACCCGCAGCGGGTTGTTCAGGGGCAGCACGTACACCGCCATCCCGATCCGCATCCGCTTCGTCCGGGTGGCGATGGAGCTTGCGATGGTTATCGGCGAGGACAGCACCGACCGTGCGGGATTGAAGTGCAGTTCCGCCAGCCACGCTCCGTCCAAGCCCCAACTCTCGGCCGCGTCCACCAGGTCGAACCCTTCCCTGAAAGCGGTTGCCTGGCTCCCGTCCGACCGGATACCGAACTCCATGAACATTCCGAACTGCATGGCGTATTGCTCCAAATAGCCAGCCGTCTGGGCGGCCGACAGGTGGGGTCAGTAAATCACAGGCCCCCGGGCCGGTCAAGGAAACCAGGGACGCTCCGGCAACCCCGGCTGCCCAGACTGCGCTAGAGCCAAGCGCCCTCTACCTCGACTTGGGCGATCCTCACTCCGTCCATTTCACAAACGGTAAGCACCAGTCCGTCATGGCCCACCCAGTCCCCCGGTTCCGGCACCCGCCCCAGCTTCTCCAGCATAAAGCCGGCCAGAGTGTTGTACTGACCCTCAGGAAGGGTCAGGCCCAGCTCCCCGTTCACTTCACTGATGGGCATTCCGGCGTCAACCCGGTAGACGTGGTCCCGCACCAGCGAGTAGGAAGACTCCACCGGTTCCCCTTCCTCCGTCACGTCCCCGACAATGATCTCGAGGAGCTGTTCCAGGGTGACCAGCCCGGCGATTCCTCCAAATTCGTCGATGGTTAGTACCATGCCCTGACCCGACTCCTGCATCTCGGCGAAAGTTTCCCGTACCAGCTTGGTCTCCGGCACTACCATGGCCGGCCGCAGCAAGGTGGTTACCGGATCATCTTCTTGCATCTGATTCTCGCCCATGGCCTGCAGCAGGTCCTTGATCGAAATCAGTCCGATTACGTTCTCCGTCGTATCCGTGTAGACCGGGAAACGGGTATGCCGGTATTGGCAATAGGTGCTGAGGAATTCCTTGAGAGTCGTTCCTTCCCGTATCCAGATTATCTCTGGTCGGGGCGTCATGATCTCCATGACCCTCTGGTCTCCGAACCGGAAAACCTTCTCCAGCAGTTCCGCCTCAGATTGCTCCACCTCGCCTTCCTGCGCCCCCACCGTAATCAGTGTCCGTATCTCTTGCTCGCTGTCCCGCGGCGCCGACCCGCTGATTCCCACCATCTTCGTGAACACCAGGGTGATGAGTTGCAGCAGGTGTACCGCCGGAGACAACACCCACTGGACGATGGCCAAGGGGCGCGCGAAGGTCATCGCCACCGTTTCTGACCGTTTCCATGCCACTGTTTTCGGCAGCGTTTCGCTGAACACCAGCAACAGGAAGGTGACCCCGAAAGTGGAGACCAGCACCGCGACGGTCGAGTTATGGATCAGGTTAATGGCCAGGGCTGTGCCCAGCGCAGCGGCCGCCGTATTGGTCAGGTTGTTGCTCAACAACACCGTTGCCAGCAGCCGTTCCGGATGACCGATTAGACGGGACACCAGGTTGGCCCTGGAATTTCCGTCGTTGACCAGTCGCAGCAGCCGCGGCCGCGGGAATGCAATGAAAGCGGTCTCAGAGGAAGAGAAAAACGCCGAGAAGACGAGGCAGACAAAGAAGAGGATTAGTTTCCATAAGTCTCCGGATTCCATCGCTATTGTTCCTCGCGCGGGCTTCCGCTAAGCCCTGTGTCCTTGTGTTCCGGCTATGATACTATAAATCCCGTTTTCCGCTGCCTGTCCCCCACCGGCTGAGGGGGATCCCAATCCCCGGAACCGGAGAAGTCAATGGAGTCCAGCGAGTACGACGTCGCAATCATCGGCGGGGGAATCCTCGGATTGTCCACCGCCATGCAGTTGTCCCGGCGGATGCCGGACAAGAAGGTCGCAGTCCTCGAAAAGGAGACCCGGCTGGCCACCCACCAGACCGGGCATAACAGCGGCGTCATCCATTCCGGCATTTACTACCGCCCCGGCTCCTGGAAATCCCGCTTCTGTGTTGAAGGGGTGCAGAAGCTGGTCCAGTTCTGCGAGGAAAACGAGATCGAGTACGAACGCTGCGGCAAGGCCATCGTCGCCACCGACCCGTCGGAGTTGGGGAGGCTCCAGGACCTCTACGACCGGGGTGTCGCCAACGGCGTCGAGGGACTGGAGATGATCGGCCCGGAGCGCCTTCAGGAAATCGAACCCCACACCTCCGCGGTTCAGGCTCTCTGGTCGCCCCAGACCGGCATCGTTGACTACGTCAAGGTCGCCTCCGCCTACGCCAACCGTTTCCAGGAAGCCGGCGGCGACGTTTTCACCAGCGCGCCCGTCCAGGCCATCCACCAATCCGCCGGTTTGACCACCGTCCAGACCCCGGGAGGCGACGTAAAAGCCAGGCACATCATCAACTGCGCCGGCCTGTACGCCGACAAGATCGCCGAAATGGCCGGGGAGGACACCGGCGTCCGGATTCTCCCCTTCCGGGGCGAGTACTTTACCCTGCGTCCCGAAAGCCGCCACCTGGTCAAGGGACTGATCTATCCCGTCCCTGATCCCCGCTTCCCGTTCCTCGGTGTGCATTACACCCGCGACATCTACGGGCAGGTGGAAGCCGGCCCCAACGCCGTGATGGCCCTCGCCCGCGAAGGATACACCAAGCGCGACATCAAGCTGGGAGAAACCCTGGGAGCCATCACCTACCCCGGTTTTTGGAAGATGTCCATGAAGCACTGGAAAACTGGGATCGGCGAAATGCACCGCTCCTACTCCAAGAAGGTGTTCGTCCGCGACCTCCAGCGCCTTATTCCCGAGATCCGCTCCGAGGACCTGGTGGCCGGAGGATCCGGTGTCCGGGCCCAGGCCGTTGCCCGCAACGGCGCTCTGCTGGACGACTTCAACATCCTCACCGGCAGGAACGCCATCCACGTCCTCAACGCTCCCTCTCCCGGCGCCACCTCCTCCCTGGCCATCGGCGAGCACATTGTGGAACAGGCCGTCCACGCTTTCGGGTTCCGGGACTGATCCCTTGGCGAACCCGAGCCAACGCCCCAAGCTAGGGTTAACGACCCCGCCCGGAAGGGTGTGCTGGCCGTTCCCCATGCCTCGGCTCCGCCTCTGGGGTTCCAGCTTCTGCTCCGGTGAGCATGTCCATGGGAGATAGTGGGCAGCAATCCCGCGATGAAGTCCAACTGGGCGAATGGTTGGTCACCCCGGAATGGGTCGAGTCCTACGTGGAGGCTGTAGGCGACTCCCCCGGAATCTATCTTCAGCACGGCCTGGTGCCTCCCCTGGCGTTGACCGCCTGCGTGCTGGGGCGCGTGTTGGAAACGCTTGAACTGCCGGGCGGGACCATTCACAGTCTCCAGGAAATGGAGACCCTGGCTCCTCTGGAGATCGGGTCCAGGGTCACCGGCGTCGCTCGGCAGGAACCTCCCCGCCGCCGTGGGGGGCTGGAGTTCACCACCGTCTCCTACACCCTGGCCGGGCCCGGCGGGCTGCCGGTCCAGCGCGGCAGGACAACCGTGCTGACCCCGTCTCCCCAAGCCGGCCCCGGAGAGTCCCCCGCCGGAGAGTCGCCCGGAGGAGGATCCCACGTTGGAGGGGTTCAGCCATGACCGGACCTGGCCAGGAACTGGCCCCGGTGGTCAAGACCATTACCCAGGGCCAGTTGGACCAGTACTCCCAGGCATCCGGCGACCACAATCCCCTTCACTGGGACGCCGAATTTGCCGCAGGCACCCGTTTCGGTGGAGTCATCGCCCACGGCATGTTGACCCTGGCTTTCATCTCCGAGATGATGTTCGCTTCCTTCGGAAGGGCCTGGTTTGAAACAGGCTCGCTGAAAGTCCGCTTTAGAGGCGCCGCCTACGTGGGCGATGAGGTCGAGACTTGGGGTAAAATAGCCAGGGAAGAACATGACGGGAATCGTCGCCGCGTAACGTGCTCCGTCGGTGTTCGCCACCGGCAGACCCTCAGCGAGATAATCAGCGGCTCCGCAGCCGTGGACCTGCCGGACGGACCCGCGGAACACCGTCCGGCTGACCAGCCAGCAAGGGTGTAGGTATGCAGCGAAACGGAAATTCGGCCCCCATCCGGGTGGTCGTGGATGCAATGGGTGGGGATTATGGGCCGCCGGAGACCGTTCCGGGAGCCTTGGCAGCACTGGAGGAGCACAACGCAGAGGTAATCCTCGTTGGTGACCGGGACCCCGTTGAGCGGGAGCTTTCCCGCCACAACACCGCCGGGAAAGCCGTTACCGTCGTTCCCTCCCAGGGCAAGATTGGCGACGACGAACACCCGGTCCTTTCCCTCCGCCACAAGCCCGAAGCCTCCATCGCCGTCGCCACCAGGGTCGTCAAGGACGGCCGGGCGGACTTGCTTGTCTCCATGGGTTCCACCGGAGCCTCCATGGCCAGCGCGGTGATGGTGCTCGGCCTGATGGAAGGTCTGGACCGCCCCTGCATCGGCGGCCCTTTCCTTGGCCTCGCTCCCCGGACCGTTATGGTTGATATGGGCAGCAATGTAGACTGCCGCCCTGCCCTCATGCTCAGTTTCGGAGCGTTGGGCTCCGTCTTCGCCCGTCGCTTCCTCGGCATCGAAAACCCGCGCATCGGCCTGCTCAGCGTGGGCGCCGAGGAGGCCAAGGGCAACCGGCAGGTCCAGGAAAGCTATCAGCTTTTCCGAGACAGCCACCTCAACTTTGTCGGCAACGTCGAGGGGATGGACTTCTTCAGCGACAAGGCCGATGTCGTCGTCTGTGACGGCTTCGTCGGCAACATTCTCATGAAGTTCACGGAGGGCCTGGGTTCAGCTCTGGGACAATACCTCCAGGAACGCTTGTCCTCGGCCATTCCGGGCGGGGGTGCCTCCGGCCTAATTGAGGAGCTCTGGACCGCCATGAATCTTCCCCGCAAGATGGGCGGGCCCCTGTTCGGCGTCAACGGGACCGTCATCCTCGGACACGGTTCCTCCCGGGCCGACGGCGTAACGGGCGCCATCCGCACCGGCGTGATGTGCGTGTCCCTTGACATGGTGGGCGAGATGCGGCGGGAACTTGTCTCCCTGCAGCAGTCTGCCGCCACCGGCTGAACTCATGCCCCCTCGTGATTTGGAAGGACAGGTGGCGCTGGTGACCGGGGCATCCCGGGGGATCGGCGCCGCCATCGCCTGTCGTTTGGCGGAGGAAGGCGCCGGCATCGCCGTCAACTACCACACCAACCTGGACGCCGCCACCAGGGTGGTCGAGACCATTACTGCCGCCGGCGGCAATGCCTTCGCCATTGCCGGGGACGTTTCCCAGGAAGACTCTGCCGAGTCGGTGGTCAACGCGGCGTCGGAGCGTTGGGGCCGTATCGACATCCTGGTCAACAATGCCGGCATCACCCGCGACCGCCTGCTCCTCCGGATGTCCCTGGAGGATTGGGACGAGGTCCTGGACATCGACCTCCGCAGCGCCTTCCTTTGCACCAGGAAGGTCATGCCCCAACTGATCCGGCGGCACGCTGGACGGGTCATAAACATCTCCTCCGTCGTAGGCATCGGCGGCAACCCCGGTCAGGCCAACTACGCCGCGGCCAAGGCCGGCCTGATTGGATTCACCAAGGCCGTCGCCCGCGAGGTAGCATCCCGCAACGTCACCGTCAATGCCGTTGCCCCCGGATTCATCGACACCGGAGGAATGGTTGACCAGCTCAGCGACGACGCCCGCCGCCAGATTATGGGCCGCATCCCCATGGGGCGTTTTGGGAGCGGCGCCGAAGTCGCCGAGGTCGTGGCCTTCCTGGCCGGCCCCCGAGCTGGTTACATCACCGGACAAGCCATAACCGTCGATGGCGGCCTCATAGCCTGACGGAAACCCCTTCCCCTGAACCCTGGTCCGGTCAGACCTTCGGAGATTTCAGCATGAACGCCACCACAGCCTTCCGCCGGCTCCTCGGCCAGCCCGGCATAATCGTAGCGCCGGGGGCCTACGACTGCCTGACCGCCGCCATCATTGAGCAGGCCGGCTTCCCCGCTGTCTACATGACCGGCGCCGGAATGTCCGTCGCCCGCCTCGGCTACCCCGACCTCGCTCTCGCCACCATGAGCGAAATGACTGCCCACGCCGCTGCCATGGCCGAGGTGGTCAACGTCCCCATCATCGCCGACGCTGACACCGGGTACGGCGGGATGCTTAACGTGCGGCGCACCATCCGGCGGTACCAGCGTGCGGGTGTTGCGGCGGTGCATATTGAGGACCAGGAGTCTCCGAAGCGGTGCGGGCACCTGGACGACAAGCGGGTGATTGCCAGGGATGAAATGTGCGGGAAGATACGGGCCGCGGTGGACGCCCGCACCGATCCCGACTTCACGATCATGGTGCGGACGGATGCGCTGGCCGTTACGGGCTGGGACGATACCATGCGCCGCTGCGAAGACTACGTCCGCGCCGGGGCGGACGCGTTGTTCATCGAGGCCCTTCGCTCGCGGGAGGAAGCACGGAAAGCCGCCGAGACCTTCGAGGTGCCCCTCCTCTACAACTTCGTGGAAAGCGGGAAGTCCCCCCTGATACCCGCCCCTGAGTTGGAGGAGATGGGCTTCAAGATGGTCATCTTCCCGGCCAGCGCCCTGATGGCGGCGTGCCGGGTGGTCGGCGATCTGATGGGGCACTTGAAGGAACACGGCACCACCGAACAGCTCATGCCGGGCATGGCCTCTCTCGCGGAAGTTTTCGAGACGGTGGGACTGTCCCGTATGCTGGCCACGGACTCCCGATATTCGGGCTGAAGACATTGATTCCTAAGCTAATGATTGAAAACAGGAAGCATATGCACCACCGTGCGGCACCACCATGTGGGTGTTTTTGGAGTCGTACCCATCATTGCGGCAGCCTGGAAATGGGACTGCCCGGCACGGGCATGGTGGGGTTCTGCTTTAGGTAGTGCAACTCGACGGCAACGGGGGTCTGGATTCCCGCCTACGCGGGAAAGACGGGGTAGAAGGAGGCGGCAGGGAGTGAAGCCACATGATTTGCAACGCTGCGGCGGGGGCAGCCGGGAATTGATGAATGGCTGAAGGCAGCTCCGGTCCCCGTCCAGCCGACCCCCGGTTCCTGGCCGGCCTGCCGGCCGAGGTGGAGCATTGGCGCGCCTCGGGGATAATCTCCGGGGAGCAGGCCCGGGCAATTCTCGGCTCCTACGACTTCCCGGAAGCCGCCGAAGCGCCACGCAACCGGCTGGTGACCGTCCTGCTGATAATGGGAGCCGTCCTGGTCGGGCTGGGAGTCATCCTGTTCGTTGCGGCGAACTGGCAGGAAATTTCCTCCGGCGTGAAGCTGGCCATGATGTTCATTGGCATTCCCGTCATATACGGGGCCGGGTTTCTGCTGCGCTACCGGCTCGATTATCCCCGGGTGGGGACAGCCCTGATTTTCCTGGGGTGCATCGCCTACGGGGCCGCGATTCACCTGATCGCCCAGACCTACCATATCCCGGTGAACCACCCCAACCTGGTCCTCTACTGGTTCCTCGGCGTCCTGCCCCTCGCCTACGTTGTGCGGTCCCAGCCGGTTATGGTCCTGGCCCTGGTCACCGGACTGGCGGCGGTGGGCTTCCGGGGGCAGGAATGGCTGCTGGATGAAGACTTCATCCCATCCCTCGCCATGCCTCTCTACCTGGCCCTGGGACTGGTCCTTTTTGCCGGGGGAAGGCTCCACGAGCCCTTCCCGTCCGTCCGCCTGTTCATGCCCACCTTCCAGCTGATGGGCTTGCTCATCACCTTCGGCATTCTCTATTTCTGGGGGTTTGGGGACCTTTGGGACTGGACCGACCGCTCCCGGGACTATTCCGGCGGCGGCCTGTTCCCGGTGACGCTGGAATACTGGGCCATCGCTGCCGTGACCGCTGCCGCCCTGCTGGCCGCCTGGGCATGGATGGCCTTCGACGCGCGGCGGCGGGCGCAGCCGCTGGCGCCCCTGCTGACGGAAGCGGCCCCTTCGCTGGCGCTGCTGCTTTTTGGCGTCCTCGTGGTGTTCCTTCCGTTGGAGGGGGGAACCGCCTACCCGCTTGCCGCCAACGTGCTCTACGGCCTGGGGGTCGTAGGGCTGGCCTACCTGGGCTACCTCCGGGGACGCGAATCCCTCATCAACCTGTCCATCGGGTTCTTCAGCATCTGGATTTTCACCCGGTACTTCGAGTACAGCTTCGACCTCCTGGACCGCTCCGTCGTCTTCATCGTTGCCGGCCTGCTCCTCCTCGGCGGCGGCTTCCTGCTGGAACGGGCCCGCCGCCGGGTCCTCCGGCGCCTGAGGGAACCGGACTCGGACCCGGAGCCTGGACCCGGAGGCAGCCGATGACCGCCAGGTTTTCCATCGCGTTCTGGGTAATCGTCGCGGCCCAACTGGTCGTCCTGGCCGGCATCGTCGGATTCCGGGAGCAGGTCCGCCAGACGGGAGAACGCATCGTCCTCCAGACCGTGCCCGTTGACCCCCGGTCGCTCCTCCAGGGGGACTACGCCATCCTCAGCTACGAGATCGCCATTCCCGGACGCGTCGAGACCGCCAACCCGCCCCTGCCCAAGAATCTTCCGCGAAGGTCTCTGTACTACGTGACCTTGGAACAGCAAGGGGATATTTGGCAGGCCACGGGCTACCAGCAAACGCATCCCCGCTTCGATCCTTCCAATCGGCCGGGCCAACTGTTCATAACGGGATACGCCGATGACTCCGGCCGCCTCGACTTCGGCATCGGCACCTACTTCGTCCCCGAAGGCACCGGCCACATCGTCGAGCGGGCCCGGGACGTCAAAGTCCGGGTTTTCGTAGACAGGGAAGGCGACGCCGTCATCGACGACGTGCTGGTTGACGGCATACCCTTCCTGGAGGCCGTCGAATCCCAGCGGTAATACTCCAGAGGACCACCCTGAAGGAGGCCCGACATGCCCAACACGGTGATTGTTGTCGACATGGTGCGCGGGTTCCTGGAACCCGGCCACAACCTCTACTGCGGCGACGAGTCCCGGGAGATCATTCCCAACGTCCAGGCCCTGCTCCGCCGGGAGAAAGACGCCGGTTCGGAAATCGTCTTCGTCTGCGACCACCACCAGCCGGACGACCTGGAGTTCCGAATGTTTCCGGTCCACTGCGTCATCGGGACCGAGGAACCCGAGGTCATCCCGGAACTGGCCGAGTTCGTGACGGAAGCCAACGTGGTCCCCAAGAACCGTTACAGCGGCTTCTTCAACACCGACCTGGAACAGCGGCTGGCCGAACACCGGCCTGACCGGGTCATCATCTGCGGCGTCTGCACCGACATCTGCGTCATGCACACGGCCAGCGATGCCCGTAACCGGGACTACGACGTGGAGATTCCCGCCGACTGCGTCGCCAGCTTCGACCCCGACGCGCACCGGTGGGCGCTGGGGCATATCGAGAGGATTCTGGGGGCGCGGGTGGTGTAGCGGCGTTGCTCCCCATGCCGGGTCTGGAATCCCACTTTGCGACTCCGCCGCTGCCGCAAGGCAACCCCCGCCTGCGCGGGGGCAGGCTTGTCTCAACGCCAGCGGCTATCGCGCGGGGTCCGGCACGGGAATGGCCGGAAAAGGTCGGTCGGAGGTTACGTTCCGGTGGGGAATGACGGGTGAGGTGTTGGGTGTGGGAGACAGGGTTGGGGGGATTGCCCTGCCGGAACACCATGCACGGGTTTCCGCACCGTACCGCCAGAGGTAGAATGGTTATTGCAGAAGCACGTTGTATGGGGGGCGCATGAGAGACGCGGAGACCAGGGCACACGCGCAGCCATCCATTCCCACCGCGCCAAGCCGCCCGTTGGAAGAGATTGCCCACATGGGCAATGAGATATATGAGCGGGATGTCCGGCCGCAGGTCGAAACCGGCCATCACGGAGAGATCGTCGCCATCGATGTTGAAAGCGGAAGTTGGGCCGTTGCCGACAGCGAGCTTGCCGCAGTGGAGGGTTTGCGGGCGCAGCGTTCGGACGCTGCCAACGTGTGGCTACTGCGGGTCGGCTACCGTGCGATAGCCAGCATCGGAGGCGGGACCCCGGGGAGGACTGGGTGATCGAAGGGGTGGTGAACGCTGCCCGTGAAGCCGTAGTGACTCTTCCCCTACAGGGCCCGGCGGGGCAAGCGCTGGAAATAGACGCCGTGGTGGACACTGGATTCAACCGATTCCTCACCTTGCCCCAAGCCGTGGTGACGGAGTTGGGACTGGCCTTCACTGGCGTCAGTCGGGTGGTCCTGGCAGACGGCGGCGAGGTGATCTTCCCTTCCTATGGGGTCACCGTGGTGTGGGACGGCCAGATGAGAGACGTTGTTGCGTACGCGGCTGACGCTACCCCTCTTATTGGCATGGCCCTGCTCGATGACCATGACCTTAGCATCCAGGTTCGGACCGGCGGCCGCGTCGTCATACAGGCGGGAGAGTAGCCGGTCTCCATTCATCATTCCAACCCGGCCTAGCCGCTCCGGGGCGGTTGGGGTATAGTAGCCTGGCGACACTCACCTCCCAGGAGGATTCCCCATGCCAACTTCCTTTGACCGCAAGAGCATCACCCTGGAAGCCGCGCGGCAGGCCATCGCCGCCGCCGAGGCCAAGGCCGCGGAAATCGGCGTTCCCATGGCCATCGCCATCTGCGACCCCGACGGCAACCTGAAGGCCTTTAGCCGGATGGATGGCGCGGCCCTGTTGGCCGTCCGCATCGCCCAGCAGAAGGCTTGGACCGCGATTTCCTTCGGCTTCCCCACCCTGGGACTGTGGGAGTTCATCAAAGACGATCCGCCCCTGCTCCACAGCCTGCCCCACCAGGAGGACATGATCCTCTTCGGCGGCGGCACCCCCATCAACGTGGACGGCGACATGATCGGAGGCATCGGGGTCAGCGGCGGCCACTACTCCCAGGACCAGGAGTGCGCCGACGCCGGACTGGCGGCCATCGGGGCCGGCTAGCCGCCCCGTTCCTTGTCCTAAACGACCTCCCAGTCACCTCCCGCACGTCACCTCACGCTGACAACCCAAGGGTTGCCGGCCGAACCGAGGCCATCATGCTCTTTGGCACCTACCGTTACAGCCGCTGGGACGGCACCCAGGAAATCTTCGGCATCGACGCCAACGCCCTGATGGACCAGCTTTCCGACGAGCTGCTCAGCCAGGGGGACGTGATGCGCGCCCTACGGGAGCTGTTCCGCAACGGGATGCAGAACCAGGACGGCCAGCAGATGGGCGGTCTGCGCGACCTGATGGAACGCCTGAAGAACCAGCGCCGCCAGCAGCTCCAGCAGCACAACATGGACTCGGTGGTGGAGGACCTGGAGCGCCGCCTGAAGGAAATCCTGGACACCGAACGGGGGGGCATCCAGCGGCGTCTCGACGAGGCGCGGGACCAGGTTTCCGGGGCTTCCGACGAGGACCGTCCCCAGCAGGAAGCGCTGCTCAACATGCTGGAGCAGCGGGCCCAGCGCAACCTGGACACGCTGGACCAGCTTCCCGACGGCCTGGCCGGGCAGATACAGGAGCTGATGGACTACGAGTTCATGGACCCCGAGGCGCAGCGCCTGCTCCAGGAGCTTCTGGACGAGCTCAAGTCCCAGATGGCCCAGAACATATCCCAGCAGATGCAGCAGCAGCTCCAGGGAATGTCCCCGGAGGACATGGCGGCCACCCGCGAGATGATGCGGGAGCTGAACCAGATGATGCGGGACAAGATGGCCGGCCGGGAGCCGGACTTCGACGGCTTCATGCAGCGGTGGGGGCAGATGTTCGGCCCAAATCCTCCGCAGAGCTTCGACGAACTCATGGAAATGCTCCAGCAGCAGCTGGCCCAGATGCAGTCCATGATGGAAAGCATGTCCCCGGAGGCCCGGCAGCAGTTGGAGGACGCCCTCAACGCCGCGCTCGACCCGGAGACCCAGCGGGAGATGGCCGAGTTCGCCCAGCTCATGGGCCAGCTAATGCCCATGGACGATCTTCGCCGCCAGTACCCCTTCCTGGGGGACGACAGCCTGACTATGGAGCAGGCCCGGGAGATGATGCGCCAGCTCCAGGACCTGGACCGGCTGGAGCAGTCCATCCAGGACGCCATCCGCACCGGCAACCTGGAAGATATAGACCCGGAAAAGCTGGCCGAGCTTCTCGGCGAGGAGGCCCGGCAAGCCTGGGAGCAGCTGGAACGCCTCCAGCAGCTTCTCAAGGAGGCGGGATACATCACCGGCGAGGACGGGCTGGAGCTCACCGCGCGGGGGATCCGCCGCATCGGCCAGAAGGCCCTCAAGGAGGTGTTCGTCCACCTGAAGAAGGACCGGATGGGGAACCACGAGCTGGACCAGCGGGGGGCCGGCGGCGACCTTCTGGGAGACACCAAGCCCTACGAGTTCGGCGACCCCTTCCTGCTGGATATGCAGGCCACCATCAAGAACGCGGTCCTGCGCTCGGGGCCGGAAATCCCGGTGCGGATGGGCCCGCAGGACTTCGAAATCCACCGGCAGGAGCACATGACCCGGGCCGCCACCGCCGTTCTGCTGGACCAGAGCCGGTCCATGGGCCTGTTCAACAACTTCCAGGCCGCCAAGAAGGTCACCCTGGCCCTCTTCTCGCTGATCCGCACCCAGTACCCCCGGGACTCCCTCCACGTCATCGGGTTCTCGGATTACGCGCGGGAAATCAAGGAGGAGGACCTGATCAAGACCAACTGGAACGCCTGGGTGTCGGGGACGAACCTCCACCACGCGCTGATGATGTCCCGCAAGCTGCTGGCCAACGAGAAGGGAGGCTCCCGCCAGATACTGCTCATCACCGACGGCGAGCCCACCGCCCACCTGGAAAACGGCCAGTCCTTCTTCAGCTATCCGCCCAGCTACCGCACCGAGCTGGAAACCCTGAAGGAAGTGCGCAAGTGCACCCAGGAAGGCATCGTCATCAACACCTTCATGCTGGAGAACAACTACCAGCTGGTCAACTTCATTGACCGGCTCACCCGGATCAACCGGGGCCGGGCCTTTTACAGCAGTTCCGAGAACCTGGGGCAGTACGTGCTGGTGGACTATCTGAACAACCGGAGGAAACGGGTGGCGGCGTGAGGGGATTTGGTCTGACCAATCGCTTTATTCCGAGGGGCTAGTCTGGTATACTTCGGCCCGCAAAATAGAACATTCCGGCGGCGGTGGGTGTCACAGCCCTCCGCGGCCGCACTTTTAAGACAGTCCCGAGAGGCTGGCAAAGTGGAAAGCCTTTTCAGGCTTGGTTGCCCTCTACCGAAGCTAGGAGGGCATTCTGCCCTGCCGGTCTGCGGCAGGGTATTTTTCTGGGACCGACTTGAACCTGGAAACGATGACAGAACATCAGGTAATGAACCGGGAGGACATCCGCCGGGCGTTGACCCGGGTGTCTCACGAGATCCTGGAACACAACCGGGGCGTTGAAGACCTGGTCATCGCCGGCATCCAGACCCGGGGCGTGTTCCTGGCCCGGCGCCTGGCGGACAACATTTCCCGGTTCGAGGGCAGCGCGGTGCCGGTGGCGGAGCTGGACATCAGCCTGCACCGGGACGACCTGCAACGGCGGGAGTTGAAGGCCATCAAGCGGACCAACATTCCGGTGGACATACAGGAGCGGAACGTTGTGCTGGTTGACGACGTTCTCTTTACCGGGCGGACGGTCCGGGCCGCCATGGACGCGCTCAACGACTTTGGCCGCCCCCAGCAGATCCGCCTTGCCATCCTGTTGGACCGGGGGCACCGGCAGCTTCCCATCCGGGCCGACTACGTGGGCAAGAACATGCCCACCAGCCTGCGGGAGCAGGTCCGGGTCCGTCTGGCCGAGCTTGACGGCGTAGACGAAGTGTCCATCCTGCGGGGGGAGGACTGACCCGATGACCCTTGCCCGCCCTTCCCATGAAATCGCGGCTGCCCCGGCGACCGGCGTTCCGACTGCCGCCCGACAGCACGTCCTGGACCTGGACGACTTCAGCCGGGAGGAAATCACCGCAGTCCTGGACAACACCACGGCGATGAAGGACATCCTCCATCGCGACATCAAGAAGGCTCCCACGCTGCGGGGCCGCCTGGTGGTAACCCTCTTCTACGAGGCCAGCACCCGCACCCGGGTCTCCTTCGAGGAAGCGGGGAAGGTGCTGAGCGCCGACGTCATCAACGTCAGCGAGTCCGGCAGCAGCGTGGAGAAAGGCGAGTCCCTGCTCAACACCGGGCTCACCCTCCAGGCCATGGGAGTAGATGTCATCGCCATCCGGCACCCTCACTCCGGCGCTCCCAACTTCCTGGCCCGGCACCTGCCGAAGGTCAGCGTCATCAACGCCGGCGACGGGCTTCACGCCCACCCAACCCAGGCCCTGCTGGACCTGTACACCGTCCGCAGCAAGCTTGGACGATTGGAAGGTCTCAAGGTCGTCATCGTGGGGGACGTGCTCCACAGCCGGGTCGCCCGCTCCGCCCTCTGGGGATTCGCCGGAGCCGGCTCTCAAGTGACCCTGTCGGGACCGGGGACTCTCCTCCCGCCCGAACTTATAGATCCTGACCGCCACCTCCCGGCGGACCACCCCCTGGCTTCCGTCCGCATCGACACGGACCTCGACCGGGCCGTGGCAGGGGCCGACGTGGTCATGGCCCTTCGCCTCCAGACGGAGCGGCAGGCCGCCGGGTTCTTCCCCAGCCTCCGGGAGTACATCCGCCGCTGGCAGGTGACGGAAAGCCGAATGGCCCGCGCCAACCCCGGCGCCCTCGTCATGCATCCCGGCCCCATGAACGAGGGCATCGAGATCAGCTCGAGCCTGGCCCACGGCGACAGCTCGGTCATCGAGGAACAGGTCACCAACGGCGTCGCCGTCCGCATGGCCCTCCTCTACCAGGTCTGCGGGGCCGCCCAGCTCTCCACTCCGCTCGGGGACAGGGGAAAGGCATGACAGGCAGCCTGAATCCCGAAACCATCATTATCCGGGGCTCCCGGATCATCGACCCGGCCCGGAACGTCGACGCCGTCGGCGATCTCCTGATCCGGGGCGGGTCCATAGCCTCCGCCGGCGGGCTTGTTCCGCCCGATGCCGTCCCCGACGGCTCCCTGGTAATCGAGGCTGCGGGACTGGTGACATCCCCCGGATTCATCGACCTCCACTGCCATCTCCGGGAGCCCGGGTTCGAGTACAAGGAGACCATCGCGACCGGGGCGGCGGCCGCCGCCCGGGGCGGGTTCACCACCATCTGCTGTATGCCCAACACCGATCCCGCCATCGATAACTCCGCGCTGGTCGGCTACATCCGCGACCGCGCCGCCGCCGAAGCCGCCGTCCGGGTCCTACCCATCGGCTGCGTTTCCAGGGGCAGGAAGGGCCGGGAGCTGGCCGACATGGAAGAGCTGGCCGCCGCCGGTGTCGTGGCCTTCAGCGACGACGGGGATCCCGTCTATGACGACAACCTTATGCGCCTGGCCCTGACCTACAGCCGCGACCTGGGCCTCCCCATCACCAATCACTGCCAGGAACCTTCCCTGTCCTGCTGCGGCGTCATGGCGGAAGGGTGGACCGCCACCCGCCTCGGACTGCCCGGCATCCCCGCTGCCGCCGAGGAGACCATGATTGCCCGGGACATATCCCTCGCTGAACTCAGCGGCGGAAAACTCCATGTGGCCCACGTCAGCACCGCCGGATCGGTTGCCCTCATCCGGGGAGCCAAGGAGCGGGGCATCCCCGTTACTGCCGAGGTTTGCCCCCACCACCTGACCATCAACGACCGCTGGGCACTGGGAGGCTACGGGGAGGGCGACATCGCCGGGGCCGCCAGCTATGACACCTCCACCAAGGTCTACCCGCCCCTGCGCCAGGACCGGGATGTGGAGACCCTTATCGAGGGACTGGCCTCCGGCGTCATTGACTGCGTTGCCACCGACCACGCCCCCCACGACGCCGCCAGCAAGGAGGTCACCTACCAGGACGCCGCTTTCGGCATCAGCGTGCTGGAGACGGCCCTGGGTTCCCTGATGGGACTGGTCCACGCCGGACGCATTGCCCTGCCCACCCTCGTTGAACGCCTCACCGCCGCGCCGGCCCGGGTGCTGGGAGCCGGCTACCGGCCCCTGGCGACCCTGGAACCCGGAACCCCGGCGGACGTGGTCATTTTCGACCCGTCCCGGCAATGGACGGTGGATACCTCTCAATTCGCATCCAAGGGAAAGAACACTCCCCTGGAAGGCGCGGTCCTCACCGGCGCGGTGGTGTGCACCATAGCCGGAGGACAAGTGGCTTACCAGGACCCAACCGGGGCCGTTTCCCGTTCCAACTCCAACCCACAGGACCGCTAATTGACTGATCACAGCCTGGGCCAACCCGCCTGCCTTCTCCTGGAAGACGGTTCCGTTCACCGGGGCGAGTCCTTCGGCGCCGCCGTCTCAACCTGGGGCGAGGTGGTATTCAACACCAGCATGACCGGATACCAGGAAGTCCTCACGGACCCCTCCTACGCCGGGCAACTGGTCACCCTGACCTATCCATTGGTGGGGAACTACGGGATCAACGCCGAGGATATCGAGTCCCGGCGCATCCAAGTCAGCGGCCTGGTGGTCCGGGAGCATTGCGACCAGCCCAGCCACGGCAGCAGCGACAAGACCCTCCACCAATACCTAGTGGAATACAACATTCCCGGCATCAGCGGAGTGGACACAAGGGCCATCACCCGACGCCTCCGCACCAGGGGGGTAATGACCGGACTAATCACGACGGAACCCCTGGAACGGGCCCGGGAAAGGTTGGCCGAAGCCCCCCGCTACGACGACCTCGACCTGGTCAGGACCGTCACCACCGGCCAGCGCTACTCCTGGGAAGAACCCTCCCCGGAGGGGTCTGTGGAGGGGGAACCGCCCCGTTACCGCATCCTGGTCACGGACAGCGGCCTCAAGTACAACATCCTCCGGCTCCTTCGCCAGCGCGGGTGCGAGGTCATCGCCGTTCCCGCCGCCACCACGGCCGATGAGATGCTGGCGCTGAACCCCTCCGGCATCCTCATGTCCCCCGGTCCCGGCGACCCGCAGCTGCTGGACTACGTGACGGACAACGTGAAGCAACTGGTCGGCCGGGTCCCCATGATGGGAATCTGCCTCGGCCACCAGCTCATCGCCCGGGCCATGGGCGCGTCCACATACAAGCTCAAGTTCGGACACCGGGGGGCCAACCACCCGGTCAAGGACCTGTCCACCGGACGGGTCTACATAACCGCCCAGAACCACGGCTACGCAGTGGACGCCGATTCCCTCCCCCCGGGGCTGGAGGTTTCCCTGTTAAACCTCAATGACAACACCGTCGAGGGCCTGGCCCACCGCAGCCATCCTCTTTTCAGCATCCAGTACCACTCGGAAGCCTCCCCCGGCCCCCGGGACAACGAGTACATCTTCGACCAGTTTCTCGGCATGGTGGCCGATTTCCACGGTGCGTAGCTTGGATTCAGAATTGGATTCAGAAACTGTCTGGAAACCAATCTTGAATTTCCCGGCGGCCTGCCTCGGATGTAATGCGCCAGCCTGTCATCCCCATCCTGTCCTTCCCCCATCAAGGGGGAAGGGACTCTTGAGATAGTTTCTCCATGGGCTTCGACCCAGGGCGCTTCAACCCGCTGCCACTGAACGGCGGCGCTTTCTCCCAAAGCCCGGCCTTCTCCTTTCTTGGGGATCTGTCCGGGTCTTCCGTACAATCACTCCCGTCTTTGCGCACTAATCTTCATTTTTCTTTGGCGCCGCCGGGAGGTTTTGATGTCGTCGTTCAGCATGGTCCTGCTAGAAGAAGGGGTCGAGATGGAGCTGCCCCTGGACTTGTCCGGGATGCTCGGATTGCTCGACGAGGTAGTCCCCACGCTGACCTGCGAAAGGTTCGGCTACCAGATGGCAACGGTAACCCGCGCCCAACTCGGGCAGAACTGGAGCCTGTGGGTCAAGATCGTGGACTGGACCAACGGCCACGTCTTCCCCGAGCCCGTCGGCTGCGTGGACCTGGTGAAGGTGGACGACCACCACACCGTGTTCACCATACCGCCCCGGTCCAGCCAGGACTTCCCCGGGATGCACATGCTGGACAACGACGGGCGTCTCTACGGCTCGTTCATCTACCAGATGCTCAACCTGATGCACGAACGGGAGCTGATCAAGCTGCCGGGGCTGCTTCCCACGGTATAATCCAGGCCGTTTCTCCCGCCTCCTTTCCGGGCGGTACGCCCAATGCGGGGACACGGCCAACGAAGGAGTCGCTGCAACGTGATTGATGGGGCGGGGAAACCCCGAAAGGTCCTGGTTATAGGCTCCGGCCCCATCGTCATCGGACAGGCGGCCGAGTTCGACTACGCCGGCACCCAGGCGTGCAAGGCCCTTCGCGAAGAAGGCGTCCAGACCGTCCTGGTCAACTCCAACCCGGCTACGATAATGACCGACCGGGGAGTGGCCGACAGCGTCTATATCGAACCCCTCACCGTCGGCGTCCTGGACCGCATCATCGAGCGGGAAAGCCCGGACGGCATCCTGCCCACCCTCGGCGGGCAGACCGGCCTCAACATGGCCGTGTCCCTGGCCGATGCCGGGGTGCTGGAGAAGCACAATGTCCGCCTCCTCGGCACCCCGCTGGAGACCATACGGAAGGCCGAGGACCGGGACTTCTTCCGCCAGTTCCTCCACGACATCGGCGAACCCGAACCCCCCAACACCACGGTCTCCACTTACGAGGAAGCCGTGTCTTTCGGGAAGGAGATGGGGCTTCCCCTGGTGGTCCGTCCGGCCTACACCCTGGGGGGCACCGGGGGCGGCATCGCCAACACCTGGGAGGAGTTCGAGGCAATCGTGCGCCAGGGCCTGGCGATGAGCCCCATTTCCCAGGTGCTGCTGGAGCGTTCCCTGGTCGGCTGGAAGGAAATCGAGTACGAGGTCATCCGCGACGGAGACGACAACTGCATCACCGTCTGCAACATGGAGAACCTGGACCCGATGGGCGCCCACACCGGGGACAGCATCGTCGTGGCTCCCAGCCAGACCCTCACCGACAAAGAACACCAGATGCTCCGCAGCGCCAGCCTACGGATCATCCGGGGCCTGGGCATCGAGGGAGGCTGCAACGTACAGCTTGCTTTGCGTCCCCATCCCGTCGTGGAGCAGCACCTCCAGGCCAGCTGGGAGCCCGACTCTCCCTACTACGTAATCGAGGTGAACCCCCGGGTAAGCCGCAGCTCCGCCCTGGCCAGCAAGGCCACCGGCTATCCCATCGCCCGGGTTTCCGCCAAGATTGCCGTGGGCAAGCGGCTGGACGAGATAGTCAATGCCGTAACCGGAAAGACCGGCGCGGCCTTCGAGCCGGCCCTGGACTACTGCGTGGTAAAGATACCGCGCTGGCCCTTCGACAAGTTCCCCAACGGCGACCGTTCCATCACCACGCAGATGAAAGCCACCGGCGAGGTCATGGCCATCGAGCGTTCCTTCGAGGCCGCTCTCCAGAAGGCCACCCGCTCCCTGGAGTTGGGGAACCGGACCATGATGTGGGAGTCGCCGGACTGGCGCCGGCCCGGGGAGGATTTCGGTCTCGACGCCCTTCCCCTGCACCCCAACGACCTCCGCTTGTGGGCCGTCGCCGCTGCCCTGCGCCGGAACGTTCCCATGGAGGACCTCCTCCGCAGCACCTTCATCGACCCCTGGTTTATCAGCGCCCTGGACCGCATCGTCGGGATGGAGCGCCGGCTGCTGGCCGAGGAGTTGACTCCCGACCTGCTGCTGCGGGCCAAGCGGCTGGGCTTTTCCGACGAACAGGTCGGCACCCTGGCCGACATGCTTCCCGAACGCGTCCGGGCCCAGCGCCTGGACTGGGACATCAAGCCGGTCTACAAGATGGTTGACACCTGCGCCGCCGAGTTCGAGGCGGTCACTCCCTACTACTACTCCACCTACGACCAGGAAAACGAAGCCGAGCCCCTTCCCGGCAAGAAGGCCGTGGTCATCGGCAGCGGCCCCATCCGCATCGGGCAGGGTATCGAGTTCGACTACTGCAGCGTCCACGCCGCCTGGGCCCTCTCCGAGGCCGGCGTCAGCAGCGTCATGATCAACTCCAACCCGGAGACCGTTTCCACCGACTTCGACACCAGCGACCGCCTCTACTTCGAACCCCTAGACGAGGAGGCCGTCCGCGACGTTATAGACAACGAGACCATCGGTGACGCCCCTCCCCCCTCCGTCGTCCAGTTCGGGGGACAGACCGCCATCAACCTCTCCCAGGCCCTCGACCGCGTCGGCCTGCCCATCCTGGGGTCCAGCGCCCAGGCCATCGACATCGCCTCGGATCGGCACAAGTTCGAGGAGTTCATGTTCCGGCTGGGAATCCCTCAACCCCCCGGCGCCGCCGTGGAATCCGTCGAGGAGGCCCTGCGCATCGCCCAGAACATCGGATACCCGGTCGTCGTCCGGCCCAGCTACGTCCTCGGGGGCCGGGCCATGGAAATCGTGCAGAACGCCACCGAGCTCATACGCTATATCACCGCCGCCACCCAGGTCTCCCACTCCCAGCGGGTCCTCGTTGACCATTACATGGAGGGCAAGGAGTGCGAGGTGGACGCGATATGCGACGGCCACCAGGTGCTGATTCCAGGGATCATGGAGCACATCGAGCGGGCCGGCGTCCATAGCGGCGATTCCATGGCCATCTACCCGGGGCTGAACCTGACCCCGGAAGAGGTGGAAACCCTGGTCGAGTACACCACCCGCATCGGACTGGCCCTCGGTGTGAAGGGACTGATGAACATCCAGTTCGTGATCCAGGGAGGCAGCGCCTACCGCAGCCCCAACCTGCCGGCCGCCGCCGCCCAGGAAACGACCGTTTACGTCCTTGAAGTAAACCCCCGGGGCAGCAGGACCATTCCGTTCATTTCCAAGGTGACCGGCGTTCCCGTCGCCAGGCTGGCCACCGGCATCATGCTGGGCAAGACGCTGGACGATATGGGCTTCCAGGGAGGGTTGTGGCCCCGCCAGAAGCTGGTGGGCATCAAGGCACCGGTCTTTTCCATGTCCAAGCTGGTAGGGGTGGACTGGTTCCTCGGGCCGGAGATGAAGTCCACCGGCGAGGTCATGGGAGTCGACGCCGAGTTCCCCAGCGCGTTGTCCAAGGCCCTGGTTGCCGCCAACCTGGACCTACAGCGGGGCATGGGTGTCCTGGTCAGCATCGCCGACCGGAACAAGGCCGAGTCGGTCCCCCTCGTCCGCGAGCTGATTCGCGCCGGTTGCCGCATCTACGCCACCGAGGGCACCGCCGCCATGATCAACGCCCTCGGCCTGGAGGTTGAACTCATTCCCAAGAAGCTGGGAGAAGGCCACCCCAACGTATTGGATATCATCGAAGACGGCAGCGTGGCCGCCGTCGTCAACACCATCGGCGAATCATCGGCGGTCATGCGGGACGGATTCGAAATCCGCCGGGCCGCCGTCGAGCGGCGCATCCCCTGTTTCACCTCGCTGGACACCGCCCGCGCCGCCGTGGAAAGCCTCCTCATGTCCCAGGACGGATACAGCATCCGGCGCACCGAGGAATACCTGACCAACCCGGCGCCGCGGTAAACCCAAAGACGAAAGGCCAATCGCACGGCTCGAGCCCTTTCGGGGACGGTCCCCTGAAGCGTTATAATTCTCCCAACCTTGCCGAGGACTGGTGGAATGAACTGCCCACGCTGCGGTGCGGCGGCCCAGGAAGGGGCTGCCCACTGCGCCTCTTGCGGAACATCCCTGCCGTTGTGGTGCCCTTCGTGCCGCGCAGCCAACGAGCGTTCCAGCAACTTCTGCTTCAGCTGCGGGACGGCTCTGGCAGCTGCCGGGCCTGTTGCTCCGGCGGGTCCGGTTGACGCGGAACAGACCCAGGCTTGCCCCCGCTGCCAGGAACCCTACCAGCCCGGGTCATCCTACTGCCTAGCCTGCGGATTTGCGCTGGACGCTTCGCCACCCACAGCCTTCCCCACGCCTTCCGCAGATGGTTTCTCCGCCTGGTTCCGCGAACGTCCCGACGCCCCCGCGTACTCCATGGGCCGCCCCGCCGGATTCTGGATTCGCCTCGTCGCATTCCTGGTGGATGCGTTCCTGCTCCTGGTGGTTTTCTTCGCGGCCCTTCCCCTGGCCACCGGCCAGAACTTGATTGAATTCGTGGAAGCCTATGAGAACTCCACCGAGCTCATTTCCAGATCGGACATCCTGAACCTGGGCTTGAACATCCTGTATTTCACCGCCGCCGTCGCCCTGTGGGCCACCACCATCGGAAAGCGCCTCTTCAAAATGTACGTCGTGCGATCCGACGGCTCCAGGGTGGGCCCCGGCCGCGCCTTGCTCCGCTACTTCGCCTCCCAGCTTTCCTTGCTGCTGCTGGGAATCGGATACATCATGATCGGCGTCCGTTCCGACAAGCGCGGCCTCCACGACCTCATCTGCGACACCGTCGTAATAATCAGGCCGCCGGGACGCTAGGTTGGGAAACCAGGACGGGACCTGCCCAGGGTGAACCTGCCGCGACGCGGGTCTTCCCTACCAGGGAGTTACGTAGCCGATCCCCGCTGCCGTCGCCCGGTCGTAGGCCAGCTTGGCCGCTGCCACATCCGCCACGCCCGTGCCCATCAGCTTGGCGTAGACGATTTCCTGCGGATTGCTCCGTCCCTTCATGTTCCCCGACACCACCTGCCTCAACTCCTGCAGCCGGCTCCACTGGATGATTCCCCGGTCCACGGCGCTGGCCATGTCCCCGGCCTCAACCGGCGCCTGGTCCAGGGAGTCCACTACGATCCGGTCCGCCCGGGTCAGGACGGCGTCGTCCACTTCCCTGGCCCGCCATGTTGTCGGCCCAGCTCCAATCACCAATGCGCCCTCGGAAAGCCACTCCCCGGACACCACCGGCTCCATCGTCGCCGCGATGCAGATGACGATGTCCGACCCTCGAACCGCCTCCTCTCCGCTGCCGGACGCCGAGACCTCGGCCTCCAGCGTTCCGCTCATCTTCTCGGCAAACTCTTTCCGGCGTTGCTGATCCCGGCTGAAGGCTTTTACCGACTTGACGCCCCGGACCCGGCAGACCGCTTCAAGCTGAGTTGGCGCCTGGTATCCGGTGCCGATTATTCCCACCGTCGCAGCGTCATGGTTGGACAGGTACTTGGCGGCGACCCCGGTTGTCGCCCCAGTCCGCAGCTGCCCCAGCCGGTTCGCCTGCGTGTAGCAGAGCAACTCCCCGCTGCCGGCGTCATAGAGGCTGACCTGGAAGGAGTACTGCCCACGCACCACCGTGTAGGTTTTCACCCCCAGAACGCCGTCATGGAACAGGCCGCCTCCCATCACAGCCAGCTGCCCTCCCTCGGCGATAATCTTCCGGCGGGGAAGGTTGTAGACCTCCCCCTGCCCGAAGTGGGACTGCATAGATTCGATGGCGGTCAACATGCCCGCCATGTCCACGCACTGGTTGACTTCTTCGTCCCGCAAGAACAGCGTCATGACCCGTCGTTCCTCCCTGGTGTCTCAGTCCTGGTGTTTTGGAAGGTGAGTGAGAATTCAATTCTCACCCCCATCCCAAATCCCGCCCAGGCGGGGGCAGGCTCTTCCCCCGTCGAGCAGGAAGGGACTCTTGAGCTGGTTTCTTAGTCTCGGAAGCAGCCGCCGACCCGTCCCGGGGCCGCGGCAATAGTGTAGCCCGCCCCCCCATTACGTGGCAACAAACCGGGCAATGGAGCAGGGCCATGCGTCATGAAGGCCGGCATCCGGTAAGGCGTGCCGGAAGGAAGCACAGAAAGGGGACGGCATTGCCGTCCCCGTGGCGTCAGAGCAACCGGGTGGTATGTTCCCGGGGCTTTTGCCTAGTCGTTGCCGCCGGTGGGTTGGGGGGCCGGTTCGGGCGGCCTCCGGCGCTGTATCCCCTCCGGCATTTTCTGGAACATGGCGGCCAGGCTGCCGGACAGCATGGTCCCCACCACCGCCAGCGCGGCGTAGGCGAAACCGGCGCGGTAGGCGGCTTGCGACTCGAGCAGCGGCAGCAGCGCGATCCCGATGGGCAGCACCAGTCCCAGGACCGTGGCCCCGACCGTTGCTCCCAGCGTGTGGCCCATCTGCCGGGTGGTTTCCAGCATCCCGGAGGCGAAGCTGCGGTTTTCCAGCAGGCTGTTCATCACCACCGCGTTGTTCGCCGTGTTGAACAGGTTGGAGCCGATATACGTCGGCAGCATGAGCAAGGGGACTCCCCACCAAGCCACGTTCTGGGAAAACGCTCCCAGCAGCAGGAACCCAAGCGCGATGCTGGCCAAGGCTCCCGGGCGCAGCCATTTCGGGTTGTACCGATCATAGACCCATCCCGCCAGCGTGGGCAGGAACAGCCCCAGCAACTGGTTCGGCACCAGCACGAAGGTCACGAAGATGGGCGGCTTCCCCATGCCGTTCTCCACCATGATGGGAATCAGCGTCGTCACCGCGAGCATGGAGAAATGGAAGGTCGTGTTCGTATACAACGACAGCGAGAAATACTTCTGCTTGAAGTACCGGAAGTCCACGAAGGGGTCGGCCGTCCGGCTCTGCACCAGGATGAACAACCCCAACAGGGCGAAGAACAGCAGGTGCATGGGGATGTGATACCGGAGCGCGTCGCTGGTCACGAAGCTGTCCGGCCCGCCGTGGATATGCAGCCCGGAAAGCACGAAGGTGCCCAGGGTTATGACCATCAATGCCGCGCCCAGGTAGTTGATGGTCACCGGCGTCATATCCTCTGCGAATTGTTCCGCGTGGTACTTCAGCAGCGGGTATGCCGTCTTGAGGGCCAGGAGCCCGATGGGCAGGGAAGTCAGGAAGACCAGCCGCCACCCCACGATGCTGCTCAGGCCCAGGGGCCACGAGGATACGTTCACGAAACCTGCCGTGGGCAGCCAGAGGAACATTCCGAACAGGACCAGCCCCACCAGGGAGCCGAATCGCGCCGACACCACGGGCACGGAGAAAGCCCGGCCCCGCTCGTCGGGCTGGAACACTATCGCGAGGATGGCGTTGGAGTTGGCCGTTATCAGCGCTCCGCCGACGCCGACGAGGCCGCTCCAGACCACCAGTTGCAGGATGCTCTGCGACGTGGCCGACAGAACACTCCCAACGCACATAACAATCACGCCGAGGTAGAAGACCCGGACGTGCCCGTACTTCTCTCCCAACCGGGCCGACAGGAAAACCGTGCTGCCCAGCATCAACAGGCGGATTATCACCGTCCAGGCCGCCTGCGCCACGTCCACATCGAAATGGCGGGCCACCGACGGGATGGTCATCGCTATGGGCATGCTCGAAAGCTGCACCAGCATCTGGGTGGACGCCAGCGCAATCATCGTTTCCCGCCGCTGCCGGTCGGTCCCGAGCTCCTTGAACGTCCCCAGGACGTTCATACGCCGGAATGTTTCGGAGAGAAGGCTCATCGGATTCCCCTGGCGGACCGGGCGCTAAAACGCTGAACGCCGGTCACTAGACCGGCGTGAGTTTGAAAAGGCAAAGCTTGACGTTGACTCCGTACAGCACACCCGCAACTCCGTCTGGAAAGGCCTGGGCAAGCGGTGAAGGGTGCGCAGGAGTCCGGTGGTTTGTCCGCTATTTTTGATAATACTGCCGGTTTTTCATAATGTAAGACCGCCAGTTGGCGGGGACGGTGAACTCGTCGAAGATCGCGTTCACCGGGCAGACCGACTCGCAGTAGGCGCAGTCGATGCAATCGTCCGGGTTGATATAGTACATATCGTCGTCATCGGTCGTGTGGATGCAGTCGACCGGGCAAACCGTCACGCACGAGGCATCCTTGACATTGATACAAGGCTCCGTGATCACAAAAGCCATGCCGCCATCTCCGTCATCGCGTGGTGGAGCCGGAGTCCCGCCCTTTAGCCCCCCTCCCGACGGGTAGACTAACGGACAGTAGTAATTCTGATTTTCCGGCCGTATTTTGTCAAGTGATATTATGTGATATATTCTATTGAATAATCTGTGCCGCCAGCTTGCCCGGCGCGCGTTGGGGGGGGGCCGTCATCGAACTTCGGGAGATTATCAGCTTTTACCACGTCGCCCGGCTGCGGAGCGTTTCCAAAGCCGCCCGGAGGCTGGAACTCGGGCAGCCGACCGTCACCACCCACCTTCGCAAGCTGGAGGAAGAGTTCGGCATCACCCTCTTCGACCGCATCAAGCGCCCCATCCAGCTCACTTCGGAAGGCTCCATCTTCCTCGAACTCATCACACCCATCGTGGACTCCGTAGACACCCTCAAGAACCAGATGGACTACTCGGAGCGGCGGGGGTCCTTTGTCGTGGGGGCCTACCCGGACCTGGTGCTGCACCACCTTCCCCTGCCCATCCAGTCCTTCCGGTCCCAGTACCCGGATGTCCGTCTCCGGCTCATCGCCCGGCCCTACGGCCCCCTGATGCAGCTGGTGAAGTCGGGCGAATTGGACCTGGCCCTGTGTTCCGCTCCTCCGTCCGACGACCCGTCTCTCCAGTTCACCGAGCTCTTTGATTACAGCGCGGTGCTCCTGACCCCACCCAACCACGAACTCCTTGATATGCAGCCCATCAAGATGGAGGACGCCGCCCGCTGGCCCCTCATCCTGGCCGGGCCGGAGAGCCTCACCCGGCGCACCGTCGAGCAGGCCCTCAGGGAAACCGGGGTCAACTACGACATCGTTCTCGAGATGGACAACACCGAGCTAATCAAGCGCTACGTGGAGGTCGGCCTGGGCGTCGCCGTCGCCAGCGACTTCACCCTCCACCCGGACGACCACGACAAGCTGGGGGTCGCCCGCCTCGACCACCTGTTCCCGTCCTTCAAGATGGGAATATGCACCCTCAAGGGCAAGTTCCTCGGCAAAGCCGTCAGCAACTTCATGGACTCGCTGGTTGGAGACCTGGCCGGCTTCCACCAGGAATGGTCGGAGTGGAACACCGCCCGCGGTCTCGCCGCATCCGGCCAGACGGCCGGTTGACCCAACCCCGGTTCATCCGCCGGGAGCGCCCCGCATCCGCCCTTCCCCCTCCCGCCGGCCCCGCACCGTTTCCCGCACCAGCAGCATGACCCCCACCGCGGCGATCGCCAGCAGGGCCGCGTCCACCCACAGCGACCAGGCGAACCCGGCCAGGTCGGCGATTCCCCCCAGCACCAGCGCCCCCACCACCGAACCGACCCCTCCGAAGGTGCGGTACAGCCCCATCGTGACCCCTTCCATTCCCGGCGGCGCGATGTCCGCGAACACCGTCACCGTCGGCGGCCCGGCCAGTCCTTCCCCCAAGCCCAGCAGCACGCCTGAAATCAGCAGGGTGAGGAAGGTGTCCCCCAAGACGAACACGCCGATCCCGGCGACAATCAGCACCGTGGCGGGAATGATGGGGAACTTCCGCCCGAACCGGTCCGACATGAACCCGGACGCCATGGTGGTGAAAAACTGGGGAACGTGGGTGATGCTGATGAACGTCCCGATCTGGTCCGGGGAAAACCCCTTGTCCTCGCCGAACAGGGGCATCACGCTGAACCGGCCCCCCTGCCGGTTCGCCACTATCATCAGGCTGAACAGCCCCACGAAGATGAAGGCCGGGCTGAACAGCAGCCGCGTCAAGGCTCCCCGGCGGCCCACTCCCGCTCCGGATGGCGCCCGACGGGCCGCCGCCGGGGCCGCCGCCGGGGCCGCTCCCCCGGTCCTGGAGCCGGTCTCCGGGACGAGCAGGAACAGCACCACCAGGGCGGCCAGGATGAATCCGGCCTGCAGGACTAACGGCATCCGCAGGCCGAAGAACTCCCCCACGTAGCCGCCGGAAATCGGCCCCACGCTCTGCCCCACCAGGATGCTCATCTCGTGGAGGGACAGGAAGCGGGCGCGGGACTCCGGGGTGGCCGCGTCCCGCAGGTACACCGAAACCCCCAGGGTGTAGACGCTGGCCCCCAGTCCGCCGATGAACCGCCACGCAATCAGCCAGGGAAAATTGAAGGACACCGCCACCATCGTTGCGCCAATCAGGTTCACGGCCGTTCCCAAGAGCAGGGTGAACCGGGTACCGTACCGCTGGGCCAGCACCCCGGCCGGCAGGCTGGAAAACAGGCGGGCGATGCCGAACATTCCCACGGCGAGGCCGATCTCGGTTCTCGTAACGCCGTATTCGTGATCGGCGAACAGGGGCAGCACCGGGGATATCATGCCCATCCCGACGCTGGTCACGAAAATGGTGAGACAAAGGAAAGCGACCCCCCGGTGGTCGCGGAGGGTATCCCTGATTGAAGCGGCTATCAACGAGGGGCGCTCTCCGGCCCCTTTTCAGGTCCCGTGCTGGGAATGGACTCCCGTTCCGGCTCTTCCCGGGGCAGCACCGCCTTCACCCGACGCTCCAGGTAACGCCGCTGGAGCATTACATAACGGCCGCACTTCCGGCACACTATCCCGATGTCCGCTCCCAGCCGCGTCACCTCCCACAGGTCGTTCCCGCAGGGATGCTTCTTCCTGGTTCGGATGACGTCGCCCCGCCGCAGCTCTAGCGCCACCCCTTGCCCTCCTCCTCCAGGACCTCGTTGATGGCGTCCCGCAAACGCCGCGCCTCCCTGCCAGCGGCCTCGGCAAAGTCGCTGCCCCGGGAGGCGTAGATGATTCCCCGCGAAGAATTGATCACCGCCCTCCGACCGGACTGGTCAACGCCCTTGCGCACCGATTCCTCCAGCTCCCCGCCCTGCGCTCCCACGCCGGGGATTAGGAGCGGTACTTCGGGACATATCTCCCTCACCTCTCCCAACTGCTGCGGCACCGTCGCTCCCACGACCAACCCAAGGTTCCCCTGTCCGTTCCATTGGAGGGATTCCCGCGCCAGCCGCCGGTAGAGCGGCTCTGCGCCACCGTCATTCACCGTTTCCACATCCTGCAAATCCGCGGACCCGGGATTCGAGCCCCGGCACCAGATGAACCCGCCCCGCTCCGGGTCCCGCAGGAAGAGCTCCATTGTGTCCCGTCCTCCCCAGGCGTTCAACGTAACGGCGTCAAACCCCCACACATCGAACATCGCCCGGGCGTAGGCTTCCCCGGACGGGCCGATATCTCCCCGCTTGGCGTCTCCGATAACCACCGCCGCCGGTGCCATCTCCCGGACAGACGCGATAGTCTTTTCCAGCGCCTTCCACCCTTCCAGGCCCAGCGCCTCGTAGAAGCTGAGATTGGGCTTGAACGCGCACGCCCACGCCGCCGTCTCTCCCACGATTCCCCGGTTGAACTCGGCAACGCCGGAGACCGGTATCAGGGAAGGATCGGGGTCCAGCCCCACGCACACCAGGCTCTGCGCCGCTTCCGATGCCGCATCCAACCGCTCGACGAAACTTGCCATCCGTCCTTTCCCGCTTCTGAGCTTGCCGTGGACGCCCTCGCATGGCGTCTCCGTGACATTCCGGCTATTATATCCCCGCCCGCAACACCCAGGCATTCCCTTTTTGACGCCCGTGAAACTCCCACCGAACCTCGTCCGCGGCACCTTTGTCCGCCGCCTCAACCGCTTCGCCGCCCTTGTTGACGTGGACGGGCAGGAGGAGATGGTCCACCTGCCCAACTCGGGACGCCTCCGCGAGCTGCTGGTCCCCGGCTACGGAATGTTGCTCCGGCCCGTGCCGGGCGACCACCGGAAATGTCCCTACGACCTCTCCCTCGTCGACCTGGGATTCACCCTTTGCTCCGCCGATGCCCGCCTGCCCAACGCCCTCGCCGCCGAGGCCATCGGGGAAGGCCGCGTCCGGGAATTCGCGGACTACACAGCGGTACGGAGAGAAGTCACCTACACCGACAGCCGCCTTGACCTTCTGCTGGAAGGGCACGACCCTTCCTGCTTCGTCGAGACCAAGTCCGTCACCCTCGTGGAGGAAAGCCGCGCCCTCTTTCCCGACGCGCCCACCCTGCGGGGGGTCAAGCACCTGAACACGCTAATCCGCGCCCGTTCCGAGGGATACCGAGCTGCCGCCATGTTCGTCATCCAGCGCAGCGATGCGGAGGACTTCACTCCCTACGACGAGGCTGACCCCCTCTTCGGACAGACTCTCCGGCAGGCTGCCGATTCCGGCGTGGAGATTCTGGCCTACCGCTGCGCCGTGACGACCGGAGAAATCACCCTGGCCGACCGCATCCCGGTGCTCCTGTGACCGCCGGCCCATCAGTCCTTCTGCCTGAAGTCTACCGGCGTCTCCACCGGGCCTATGGCCCCCAGGGGTGGTGGCCCGGCGACGGCCCGTTCGACGTTGTCGTCGGGGCGATTCTCACCCAGTCCACCGCGTGGCGCAACGTCGAGCTGGCCATCGGCCGGATGAAGGATGCGAACTTGTGGTCGCTCGAAGCCATTCATAGCTGCTCCGAAGGAGACCTGGCCGAGACCATACGCCCCAGCGGCTACTACAACGCCAAGGCCCGCAAGCTGAAGGCTTTCGCGGCCCGCGTTTACCGGGAGTCCGCCGGAGACATGGATGCTTTTCTGGCCCAGGATTTGGAAACCCTGCGCCCCCAGCTCCTTTCCATCCACGGAATCGGCCCGGAGACCGCGGATGACATTCTCGTATACGCCGCCGGACAACCGTCCTTCGTGATTGACGCCTACACCCGGACCATCCTGCAACGGATGAGCATAACTCCCACGGACGGCCTCCAAACTTACCACGCCTACCAGTCGCTTTTTCATCATTCCCTCCCTCCCGACGCCGCCCTCTTCAATGAATACCATGCCCTGCTTGACGAACACGCCAAGCGGGCCTGCACCAAGACCCCTCGCTGCCCGGACTGCTGCCTCCGCGACCTCTGCCCCACCGGCCGGGCGGGCTGAATCCAAATTGACGCCCCCCAACCCCGTTGCTATCATGCCAACCAAGCACCCATCCACCGCCCCCACAGGAGAAAGCACCATGCAGGTAGTACGCGTTTACACCGGCGACGACGGCGAGTCCCACTTCGAGGAATTGGACCTTCCCTACGAGCAGGTGGCCAACGCCCAGCGCACCGCCATGCAGGCGGCCACCGGAATCCAGTTCCGCCGCGCCGAGGTCGGCGACTTCCAGGACTTCCACGTCGCCCCCCGGCGCCAGTACGTCATAACCCTGGAGGGACAGGCCGAAATCGGGTTGGGGGACGGAACCAAGCGTATCTTCAACCCCGGCGACGTTCTGCTCGCCGACGACCTGAGCGGCCGGGGCCACACCACCGCCGTCCACGGAGACCACTACCGGGTTTCAATCGCCATCCCGCTGGTTGACTGACCAACAGGCCCAACAGCGCAAGCCGCTCCACCCGGGGCGATAACCCACCGGACACGAGGAGGGACCCATGCCCATCGCCAACCTTCCCGGCGACTTGGCCATGTACTACGAGGACGACGACTACACCGACCCCTGGCGCACCCCGGAAACCATTGTCCTCCACCACGGCAACGCCAAGAGCTCCCGCCTCTGGTACGAGTGGGTCCCGCTGTTGGCCCGCCAATACCGGGTCATCCGGGTTGACGCCCGGGGCTTCGGCCGCTCCTCCGTTCCGCCGCCGGACTATGGCTGGTCCCTCAGCGGGTTCGGGACGGACCTCATCAACCTGCTTGACCAGCTGGGGGTGGACAAGTTCCACTACATCGGTGAAACCATCGGAGGCACCATCGGGTTGCAGTTCGCCTACGACCATCCCGACCGCCTCCACACTGTCACCGCCTGCACCTCGCCTTACAACTTCACCGCTTCCAGCAGCTACGGGGAGAACCGCCAGCTCATCATCGACCAGGGAATCGACGCCTGGGTGGACCGCACCGCCGACCAGCGGCTGGAGCCGGGCCACTCGGACCCGGCCCACCACGACTGGTACGCCCAGCAGATGAAGAACACCGAACCCCGGGTCGTCATCGAGACCCTGGGCTACCTCGCGACGCAGGACCTGACGTCCATCCTGCCCCAGATCCAGACCCCGGCCCTGGTCATCGTCGGCGCCAACAGCTCCATGAACACGGCGGACCGGGCCCAGAGCATGGCGGACCTGCTGCCCAACGGCCGCCTCGTCGAAATCCCCGGCGGCACCGGATACATCCAGCACTCCGACCCGGAGGGATGCGTCAACGCGTGGCGAGAGTTCATCGGCAATCTCGCCCACGCCTGATTGCCCCCTCTTTCGGGGGGGTTGGGGGATACATCCCCCAACGGAACCCTCCGGGAACCTCGGCACCCCGCGCCGACGCACTCTAAAACAGGGACTTCGACTGCCCGCCGTCGACGTTGATGCACGCGCCGGTAATCAAGTTTGCCCGGTCCGACGCGAGGAACGCCACCGTCTCGCCAATCGGCTCCGGCCACCCGAACCGGCCCATCGGCAGGTTCCGGCTGACGAACTCGTTCACCTGGTCCGGCGTCGACGACCGCTGGAACCGGTCCCAGGTGCTCCCCGGGAAGTCGATGGACCCAGGCGCCACGCAGTTGACCAGCACTCCCGTCGGAGCAAGCTGCAGGGCCAGGTGCTTGGAAAAGGCAATCAGCCCGGCCTTTCCAGTCATGTAGTCAATGGACCCTCCGTGCTCCCGGCCGTAGATGGAGGCGATGTTGATGATGCGGCCCCAGCCCTGCTCCTCCATGTGCGGCAGGGCCAGCTTGGTCAGCCGGACGGCGCTGACCAAGTTCACCTCCAGCCCCTCCAGGAACTGCTCAATGCTTGTCTCGTCGAACCGGATCGACCCCCGCCTGCCTCCCACGTTGTTCACCAGGATGTCCGGCGCGCCCATCTCCGCCACCGTTTCCTCGTAGAACCGGGCCGTATCCTCGACGTCGGTCACGTCCGCACCGCTGCCCCGGGCATCCCATCCCTCGGAGGCGAACTCGGCCACCGTTTCCTGCACCCGCCGGGCGTCCCGCCCGCAGATGGACACGCGGCATCCCTCCCGGGCCAGCGCCGTCGCGCACTGCCTCCCCAGCCCCCGGCTCCCGCCGGTAATCATCGCCACCTTGCCTTCCAACGACAGGTCCATCACTCTCTCCTTAACTTTGCGCCAGTCTTGGGAAATTGCCCGTTCCCCCGATTACCGCCGTCAGCGGATAGCCAATTATATCCGGCCCTCTCTGGCCGCGGATAACCGGCCATTGCCCCATGATATAATCCCCGTTGGCTTGGCGGGGCTCCACATCCAGCTTCCGCCGTCAACCGGAACATTGCCCAGCCCCTCGGGACTTACGGAGACAACGCAGCATGATCAAGCGCTTTTCAGTCCTCTACGTCGGACAAACCGACCTGGAAAACGTCGGCTCAGACGGGACGCCCGCAGACGACCGCCGCTATCCCAACGAGCACCTGGTCCGTCCCTACCGCCACGCCGAGGAGCTGGCGGTCCACATGGACGAGCTCGGCTTCTACTGCCTCTGGACCGCCGAGCACCACTTCCAGCGGGAGGGATACGAGGTCTTTCCCAACCTGACCCTGCTCGGCGTCCACCTGGCCGGCATGACGAGGCAGCTGAAGTTCGGCGCCGGATTCAACATCGTCCCCATGTGGCACCCGCTGCGCCTTGCCGAGGACTTCGCCATGGCCGACGTGATGACCGGCGGCCGCCTCATCTTCGGCGTGGGGCGCGGCTACCACTCCCGGGAGGTCGAGACCTTCGGCGCTCCCGTTATTGACAACGACGCCAACAAGGAGCTTTTCGAGGAGCAGATTGAGATTATCCTCAAGGCCTTCAACGAAGACTCCTTTACTCACCAGGGCAAGTATTACAACCTTCCCGCCGACGTTCCCTACCGGGGCTACCAGCTAAGGGACATCACCCTTGTCCCGCGCCCGCTGAACCGTCCGGTGGAGATATGGCAGCCCATCGCCAGCGGCCGCACCCTGGAGTACATCGCGCGGATGGGATTCAAGGGCGTCGTCGCCCTGACCGGAGAGGTGCTGGCCGACCGCCTCATCACCGGCTTCCACGAGGCCGCCCAGGCCGCCGGCCGGGATGTCATTCTCGGACAGGACATGGCCTTCGGCATCGGGTTCTACATCGCCGGCAGCCAGCAGGAAGCCATCGAGCGGGTCCGGCCCTACCACGACGAGCGGTACAAGTGGTTCGCGCCCTTCGGATTCGTCCGCTACACGGACGCGCAGGGACGGCCCTGGGGCACTCCCGGCGCGCCAACCCGGGTCCCCTACATCGAGGACGGCGTCCAGCAAAAGGCCTGGTTCTGCGGCCCCCCCAACGAGTTCATCGCCTACCTGCGCGACATAGAGGCCAGGTACCCGGGCCTGGAGGACCTGATCCTCCAGTGGCCGGAAGGGATGCCGTGGCCCGAGTTCAAGGAGCAGCTTTCCGTCTTTGCCCGGGAGGTGATGCCCACGTTCAGCCAGCGGGAGTCGGCCCCGGTCGCCGACAACTAGCCGACGGCCCGTTAAGGTCTCTCAAAGGGGGTGTCCGCGCCCAGCATGAGGCAGGGCTCCCCCCACTGCCCCCTATTGGACAAGTCCCACTCCCCCGATCCCTCCGACGGCTTCAGCCGTATGCCGTCCTCGCCGCCGTAGACCAGCAGCACGACGCCCTCGCCGGAGTCCTCCGCCTGCACCGCGTAGGCCGGACAGGCCCCTTCCTCGCCCCAGCCGGTAACGTCGCACCAGATATCCTCTCCCGACAGGTCGGAGGACACCACCTTGACCACCGGGACCGGCTCTCCCAGCAGGTCGAATACCCGGTTGAGGTCCATCGGGCTGTTCCCGCCCGCGACCACTTCCACTTCGTACAGCATTCCTGGAAATCCCTTCGTTTGAGTACCCCGGAGCGATGGTTTATACTCCCCCAACGATTATACCCATCGAAAGCGAGGCTCCGCCCATGCAAGTCGGCTACTTCACCATGCCCCTCCATCCGCCGGGCTCCGACCCCGCCGTCACCATGGAAGCGGACCTGGTGCAGATGGAGACGCTGGACCGCCTCGGCTACCGGGAAGCATGGATCGGTGAGCACTTCACCACCGTCTGGGAGAACATTCCCGCCCCGGACCAGTTCATCGCCGCCGCCCTGTCCCGCACGAAGAACCTCATCTTCGGCACCGGCGTCACCTGCATGCCCAACCACGACCCGTTCATGATCGCTCACCGGGTCGCCCAGCTGGACAACCTGGCCAGGGGAAGGTTCCACTGGGGCGTCGGCTCCGGCGGCTTTCCCGGCGACTTCGAGGTCTTCGGCTTCGACGCTTCCACCGGCGCCCATCGCGGCATGTCGCGGGACTCCATCGAGCTGATCCTCCAGATGTGGGAGAATCCCGCCCCCGGTACCTACGAGCACCCCTTCTGGAAGTTCAACATTCCCGAGCCCGTCCCTGAGATTGGCCTCCAATTCCACATGACGCCCTTCCAGAAGCCCCACCCTCCCATTGGCGTGGCCGGCGTCTCCGCCAAGTCCGAGACCCTGGTCTTCGCCGGGGAGAAGGGCTGGCTCCCCCTCAGCATCAACCTCGTCCCCACCGAAACCCTTAAGACCCACTGGGACGCCGTCGAGGAAGGCGCAGCCAGGTCCGGCAGGACTCCCGACCGCTCCCAGTGGCGCATCGCCAAGGAGATCTTCGTTGCCGAGACCACCGAGGAAGCCCGCGATGCGGTCCTCAACGGCACCATCGGACGCGACTTCCGCGGCTACTTCATCCCCCTCATGGCGCACATGGACTCCCTCAGCCTCTTCAAGGGCGACCGGGAGATTCCCGACGAGGAAGTTAATCCCGAATACCTCATCGACAACGTCTGGATCGTGGGCAGCGTGGACGACGTTACGGAAAAGCTCCGCCAACTGCACAAGGACGTTGGCGGCTTCGGCGTCCTGCTGGCCATGGGCCACGAGTGGGAACCCGAGGAGAAGTGGGTGAAATCCATGTCCCTCCTCGCCAACGAGGTCATGCCCCGCATGGCCGACCTGGACTGACCCAACCCCTTAAGGACCATCCCCGGACAACTCAGACCGTTCCAAGGAGGTGCAACCGTGGCACTAGGCTTGAGGTCCTACCGCCCTCTCATCACCGGCACCACTCACATGGCGTCCACCGGACACTACCTCGGCACCGCCGCGGCGTTCCGCATCCTGGAGCAGGGCGGCAACGCCACCGACGCGGGCGTTGCCGCCGGACTGACGCTCAACGTCGTCCTGCCCCAGTACACCAGCCTGGGCGGCGTCGCCCCCATCATTGTCCACGACGTTGCCAGCGGCGACATCGTCAGCATCAGCGGATTGGGCCGCTGGCCCCAGGCCGCCAGCGTCGACTACTTCAACCGGAACCACGACGGGCAGCTTCCCTCCGGCGTTCTCCGGACCGTCACTCCCTCCGCCGCCGACGGATGGCTCACCGCCCTGAGGCTCTACGGCACCATGACCTTTTCCCAGGTCGTCACCCCGGCCCTGGAAATCGCTGAGCGCGGATTCCCCATTCCCGAGTCCCTGCACAACGCCTTTGTCCGGGAGGCGCCCAAGCTCATCCACGACGAGCGGGAGACCGTCAAGTGGCCCAGCACCGTCGCCCGCTTCTTCCGGGACGGCCTTCCCCTGGCGACCGGCGACGTGCTGGTCCAGCAGGACCTGGCCCGCACCTTCCGGCGCATGATGGAAGCCGAGCAGTCCTGCAACGACCGGGAGGCCGGCATCCAGGCGGCCCGCGACCTGTTCTACCTGGGCGACATTGCCGAGGAGATCGTCCGCTTCATCCAGGAGGAGGGCGGACTTCTGACCATGGACGACCTGGCCAGGTTCCACGTCGGCGTCGACCAGCCTCCCACCATGAACTACAAGGGCACCGACGTCTACACCTGCGGCACCTGGACCCAGGGCCCGGTCACGCTCCAGGCCCTCAGCATCCTGGAAGGCTGCGGCCTGCGGGAGATGGGACACAACACTCCCGACTACCTGCACACCCTCATCGAGGCCCTGAAGCTGGCCTACGCCGACCGGGACGCCTTCTACGGCGACCCCGATTTCGTTGAAGTGCCCATGAAGGGCCTGCTGGACCCGGCCTATGGCGCTATCCGACGGAGCCTAATCGACCCCCGCCGCGCCAACCCGGAGATGCCCCGGGCCGGCGACCCTTGGGCGTTCCAGGGAAGCGGCCACGTTAACGGCCACACCAATGGCAATTACCGCCGTCCCGAGCCGGTCGCCGGGCGCATGGAGGCCGACACCAGCTACATCTGCACCGTTGACCGCTGGGGCAACGCCTTCTCCGCCACGCCCAGCGACGGCATCGGCGGCTCGCCGGTCGTCCCCGGCCTCGGCTTCGTCGTTTCCGCCCGGGGCTCGCAGAACTGGCTGGACCCGGGCCATCCCGCCTGCCTGGCTCCCGGCAAGCGCCCGCGTCTCACGCCCAACCCGGCCATGGCCTTCCGGGACGGCAAGCTGTGGATGCCCTTCGGCACCCCGGCCGGCGACGTCCAGTGCCAGTCCATGACCCAGATGTTCCTCAACATGGCCGAGTTCGGCATGGATGTGCAGCAGGCGGTGGAAGCGCCCCGGGTCTCCACCTGGAGCTTCCCCAACTCCTTCTGGCCCCACGCCTACTACCCGGGCCTGGTCGGGGCCGAGGGGCGCATCAGCGGGGATACCGTCGAGGAACTGAGGTCCCGGGGCCACGACGTGGATGTCTGGAACGACTGGACTCCCCGCATGGGCGCCCTGTGCGGCATCGAAATAGACCGGGAACGCGGCGGCCTTTCCGCCGGCGCCGACCTCCGCCGCGACGGCTACGCCATGGGCCGCTGACCCGGAGCCCGGCATATAACGAATGAAGGCCGGTTCAATGAACGAACCGGCCTTTTCATTTCGGAGGGAATCCAAGCCCGCCTCATTCAGGGGGTCTGGGGGATGCATCCCTCAGCGTAACCCGCTGCTACCTGCCCTACTGGGCCGTCAAACCCCCGTCAATCACCAACTCGCTTCCCGTCATAAACGAGGACTCGTCCGACGCCAGGAACAGCACCCCGTAGGCCACGTCCTCCGGCTGTCCGATCCTCCCCAGGGGGTGCCGCTCGATGGACCGCCGCCGTATCTCCTCGTTGCTCAACAGGTTAGGGGCCGTCATCGGCGTCTCGATGACCCCGGGATGGACCGAGTTGGCCCTTATCCCTTCCCTGGCGTAGGTCGTCGCCGTGGCCTTGGTCAGCAACCGCACCGACCCTTTGGACGCCCCGTAGGCCGCCGAGTACTGGGTCCCTATCAACCCGGCCACCGAGGAAATGTTCACGATGGACCCGCCTCCCGCCTTACGCATCTCCGGGATGGCGCACTTCGTCCCCAGAAATACTCCCTTGCTGTTGATGTCCATGATTTCGTCCCACAACTCGGGAGTCGTGTCCTCCACCGTGCCCAGCTTGAAGATACCGGCGTTGTTCACCAGGATATCCAGCTTGCCGAACCGCTCCGCCGCCGCCGCTACCGCCCGCTCCCAGTCCTCCTCCCTGGTGACGTCCAGCGTCACGAACACGCACTCCCCGCCCAGCTCGTTGATTTCCGCCTCCACCCGACGGCCTTCATCCTCCAAAATGTCACCGATGACAACCCTGGCCCCCTCGCGGGCGAACAGCTTGGCCTCCACCTCGCCCTGTCCCCTGGCTCCCCCGCTAATCAGGGCCACTTTGTTTTCCAATCTCATAACCCGCCTCCCGGCCCGTCTGGGCCGACCGTTTCCGCGATTGTACCCGGCAGGCCCCGCCCGTCAAGGGCCGGATTGACCCTCTTCAACCCCGCTGGATAGAATGGATGAATCCCGCCATGCTGATAACCGCTTTGCGCCTACCCACCCTGCTGCTAGCCACCGCGGCGCTGACCCTGCTCACCGCCTGCGCCCCCCGCGAACCCGCCCTCGACTTCCGGGTCGACCTCTTCGACGGTTCCCCCTTCGCCCTTTCCGACCAGGCCGGCAGGACCAACGTTGTCCTAAACTTCTGGTATCCTTCGTGCGCGCCCTGCCGCCAGGAGATGCCTCACCTCGAACAGGCCTGGCGCGATTTCGGTGATGAGGATGTCCGCTTCGTCGGGCTGTTCGTGCCCCGGGGATTCGACTCCGAGCAGGATGCCCGGGATTTCGTGGACGAGTACGGCCTGACCTTCGACTTTGCCACCGACCGTCAGCAGACCATTGCCCAGCGTTACGGCATAGAATTCTATCCCACCACCTACTTCATCGACCGCGACGGCCGGGTGGCACGGGTCGTCACCCGCAACATGGACCTGGAAACCATCGTCGAAATCCTGGAAAGCATGGGCTTGGGATAGGCTGTCCGTGTACTACCCTCCCTCAACTCACTAGCATGGAACCACTGGACTGGATCCTGGCGGCCGTCCGCTGGGGGCATGGCCTGGGAGCCGTCGCCTGGGTTGGCGGCGGCATCTTCTACCTCCTCGTGCTCCGGCCGGCATTCCAGCGGGCTCCCGCCGGAGAGGCCTCGCGGCGGGCCATCGGCAGCGAGTTCCGCGGACTGGTCAACACGGCCATCGCCCTCCTAATCATCACCGGGATCGTCCTCTCCGCCGCCCGGCTGACCGGAGGCGCCGTATCCACCGCCTACGTTATCGTTCTGGCGGTCAAAGTAGTCCTGGCCCTGTATATGTTCGGCATGGTATGGTTCCTGCGCCGCCGGGCCTCTCCCGATAGCGGACCCGGCCCCACCGGATGGTGGCCCCGCGCCCGCCGGGAACTCACCGGCACCACCGCCGTCCTCGTTGCCGGAGTCATCGTCATTGGACTCGCCGATGTCCTCTCCGCCCTGTTCGAGGCAGGCCTGGAACCGTAGCGTCTGGGGTCCACCGAATCGAACGAAAACGTCGGGCGCCGCCATTGAGCGCCGCGTTTTGGAGGAATCTTGAAACGAGACTTGATGCAAATCCTCGCCTGCCCCGTCTGCAAGGGGGAACTTCAGTTGAACATCGTCACCGAGGATTCCGGAGAAATAATCGAGGGGTCGCTCCATTGCAACACCTGCGACGACGATTACCCGATCAAGGACTCTATCCCCATTTTGCTGCCCCCGGCGTTGCGGGGATAACTCGGCAGTCGCCGACCCCGTCAGTTCCCTCCGAAGATCAAGCCCGCCCCACGAAGACTGTCCAGCACCGTTCCCACGCTCTCCCTGGTCTCATCCACCGTCGCCGACAGCTTCTCGGATGCGGCGGCGAGTTGCTGGGAAGCCTGGCTCACCTCTTCTGATATGTCCGCCACCCCTTCGGAAACCGCCGCGATATTGTCCGACGCCGCCTTCATCTCCCCGGTGATTTCGGCCAGGTTGCCGGATGCTTCGTGGGCGGCTGCCACCACCTCGGCCAGGTCATCGGTGACGGCAATCATGTTGTCCGACGCCACCACCGCGGATTCCGAGGCCGCTTCCAGGTTGTTCGCCGTGTTCTTCAATGGGCCGTAGATGTTGATGATCAGCATCCCGGCGGCCAGGCAAACGGCGATGACGACCAGCGCCATTACAGCGACCAGAATGTCTGTTATTGTTCCCAACTGGTCTCCTCCATGGGATTGACGGGCAGGGGAAATTGCACCCCTGTTCCTTCTGCCGGGGTTCGGGCTGTCCGCGAATAGGCAAGCGGAAAACCCTTGGCCGTGGTCAGCCTCCGGTCAGGATCGCTACAACCGTCGGCGCCAGATCCTCGGCCCGCTCCCGCAGCTGCTCCCGGGTCAGGTTTTCAATCGGATGCGGCATATAGATGGTGGGATAGTCCGGGGCTCCCCACATCCGGGCCATCGCTCCGCCGGTGTGGACGAACCGGTCGGTGCAGATCGTCGCTGAAGGAATGCCCGCCTGCTCCACGTGAATCCCGTCGTGCACACTGCACGCGCTGCACGACCCTCAATCCCCCACCCCGACGATTACCGCGTCGCAGCTTTCCGCCAGCCGGGCCATCTCCGCCGGGTCCGCCGGGCGCGAGGCGCTCGGCTTCCGGTGCCACCGCACGTCCGAAATTTCGTACCGGGTGCGCAGCACCTCGATCAGTTCTTCCAGCAGCACGTCGGCGTTCCGCTTGCTGTCGTCGATTATCCCAAGCCGCATCCCGGCCAGCGACGCCAGCCGCGGAGCTCCGTCAAAGGGAGCAACCACCGGCTCAGTAGTCGGGTCCACCAGAACGTATTCACCTTGCGCTGGCTGAGTCATCCTGCCAACCTCCCTCCAAGTTTCAACCGGATTCACACGACGCGGCAACCGGGAGCCTTCCCAATTACTTCACCAGCTTCGTCACCGCCGTGCTTCCCACCAGCGGGCCCCAGCTCGGTATGACCGACGACATATTGGCCTCCTCCCCGCCGGCAAACACAACCAGGATATCGCCGGGACTGCCAATCAGGTCCACCATCGTCTCTTCGTCTTCCGGGGCCACCGGATCGTCCATCACCCCGGCCCGCTTCAGCTCGGCCAACGGACGCTTGATCCGCTGCTGCAGGTAGTCCCTCACCTGGGCCTTGGACCAGTCCTGCCAGAGCCTGCTTTCCCCGGCGATGGTCACCACGATCTCCCCCTGCCTCACCCCCGCGGAGCGGTCGCCCACCGACCCTCCCGTGGACATGGATGTTCCGAGGGTCGCCGCCGTATCGGCGATGCTGTACAGGATGGCTTCCGGCCTGCCCACCGCCCGCACCTGCCGGGGCGCCTCCCCGGCGAACACCGTCACCGCGCTATCCGTTGGAGCAAACCCCCGCTCGACGTGCAGCGGATTCCAGTGGGTTTCCCCTTCCGCCTCGGCGATGCAGTAGCTGTACTTTCCCGGGTGCCCGATGACGCTCCGGTCGAAAAGCCCTGGCACCGCCGCGCAGGCGTTCATCAGGATCAGGCGTATGGACCGCCCGATGGTGGCGTTGGCCCGGTTTCCCGGACCGAACAGGTTGTTCCGCCCGTTGATCCCCAGCTCCGTTGTCACCGGCCCATTGACGATGACCAGGATGCCGGCTCCCCCCAGGCTCGACGACGGCCCCACCAGGTTGAACACCGGGTCCAGCATGGCTTCCGCCGCCGCCAGCACCACCGGCATATACTGCGGCAGGCAACCCGCCATCACCGAGTTCGCCGCCACATGCCCGACGGTTATCTCCCGCCGGCGTTCCGGCAACTCCCCCACGATCTCCGACGGATCACGCCTCGAGGCCTCAACAAACTCCCTCGCCCGGTAGTCCGTCGGAGGCACCACCGGCAACCCATCCGTCCACCCCAGCTCATAGCACCGCTCAAGGGCTTCAATGATGTCGCCCCAGGCGGCGGTCACAGTCCTGCGGTGGCCGCTCATTGCTCCAGCATTTCCTTCAGCAGGGGGTCGAACACATCCTTGAATTTGAGAAGAGTGACAGTCATCCAGCCCCGGATGCTCGTCAGGGTTTCGGGAGGATCGCCAATGGAACCGGGCTGGTCAATCGCTATCCGGCAGGCCTGGCTGTCCTCCAGGCGCTGCCAGTCCAGCGCGTAGCCGAAGTTGGCGTCTATTTCTTCTTTGTGGTCCTCCAACCTCTCGAAGAGGCGGAGATTCCAACCCGCATGGCCCCCGTCAATGTAGAGCTCGATCCTCGCCTGTTCTTCGCCGGTGAAACCGGCTCCGTAAAGGACTCTTTGACCGTAGCCGGCGGAAAAGGTGTGCCGGTTCTGCGGCCGGGCCGCCTGGGTAGCGGTAAAGTTGTGCATTTCGCGCAAATCGTCGATGAGCGGCTGGAAAAATTCCCTGTATTTTTCCCCGGGTTCCGTTTCTATGGGTTCCGCTGTCTCCGGTTCCGTTGCCTCCGGTTCCGCCGCCTCACCTGACGCCGGTGTGACAAGGACTGCTGACCCGGGTTCCGCTTCCCTTTCCCTGGGTTCTGGAGGGGAACCCAGGGTCCTGCCGGCCGCCGGTGCGCCTTGCTTCCGCCAGCCGTCCGGCGAAGCTGCCAACAGGAAATTCGGCGCCGGCAGGGACTCCCCTATCCGCCACAATTCAACCGCCACCCCGAAGAACTGGGTGTCTTCCCCGGTCCGCTGGTTCAACCAGTCCAGCACCTGCCGGTGTTCGTCCTGGAACTCGCTGGTTATCCAGATAACTGACCCGGCGTCGAACCCTGCCGCGCAGGTCAGCAGCAGCCCCAGGTGAGCGTGGTTCGTCGCTTCCAGTTGGTTTTCGATAATCACCGGACGGTTGCTGTTCAGGTCCGTTGCGAGAACATCCAGATGACTTCCGCCCAGAGGCGCATCCACCTGCCGCAGCTCAAGGTCCATCCCCAGCGCTTCCCCCAGGTCGGCGAGGTTCTCCGCCAGCCAGGGAGTGAAGTTCTGCGCCCCGTCCGGCCAAGCCTCCCGCAAATCAACTCGTTCAATCCTGGCCAAGTTCGTGGTGGTCATGCCCGCGCTCCCATTTCTTTACGCTCATCAGGGGCCGAAGCAGCTTTGCCCCCAATTGGAAGCCCCTCCTGAAGGAGTTCGGGAGGGGCCGCCGGTGCTTTCGCCGGTTCTTGCCGTCCGGTTCTTTCTGGAAAGTCTCTACGCGACTGCGTACTTGGAGAAGCTCCGCAGCTCCCGCGGCGGGTCCATCTTCGACCCACGGATGGTGTACGAGACCTCGGATACGTAGATCGCCCCCGTGGAGTCCACCGCGATGCCGTGGGGCGCGATGAACTGCCCGGGACCCTCGCCCTCTTCTTTGTCTCCGAACATGCACACCCGGTTGCCCTGCAGATCGTAGATGGTCACCCGGTGGCCCAGCCCCGGCGCGTCGTCCACGCCGCCCATCCCGTTAAGCTCCCCGATGTAGATGTGGCCTCCCCACAGCACCATCGAGTCGGGCCGGTGGATGTTGCTCCACATGGTGATGAAACCGCCTTCCGGGTCGAAAATCTGCACCCGGTGGCACTCCCGGTCCACCACGTAAACGTTCTCGTTGTCGTCCACCGCGATGTTGTGCGGCCGGATGAACTGCCCGGCGTCGATCCCCGGCTCGCCCCAGGAGAACTTGTACTCCCCCTCCCCGGTGTAGACGTGAATCCGCGAATTGCCGTACCCGTCGGAGATGTAGACATCCCCGTTGCTGTGCCGGATCGCCGCCGACGTCGGCCGGTTGAACGGCTGACCGCTCCACCGGGGCGCCGGATGGTTCCGCTCCCCGATCTCCATCACCTTCTCGCCGTCCGGCGTGAACTTCTGGATGGTGTGGATGCCGTCGTCCGCCGCCAGCAGGGTGCCGTCGCTGGGACTGTAATACAGCCCGTGCGTCCGGTCGCTGAACAGCCCTTCCCCGAAGGTGCGGATGAAATTCCCGTCCTTGTCGAACACGAAGATCGGATGCTCCCCCCGAGTCAGGATGAACACCCGGTCCTCCCCGTCCACCGCCACCCCCGGGCACTCCAGGAGACGCATCCCATCGGGCAGCTTCATCCAATCCTCAACGAAGGTGTACTGGAAATCTCCCTCGCCGTATACGTCCGCCATCTCGTCTACCTCTCAAGAATGAATCAAGGCGGGGTTGTCAGCCTCAATTACCGTCGCCCCGCCAGGTTGCCGCTATCCTACGTTTTGCCCAATTTAGTGTCAAGCAGAATTGGAGACCGTAATCACCCCTCTAACCCGCCAGCGCCGCGCTTCCCTCGCCTTTCAAATAATCCGCTGTCCGGAGCGCAAGCGACTCGATGGTCGTCGTGGGATTGATGCAGGCGCCGGTGGTGAAAATGCTCCCGTCGATGACAAACAGGTTGGAAACGTCATGTGCGCGCCCCCAGCGGTCCACCACCGAGTTGGCGGGATCGTCTCCCATCCGGGCCGTGCCCAGCAAATGCCATCCCGCGTTCCGGCGGAGCTTGGCGGACAGCACTTTCCTGGCGCCCGCCGCCTCCAGCGCCTCCGTCGCCCGGGCTACCGCGTGGTCCAGCATCCGGCTCGTGTTCTCGCTCACCGTGTACTGGATCTTCGGAGCGGGAATCCCGTCCGAGTCCGTCAGAGTCGGGTCCAGGGTCACCTGGTTGTGCTCCTCCGGCAGGTCCTCGGTCATCAGCGTGATGCCGGCCATGTGCCCGAACCGCTCGGCAAAGGCATCGTGGTGCCCGCTTCCCCAGGGCACCATCTCCCCCAGCAGACCGCCCAGGGCCGCCGACAGCGGGGGAAGCTCGTTGCCCAGCACCTGCATGTCATAGCCCCGGACAAACCCCCGGCTCGCATCCGTCTCGTAGAACTGCTGGCTCAGCATGGCGCTGCCCCGGGGCCCGCCCTTCTGCTCGAACGACTCTTCGAAAATCCCCAGCGCAATCCCGCACGGGTGGTGCATCAGGTTCTTCCCCACCAACCCGCTGGAGTTGGCCAGTCCCTCGGGAAAGAGGCTGGACCTGGAGTTCAGCAGCAGCCGAGCTGTCCCGACGCCGTTGCACGCCAGCACCACCACCTTCGCCTTCTGCCGCTGGAGGTTGCCATTGGAATCATCGTAGTACAGCGCTCCCGCGGCCCGGCCGGATTCGTCCACCAGTATCTCCCGCACCCGGGCGTGGGTCCGCAGCTGCGCCCCGTTCATCAACGCCTTGGGCCAGTAGATAATGTCCGAGCTGCTGAAGGAGCGCAGGTATCCGCCGTAGTCCGGCTCCCGGCCGTCGTAACGCACCGACGACACCGCGTTGTCCGACGGCCACCAGTGCCAGCCCAGCTTGTTGAACCCTTCGGCCACCCGCTCCCCGGCCCGCCCGATGGACAGCGGCGGACAGGGACGATCCGGCTTCGGAGGATAGGCAGGGTCGCCGTGCAGGCCGGAAACGCCGTGCATCCGGTCGTTCAGATCGTAGTAGGGCTCCAGCTCGAAGTAGTCCAGCGGCCAGTCGTCGGCCACCCCGTCCAGCGTCTTCAGCCGGAAGTCCGACGGATGGAACCGGGGGAAGTGGGACCCCCAGTGGATGGTGCTGCCCCCCACCGCGTTGTACATCAGGGGAGAAATCGGCGTCTCGTCCTCGTTGACCGGATAGTCTTCCCGCAACCCGCGCACGTTGGGATTCGCGGCGAAGTCAGTCTGCCAGTGCAGCTGGCTGTCCGGCTCGCTGGTCGGATAGGCGTTCATCGGCACCCAGCCGCCCTGCTCCAGGCACACCACCTTGATGCCCGCCTCGGACAGGCTCCAGGCGAACGCCCCGCCGGACGCTCCCGCCCCGATCAACAGCACATCAGCCACGTTTTCCTGCTTCGCCATTGCTTTTCTCCGCCTGCGATTGTTGTCGCCGTTCTGACCCCCGCCGTTTCCCGGCTCCGGGTCCCTGCTGCCCCCTACCGCCGCTCGAACAGGGCCGCCACGCCCTGGCCGCCGCCCACGCACATCGTCTCCAGTCCGAACTGCGCGTCCCGGCGCTCCATCTCGTGCAGCAGGGTGGTGAGGATGCGGGCCCCGGTGGCCGCAATCGGATGACCCAGCGAAATGCCGGAGCCGTTCACGTTCAGCTTGTCCTCGTCGGACAGCTTCCACTCCCGCAGCACCGACAGCACCTGGGCCGCGAAGGCCTCGTTCAGCTCGATGAGGTCCATGTCGTCCAGGGACATGCCAACCTTGCCCATCAGCTTGCCCACCGCCGGCACCGGCCCGATTCCCATGTACGCGGGATGGCATCCCGTGACCGCCCATCCCTTCAGGTAGCCCATGGGAGTCAGCCCCAGTTCTTCCAGCTTGTCCTCGGCCACCACCATGCACACCGATGCGGCGTCGTTCTGGCTGCTGGCGTTCCCGGCGGTTACCGTCCCGTCCCGCATCACCGGGCGCAGCCGGGCCAGCACTTCCATGGACGTATCGCCCCTTGGGCCCTCGTCCCGGCTGAACGGCTTGGGGTCGCCCCGGCGCTGGGGCACCGGAACCTCCACCATCTCATCGTCGAAGCGGCCTTCCTCGATGGCCGCCACCGCCCGTTGGTGGCTCCGCAGCGCATACTCGTCCTGCTCTTCCCTGGCGATCTCATACTGCTTGGCCAGGTTCTCCGCCGTCTCCACCATCCCGGAAATATACCCGAACCGCTCCTCGGGAGAGATGGTCTCCCGCGCCCGCGCCAGACGGTCATGGAAGTTCACCGACCCGAACCGGGCGCCCCAGCGGGACTCATTGACATAAAACTCGGCGTTGCTCATGCTCTCCACACCGCCGGCGATCACCACGTCGGCATTGTCCGTCTGCACCAGCATCGACGCGTTCAGGATGGCCTGCAAGCCCGAGGAACACCGGCGGTCCAACTGGTACCCGGGCACCTCAATCGGAAGGTCCGCCTTCAGCCCGGCCAGCCGTCCTATCGCCGGGTTCTCCCCGCTGGGATAGCCGTGTCCCAGGATAACGTCGTCCACCTTCGAGGGCTCGATTCCCGTCCGGTTCAGCACTTCCTTGATAACCGTCGACGCCAGCTCCGCCGCCGATACATCGCGCAGGCTTCCGCCAAAATTGCCCACCGCCGTCCGTACCGGCGAAACTATCGCTACTCCACGCATGACAACTCCTCAAACTCCCGGGTTGAACCCCCCGGTTGGCTTCCGGCGCAACCCGGCCAACTTGCCACCCAATAATAACCCGTCCCCACTCCAATGTCGAAAGAAGACCCGGCCATTTCACCCCTTTGCGCCTGCCTCTGGCCCGGCTACAAATTCTCAATCTCCACCGGGTCAATCTCGTCCGCCGGCTCGAATCCGAACAGACGCGAATAGAAGTAAAGCTCGGCCTCCAGCGCCCGCTTGATGTTCGCCGCCTGCCGGAACCCGTGCTGCTCCCCCTCAAAGGGAATATATGCTGTCGGGATGCCCTTCGCCCGCACCGCCTCGAACATAGTCTCCGCCTGGTCCGGCGGCACTATCCGGTCCTCCATCCCCTGCAGCAGGATAATGGGCCGCGACAGCCGTTCCGTGAAGTTGATTGGAGACCTCTCCCGGTATACCTCCGCCTCCGCCGGATACGGCCCCACCAGTGTGTCCAGGTACCTGGACTCGAACTTGTGCGTGTCCCGCGCCAACGTCTCCAGGTCGCTCACCCCGTAGTAGCTCGCCCCCGCCGAGAAGACATCCCGGAAGGTCAGGGCCGCCAGGGTTGTGTACCCTCCGGCGCTCCCCCCGTCTATCGCCAGCTTCGATTCGTCCACCAGTCCCTGCCTCGCCAGGTGCAGCGCCGCGTTGACGCAATCGTCCACGTCGACGATGCCCCAGGTGTCCTCCAGCCGCTGCCGGTACTCCCGCCCGTACCCGGTGCTTCCGCCGTAGTTCACGTCCACCACCGCAAACCCCCGGCTCGTCCAGAACTGGATTCCCAGGTCCAGCGCGTTGGACGCCGCCCCGGTCGGCCCGCCGTGGCTCTTCAGCAGCAGCGGCGGATTCTCCCCCTCCGGCCCCTGGAAGTCCCGGTTCGCCGGAGGATAGAAGAAGGCGTGGGCCGTCAGCCCGCCCTCCGTCGGAAATTCCAGCGTCTCCGGCGTCGACAAATATCCCGGGTCCACCCCTGCCGGATTCGACGCTCGAAACTCCTCAACGCTCCTCATTTCCAGGTCCAGCCGCAGCAGGGTGTTCGGCTTCGCCGGCCCCCCGGCTTCGAACACGACATAAGGGGAGGTAACCCTCAGGTCCGACCGGCCCATCGCCGAGTACCCGGGGGTATCCACATTCCACCAGTCACCCGTTTCCAGGTCGACCTCCAGCAAGCCCCAAACGCCTCCCCGGTTCACCGCGCAGATCGCCGACTCCGGGCAAACGAACCCGTAGCAGTTGGCGCCGAACACCCACTGGGGACGGGCAAACTCCGCCTCCATCGCCAGAATGCACTCCGTTTCCGGCCCGCCGGACCACCTGTAAAGGTTCCACCACCCGCTCCGGTCGGAAACGAAATACAGCCGCCCGTCGGGGGACCATTCCGGCTGGGTGATGGATTCGCCAACTCCTCCTGCTACCAGCCTCCGATCTCCCACCCGGCCGGCGCCGTCCAGCTCCCCGACCCACAGCTCCGTCCCATCCCACGGCATATTCGGGTGGTCCCAGCTCAGCCAGCACATGCGTGACCCGTCGGGGCTCAACCGGGGCGACGAGAAAAAGTCGGACCCTCCAACCAACGGCTCCGGCTCCACGACCGCAACGTCAGCGCCTTCGAATAGCGGAATGGCCACCACCGAGTTCACCGCCTCCCCGTCTCCCGAATGGTTTTCCTGAACGCAAACCAGCCTGGAACGCCGGGCATCCACCTCGAAGTCCGCGTGACGCAGGTCCCCTTCCGGCGTCACCGGTATTGGCTGTTCCCCCGCAACCTGCCGGTACACCCGCTGGTCCGGGAAGTTGGTGAAGAACACCATGCCGCGCCTCACCGCGTAAGCTCCGCCCCCGTACTCATGGACCCGCGTCCGCGCGTTGAACGGCGCAGGGGTAACATCCGTCACCGTCCCGTCTGGACTACGCCTCACCACGACGTTCCGCCCGCCTTCCGACGGACGCATCTCCACCCAGTAGATGTCGTCCCCGTCCAGGGCAATCTGTCCCAACCCCACCGACTCCCCCACGATGAGGTCGGTGGTGATCGGAGACTTCCAGGAACCGTAGGGGCTGATCGTTGGAGGCATATCGGGCTCCTCTCAGACGGGCTGCGGAATTGTTTTGAGGCCCGCCCGGTCAGGGCCATGATACAATGAAAATGCCCCGTGAGGCGGCCCCCCGCCGCCATGCCGGGGCGGACCCCGGGGGTGTAGCTCAGATGGGAGAGCGCCTGCTTTGCACGCAGGAGGTCAGGGGTTCGATTCCCCTCACCTCCACCACCTCATAGTCCAGATAAGCCCAACTACGTCTCAGAAAACCCAATTCCATGTAGGAATTTGGTATCATATCGTCTTGTTAGTTCCCGTAACGTCCGATACAATCCAGCGCATTACGTGGGGCAAAGTGTGGGATTAAAGGAGGTTGGGTCATGCCTTCTCTGACCGTGGCCAAGGTAAAGTCGTTGAGCGAACCAGGCAGGTATGGAGACGGGGCTGGCCTTTATCTCAATGTTGCTGCGGGGGGATCGAAGAACTGGGTCCAGCGCATCGTGATCGACGGGCGCCGCCGTGACCTCGGTCTGGGAGGATTTCCGGCTGTTGGACTGGCCAAGGCCAGGAACCAGGCAGCTGCCAACCGAAGCGCAGTGGCGGCAGGTCGTGACCCCTTGGCGGAGAAGCGCAGGCCCCCCGTACCCACCTTCGCAGAGGCCGCGCATCGGGTCCATGAATCGTACCTTCCCCGGTGGCGAAACCAGAAACACGCGGCGTCCTGGATTCAGACTCTGGAACGCCATGCCTTTCCCAACCTGGGACACGTCCCGGTGGACCGAATTACCAGGGCTGACATCCTGGGGGTTCTGACCCCTATATGGGGAACGAGACAGGAAACCGCCAGGCGTGTTCGGCAAAGGACCCGCGCTGTCATGCGGTGGGCCATGGCGCACGGGTTCATCGAGATCAATCCCGCGGGCGAAGCTATCGACGGCGCGCTGCCGAGCATGCCGAAGTTCAAGGCTCATCTTCGGGCCCTTCCCTATCGGGAAGTTCAGGACGCCCTTCGGGTTGTTGAATCCTCCCATGCCTCGAAGTCGGCAAAGCTTTGTCTTGCATTCGCCGTGTTGACTGCTGCCCGAAGCGGAGAGTCAAGAGGCGCGGCGTGGGACGAGATCGACTTCGACAAAGCATTGTGGACCGTTCCTGGCAGGAGGATGAAGGGAGGTGAGGATCACAGGGTCCCATTAACCCCCCCAGCGATGGATATCCTGCATAAAGCTCTTGAGCTTCGGGATGGCTCGGACCTTGTTTTTCCGTCCCCTGCGCGGCCCGGGCAAGCTTTGTCTGATATGACATTGACCAAGGTGCTTAGAGCGACCGGGCTAGCCGACCGCGCTACCGTACATGGGTTCCGCAGCAGTTTTCGGGATTGGGCCGATGAATGTACCTCAACACCCCGGGCGGTCAAGGAACTTTCACTTGCCCACCGGGTAGGCACCGATGTCGAAGAAGCGTACGCTCGAAGCGACCTCTTGGACTTGCGGAGGCCGTTGATGGAAGAATGGGGTAGGTACGTGTCCGGCAGGTAACCGACCAACTTAAGGATCTTTGGACGAAAGGTCGAAGTCGCCACGAAGGACAAAGTTTGCCTCGGTGAACGATGGAACAAGAAGCACCTGTACGGAGGAGTCGGAAAGGGTTCGGCCGGACTGCGACCGGTTGATCCAGGTGTCCGACCTGTCCCGGGAAGGTGACGGATACGGAGTCGACGTGCTGGACGCCATGATCAGGAATGGAGCGGGGATGGTGGCGGCATCCATCGCGTCCCATGACAGGCTGGACCAGGAAGACCGCCTGAAAATCGACCGTGCGGGGTACGAGTCCCTGGGCATTGGTTCGCTGTTGGATGTGCTTCCGCCGATGTCGGCTGGAAACCCAAGAACGATGACGGCCTAGTTGCCGGTGCCGGCCACCAGAGGCTTCCCTTGGAGCACTCGAGGCCCAGGTGAATTTCTCCGAAAGAGTCGCACTACCGGCATAAGCCCCAGCCTGACTTCCACCTGCTGTCACGCTGGTGATGCGCCTCTAGGCAAACCCCGGTAGAATCCGATGGGCGGACCCAGGCCCATGATCCACAGGCTCCCCGCACAAAGGACCAGATACCCATGTCCAGACTCCGCTTCGTCCACGCCGCCGACCTGCACCTGGACAGTCCATTCAAGGGCATCCGCACCGAGGCTCCGGCACACGTAGCCGACGCCCTGAGCAGCGCCACCTTCGACGCCTACCGGAACATCATCGACCTGTGTATCCAGGAGAAGGTGGATGCCCTGCTGGTCGCTGGCGACATCTACGACGGAGCGGACCGCAGCCTCCGTGCCCAGCTTCGCTTCATCGAGGGGCTGTCCCAGCTGGACTGGGCCGGCATCCGCTCCTTCATCTGCCACGGCAACCACGACCCGCTGGACGGCTGGGAGGCGAGGCTGGACCTGCCGGCGGGTTGCGTCCGGTTTGGTCCCGAGGTGGAGGGATTTCCTGTCTTCCTGGATGAGCCGGAGCGGGCGGCGGTCTACGGGGTGAGCTACCCGACACGGGAGGTCAGAGAGAACCTGACTCCCCGCTTTTCCGGAGCCAGTACCGGAGAGGGATTCAGCATCGGGCTGCTCCACGCCAACGTGGGCGGCAACCAGGACCACGACTCCTACGCCCCCTGCTCCGTGTCCGACCTGGCTGAGGCGGGCCTGGACTACTGGGCCCTGGGGCATGTCCACACCCGCCAGACGCTGCGGGAACGGGGTCCGACCGTCGTTTACCCGGGGAATCCCCAGGGCCGCCATCCCAACGAGCCTGGAGCCCGGGGGGTCTACCTGGTGGAGGTGGACGACAATGGGGCCGTCCATCTGGATTTCCGGCCTGTGGACGTCGTGCGCTGGGAGACCTTCTCGCTGGACATCGGGCCCCTGGAAACGGAACAGGCCCTGCTCGACGCGGTGGACGCCCTGGCTGAAGATGCCTTGGGGAACGCCGAGGGGCGTTCCGTGGTTGCCCGCCTGGAGCTGGTTGGACGCGGGCCATTGCACCGGGACCTGCGCAGCGGGGATGCCGCCGAGGCCATCCGTGACCAGCTCAATGAACAATACGATGGCCGTGGTGCATGGCTCTGGTGCGAGGGGATCCGGCTGGATACCGCTCCCCCGGTGGACCGGGAACTGGCGCTGCAACGTGAGGATTTCGTCGGGGACCTGGTCAGGCTCTCGGGGGAACTGCGTGAACCCAGTGCGGATGTGGCCGAGTTACGGCAGTTGCTGCAGCCGCTCTACAACCGCAGGGAGGTCAGGGACCTCCTCCGAGAGTTCGCACCTTCAGACGATGAGCTCTGGCAGCTACTGGCCGATGCCGAAGAGGAATGCCTCACCGGGTTGATGGCGGAGGACGAATGAAGCTGGAGGAGCTGTTTCTGGACGGGTTCGGCCGCTTTCACCAGCAGACCATCTCCCCGGTGGAAGGGCGGGTCACCGTGTTCCATGGCCCCAACGAAGCGGGGAAGAGCACCCTGCTGGCTTTCATACGGACCGTGCTTTTCGGTTTCCCCAGGCAGGGCCGGGATGACCATTACCCGCCCCTCGCCGGCGGGCGTCACGGTGGGCGGATACGCCTGTCCGCAGATGACGGCCAGGTCTACACGCTGGAGCGGTATGCCGGTAACCGGGGCGGTTCGATTGCCATCAGGAACGATGCCGGCGAACCCCTGGACCCGGGCGAGTTCCTGCCCCGCATCACCGGAGGAGCGGCGCCGGCGGTGTTCAGCAACGTGTTTGCCTTCGGCCTCGACGAGCTCCAGCAGGCAGGGCTGCTGGACGACTCCTCGGTAAACGAGTCCATCTACAGCGCCGGACAGGGCGTGCCCGGGCTGTCCGCCTTCGGCCAGCGCCTGAACGCTCGGAAGAGGGGCATCTTCCTTCCCACCGGCCGAGCCCAGGAGATCCCCAAACTGGCGGCCTCGATCCGCGAGATCGACCAGCAGATGCAGGCGGTCAGGGGGAACGCGGACCTGTATGGTGGCCTGACGGCGCGCCGGGCTGAGATCGAAATGGAGCAGCAGGCCCTGGGCGAGGAGCTCTCCCGGTGCAACACCCGCCACGCCGAGGTCCGGAACCTGGTTTCCGGATGGGATGACTGGGTAGAGTTGAGCAACTGCGATTCCCGGCTGGAGGACATTCCCGTCTACGAGCAGTTCCCCGACGATGCCGTCCCCAGGCTGGAGGCCCTGCAGGAAAGGGTGCGTCAGGCCAGGGCCGACTACGAGGAGGCCGCGGAGCAGCTGCGGGTTGCCGCCGAGGCGGCGTCGGCCGCCATTCCGGACGAGGCGCTTCTGGAAGCTGCGGACCGGATCGAGGAAATCCGGCGGGGACGCGGCAGCTTCGATGATTCGGTCCACGACCTTCCTGAGAGGCAGGGTGAGCTCCGGGAGATGGAAGCCGGCGTCTCCTCCGGCCTGGCCGAGCTGGGTCCCCAGTGGGACGAGGCAGGCCTGGACGCTTTCGATGCGTCCCTGGTGGTCCGCGACCAGGTGGATGCCTGGAAGGAGCGCTTGGCGGACAGCGGGGAACATCTTCGCCAGGCCCAGCTTCGCGCGGAGCAGGAACGGCGCGCATTGCTTGACCGCCAGCTGGAGACCCGGGAGTCCCGGGAACAGCTGCCCTCGGATCCGCCGCCCCTGGACGCCGCGGGGTTGATGGAGCGTCACGATGCGCTCCGCACGGCCAGGGGGAACCTGGGCGAATACGAAAGGCTGCGTCAGAACCACGAAAACCTCCGGGGACAGCTCGGCGTCCTGGCCTCGAGCACGGATTCCCCTAACGCGGCGTCGCGGACCCTCCCTGCCCTGGCGCTGGTCCTGCTCGCCCTGGCAGGTGTTGCGCTGGCGGTGATTGGCGTGCTCCTCGGGGGCCAGGCGATGTCCCTGGGGGTTGCCGGAGGCCTGGTTCTGATAGCCGTTGCCGCCGTCCTGTGGTTTCGGGGCAGGTCCGCTTCTTCCGGGACTGCCTCACCGGTGACGTCTCCCCTGGGCCGGCAGGCCGCCGCCGCCGAATCTGCCGCGGAGAGGTCACGCCAGGCCCTGATGGAGTCGGCGGCGGCCCTGGGCTTCACAGAGCAGCCCGATGGGGCGGCGCTGGACTCGGCAGAAGCCCGTCTGGAGGCCGTCCGCGCCCAGCTCGGAGTCTGGGAATCCGCCAATGCCAGGCTGGAGGAGGCGTCCCGTAGGGAGCGCTCTCAGGAACAGCGCTTCACAGATGGGGTCAAGTACAAGGAAGGCGCGGCGTCGGCGGACCAGGAGATCCAACAGGAATGGCGAGAGTGGCTGCGGGCCCGCCGTATGGACGAGGGCCTTACCCCGGATGGCGTGGCCCTGTTCCTGGCCCGCATCGACACGGCCAGGGGCGTCCTGGCGGAAACCCGCCGGATGCGGGACCGGGTCGCCGCCATCGAAGTGGATATCCAGGAGTTCCAACAGAAGGTGGATCCCCTGGCCGTTGCCCATGATATTGCGCTCGCTGATGGTAATTGGGGGCAGTTGGCCGCCGCCGCCGACACCCTCATCGACCGGATGAATCGGGCGGGGGAAGCCCAGTCCCGGCGTGATGCCGCCTTGGAGCAGCAGGAAACAGCCCGCCGCCTGGTCGAGGACCGAAGCCAGCGCCTGGGAACGGCCCAGCAGGAACTGGACGGCTTCCTGGCTCTGGGCGGCGCCGATGACGCGGAGGACTTCCGACGGCGCGCCAGCACCCACCAGACCCGGCTGGAACTGCAGCAGCAGCGGAATGAGCTCGTGCGCCGCCTGGAGGTGCTGAGCGGCCCCGGCGAGAGGTTTGACGCCTTCCGTGAGAGCCTGGCGGGCACCGACCAGATCCAGCTCAACGAGGAATCCGGCAGGGTGGCGGCACAGGTGCGGGAGTTGGAGGAGCGCCGCAGCGGCCTTCAGGAGGAACGGGGACGCATCGATCATGAGCTGGAGCAGTTGACTGGAGAAGAGGAATCATCCCGGCTGCGGGCCCAGCGGGAGGTCCTTCTGGAACAGCTGCGGGACTCCGCCCGGGAGTGGTCGCGCCTCACCATGGCGGAAGCACTCCTGGAAAAAACTCGCCGGAAGTTCGAGATGGAGCGGCAACCCCGGGTGGTGCAGCACGCCCAGGACTTCTTCTCCCACATCACCGGGCAGCGGTATGCCCGCCTGTTCGTGCCCATCGGGGAACGCACCGTCACCGTCATGGACGGCGCCGGCGGCGCCAAGCGCCCCCATGAGCTCAGCCGGGGCACCCGGGAGCAGCTGTACCTGGCCCTCCGGTTTGGGCTGGTGCGGGAGTTCGGCGAGCATGCTGAGCGGCTGCCGGTGGTGGTTGACGAGGTGCTGGTCAACTTCGACCCGGAGCGGGCGAGGCTGGCCGCTGAGTCCTTCGCTGCCCTTTCCGAGACCAACCAGGTCCTAGTCTTCACCTGCCATCCCGAGATGGCCAGAATGTTCGAGGAGGCTGCGGGCGCTCAGGTGGTCGAGGTATAGGAACCAACGGGGCACCGCTCTTGAATATTGCGCGGAGTGTTTGTTATCGACGGTCTCGCGAAATCTTGGGGAAGTGGATAGTGATGCTATGCAAGGAGGGTCAAGCCGATTCACCGATTCAGCTCAACGTTATTGGGGAGCAGCGCCCCCGACGGTCCCGACCCCCGCCCCGGGCCAGGGTTGCCGGAGACGCTGCCGTGGGTTAGTCCTCGGCCGTCAGGTCGGGGAGACCCAGGGTCTCCCCGACCTCCGGCCCCACGTGGATGTGCAAGTTTTCCACGTTCTTGATCACCACCTGGGGCGGCGTTGGGCTGCTGGACGGAGCCAGCTCCGGCATCACGGCCAGCACCTCCTGCTCGATGGTCGCTGCGGTGGGCCGGTGCCGGATGGGGTGGCAGCGGGCCAGCTCGACCAGGCGATGGGCCCAATCGTCCTTCCCGAAGATGACCTCGACCTGCCTCCTGGCGGCCATGTCCAGGATGTCCGCGTCCTCCTCCATGTCGGGGAGGGCCAGGACCGGCACCAGGTAGGTGCCCCGGTGGAGGGTGTGCTTGAGGAACCGCTGGATGTCCATGGTGTCATCCCACAGGTCGGCCAGGAGCGCCTCCTTCAGCTCCCGTCCGCGATGAGTAACGAGCCAGAGCTCACCCCGGTCGATTAGGTATAGCCCACCCTTGATCTGGACGACGAAGACGGCGACTCCCTCGGCCCAGACCAACAGGTCCACCTGGCGCGAGTCCTGGTCGACTTTGACCTCGTACAAGGCCCTGCCGGGTAGGTCGCTGGCCTCTAGGGCCTCGTAGATGGCGAACTCCGCCCGGCGGGTGGGCTCCGTCCGGCGGCGTTGTGAAAATGACGGTTGGATCTTCATGTGCGCTCCTATGGTCCGATTTTGATGTCCCTCCACCCGGGCGGCAGGCGGGGCCCACAAGCCGCCAGGGGGAAGTCCTGTAACCTCGGTGTAGCCTGATGGCGGGTGGGAGGCTGGACTGGAAATGTGAGAACCGCCGCTTCCAGCTCCGGCATCTAACTCGTGGAGCGGTGGGGATTAGCCCTTCCTTCTCGGGTTGGACTCGGGGCACCATGCCGGCGGGGATTCATCCGCTGCCGGAGTCGGCCTACAGGAGGACGCCCAGGGGATGGGAACTTCAGAACCGGATCCGACCGTCGGCGCCGTCCCTGGTCTCCTCGGCGGCGATGCCGCCTGGGGCGCGGCCAGCATCGGCGGCGGTGTGCTCAGGGTCATCCATCCCTGCGGGAGCCGTCCCATGGCCGAGGCCCACCGCATATCGGTGCAGCACCTATTCGGCTTCCTCAAGGAGAGCACCCACGAGCTCGACTCCGTCAGCGTCGACCTGCCCCGGGTCATTGGGATCATGGTGGGCCGGAACGGGGAGAAGAAGCAAAACCCGCGCCTCCAGGAGCCAGCGGGGTGAGCTGGGGGCCGCTTTCCTACCAGCGCTGGAGCGGAGAGGAAAGAGCGCGGCTACGGTCCCTGGTGGAGACCCGCACCACCCACCAGGCGGCGGCCGCTTTGGGGGAGCACGATTTCTCCGCGGTGGAGTTGGCGGTCATCTTTGCCGTGGACATCCCCACGAGCTGCAGGGCCGCGGGATCGACCTGGCCCGCATCGTGGGCATCATGGCCGGTCCGTAACCCAGGCTGCGCTGAGGGCACCATCGGGGTTTTTTCTGGCCTTCCATCACCGGGATTACGGGCCGAAGGAGGCCTCGCCATGCCCCGGGGAGCGTCATGGTCTGGCCCAAAAACCCAGTCTCAAAAAGGTCCAGGAGTCGAGCTGAAAAACGGCCCTTTCCGGCCAGAAGGGGGGCTGGCCATGGGGCCCCTCTTCCCAGCGTAGCCGTTGTAGGTTTCATTACGGAGGGGCTGCCCGAACGGGCTGGAGGGCCCTTCCCCGCACGTCCGGTGCACGTTTCGATAGTTTGTTCGGAATGCGGTTTTCGCCATCGGGGCCGGTGCTCGGCGGTGTGTACAACTTTTCCGGCCATGTCCTCGGATGGGGGCGTGGGGGGTGGTTGTTAGGGCATGGGAGCATGATCCAGGCTCATTGGATGTCCATCTGATTACGGCCGCCTCCAGGGCCTCTCCCGTGTCTCATTAGGCCTCCGGCGAGGCCGATCTCCGTGCCTCCCGGTGCTGTGTCCGGCGGGTCTGAACCGGGGAGCCTGGAGGCCGCGGTCAAACCGGCATGGGGTCATCGGCGGTCTCGGCCGCCTCCAGCTCCGCCCATGGGGGCTGGACCAGGCCGCGCTCCGCCGCGTACCAGCGGGCCTCCGGGGACAGGCGGAGCCAGGCGCGCAGTGGGTCGAACTCCTCCGCCCCCTCCGCCCGCTGCTGTTGCATCGTATAGGCGAAGGTCTCGCCGTCGCCGGCATCGGCCCCGCCTTCGGCCCTGCGGTGGCGGAGGTCGTCCAGGTGCCGGTCCAGCACGTCCCTGATCAGGTCGGCCAGGGTCAACCTCTGCTCCTCAGCCAGCATGGTAAGGGCGGCTACCGCCCCAGGGTCGAGGGATAGGTGGATGCACGTACGATTCATGGGTCACCTCCTGGTTGGTCTTCACCCAGTCTGCCATGGGAGGACCCGGCCAGGCTTTTGCGCGGGAAGCAGCAGGATGACCCCAGCTGCCCGCGGAGTCGGCGTAGCTCTCACACCGCCAGCCGGATGGCCTACGCGTCGCTCCCGGGCACATCCAGGTGGGAAAGGAGATGTTCAGAAGTTGTTCGCCAGCGTGGCCCGGATGCCCGGGCGGGAGTCGACAATGACGGCGTCGAAGGCGCTGCCCAGCACCGGTGGGGCATGCCCCGGACGTGGGCATGGAAACCTTCAGGGGAGATGCCGTGCTCGGCGGCCTTGTCGGCGATCTCCAAGAAGATTTCCACAAGCTCCGGCCTGATGCTGGGGGAGTCCAGACCCAGCCGGTCGAAGTTCTCTCAGCTGTGCCCGGCGGGTTTGTGAAAATCGCCCCAGGTTCCCGGAGAAGGGGCGTGAATGCGCGTCCCGGTAGGTTGGGGTGCCCAGTGCGCGTTCCGTCCCGGAATGGCCCGGCCCCGGCCCGGGAGGATGATGAATCGGCGGGGGTCCATAGATGATTAGGAAGGAGGTGATCAGAACCAGAGTGCCTCGGGAAAGCCGCACATGCGTTGCAGGCCGACAGAAAATGCCTTTCCCCCACATCTATATCTCCTCACCCCCTCCGAAGAGCGGGTGCTGCCCCTCGGGGCCGGCGCGGTTCGCTCCGGCTGGCCTGTCTGTTTCAATCCTCACTCCCTCCGAAGAGCGGGTGCTGCGTTGCAGCGGTGGCGGCGTGGAACGAATACGGCACCGAGTTTCAATCCTCACCCCCTCCGAAGAGCGGGTGCTGCAGGTAATCTGCCCGAACTGCGGGTGGCGGATAGATTGTTTCAATCCTCACCCCCTCCGAAGAGCGGGTGCTGCCTC
>DAOUIZ010000065.1:0-33045 GCA_034423195.1 Dehalococcoidia bacterium | reverse complement strand
TTGCGGCAGGACCGGCACTCCAAACTCTCAGTCAAGGCCAAGCGAAAGCTGGCCGCTTGGGATAACGACTACCTGCTCTCCATCCTCTCCAATTAGAATGCGTCGGCCCTGTTCCTCATCCCGTCGTGCTAAAATAGCCGTGTGCCAAACCTTCAAATCAAGAACATTCCCGAAAGCCTCCATCAACGTCTGAAGCGCCACGCCAAGGACACCAAATCTTCCATGACTTCCGTCGTGTTAGAAGCAATTGAACGTGAGCTGACAAGAGCGGAGTGGTTTCAACGGCACGATCGGCGTCCGACAACCGATTTAGGTATTGATGCTGCATCACTTTTGGCGGAAGAACGCGCTTTGCAGGATCAGGAGACCGGTTGACCGGCGGCTACGTTGTTGACGCATCCGTTGCGGTTGAATTCATACTGAAAACACCCATCGGGCTGACGTTAACAGGAGCTTTGTCCAGCGCCACACTGATTGCGCCGGAATTGCTTGACGCCGAGGTATTGTCGGCGTTGCGCCGGGCGTGGTTGAGCAACAGGCTGGACTCGCAGCAAGCCGAGACGGCGCTGAACGACCTTGTTCTGTGGCCGGTGGAACGATTGTCCCTTAGGTCGTTGGCTCCATTGGCTTGGGAATTTCGCGGCAACGTCAGTGCCTACGATGCCTTCTACGTCGCTGCGGCTCGCGCCTTCGGTATCCCGTTGTTGACCTCGGATGGTCGTTTAGCGCATGCACCCGTTTCCGGGGTCGACATCGAGTATGTCCATCAATAATGACCTGTGGTGTTGTTAAACCTTCACCTAATCCAATAGAGGCCTCTCAATAATCCGTTCTCTCTTGCTTCAGCCAGAGGACCTCGATTTGCGGTGGTGACCCGTGATTCGGTTACTGCTACGCTCCGCCTCCATCGCCCTCTTCGCCTCCCTCATCGCCCTCGGATGGCTCGGCATCGGTTCCGCCCAATCCCCATCGGACCATGCCGTCGTTGTTCGCGTCGACGGAGTGGTCAACTCCGTCAAGGAACGTCTCATCGACCGCACCCTGGAACAGGCCGCCGGAGACAACGCCGCCCTCGTCATAATCGAGTTGGATACCCCCGGCGGCCTTCTCGACTCCACCCGCCACATCGTCGCCTCCCTTCTGGAGTCCCCGGTCCCCGTCGCCGTCTATGTCTCTCCCCGCGGCGCCCACGCCGGCTCTGCCGGAACCTTCATCGCCGCCGCCGCCAACTTCGCCGCCATGGCCCCCGGTACCAATATCGGCGCTGCCACCCCTGTCTCCGGGTCCGGCGAGGAACTGCCCGAAACCCTGGCGGACAAGGTCACCAATGACGCCGCCGCCTTCATCCGCAGCATCGCCGAGGAACGCGGACGCAACGCCGATAAGCTCGAAGAAACAGTGGTCCGGGCCGCTTCCTTCACCGCCTCCGAGGCCGTCGAGCACAACGTCGTTGACTTCGTCGCCCCCGACCTCGACTCCCTCCTGTCTCAGCTTGACGGCCGGATCGCCGAGACCCCTTCCGGCTCTGTCACTCTCCAAACCGCCGACCTCGGCATCGAACGTGTGGACAAGAGTTTCTTGGACCACTTCCTCGAGTTCATTTCCAACCCCAACATCGCCTTCCTCCTCCTCACCATCGGACTGGCCGGAATCACCATCGAGCTGTTCAACTTTGGGCTGATCGTCCCCGGCGTAATTGGCGTCACTTGCCTGCTCCTCGCCTTCCTCGCTTTCGGCAATCTCCCGGTCAACTGGGTCGGAGTGGCCTTCATCGTCCTCGCCGTCGTCCTCGTGGTCCTCGAAACCCAGGTCGCCGGCTGGGGCGCCCTCGGTGTGGGCGGCATAGTCAGTCTCGTCATCGGCGGGCTGCTCCTCTTCGGCAACTTCGGTAACTTCGGCACCCCTGATGTTACCGCCCCCGATATATCCGTCAGCCTGTGGGTCCTGGCCGCTGTCGCTGGGGTCGCCGTCCTGTCCCTTGGCACTGTCGTCTGGCTCATCCGCCTCTCCCGCAACAGCGCCGACCCCCCGGAGTCAGAGACCCTGGTCGGCGAGTCTGGCCGCGTGACCCTCGACCTGGACCCTCGCGGCGTTGTTGTCATCGGCGCCGGCTCATGGACAGCAATTAGCGAAGATGGTACGGTTATCGAGTCAGGGGCCCGCGTTCAGGTCGTTTCCGTCGACGGACTCACCCTCACTGTCGCCCGCATACCCTGAAGCTGGTAATCATCCCACCACCACCTTTCCCCATTAGGAGGCAGCAATGTCCAGCGGATTGATAGTCGTTCAGCAGTACGAGCGCATGGTGGTACAACGCCTTGGGAACTTCGTCGGCCTCTCCAAGCCTGGCCTCCGCTTCCTCATACCCATCATTTACAATGGCACCAAGGTGGACCTGCGCGAGCGCGTCACCCGCGTTCCCACCCAGAAATACATCACGTCCGACAACGTCGTCGTCGACATGGACTTCGTCATCTATTTCCGGGTCATCGAGGAATTGACCGACCGCGCCGTGCTCGAGGTCCAGAACTTCGAGCAGGCCGTCATCAACCTCGCCTTCGCTACCCTCCGCGCCGTCATCGGCGCCATCGACCTCTCCACCGCCCTCTCCGAGCGTGAACGCATCCGCGACGAGGTCCAGGTTCGCATGGACGAGGTCACCGCCCGCTGGGGCGTCAAGGTCTCCCAGGTGGAAATCAACGAGATCGATCCCCCCGTTGGCGTGAAGGCCGCCATGGAGCGCCAGAAGTCCGCCGACGCCATCAAGACCGCCGAAATCACCGAGTCCGAGGGACAGCGTCAGGCCGCGATTAACCGGTCTGAGGGCGAGAAACAGTCGGCCATCCTCGAAGCCGAGGGCAAGCGCCAGGCCGAAATCCTCGAAGCCGAGGGTGAGCAACAGGCCACTGTCCTTCGTGCCGAGGGATTCAGCACCGCCTTGGAACGGATCTACGGCGTCGCCAACACCGTCGACGCCAAGACCATGAGCCTCCAGTACTTCGAGACCCTCAAGTCTCTCGGGGCTAGTCCCTCCACCAAGTTCATCTTCCCCATGGAATTTACCTCCATGCTCAGCCCCTTCCTCGGCATGGGCGCCAGCCAGCAGCAGCCCAACGGAGGCAACAACACCAACCAGCCCTAACCCCGCGGGCCGAATCTCCCGGAAGCCCGGAATCCCCGGAAACGAAAAAAGCGCCGGAACGCTTCCGGCGCTTTCGGCTCTCTCCTGGCCCCGACCCGGGCATCAGTCATCCGCCGCGCTCGCCAGAGGCACCAGCCGTGGGATCGCAACCAGCCCTTCCGCATCATTTCCCACCCACTCCGTCGCGTTCCGGTGATGCAGCAACGCGGTGTAGGCGTTGACCAGCGCATCGCAGGCCTGCCAGTCCAGCTTCACGCCCCGGGACTCCAGCCCCCCCACCAACCCCGGTAGTCGGTCGCGCATATATTGCAGGCTCCCAGCCTTCTTCTTGGGTGGCACGGTATCCCCGAAAAGCACTACCTTGGTCGCATGGGGATAGACCTCGATTACCTCGAACCCGGCGTTTCGCAACCGCGCCGCAACCTCAATTCCCCGGTATATTAGTTTGCGGACTATCGACCCCTTCGATGTCGGAAAACAGCTTATGCCTATCCTGGAAAGCTCCAGTTCCGATTGCCTCCCTTTGTGCTCTCGGTTGACCGCCCGGCACTCGCACGACGACTCCAGGCAGCAATTGCCCGTCGGGAGTCCTAGCGGCGTTCCAATGGCGATAATTGATGGACACCTCGCCTCCGCCAACCCTGTCAGGTCGTCGTCGGTGTGGGCGGATTCTACACCGACCACTTCGGACTGAAAGTTCAACACGGCAACCGTGCTCGCCAGATTCGATGAAGTTCGTAGATCCACACCCATGACGACCATGTAATCCCTCCCTATCTACTAAGAAACCCACAGACCAACTGCGTCCCGCGTCTACCCGTTGCCGGTTGCCCCTCAAGACCCTCTCAACAATGTGCCGCCGCCTAAAGTGACGAACGGTCTTTTGGCCATTCCTTACCGAACTCGGTGTATTCCAGCAGGTTGGCCGCAGCCGAAAACGGGTCCGAGCCTCCCGTTTCCACCCTGGTCACCAACTCCTGTACGCTTCCGTCTAGCCTTGCCAGGTCTCTCACCCGGCGGCTCAACTCCTCCTCCACCGTCTCCAGGAACTCATCCCTTCGTCGCGCCCTTCTTTTCGACGCAAGTCCTCCGCTGCCCGTCAGGAATTCTCGGTGCGCCTTGACCCTCTCCCACAGCTCGTCAATACCTTCCCCCGCATCCGCCTGCGTCAAGACCACTGGCGGTTCCCAGTCCGGCGTGCCCGCCGTCATCCGCAGCATCGAAGTGATCGCCGCCGCCATTTGGGATGCCCCTTCCCGGTCCGCCTTGTTCACCACGTAGACGTCGGCAATCTCCATGATTCCCGCCTTCAACGTCTGCACCGCGTCGCCCGACTCCGGCATTAGCGTCACCACCACCGTATCCGCCACTCCCATGATCCCCAGTTCCGTCTGGCCCACTCCCACCGTCTCCACCAGGATCACGTCCCTCCCCGATGCGTCCAGCAGCCGGCCGATGCTCTTCACGATTCTCGGCAGCCCGCCCGATTGTCCCCTGGTCGCCACGCTGCGGATGAACACGCCGTCATCCAGGAAATGCCGCTGCATTCGGATGCGGTCTCCCAGTAGCGCCCCGCCGCTGAAGGGACTCGTCGGGTCAACCGCGATAATCCCTACGGTCAGCCCCTCCTCCCTGAGCAGTCGGGTCAGCCCCCCCACCAGTGTGCTCTTCCCCGCTCCCGGCGGTCCGGTCACTCCGGCCGTGTACGCCCTTCCCGTGTGACCGTCAATGGCTGCCATCAGGTCGGCGGCGCCGGCCGCTCCCCGTTCCACCGCCGATATTCCCCGGGAAAGCGCCCTGGCATCCCCACCCAGCAATTCCTTGGCCAGGTCATTCATGCGGTTCAAGGCAGCTCCGGCCACGCCGTCGGATCGTCCCACACCCTCCCATTCCCGCCGTCACTCCCGCTCTCATACCCATCAGTCCCCATCCGGCAACTCTCGCCCCGCTGTATGTGTCGTCCGGCCCTCCGCCAACCCGCCTCAATCAGGGGCTTGGGAAGAACCCCAAGCCTAACCCCATCCATGCCTCTGGTCCTGGCAAGCCATGGATATGTTCCATCCGCCATCCCGGTTCCCGGGAAAGCAGTCGAAGCGACTATCTGGGACACGCATTAGTAGTTGGGGAAATCCCCCCTCCCGTCAACCTCCCCCTGTGGAAAAACCCCTAGTGGTGGAAACCGGTGTCGAAGGCCCTGCCTTCGGCCGTAATCAGCAGGTCCGGCCGGTTGCCCCAGCGCCGCAGGAAGCGTCCGAAGTTCTTCCGGCTCATCTCCTCCCGCTGGTTTTCGTCCAGTTCCTCCCACTGCCGGTGCTCATGCCGCACCAGCGGAAGGGTGCTGTCCGCCACAATCCGGTAACCCTGCTCCTTGAACTGGAAGCTGTAATCAATGTCCAGGTTGCGGTAGAACCGGAACCCCTCGTTCATCAACCCCACCTTCCGTACCGCTCCCCTCTCAAACGCCATGCAGTAGGCTTGGATGGCGTCCGCGTCGCCCTTTTCCACTTCTTCGTGGAAGTGCCTCATGTCGTCCGTTGACAGGCCATATGGACCAAAAATTCCCACCGTTCCGTCGGACAGCTGCTCCGTCACCGGTGTCAGCAAGTCCCCGACGATCTCCGTGGAAGCGTCAACGATGATGATGTACCGCCCCAGGCTCTGCTTCAGCCCTATGTTCTTCCCTGCCGCGTCGCCGATGACGTGGTCGCAGTGGAACACCCGCACGTCGTCGTTGTTCCTTTGGAAATCCTCCAGGAATTCCGCCGTGCCGTCTGTGGACCCGTTGTCCACCACGATGATCTCCGCCGACCGGCCCCGCGACCACTCCATCATGCTGTTGACGCACCGCCGCACGTCGTCCACGTAGTTGTAGGCATTCAGGATGAATGAATAGTCGTACAACGCCTCCTGGTCAATGCGCGACCCCACTTCCCTGGAAGACGAGACCGACGGCCACCGCTCCAGTTGCTGCTCCAGCGCCGTCTTCGGACGTATCCGCGTCGTTGGCCCGATGTCCGCCACCAGGTATCCCTGTGACAGCACCTCGGATCGCAGCGTGTCCGCCGTCAGATACTCCGCCTGCTCCCTCAGCGTGCTCCGCTGTTGCAGGCTGGTCAACACGGCTTCCGGTACCTCATAGTCCGCCGGCACCTTGTCCAGGTCCAGCCCGAACAGCCGGTCGAAGTCCCGCATCAGGTCCAGCTTGGCCTGCCCCGGCAGGTCCGACCTGATCATGCTCCACGTCAGCGATACCGCCCCCGGAAGGTTCAGGTCATCGTTCGCTGTGTCCCAGAACTTCTGGCGCCACTCTTCTGTTTCCGGCGGCAGTTGCTCCAGTGCTGGCAGACCCTTCCACTCCCATATCCGGTCCCGCCAGCACGTCAGCGCCCGTTCCGACGCCCGCAGCGAGCCGAAGGTGAAATTCATCCTGTGCCGGTAGCGCACCGTCAGGCAAAGGTACCGGAAGGAAAGCGGGTCAAACCCCCGCTCCACCAGGTCGTCTATCAGGAAAACGTTCCCCGATGACTTGGCCATCTTCGCCCCGTCCGCCAGCAGGTGCTGCCCATGCACCCAGTAGTTGACGTGGACACCCCCGAAGGCGCCTTCGCTCTGCGCGATCTCGTCCTCGTGGTGCGGGAAGATGTTGTCCACCCCGCCCGTGTGGATGTCGAACCTTTCCCCCAGGTACTTGCTCGCCATCGCTGAACACTCGATGTGCCAGCCCGGGAAACCGTCTCCCCAGGGGCTCTCCCACTTCACGTCCCGCCCCGGCTCGGCGGCCTTCCAAAGGGTGAAGTCCCTTGGGTCCCGCTTCAACGGATCGGCCTCCACCCTTACCCCTTCCAGCAGGTCCCCTCCGAAATTCCTCGACAGCTTCCCGTAGCCGGAAAAGTTCGGGACATCGTAGTAGACGTTTCCGCCTGACTCGTATGCAAACCCCGCCGATAGCAGCTTCTCGACGATTTCAATCATCTCCGGGATATGCTGCGTGGCCCACGGAAACACCTGCGCCGGCAGGATGTTAACCCTCAGCTCGTCCCGGTAGAACTTGTCCGCGTAGTATTCGGCGATCTCGCCGATGGTCTTGCCCTCCGCCAGGGCTGCCAGGATCATCTTGTCCCCGCCCGTCTCCACCAGCTCCTGCCGCATGTGCCCCACGTCGGTAATATTCTTGACGTGATAGACATCCACCCCTTGCGCCAGCAGCGACCGGCGGATCCAGTCTGCCATCATATAGGTGCGCAGGTTCCCGATATGCGCATCCCTGTAAACAGTAGGCCCGCACGTATACATGCGGACCTTTCCTGGCTCAATCGGTTGGATTTCTTCGACCTGCTTGGTCAGAGTGTTATACAGTCGTAGCAAGCTGCTTCCCCCAAGGCGGCGGATGTCCCGGCGGATTATCGTGCAGTTTACCACGCCCCCGGACGCTTTGCATCACACCCAGCCCGCCGCGCGAACCCCATCCCATTAGGAACGTGACGGCATGGCCAACCCAGACTCTGGGGGTTTGGGGGATGAATCCCCCAACGTCACCTCACCCCAAGGCCTCAACCACCACCGCCTCCCCGGAACCGACACCCCGGAAAACCGTCGCGTCCCCTTCCACCCTTCCAATAATCGTCACCGCGCTCGCCGGACGAATCTCCGCCCCCAGGCTCGCCGGAGTCGGCCCGAAGAAGATGCAGAATGCGTTCCCGGGAGGCCAGTACCCCAGGTCCCCCATCTCCACAACCTCCTTCCCGTCCTCCAGTTCCGCCTCCACCAGGATGGGGAAGTAAATCTCGTCGCCCCACGTCCGCGCCGATGCGGAAATCGGCAGAGCCTCCGCCACCATCCTTCCCGTCGCGTTGTCCGACAGCTCTCCCTCCGCCTGCGTGGCCCCCGCCGTTATGCGTATCCGCTGCCCCAAGACTCTACCCTCCAGTCATCTCCTCCGGCCGGGTCAGCCGTCCTGCCCTGTCCCTCACCCCGACGGAGCGAACCGGCCCGGGTCGCACTCCCCTATCGGAAGCGTCGTCTCCCCTTCGCTGATGAGGTCCGCCGTCGCCTTCCCGATCCCCGGCGCCAGCAGCACCCCCTTCTTCCCCGCGCCTGTCGCCAGGAAAACGTTGTCCCACCCCGGCGCCTTCCCGACAATCGGCAGCCAGTCCGGCGTCACCGGCCGCAGACACGCCGTATGCTGGACCAGCCATGCCTTCTCCACATTCGGCGCCAGCCTCACCGCCTTCTCCAAAATCGTCTGCCGCACCGCATCGCTGGGCTGGCGGTCAAACCCCTTCCACTCCTCCGTCGTCCCGCACCACACCTGCCCGCTCGGCTTCGGCGTCACCGACACGCCGCCGCCGGACAAATCATGCCCCGGCTGCACGCCGGGCATATCCAGCCGCAGCGTCTCCCCCTTCAGCGGGTCCACCGGGATCGAAATATCCAGCCAGGTCTCCGCCTCCCGCGCCCAGGGCCCGGTCGCCAGCACCAGCGACCCGCAGGGCAGCTTCCCGTCCGCCAGGATTAGCCCAGCTACTCCACCGCCGCCGATTTCCAACCCGTTCACAGCCCCCTTGCGGAAAATCGCGCCCTGTCCCTCTGCGGCCCTCTTCAGGGCCTGCGTCAGCTTGTAGCTGTCCAGCGCCGCGTTTCCCGTCAGCCGCACTGCCCTGCCGATTTCTGAAGAGAAAATCGGCTCCGCGGCCCGCGCTTCCTCCGCCGTCAGCCACTCCGCCGTGAACTCCCTCGGCCCCGTCTCAAACAGTTCGTGGGACGTCCGCAGCGCCTCCATCTCCTCGTCGTCCATCGCCGCGTGGATCAGGGAGACCACCCGGTACTCGTAATCAATCCCCGAAACCTCCACCACGGCGCCGGCCATATCCCGGTGCAGGTCATAGGACGCCATCGCCAGCGGAGCCAATGGCCCCGGAATCTGCGCCCCCTCCAGCGGATTCAGGCCGCCCGACGAAAACCCTGAAGCCTGCGACCCAATCCCTTCCCTTTCTATGACCGTCGCCTTGATCCCTGCCAACGACAGGAAGTACGCCGCTGCGCACCCCGCGACTCCACCGCCAACGATCACCACGTCATTCCCGGACCTGTTCCCCTCGACCATAAATCAACGCCTCCTGCAGCCAACCCCGGCTTCCAATTAACGGACCCAGGGCCTTTTCATTCCCAATACCCGCCGGTAATCCCTTCCCTGCGAACCGTCCGGCAAACATCCCAACCCAAAAATTCAGGGGGTTTGGGGGATGAATCCCCCAACGTGCCCCGGTACCCCGGTGGGTTTTCTCGGACAAATGCGAAATCCCCTGGCGCCTGTCCCGCGACGGTAGCCGACGATTCCAGGTTGAGTATAAAATCATCCCTGACAGCAAGAAAGCTTGGCCCTGCTGCCAACCCCTGATGCCCTCGGAGGTCACTCATGCCCATCTACGAATACTACTGCGCCAACTGCAACATCGAGTTCGAGGCTCTCCGCCCCGCTTCCCGCTCCCAGGAACCGGCCGAGTGCAAGACTTGTGGCGCCCAGTCGGAGCGGCAGCTCTCCACCTTCTCCTTCAAGTCCAACACCTTCACCGCCCCCAAGCTCAAGCCCGCCACCAAACCCCGCCGCTCCTACACCCCGTCGGAGCCCGCCGAAACCCCCTCCGAGTCCTGACCGGCTAGTCAACCGCCACAAAAACACCCGTCAGGGAAAAACGGGCCGTGCTCCGGCCGCCCCGGACCTGCTCCGGCAGAGAGCGGGCCCTACCCGCCCTCTGCCGCCGCCCTCTCCTGATTGCAGGCTATACAGGTGCACTGCCCTCGCAGGAAGGTGTAGGGATAAATACCCGTATAGTGGGCATCGCTCCAAAGAAACTGGATAGCGTAGTTCCCCACCTGCATCTGATCAATGGCGCGAACATCGGCTGGCACCGTATCCGGGTCCAGCCGTGGCCTCCCCGTCATCTCCTCCACGCAATTCGCGCACCGGCACCGCAACCGCAGCAGCCGGTGCGGATAAATCGACCGGTGCCCATCACTCCACAGAATGATGATCTGGTTCCCTGAAACATCCACTTCCGTCGGCACAACTAATTCGTCTTGCACGTCCTGACCCGCTAGCTTCGTCTGGATCCCTACATAGAAGGGGATTAGGGGGATGAATCCCCCAACGTGACCCCGTAACCCGTAACCCTAGCCGCCCTGCGGCGCCTGTACCTCAGCCAGCCGCGCCGGCCGCGGCATCTCATCCGGGTCCGTCGGAATCTCGATAATGCTCGGCCCGTCGCAGTTCAGCGCCTCCACCAACGCGCTGCTTATATCCTCCGCCCGGTCCACGTAGAACCCGGTCCCGCCGAACAGCTCGGCGTACTTGTCATAACGCGGATTGACCGTGTCCGCCCCCACGTACCGCTCATTGAAGGCATACCGCTGGTACGCCTTCTCCGACCCCCAGCAGTTGTTGTTCATCACCACCGACACCAGCTTCAGCCCGTACCGCACCGCCGTCTCGAACTCCTGCGCGTTGAACAGGAACCCGCCGTCTCCGTTGAAGTTGATTACCGGCCGGTCCGGCGCCGCGAACTTCGCGCCAATGGACGCCGGAAAGCTGAACCCCAGCCCTCCCAGGTCCAGGGGTACCAGCAAGCTGCGCGGCTGGTAGAAATTCAACCGGTCCTGCCCGAAGTTCGGTGCCAGCCCCGCGTCCAGCGCCACGATGGCATCCCGGGGCATCGCCTTCCGCAGTTCCGCGTAGACCCGCTGCGGTTTGATAGGAGTGTCCGTCAGCCGTTCCTCCGCCCTCAGCCGCTGCTCTCTCCGTGAGAACCAGTCCTTTACATCGGACACCCACGCCTCGTTGGGACGCGGCTCCGCTTCCCGTATCTTCTCTATCAGGTCCTCCAGCACCGCCTTGGCGTCCCCCTCGATCCCCACCTCCACCGGATAGTTCCGCCCGATCTCGTTGGCGTCAATCTCTATCTGGACAATCCGCGCGTCCGCTGGAACGAACCTGTTGTCGTAGAACGTCGTCGACTGCCCCAGCCGCGTCCCCGCCGCCAGGATAACGTCCGCATTCCTGATGGCCTCGATAGCCTCATCCGAACCCAGCCGTCCCAGGTGCCCCAGGTGGTAGGGATGGTCGTTTGGCACCGCGTCCGCCCGCCCGTAGGACGTGACTATTGCCGCCCCCACCAGGTCCGCCAGGCGTGTTACCTCCTCCGAAGCCATGCTCCACTCGATGCCGCCACCCGCCAGGATCACTGGCCGCTGCGCCGACAGCAGTGTCGAAGCTGCCCGGTCGATCAGGTTCCTGTCCCCGCGAGCCCGTGTCTGCCCCGTCCGGTAAGCGTTGGGCGGCAGCACATCAACGTCAATCTCCGCCCCGGGCATCAGGTCCCTTGGAATGTCCAGCAGCACCGGCCCCATCTTCCCCGACGTCGCCACCCGGAACGCCTGCCTCAGCGCGTCCGGCAGACGCTCAATCTTGTTTATCGGAAAGCTGGCCTTGGTAATCGGCCGGAACAGCGACACCTGGTCGAACTCCTGCGTCGAGTCCCGGTACTGGTGCTCCCGCGACGCCGAAGGAGCCAGCACCACTACCGGCGAATGCGACACATAGGCCGACGCAATCCCATAGGTCAGGTTCAGCACCCCCGGCCCATTCGTTGCCAGGCACACCGAGGGCGCGCCGGAAATCCGGCTGAACCCATCCGCCATCAGCGCCGCCCCCTGCTCGTGCCGCACCCCCACGAACTCCATATCATCCCGGTCGTAAATCGGGTCCAGAATATCCAGGAACGACGACCCCACAATGCCGAAAATTTTCGACACGCCTTCCTGCCGAAGCAGCTCGATTACGGCTTCCCCCGCGTTCATCCGTTGCGACACGGCTCCAACCTCCCGGTAACGTTCCTTCGCCGCTAGGACCATCCACCAACCACTACCAGGCCCCGGGCGGCGGATGGCAGTGTATCACAACAACCCCTTCCCGGTTCCCCTTCGCCTCTCGTTCATCAAAGCCGGACCCGTGCCCGAACCTCCGTTTTCCATGACATCCCGCCTCCCACAGCGTACAATAGAGTCGAGGAGCAAAGGCTGACCGTGACCACCATCAACGACATATCCGACCTTGTCCAAATCCTCCAGGACCACCCCGAATGGAAGAACACCATCCGGGGCCTCATCATTGGCGAAGAGTTGGCCCAACTCCCCGGACGATTCACCCGGTTGGAGCAAACCCTCGCCGACTTTATCGAGGCCACCAACCGCAACTTCGAGATTGTCTTCGCTAGGTTGGATTCCCAAGACGCCCGCCTCGACTCCGTGGACGCCCGCCTCGACCACATGGACTCCCGGTTCGATGGCATAGATGCCCGCCTCGACCACATGGACTCCCGGTTCGACGCCATAGATACTCGCCTCGACTCCATGGACTCCCGGTTCGACGCCATGGATTCCCGAATGGATCGCATGGACGGCCGGATGGACAACGGATTTGGAATGAACTACGAATTCAAAATAGCGAAGAACATTTACAGCATCGCCGGCCAGCAACTCGGACTCCGCCGCGTGAGACTTCTCCGCGGTGGCGCTGACGGGGTCACACCCCAATTTGCGGATTTCATCGAAGAAGCCGTCGACCAGGGCATCCTCGACCACCACCAGGCCACCGAGATTTTCTCCGCCGACCTGATATTCACCGGACGCCGCTTGGACACCGGCGAAGAAGTCCATATGGTAGCCGAACTCTCCATCACAATCGGTGACGAAGACATCACCCGCGCCGCCGGACGGGCCGCCACCCTGCGGTCCGTAGTGCCCCAGCCTGTCCTTCCAGCCGTCATCGGAGTACGCATCGACGACACCCGCGCCGCCGCGGCCTCCGCCAGCCAAGTCTCAGTTGCCATATCCCCCGAATAGGCCCCCTTCCTTCCGCAACGGCCATTCCATCTCTCTGCATTCCTGTCCTTCCCGACCCGGCGGGAACCAACGTCCCGTCGGACAGACCCCCGTAAACGGAACGCTGCCCAATTCGGATGCCCAGTTAGCGAATTCCCGGTTGACAACCCCACTCCCCCAACCCTAATGTTTATCCATCATCACCAACCGGAGGGAACCCAAATGTCCATCAACCTCGACAGAATCGGTCACTGCGCCGTCCGCGTCCGCGACATCGAACGCTCCAAGAACTTCTACCTCAACGTCCTCGGCCTCCAGTTCATGGAGCAGGACCCCGACCACGGCGGCTGCTTCATGAGCCTCCCCGGCGACGGACACACCATAGACATCTCCCCAGTCCAGGACCCCGACACCGCCGCCGGCCCGGTGCAGGCCAACAACGCCGTCGGAGTCGTCCACATCGCCTTCAAGGTCGGCAGCTACGAAGCCCTCAAGGAAGCCTACGACACCCTCATCGAGCACGGTGTCGAGGTCAACCGCATGATGGACCACGTCAGCCAGCGCAGCATCTACTTCACCGACCCCGACGGCAACGGCCTCGAAATCTACTACGAATACCCCACCGCCCGCGAGCTCTTCCTCCAGGGACGCGGCGACGAAGACCTCACCTTCTCATTCGATGACCCCCTCCCCGAATGGGCCGGCGTCACCTCTTTGGGATGAAGCTGCATATCGGCGTGGATGCGGACACGGGACTGGTGCACAGTCTCAGGACCACCTCCTCTAATTGTTCAGAGGTTCCCTAAATTGGAACGCTACCCGCAACGCCCCCAGGGGCGGTGGGTTCCCGGTCCCGTGCTTCACCCGCTGGCCGCGAACCTGGGCATCACCTTTGTGGCGAAGGTCTCCAGGTTACGCAGCGACTTCCCCAGCGGCACCCCCATGTGAGAGAACTCGACCAGCAGGTATTCCAGGTGACAAACTTCCTGCAGTTCCTGGATCTTCTCGACCACGGTCGCGGGAGAACCCACCAGCAGGGTGCGGGGCTCCAGGAAGTCCCAGTCCAGCCTCACCGCTGGGTCCAGGTTTTCGCCCGGGTTCGTGAAGACCTGCCTGCCGCGAAAGGGGTCGTTGAAGATGAACGCTGACATGATTCCTTCCTCCGCATCCCGCCGCGCCTCCTCCATCGAGGAGGCCACGTACGTGGAGCGCATGACCGCCTGGTCCTCCCCCACCGCGAACCGCCTGCCCTCCCGCTCGCTCCGTGCCCGGGCGTAAATCTCCATCCGTTCCCTGATCCTCAGCGCCGGCGGCTGCCAGTAGCACGCCTTCAGCCCGAGTTCGGCCGCGGTCGTCACCGACCGGTCGGTGGAGACGGTCATCCACAGCGGCGGGTGGGGCTTCTGGAAGGGTCTCGGCGTGACCCGCAGCTTGGTCACCCTCTCTCCGTCCTGCCACGCCGGGTCCGGCGGGAAGCTCGGATGGGAGAAGACGGTGTCCTCGGCTGGGAAGCTGTAGTTGGCTCCCCGGTGGGAAAAGTACTCGTTGGTCCATATCCCGCGAACGATTTCCACCGTCTCCCGGAAGAGTTCCCGGTTTTCGGCGTCCCTGCGGGGGTCGGCGTTGGGATGAAACTGGGGCCCCTCATAGGGCCAGATCCCCCGGCCGAAGCCGACCTCGACACGTCCCCGGGTCATGTTGTCCAGGGTAGCCAGGTCTTCGGCCAGCCGTATCGGATGCCACCAGGGGGCTATGTTGGCCATCTGGCCGATGCGGATCCTGGATGTCCGGGCCGCCAGGTCCGCCCCAAGAAGGATGGGGTTTGGCAGGTCTCCCACCCCGTAGGGCCCGAAGTGGTGTTCGCCGAGCCACATGGCCTCAAAGCCCAGTTCCTCGGCCAGGATGGTCTGCTGCCTGAGGTTTTCCATCAACTGCTCGGCGCTGGCCGCCTCTCCCGCGGACCCCGCCACGGTGGTGAATGCCGCAAACTTCATACCCGGAGTCCCCCTGTCTCGAGCTGCCCAGTGTCACTTGGATGATGGGGGGAGGATGACCCCGCGTCCCGGCCCCGTCCTGCGACCGGACTAGCCCTCGCTTTGCCCTCCGTCGGGGCCCGTGTTAACCTTGCGTCCCACCATACTACCAGGAGCGGAGCAATGTCATCCGGCCGGAATAGTGGCATGGTCCAGACCGTGTTGGGACCGGTGCCTTCTTCAGAACTGGGAGCTGCGACGACCCACGAGCACCTGTACATCGACTTTTCGTTCATGTACCGCCCGGCCCAGGACACGCCGTCCTCCGAGTTGGCTGATGCCTCGATTACCCTGGAGAACCTGGGCTGGGTCCGCCGCAACTACTACAGCAACCGCTTCAACCTTCAGCTCATGGATCTGGAAACCACCATCGAAGAAGTGAGGAAGTACCGGAACGCTGGCGGGGGCGCCATTGTCGATGCCACCACCATCGGCATCGGACGTGACCCCGAAGCCCTGGTCCGCATTTCCCGGGAATCCGGCGTTCACATCATCATGGGCGCGGGCTTCTACGTGGCGGCGGTCCATCCCGAGGACATGGACCAGCGAAGCGTCGATGACCTGGCCCGTCAGATTGTCGGCGACATCGTTGACGGCGTAGACGGCACCGGCATCAAGGCTGGCGTCATCGGCGAGGTGGGCTGCACCTGGCCGCTGGCCGACAACGAGCGAAAGTCCCTCCTGGCGGCAGCCATCGCCCAGGGAGAGACCGGCGCGGCGATCCTGATACATCCCGGCCGGCACCCCGATGCGCCATCGGAGATCCTGGAGGTGCTTGCCAGCGGGGGCGCGGACATATCCCGGGTGATCATGGGGCACCTGGATCGGACGGTGTTCGAGTTCGACGCGCTCCGGAACCTGGCCGCTTCGGGCTGCTACCTGGAATGGGACCTGTTCGGCAACGAGGGGTCCTATTACCCCCTCGCCGAAATCGACATGCCCAGCGATGCCCAGAGGCTGGACTTTATCAAGAGGATCACCGACGCCGGGTATGCGGACCGGGTGGTCATCGGGCACGACATCTGCACCAAGCACCGGCTGGTGCGATATGGCGGGCACGGCTACGGCCACATTCTCCAGAACATCGTTCCCAAAATGAGGCGGAAGGGATTTTCCGAAGACGTCATCACTGCGATAACCGTGGACAACCCTGCCCGGGTGCTGGCGTTCGAGTAGAAACCGCCCTGCCGCCCTTGGCAGCCCCCCAGGTTCGGAGATGGAACTGCCTCGCAGGAAGGGTTGCGCTCCGGGCTGCTCTGCCCGCTACCCTTGCTTCAAGGTGAGCTGAATGAGCCTGTCGGCCCGGTCTTGCCGATCCAGGTCGCGGCAGGTCGCGATGATATCCTCGAACTGCGCTGCGGGGATCGGCAGACCCGGGACAACGTCGCGAATCCTGCGCGCCTCCTCGTCGAAGTCCCACATGAATTCGCGCCCGGTGGACTGCTTCGTGTAGCTCTGGCCGTCCCTGGTGTGGATCGTGATGCGCGGTCCGAAGAGGGTCATCTCATGCGACGGGATGAGCGTCACCCGGTGCATCAGTTCCAGGACCTCGGGCGGGTCTTCGGCGTCACCCCCCTGGCTCTGCAGAACTGGGAAGCCGCGCTGGACAACGCCGTAGGCAGTGTAGTATGGCGTACTTCCCGGCTGCGGGACCCCGTCTTCCCGCCGGCTCGGGAAGGCCGGGCTGGGATACCGAGTCTCGAGCCAGTTCACCACGGCCTCGACGCGCTCGACATCCTCATACCGGATGTTGTGCTCGGCACAGAGCTGCGCAGTGACGTCGACATGGGCAATGTTGTAGCCGGCCGTTGAGTAGATGCGGTAGAGCGTCTCGAGGAACATCCAGTCCTGCCCCAGCCCTTCGGTGATTTTGTCCAGGCTGGTCTGGTTGTCTCCGACAAAGCTGTAGGTGAGGCGGCCCTGGTTGTTGCCCGCGTAGGCGTGATAGAACCCCGCGTCGCCTTCCAGGACGGTCTCGCCGCCCACGTGTCCCTGCTGCGCCAGCGCCACTGCCAGCATGGCGTTGCGCACCGCGGCCCCCTCGCGCAGGGCGCGGCCGCCGCTCCGGGGCCCTTCCAGATTGCCTGCCGCCAGATGCACGCAGAGCGCGATGGTGCTGTTCACCTGGTCCTCAGTGAAGTTCAGTATCTTGGCGGCAGCGACGGCTGGGCCGAAGATGCCAAACACCGGCCCAGCGTGAAAGCCCCGCGACATCACCGTCGGAATAAAGTCGGCCGCCATCCGCTCCATGACCTCGTAACCGGCGGCAAGACCGGTGAGGAAGTCCCGGCCGGAAGCCCCGGCGGTTTCCGCAGCCACAAAGGCGCCCGGGAGGATGCTGGTGCCCGGATGAGTGAGCATGCGGAAAGAGTCCAGCTTGCCGCCCGCCATGGCCATCTCCGCGTTGCTGAAGGCGGCTCCGCCCCTGGTCACCTTGGCGCCGTCCACCATGATGGTGGCGCCGTGCCCCACACCGGATTCTTCCCCAGTGATGAGCAGCACGGCCTGCTGGCCTCCCGGCGTCTGGGAGCCCAAGAGCACCGAGGCTAGGCTGTGAAGCGTGACGCCCTTGGCGCGATCGACCACCGCGGGCGGGAGATCGTCATAGCGCAACCCTGCGACCCACTGCGCAAGTTGCCGGCTGAGAGATGCCATATTTTGCCTCCGTTTTGCTGCTGAAGTCTTGCCGCTCGTCTGGGGAAATTGGCCAACTTGGAAATATCGGCTTGTCAGCGGGTATCAGCCGGTCTCTCCCCCTATTCAAAGACCGCTTGGCTGCCCGGGCGGGTGACGCTGATGTAGGACAGGTACGAATCTTTTGTGGCCCCGTGGCAATGCTTCTCGCCGGCTGGAAGGTAGACGATATCGCCCACAGTCACCTCTCGCTCTTCCCGCTCCGTGGCCACGATGCCTATGCCTGCGGTTATGATCAGAATCTGGTCAGTGCTATGAGTATGGAAATTTTCCCTTGCCCCACGGCTGAAGTTCCGCCAGCCGCAATTGAAGTCCTCGGACATGCCCGGCGGGAGGATCTGCTGGCCTGTCCGGCTCACCGCACCGCCGGTCCACCCCGGAACCGGGCTTATGTTCGTCGGCATGGGCTCCTCCTGGACTTGGCTAATCCTTACAACTTGCATCTCTCCCTCCTGTACCGTTCACATGAAACCTGAACTGAAGCCAAGGTGGAATCTACATTCGCGGAGCGACGAAGATTGACCCGGCCCGCCCGGTAAAGATGTTCTTGTCGTACCTACCGGGCGTCCCGTTGCCTCCACTTGACCTCCGCGATATGGGCATCCCCCCGGCTTTAGTTCAGAAACGGCGTTCCTGGTTTTATGTTGGGCCTAGTGCGCTGACGTAGGAGCCCAGCGTCTCCTCCAACTCCTTCTTCTGGCGTCGGTGGGCCTCCGGCTCCACCAGCCCCAGGCAGACTTGCGCGAGGCGGTTGAGTCGCTGCTCGTTTCGGGGTAGTAGGCGGCAAATGCGCTTTATGTTCTAATTCAGGAACTCGCCGGTCCACCGGTCGTAGTCCGGCCGGCGGGTAAGCTGGCCCATCAACTCCGCCGATGCCACACTGTCCCGCAACTCCGCGGGGGCCACGCCATCCCGGAGCGCTTTCAGAGTGTCATAAACCCCCTTCACCGCGCCGGCGAAGGGCAAATGCCCCTGATGCGCCACGCGGACACCGTTGGCTGTCATGAAATCGTCGGTCAGGTCGCCACCGCCCCCGCCCATCAGTAAGGGGAGCCCTACTTCGGCATGCACGGCGGACACGCCCTCCCGGGTGACGCCGCCGGCCAGCCACAGCGCATCTACGCCGGCCCGCTCGTAGGCCTTGGCCCGCCGGACCGTCCCGTCCACTCCCTCAGTGGCCAAGGCACTGGTGCGGGCGATAATCACCAGGCTGGGGTCCTGCCGTCCCGACATGGCGGCTTTCATCTTCCCTACGCCCTCTTCCAGGGAGATCAGTTCCTCTCCCTTGCCTTTGCCGAAGCTCTGGGGCAGGACAGTGTCCTCGATGGTCAGGCCTGCCAGCCCAGCGGTTTCCAGTTCCTCCACGGTGCGTCTTACGTTGAGAGCGTTGCCATAGCCGTGATCGGCGTCCACCACGAGGCTGATGTCGGCGGCCCGGCAGATGCGGCGGATCTGCTCGGCGAACTCGGTGAGGGTTAGCACCACCAGGTCGGGAGCGCCCAGCACCGTTGCCGAGGCGATGGACCCGGCCATGAAGGCCACCTCGAATCCCAGGTCCTGGGCGATGCGGGCGGATATGGGGTCAAACACCGATGCGGGGTGCACGCACCGGTCACCCGCCAGGATTGCTCGAAACTGTTCCCGCCGTTGTATCGAATTCATATCACTCCTTCCCTACTCCAGGTAGGTACCCTGTTGAGCCATGGGTCGCATCAAACCATTCCCCGTTGATGGGGGAAAGCGTGGATGGGTGTGAGACCCCCACCCTGCTCATCCCTCCATAAGGGCGCAGGAAGCTCGTGTGGGGCTCGGCCTTCCCCACAGGTATTCCCAGCTTTGAGATTCGCCAAACACAAGACCACTGCTCGGTGCTACTTTGTCAGAAAATAAATTCGTTCGCCAAGAGCTAACAAAAAGTGGTCATGCCCGGACTATACCTTCATGTGACGAGCTGGCGCAATGTGGAAGCGTCAGACTCGGTCAGAAACGCAGCAGGTTTGCGGGTATCAGCCGTCCCGCCAGGGGGTCGACGGCCAGGGCGGCTTCTTCCAGGCTGACCACGCCCAGGAGGCTGGGCTCACCCTCTTCGGCGAAAACTACCGGGGTGGAGAATTCCAGTCCCTCCAGCCTGATGACTGTCCTGCCTACGTCGGCGGGCACGATTCTCCCATCAGCCGTCTCGGAGGGCAGGGACCTTTCGACCGGCACTCCCAGCCTACGGAGCAGTTCCCGGGGTACCGCGGTATATGTCGACCCGGTGTCCACTACGACCTCCACGTCCTCAAACCGCTGCCCATGTGCATCTCCGACTCCGATTGTCACCTGTACTGTTCCCACTGCCCATCTCCTGCAACGCGGTGTTTCGTTCGCTCCCCGTCTCCAGAACCGATTGTCCGGGTCCGGACCCCAAGCCTATTATATGTGGTCGGCAGCGATTGTCGGTGCCGGCCACCGCCGTTAGTCAACTCGATACAATTTACGTCGAGCGATTCGTCGTGACCATAGCCCCGGTCGCTCTTTCCCACCCCGCTCTGTCAACCGGGTATTGCTCTTTTCTGATTTCGCCCATCCTTCCGTTGCTTGGGATTAACCGCCCCCGTGTACAGCCACCATCAACGCCCGGGAGTTCAGGCGCTTCCAAACTGACACCGCCTTAATGTGGGGATATCCCCAACCATATCTAGCGACGGAGACCTCCAGGGGCAACGGCCCCAGAGTGAGCGGGAGGCCGGCGAGAGCGTTGGGTTTCGGAAACCCCGGATTTCCGCACCCGGACACCCGCCATACACGACGACCCACCGGCAAGGAGCTCTATTCCCTCAACCCAGTGTCTCATTGACCAGGGAGAGGCCCCGGGAGAGCCGGTCGGGCCAGTCCTCCTGTAGCTGGCGGATGGTGTTTGTGCATATCCGGAACAGGCACACCGCCTCCCGCAGGGCCAGATCATCCTCGTTCCAGGAAAACCGGTCCAGCGCCGCCCTTCGGAAGACCTCGTGATAGGCGCGGCTGGCCTCCGCATGGCTCTCCCTCCGGAAACAGCCCGCCCAAGCCAGGTGGGCGAGAAAGTTCCCCACGTCCAGCAGGGGGTCCCCTCCGCCCGTCTCCTCGAAGTCCACCAGGGCGATCCTGCCGTCGGGCAGCAGCAGCATCTGGTCGTCGTAGAAGTCGTTGTGGGCGATGCAGACGGGGACCCAGGACTCGGCGAAGGGGTCCAGGGCTGTTCTGGCTTCATTGAGCTGGCGGCGGAGCTTCTCCCGCCCGCGGGTGGCGTGCCTCAAAGTGCGGGCGGCCATCCGGTGGGCCCCGGGCAGGTTGAAGGGACGGTGGCCGCTCCCCTGGTAGGGGGACTGCCAGAGCTTGTCCAGGCCGTGCAGGATTGCCTGGGGGTCCGGCTGGTGTCCTCCCCGGATGTGTTCCCGCAGGTTGGTCCCCGGGATCTCCGACAGCCACAGGATCCCGCCCTCGGGCCAGCATCCCGCCAGCCTGGGCACCACGAAGCCGGAGTGACCGGCCAACTCCGCGGCCTCCAGGTAGGAGGGTACCGCCGCCGGCCGGATCGCCCGCACGTAGAAGCGGGCCCGGCCGATCCGGTGACGCAGGACGGCATGTCCCCCGGGGCGGTACCGGACCACCTCGACCCGAACCCGCCGGGCGGGTACGTTCAGCACGTACCTGTTCAGGAGCTTGATGGCCTCCTCGGGAGCGGCCGCCCGCTCCAGTCCGGGGAGATGCCCGTCGTCGGGGAAGCGGAACACTTCGACGGCCCCGCCGCGGTCCATCTGGATGGTGAAGTTCTCGGAAGGCAGGAACTCGTCGGGGTGCCATTCCGCCTCGTAGCTTACCGAGGCCTGGCGCCCGGGACTGTGGCTGAAGCGGCGGATGCGGACCTCCACGGGAACTGTCTCGGAGGTCCCGAAGCGGCGGCAGTAGGCCTCCCACACCTGCCCCCCGTCCAGGAGCATGGGCAGGTCGGGCAGGCCGGGATCCTCGGGCAGGTCCACCCGGGGATACAGCGGGATCGGGACGATGGAGGCGGTCGTCATGCCTGAACCTTTAGCTGTTTTCGTCTGAGTCGTCCTCGTCGCTGCCCGTGTCCGGCGTTGGGGTGTCTGGTGTCACCGGCGTGGGCGTGTCCGGCGTTGGGGTGTCCGGTGTCACCGGCGTGGGCGTGTCCGGCGTTGGGGTGTCTGGTGTCACCGGCGTGGGAGTATCCGGCGTCACCGGCGTGGGCGTGTCCGGCGTTGGGGTATCCGGCGTGGGAGTGTCGTTTGTATCGTCGGTGTCCGGCGTCACCGGCGTGTCGATGCCGTCGTTGTCGGTCTCCGGGGTGTCCTGGTCCTCCGGTTCCTGGGACGGCGTGGGCCGGAGAGTAATCACCGGCGTCTGAAGAGGAGTGGGCTCCGGGGTCGGCGGCGGGGGTGCCGGCTGAACTGGGGTGAGAATGGTGATCCCCTGGCTCTTGCCCAGACCTCCGCCGGGGAGGTTCCCGACCCACTTGCTGTCCGGGGTAGGACCCCCGGCGCTGTACATGTGGAAAGCCTGACGGGTCATCAGGTAGGCCCTGACCTCGTACTGGGTTTCCGGCTCCAACCCGGCAATGGTCAGGACCATTCCGTCGGTAACTCCCTGGGCCACTGCGAAGCTGGGACGGCCTCCCCCGGTCCTCCATGCCAGCCGGACGTATCCCAGGTGGCTTCCCGCACCCGACACCCGCAGGTCCGCCTCGGTGGCCCGGGCCTCCACCAGGGTCAGCGTCCCGGGGAGCAGTCCCGGCGGAGTGCGGTCCGGCACCGTGTAGAGGCGGAACTCCCGGTCCTCGCTGTCCGTCCTTGTGGAACCCGTTATAGTGCATGCGGTGGCCGTCTCGGTGTTCTGCCCATGGACGTGGCCCCGGGTGTTGGACACGGCCTCCAGAATCCCGCTGGAGACGGTCACCGAATCGTAGTAGTCGCCGCTGGAACCGTCGCAGGACTTGAGGGCGAAGGCGGCCTCTCCCGTCCCGCCGGAAAGGTAGTCCGCCAGTTGGATCTCGGTGGCGGCCCCGTACTTGGTGAAGACCTCGTACCCAGCGTCAGGGTCGAAGATGGGAGCGGCCTCCAGTTCCTGGGACAGCGCATGGGCGGAAGCTTCTTCCGCGCTCTGCCGGGCCAGTTCGGACGCCTCCACCGGGACGGGAACCGTCCCGGTCACCATCACTCCTACCGGGGGACTCTTCTGGCCGCCGCTGTGGCTGGTGACAGTGTAGGTGTAGGTCGTCACCCCGCCTCGGGCGTCATTGTCGATGTACCGGGTGGCGGGGCCGCCGACGGTGGACCGCTCCACCTGGGCTCCATCGTCCCAGTGCGTCCGGGTCACCGTGTAGTGGGTGACCTCCCCCTCGGCGGGCGCCAGCCAGGTGAGGACTATGGAGTCTTCGACCCAGGCGGCGATCAGGTCCCTGGGGGCGCCCGGGGGTTGGACCAGGATGCCGTCGTCCGCCGGAGCCGCCGTTTCGGCGGGCCTCGGCTCCCTCTCTGGTGGGGACGGAGCCTGGCTCACCGCAACTCCGGCCGGGGATCTGTCCTGCGTATCAACGGCCTGGGCGCCGGGTTCGGGAGCAAGGACGGAGACGGATAGGAAGGCTCCGGCGACCAGCGCCACCGCCAGGGTCACAATGCCAACGGTCCGGAGTATGCCGGTCATGCTCACCTCCCGGGCGGCCCCGCTGGCCCAGGGATTGTTTTATTAAGGATGGCTCGATTATGGAGAGGCCCTCCACCCGGAGTCAAGAAGATTTCCCGCCGGCGGGGTTTCCGGCCACTATTGCCCTCCATTCGCGGAACACCTGCCGAAACGGGCAAATGGGAGGGTTTGCCCGCCGTTCCATTCCCCCTTTCTCGCGCCATCCGGCTCGGACCGGCTCTCCGGGATGAACGAATAACCTGTGGCGGCCCCGCCCCGGCCGGCGGGCAATGAAGGGGAGACGAAGGCGGATTGTGATAACCTGTACCCATGTCCAGCGACGCAGCCGCAATTGACCCCGCATCCTTCTGGCGGGCACTAAAGGCCCGGAAGCTCACCTTCTTTTCCGGCGTGCCCGACTCCACCTTCCAGGGCGCCTACAACGCCATGGTGGCCGACCCCGACATCCGCTACGTACCCGCCGTGCGGGAGGACGTCGCCCTCGGCGTGGCCAGCGCGGCCTACTTCCACGGTGGGCTGGGCGGCGTGATGATGCAGAATTCGGGCGTCGGAAACATCGTCAACCCCCTCACCTCATTCAACCTCCTGTACCACGTCCCCGCGTTGCTGGTTGTGGGCTGGCGCGGGTACGGAGGCCGTCCCAATGACGCTCCCGAGCATTGGATTATGGGAGAAAAGACCGCGGACATCTTCGAACTCCTCCAGGTGCCCTTTGAAGTCCTGGAGCCGGGCGATCTGGAGTCCGCTCTGGACCGGTTGCTCAGCAGCATCAAGGAGTTGTCGGTCCCCGGGGCGCTGCTGGTGCGGCCGGGGGTGCTTGAGTGACGAGGCTTGAATGATGGTGTTTGAGTGATGGGGCTTGGGTGATGGATCGATACCAGGCCATAGCGGCGGTCCTGGACCATGTGGCGGACGACGACCTCTTACTGACCACGACGGGGATGATTTCCCGCGAGGCAATAGTCGCCCTGGACCGGCCCGGCAACTTCTACATGGTCGGCTCCATGGGTCTGCTTTCTTCCCTTGGCCTGGGACTGGCCCTCCTTAACCCCGAACGGCGCGTCTTCGTGTTGGAGGGTGACGGCAGCGCCCTGATGAGCCTGGGCGCATTGCCTCTCATTGCGGCGGAACATCCCGGCAATCTGGTGCACGTCCTTCTGGACAACGAGGCATACGAGTCCACCGGGGCCCAGCCATCCATCAGCTCAAAGGTGGATCTCGCAGAGGTGGCAAGGAGTTGCGGCTATGCACGCGTGGCTCGGGTCGACGAGGTCGGGGCGCTGGAACACGCCTTATCGGGATGCTCCCTGGGAGACGGACCAGTCCTGGTCCTGGCCAAAGTCGGGATCGCTCCCATCGAGGGAATCCCGAGAGTCCATCACTCCCCCCTGGAAATCCGGGACCGTTTCCTGGCGGCCATCCAGGCAAAACCCTGAAGAAACGCCCCCTCCCATCCCCCACCTTCCCGTCATCCTTGCCCCGAACCTGCCCGGCGCATGAACCCGTCAGCTATCCCCCCAACCTTGTCTCCCCCACCCAACCTTCCTCCCGTCACCCCCGCGTAGAGCCTGCACCCGCGTAGGCGGGGGCGGGGGTCCAGACCCCGGTCAACCCTCCCCTCAGCGGCCGCAACTGGAGCAACCCCTCCTCCCGTCACCCCCGCCCAGAACCTGCCCCTCCCGAACATTTGGGCCGGGCAACGCCCCCCCGTCATCCCGGGGGCTGTCAACCCGGCCCTTTACCGCCATTGCACTGCGGGCCGCCGCCCGCCCGTTCTACTCTCCCCTAGCTTCCTCTATCGCCTCCATGATGTTCGTCGGGGACAGGGGCAGCTTGGTCATGCGGACGCCGGTGGCGTGGGACACCGCGTTGGCCAGCGCCGCCAGCGGCGGGATGATGGGCCCTTCTCCAACCCCCCGCAGTCCGAAGGGGTGGCGGGGATTGGGCACCTCGATTATCACCGCTTCGATCATGGGAAGGTCCAGCGCCGTGGGCATCCGGTAGTCCAGGAAGCTGGAGTTGGCCATCGTCCCGTCCGGCTGGTAGAAGTATTCCTCGTTCATCGCCCAGCCGATGCCCTGCACCGTCGCACCCTGGATCTGCCCCTCTACGAAGTCGGGATGCACCGCCTGCCCGGCATCCAGGAAGGCCGTGTACCGGAGGATCTGCACCTTTCCGGTGTCCGGGTCAACCTCTACGTCTACGATGTTGCCGCCGAAGATGGGCCCAACCCCCGTGGACGGGGCCGAGGCGGAGCAGGTCACCGGCCCGCCGGTGCGCATCAAGCGGCCCGCCAGCTCCTTGAAGGTGAAGCGGTCCTCGGAGTTCTTGGTGCAGATGAAGGTCCCTTTCTCGAACTCCACGTCCTCGTCCTGCACCTCCCACAGCAGCGCCGCCCGGCCCTTCATCCGCTCGATGACCTCCTCGGCCGCAGCGATGGCGGCCAGTCCGGTGTCGAAGGCCGTGCGGCTGCCGCCGGTATTGGCGGTGTAGCCCACCGCGTCGGTGTCCCCGACTGAAGGATTCACGTCCTCGGAATCGATTCCCAGGATCTCGGCGGCCTGCATCGCCACCGCCGTGCGGGTCCCGCCGATGTCCACCGACCCGGTTATCAGGTTGATGGTCCCGTTGCCGTTCACGTTGATGGTCGCCGACGACGTCTGCCCGCCCTGGGCGCGGAAGGACACCGCCACGCCCCGGCCCTGGTTGGGCCCGGTCAGCGGGGTGTTGTAGTGGGGATGGTTCTTCATCGCCTCTTCCAGCTCGACGCACCCGAAGACGGCGTGGGGAACGCCGTTGGGCATCCGGTCGCCCACTTCGACCGCGTTCTTCAGGCGCAGGTCCATTGGGTCTATTCCCAGCTTCCCCGCCAGTTCGTCCATGGCGGACTCGACGGCGAAGGCGGCCTGGGGCTGGCCCGGGGCCCGGTAGGCCTGGGCCTTCTGCTTGTTGCAGACCACGTCGTAGCCGTTGACCAGCATGTTTTCGCACTTGTACGACCCGAAGGTCGTCACCGCTCCGCCCCCCACCGGCGACCCCGGGAAGGCTCCGGCCTCGTAAACCATGTATGCTTCGGCGGCAGTCAGCGTCCCGTCGTTCTTTGCTCCCAGCTTCACCCGGATGAAGGTGGCCGAAGCGGGACCGCTGCCCTCGAAGACCTCCTTCCGGCTCATCGCTATCTTCACCGGGCGGCCCGACTTCTGGGCCAGCACCGCCGTCACCGGGGCCAGGTAGGTCACGCCCTTGGCGCCGAACCCGCCGCCGATTTCCATCGGCACCACCTTGCACATGGACTCGGGAATCTGCAGGATGCCGCAGGTGGTGGCCCGCACCCCGAAGGCTCCCTGGGTGCTGGTCCAGATGGTCACCCGCCCGTCGGTGGACCAGGACGCCGTGGAAACGTGGGGCTCGATGTACCCCTGGTGGACGGTCTGGGTCTCGTACTCGTTCTCGAAGATGACGTCCGCTTCCCGGAACCCCTTTTCCACGTCCCCCAGCCGGTGCTGCAGGTGTCCGGCGATATTGCCCTTCTGGCCCGTGTCCTCGCCGGGGCCGGCCCGGTCCATGCGGAAGCGGGTGGTCATGTTCTCGTGGAGCACCGCGGCGTCATCCGCCATCGCCTCCCGCCATCCCAGGACGGTGGGCAGCACCTCGTAGTCCACCTCGATCAGCTCCAGGGCCTGCTCGGCGACGTGGGGATTAACCGCCGCCACCGCCGCCACCGCGTGCCCCTTGTACAGCACCTTCTCATTGGCCAGGATGTTTTCGGCTATCAGGCGGGGATTGCCTTGGAAGTTCTCGTAGTCCAGCGGTCGTGCCTTGATAACCGGAAAGTCCGCCGACGTGGCCACCGCAAGCACTCCCGGCATGGCCTCCGCCTTGGATGTGTCGATGGAGCGGATGCGGGCATGGGAATACGGGCTGCGCAGGACCTTCCCGTGGAGCATCCCTGGAAGGTTCAGGTCGGCGCCGAACCTGGCCGCGCCCGTAACCTTGTCGTAGGCGTCGTGACGCATCGGACGGGTTCCCAGCACCCGGTACTCGCCGCTGCTCGGTTGCGCGGTAGTGGTCATAGCATGGCCCTCCTTCAATATGCGTAAGGTAGTTAAAAATAAGCGGGAAAAGACCGGAACAAGCCCCGGCCCGGTTGCCGTGTACGCTATACCGGCAACCCGGCCCCGTCAAGCCCGAGGGAACAACGGGGCCGTTGGGTGTAACATGGGTCGCAGATAGTCAGTGGCGAGGGGGCCAAGTCCATGAACACTGCCGCACCGATACACCCGGGAGAGCATCTGGAAGAGATATTGTCTGAACTGGGAGTCAGTCAATACCGCCTGGCCAGGGCCATCGAAGTCCCGCCGGTCCGTATCAACCACATCGTCCGTGGCCGCCGCGCCGTCACGGCGGATACGGCTCTGAGGATTGGACACGCCCTGGGGATGACGCCCGAGTTCTGGTTGAACCTTCAGCGGATGTACGATCTGGATGTGGCCCGTGCCTCTACCGATACCAGTGCCATCGAGGTCCTGGTCATTGACCCTGCCTGATCGTGTCCCCCCTACTCCACCAGCTCCACCGCCCTCTGCGTCGCCGACCACGGCAGCAGCCACGAGGAGTGCCGTCCGTCCCCGCCGGCCACCACGATGACGAACTTGTCCGGGTCCGTCGCCATGGGGACGAGAAAATCGTCGTCCTGGGCCTCCCACTCCTCGGGCCAGGCCCGCTCTCCGTAATGGCCCCGTCCCCGTAGTTGGCCCAGCGGTACCCGTGCGTTTTCAAAGAGGTATTGCTTGAGGCTGGAGCGGGTGTAACCCACGGCGGCAATTTCCGCGGCGTGTTCCGGTCCGAGCACCAGGATGGGGGATGATCCCCGTCCTTGGTAGTGGTAGGCCGAAATCCCGACCGACCTCACCGAGTTGACCAGGGTCTCCAATACCCCCTGTCCGGTCTCTTGGGTAGCCTCGACAAAGGAGTAGATGCCCCGGACGGCGGACACTGTCACCGTGCTCTGGGAAGGCCCGTACCCCTGCTCAACGTGGAGCGGCTCCCAGGGATTGGCCTCCTGGTTTTCCGAGAAGCAGAGGGTGTACTTTCCCGGCCAGCCCTGGGTCGACTTCTCCATCGTGCGCACCGTTGCCCCGCCCATGTTCCGCATCGTCAGTCTGAGCGCGCGCCCTATGGTGGCGTTGGCCTGGTGGCCGGACCCGAAAACCGCCGTTCCCCCGTGAATGCCCAGCCGGTCCGCCGCCGGCCCGCTGAGGATCACAGCCGGAGCGGCCCCGCCGGTGGTCGTGGTGATCGAGCCCACGTTGAACTGGGGCTGCATCACCGCCCGCACCGCCGCCAGGACCACCGGCATGTAGTCTGGAATGCACCCAGCCATCACCGCATTGATCGCCACCTTCTCCGCCGTCACCGTCCCGTTGGCCGGAGGCATCCGCCCCAGGCTGTGCTCGGCGGACACCGGACAGGCTTCCAGCATGTCCAGCACCAGGTCCTCCGTCGGCGGGATGATGGGCAGCCCGTCCGTCCAGCCCTGTTCATAGAAGTGCTGGTTGATGTCGATGATGGAGCCGGAAACCTCCAGCTTGCTGGCCCGCGGGGCCGTGCTCTCGGAACTCAAACCTTACCCCCGTATCCCCTTGTAACCCGTATCCCCTTGTAAAAGGACAAACGGGCCGGAAGCAATCAGTCCTTCCGGCCCGTCTTGTTCTGCCGATGGTCCTCGATCAGCGATCAGCGGACCAGTCCCTGGGCTATCTCCCCCGCCCTGGCCCGCGCCGTTGCCTGGATCTGGTCCTGGGTTTTGCTGGCGATGGGATGCTCAATCACCACCACCGGGTGGTCCGTCATTCCCAGGGTCCGCGCCCGGATTTCCGCCGAGCGGACAAACGCCTGGGTGATTACCGTTACCGCTGGCCGGCCCCGCTTTTCCGATTCTACCCCGTCGTGGAGACCCCACGTCGTGCAGGACCCTCAATCGGCCACCGCATGAACGATTGCGTCGCACTTGGCCGCCATTTCATCCAGCACCGAGGGTGGAGTGGGCATGCTCTGGCTGATCTTGCGGTAGGCCATGACCTCGGCCACTCCGTACTGCTCCTGCAGCACCCGGCCCAACTCTTCGAGGAACACGTCGGAGTTCTTCTTCCGGTTGTCGATCAGCCCTATCTTCATCCCCTCCAGCCCGGACAGGCGGCTGGCGGTGCCGTGGGTTTCGGCCACGTCCTCCGCCGCCGGATGCAGCAGAACGTTCATCTGGGCAGCAGCCATCATCATTCCTCCTGGGCTCCTTCCGCCGGAGGAGTAGCCCCGGCGGCGTGGGCCGAGTGTATTGGCCGGGCGTCGGGGCAGTCAACCCGCCCCCAACGGCTTGTACAGGGCTATCGCATGAAGTCTGACTCGACCCTTTCACCTCTCCTTCCGTCATTCCCGCGACCGACTCGCGCGACAGCCGCCGGCGTTGAGACAAGCCTGCCCCCGCGCAGGCGGGGGTTACCTTGCGCTGGCGGCGGAGTCGCAAAATGGGAATCCAGACCCCCGTAATCTGTTCCCCGCAGTATCGTGTTGACCGTTCACCGGAAGTTTGACCAAACTGGCCCTCATGCGATTGCCCTCATATACACGGGCTGGGTTCCGGTACGGTCTGGCGTTTCCGTTGGGAAATTCGGCACACGAAATATATACTGTCTCCAGCGTCCCTTGGCTAAACCCGGCAGGGAGGACGAGGTGCCCAACGAGAGCGTACTGGTCATCGAGGACGAGGAGAACCTGGTCGAGGCGCTGCGGTACAACCTGGAGCGCGAGGGCTACCGGGTGGAAGCCTGCCTCGATGGCGCCGAGGGGCTGGACTCGGCCCGCCTTTCCCACCCCGACCTCATCATCCTCGATGTGATGCTGCCCGGTCTGGACGGATTCGAGATCTGCCGCATCCTCCGGCGCGAGTCCGACGTCCCCATTCTCTTCCTGACCGCCCGGGGCGAGGAGATAGACCGGGTCGTCGGATTGGAGCTTGGGGCCGACGACTACGTCACCAAGCCCTTCAGCGTCCGGGAGGTGGTGGCCCGGGTCAAGGGAATGCTCCGTCGGTCCCGGGCCGCCGCCAGGGAGAGCGCAACCGGCTCGGCCCGCCGCGTAATCCAGGCCGGCGACCTGGAGCTGGACCTTGACGGCCATTCCGCCACCCTCCAGGGTTCGCCCCTGAGCCTGAAGCCCAGGGAGTTCGACCTGCTGGCTATGCTCGCCTCCAACCGGGGCCGCGCGCTCACCCGCGACCAGATGCTGGAGCAGGTCTGGGGCCGCGACTACTATGGCGACACCCGCACCGTGGACGTCCACATCCGCTGGCTTCGGGAAAAGATCCAGCATTACCCCCAGGCCCCCCAGCGCATCATCACCATCCGGGGAGTGGGCTACCGCTTCGAGGCCTAGCCCCTTCCTCTGAACAGCAGCCGGACGGCGTCAACGTGGAAATCCTCGGCTTCGCTGCGGGCGTAATCGGACTGGCCTTGGCTGTCCTCGTCTTCCTCCTTTGCCGCCGTGCCCTCAGGGAACGCCGCTCCAACCGGGCCGTCCTCGAGGCTTCCCGGCGCTTGTCCGGGGGAGATTTCGGCTCCCGCGTCCCGGTGGAATGGGACGGCCCGGCCCGCCGGCTCCCCGAGGCTTTCAACCTCATGGCCCAGGGAGTCCAGGCCGCTGTCCAGTCCCTTTCCGACGAGCGGGACCGGCTGTCCCAAGTGGTGGCCGTCATGGCCGAGGGAGTGGTTGTGATTGACCCCGACGGGCGGATCGTCATCTCCAACCCGGCCGCCGCCGCCGTTCTCGGGTTGCGGCCCGACCAGCTTCTCGGACGGGACTTCTCCGAAGCGGTCCCGGAACACCGCCTCCAGGAACTCGTTTCCCAATGCGCCGCCGCCGGACAGGCCCAGGCCGCCCGCGTGGAGCTCCAGCGGCCCCGCCAGGTCCTGAACGTGGCGGCCATCCCCCTGTCCGAGCTCCCTTCCGGCCAGGTCCTCCTTACCCTCCACGACTCAACGGAAGTGGTGCAGGCCGAGACCAGCCGGCGTGAATTCGTCAGCAACGTCTCCCACGAGCTCCGCAATCCCCTGGCGGCCATCCGCGCCATGGTCGAAACCCTGGAAACTGTCGAGGTGGACGACCGGGAGGTCGCCCGCAACTTCTTGGAGCGCATCAGCCGGGACGTGGACCGGATGTCCAACCTAGTGGACGACCTGCTGGAACTCTCCCGCCTGGAAAGCGGTCAGCTCCCCCTGCAGTTAGCGGAAGTATCCCCGGCGGACCTGTTGCGGGACGCATCGGCCCGGTTTGGACCGCCGGCCCGGGAACGGGACATTACCCTGACCCTCGCTCCCCTTCCGCCCCTGCCCGTCCTGAACGCCGACCCGGACCGGCTGGGCCAGGTGCTGATTAACCTGCTGGAAAACGCCCTGCGGTTCACGCCGTCCGGCGGCCGCATCACCCTGTCCGCGTCAGAAGCCGAGAGCGTCGGGCAATCACAACCCCGACGCCCAGGCCCCTTGGACAAGTTACCTGAATCGGGGCCGGAAGCGTCGGGATTCAGACCGGGTGGATCAATCGAGTTCCGCGTCGAGGACAGCGGGGTGGGCATCGCCCGCGAGCACCTACCCCACCTTTTTGAACGGTTCTACAAGGTGGACCGCTCCCGCCGCGACACCGGCACCGGGCTGGGACTGGCCATCGTGCGCCAGATAGTCGAGGCCCACGGCGGCGCCGTATCCGTCACCAGCGACGAGGGCGTCGGCAGCGTGTTCTCCTTCGTCCTTCCCGTGTCCCCGCTTCCCTGAACGGCCCCGTGCGACGCGGGAATGTCCTCTTTCCGAAATCCGCTGGACGTCCCGCGTCTTACGCTATCCGGCGTGAACCGTTAACATTCCGTTAATCTTTTCATAATCGCGGGTTCAAAATCGGGGAGTAACCTACCGGCGTTGCCCAAGGTGAGCGGACCGCCCAGGGCGTCTTGGACAAGTTTCCTGAACGCTGCGCCCGAAAGCGGCCACCCTTGGTCAGAATGTAAAGCTAGGAGGTATCTTTCAATATGATTGACCCCGGGGGAAATACCAACCCACAGTGGAAACAGCGGCGCCGCCTGCTGATGTTTTCCATACCAACGGCCCTGGTCGCCATTACCCTGGTGATCGTCCTCATTGCCTGCGGGCCGTCCGCCGGGTCCAATGAGCCGGCCGGCGCCACGGACTCGGGTTCTGCGCCTGCCGCCGGCTCCAGTTCCGCGTCTGAGACCTCGTCTTCCGCGGGAATGTCTTCTTCCAGCGCCGGTTCTTCCTCGATGGCGGCCGGTTCCAGCGGCGGTGCCGCCGCACCCAAGCCAGAGCCGGTTGTGGCCCCCAGCGCCAGCCTCAGCGGCGAGATCGCCATCGACGGCTCCAGCACCGTCTTCCCCATCACCGAGGCGGTGGCCGAGGAGTTCGGCAACCTGACCGGCGGCAACGTCCGGGTCACGGTGGGGGTCTCGGGCACCGGCGGAGGCTTCAAGAAGTTCTGCAACTCGGAGACGGTCATCTCCGACGCCTCCCGCCCGGTCAAGGCCAAGGAAGTCGCCATGTGCGGCGACGCCGGAAT
>DAOUIZ010000064.1:0-6181 GCA_034423195.1 Dehalococcoidia bacterium | reverse complement strand
GCCAACTGGCTCTGGCGCAAGGGACTGCGGGACGAAAGCGTGAAGCCCCTCCAGTCGGTGGGCGTGGTCGCCTACTGGTGCGCCCCCGACGCCGAGAAGCTGCGCGACGACCTTTCCGACGCGGTGGCGTTGGGGACCCTGCCCCTGGGGGAACTGAACCTCGGCGAGAAGGAGGCGGCCAGCTATGGATAGGACCCTCAATCCCGTCAAGCGGGGCAACAAGCGCCGCCGCGCCCGCAACTGGAAAGCCTGGCAGCTCTTCTCTCCGGATGGCGACACCTGCCGGTTCTGCTCCCACGGGGCCTCCGACCACCTCACGTCATCCCGACAACCCCATTTCTACCGGCCGGCCACGGAAGCGGAGCGGTGGGACCCCTTCGAGAAGCTCTACCGCCACGATCTGGAGGGCGGCGACTCCGTGCTGGTCAAGCGCATCGTCGTCGCCAACCGGGCCGAACTGCTCACCGCCTTCTGCGTGCAGTGCGCCAGGGACAAGGACACCAGCCAGGTGCTCTGCTTCCAGCGAACGCTGGCCAAGGGTGAGGTGGTGGGCCTGAAGTCCTGCGGCCATTAGACCCCCCAAAAACCTACAACCACAACCGAAAGGAGAAGAACCATGAGACTGGCAGCCCAGGCCAAGGGCGGGTACTACCCCACTCCGCTGCGGGTGGTGGACCTGCTCGCCCAACTGATTGACAGCCCCTCGGCCTACGGTAGGCCGGGGCAGACCCTCCGCGTCCTGGACCCCTGCTGCGGGGGCGGCGACGCATTGGCGCAACTGGCCGACGGCCTGCGCCGCACCAACTCCCTGACCGTGGAGACCTACGGGGTGGAACTGCACCGGGACCGGGCCGAGGCGGCCCGGGAGCGCCTGGACCGCGCCCTGGCCTGCGACCTGTTCGCCACCTCCATCGCCAACGGCGTCTTCGGCGTGCTGCTCTTGAACCCGCCGTATGATTTCGATTCGGAAGACAAGCGCACGGAACACGCCTTCCTCACCCACTGCACCAGGTATCTCGCCGACGGCGGGCTGCTGGCGTTCATCGTGCCCAAGCAAAGGCTCTCCGTCTCGGCCCGCTACCTGGCCTCCCACTACCGGGACCTGCGCTGCTGGGCGTTTCCCCACCCGGAGCGGGAAGCCTTCGACCAGGTGGTCCTGCTGGGCTACCGCAAGGCCGAACCCAGCCCCGACCCCCGCTCGGAGGAACAGGTGCGGGCCTGGGCCGAGGGGGAGCCGGAGGAACTTTACGACGGCGGCTACCGGGTCTATGACCCGCCGGGGGCCGTGGCCGGCGACATCCTCTTCGCCACCCGCACCGTGGACCCCCTGGCGGCGGTGGCCGAGGCCAGGCGGTCCGGCCTGTGGGCCAGCCCCGACATCACCGACACCCTCTGGCCGGTGGGAGACCACCGGGCCCGTCCGCTGATGCCGCTGCGCCGGGGTCACCTGGCCATGCTGGTGGCGGCGGGCTTCCTGGACAACCTGGCGCTGGAGTCCGACGGGCGGCGGGTGCTGGTCAAGGGACGCACCGGAAAGGAGAAGGTGCTGGCCGAGGAAACGGAGCACACCGAGGTGTACCGGGAAAAGCTCAAGACCACCGTGGTGGCTCTCGACCTGGACAGCGGCGACATTACCGACATCTCCGCCTGACACCGCCCGCTCAATCAAATCCATATAGAAGGATGACAGCCATGCAGATGACCCTGACCCTGGACGCCTGCGCCCGGTGCGGGCAGACCATCCGTCCCGGCGAACCGGCCATGCAGACCGCCACGGTGGACATCATCGACGGCCGGGTGGTGGCTTCGCCGGTGCGCTCCTACCACCTCAAGGGCGGCTGCCCCGGCGACGCCAGCAAGGAGTAGCAATTCCGCCCAACCAACCGAATAGACGGCTGCCACGGCAGCCGCAACCACGAGGCCCCGCCGGTTCCCGGTAGGGAAGGGCGGGGCCTTGCCTTTTCCAACCCCGCGACAGCGCATTCCCAACACAAGGAGAATTCCCATGAACCTCGGAGAGTTCATCGACACCTTCAAGGACGCCATTTCCCGAAGGGTGGTGGAGTCCTACCCGCCCCTCTACCGGCCCTCGGAAAACATCGAAAAGCTGCCCCAACTGCTCCGCACTCCCCTGGGCGCCCAGGCCGACGCCATTCGGGGCGCGGCCCTCTCCCTGCAAGCCCACCGGGGCACCACCGTGGTGGGCGAGATGGGCACCGGCAAGTCCTTCATCGGCGCCGCCGCCGCCCACGCCGCCGGCTTCCGGCGGGTGCTCATATTGTGCCCGCCGCACCTCACCAAGAAGTGGCAGCGGGAGGTGGAGCAGACGGTCCCCCTGGCCCGGACCGCCATCGTCGCCTCCATCACCGACCTGGAACGATTGCGCCTCTCCGCCGGCTCCGGCCCCCTGTTCGCCGTGATGAGCCGGGAGCGGGCCAAGCTGTCCTACCGCTGGCAGCCCGCCGTGATACAGCGGTGGGCCACGGAAGGCGCGCGGCTGGTGCGGGACGACGAGACCGGCGAACCCTTCCGGGTGCCCTGCTGCCCCACCTGCTACGGCCAGGTGACGGACAAGGACGGCGTTCCCCTGACCGACGCCGAGTTGCGCCGCCGCAAGCGCAACTGCGCCCGTTGCGGCAGCCCCCTCTGGCAGGCCGACGGCTCCGGCCCCCGGCGCTACCCCCTGGCCGACTACGTGAAGAACCGGATGCAAGGCTTCTTCGACCTGCTGGTTGGAGACGAGGTTCACGAGTATAAGGGTCGCGGTTCCGCCCAGGGCATCGCCGCCGGGGTCCTGGCCGACGTTATCGGCAAGTCCCTCAGCCTGTCGGGAACCCTGATGGGCGGCTACTCCTCCACCCTGTTCTATCTGCTCTACCGCTTCAGCCCGGAACTGCGGGCCGAGTTCGGCCACTCGGAGGAAAGCCGCTGGGTGCAGCGCTACGGCTTCCTGGAGGAGACCCTGCGCTATTCCGAGGACGACTCCGCCTACGAGGACGGGCGCACCAGCCGGCGCAAGGGCTTCCGCAAGACGGTCAGCGAGCGGCCCGGTCTGGTGCCGGCGGCGCTGTTCCACATAATCGGCAACTCGGTATTCCTCAAGCTGGCCGACGTGGCCTCTGCCCTGCCGCCCTACGAGGAACAGGTGCTCCTGTCGGGGATGGACTCGGAGACCGACGCCACCGGTTACTCCCAGCGCAGCGCCTACGGCCAAGTCTATGGCGAACTGCACGAGGCCCTGGTCGAGGCGTTGAAGAAGGGTTCCAAGCGGCTGCTCGCCACCTACCTGCAAACTCTGCTGGCCTACCCCGACGGCTGCACCCACGGCGAGACGGTCTTCGACCCGGCCAGCGGCAAGCTCATCGTCCAGGTCCCGCCCCTGTCCGAGGAGAAGGTCTACCCCAAGGAGCAAGCCCTGGTGGACCTGGTGGCGGCGGAACGGCTGGCGGGCCGTCGGGTGCTGGTCTATGCCACCCACACCGGAACCCGGGACATCACCGGCAGGATGGACGACATCCTCACCCGCCACGGCTTCAAGGTGGCGGTGATGAAGGCCGACGCCGTGGCGCCGGACCGCCGGGAAGCCTGGGTCGCCGATAGGGTCCAGGCCGGGGTGGACGTGATCATCTGCCATCCCCGCCTGGTGCAGACCGGCCTGGACCTCATCGACTTTCCAACCCTGGTTTGGTTCGAGACGGATTACAGCGTGTACACCATGCGGCAGGCGTCGCGGCGCTCCTGGCGCATCGGGCAGAACCGCCCGGTGAAGGTCATCTACATGGCCTACCGGGGAACGCTCCAGGCCGACGCGCTCAAGCTGGTGGCCAAGAAACTGCAATCGTCGCTGGCGGTGGAGGGAGAACTTCCCGAGGACGGGCTGGCCGCCTACGGCGACGACGGGGACGACCTGATGATGGCCCTAGCCCGCAGGGTCTTGAGCGGCGACGAGGAGGACGCCGACGACGAGACCGTGGAGGAGGTCTTCGCCCAGGCCAGGGACGCCGAGGCCGCCGCCGAGGAGTTCCTGGTGGACGACGGCTGGAAGGCCGTCGAAGTGGAGCCGGAGACCATCGCGGTCAACGGCAACGGGAATGGCAACGGCCACGGGGCCGACATCTTCGGGCCGACGGTGGAGCTTGTCCCGGCCAACGGCCACTCCCCTAACGGGAACGGACACCACGACGAGACCGAAGCCGAGGAGCCGCAGCAGTCGCTGTTCTCCTGGGCCGAGTTCATGGCCGAGGAGCCGGTGAAGCCGAAGCGCAGCAACGGGAAGCCCCAGCCCGCCACCATGTCCATGTTCGAGTGGGCGATGGAGCTGGAGCGCGAGAGGGAGACGGTCGGCGCGGGACGCTAGGCCGCAGTTCACGGGGAGGGGCCTCCGCAACGGAGCGGCAGTCTCTCCTCGCACGTTTCGAGACACCAAGCACCGAAAGGAGACAGACCAATGGCAAGGATTTTCGTGTACGACGACAGAGAGTTCCCGGACCCGGACCCCGAGATGACCGTCGACCAGGTGAAGGGCACCCTCGCCGACTTCTACGGCGAGATCGCCAACGCCTCGGTCAAGGAGACGACCAGGGGGGAGGACACCATCTACGAGTTCCAGCGGCGGGTGGGCACCAAGGGCGCCTTCACCCCGGTAAGGAGGCAGCCGATGGATACCCGCACCTTCGGGGGTCTGCTGGCGGCCTCGCCGCCGGTGGACCTGCGCATCATCGAGCTCACGGCGGAGCTCACACGGCCCGACGGCTCCCTCGATCTGGAAGCCGCGGCCGCACGGCAGAAGGACGTTGAGATGGCCTGCGCCCAGGCACAGGACTACGCCTCGGCCACGGGACGGCTGAAGGAGGCGCTGCGGTGGCAGCTGCGGCCCCGGCGCTCCTGAGCGGTCTCCCCCAGTTGCTCCTGCGGCGTCCGCCGTCGCTGCGGGAGCTCGTCACCATCGTCGGGTACGCCGACGACTACGCATGGTTCACGGGGCTGGTGCGCCGCCTCTTCCCCAACGAGGCGGAGGCGGCGCTCTCGCTACCGGACGTGCGCACCAGGGTGGAGCGCTTCGCCAACCTCTTCGGAGAGAAGCACTTCCCCCTCTACGGACCGTACATCGAATACTGGATGGAGTGGGAGGGGGAGGAACCGCCCTGGTCCTGGCTGCGGAGGGGCATCCCCTTCGACCTGATGGGCTTCGGCTACGACGGCCTCCACGAGCTGTGGAACGGGTACCGGGACGGCATCTCGGCCCTGCTCCTGCTGGTCAACCCCCCGGACTCCTTCTACGGGGAGTCCGACGAGATACGGACGGCCTGGCTGGAGTCGGCCGCCGAGCGCATCCCGCAAGAGACCCTGGAGAGGATTCCCCAGGGCGGCATACCGGTCGAGGCCCTGACGGAGGCGGTGAAAGACACCCGGTTCGGGGGGGTGGCCAAAGCCGCCTCCTGGGTCTTCGCCGAGACCGGCAACTTCTTCCTCGACAACTGTTACGAGGACGGCAGTTTTGACGGGTTCTGCGACCCCTGGGAGGACGAAATCATCGCCGAGGGCACGGAGGAGTGGCGGAAGGCCAACGCCCTCATGGAATCGGTGTGCACGCTGGCCGACTGGCTGGAGGACGACCTTCCGGCCCGCTTCGCCGAGATGCTGGATACCGTCCTGCCGCGAGTGCCCGAACAAGAACAAGGAAAGGAGGACGACGACAATGACGACCGACGTGGAGAAGATCGAGTGGTCCCTGCCGGGACCGGCTGACATGCCCAGGGACAAGCTGAACCTCCAACTGGAGGTGTACGACGAGACGCTCCTGCTGCGGGGCTTCGAGGGCGACTCCGTGTGGGTCAGGACCGTCTCGGCGGACGAGATCGCCAACGTGTTCATACAGCACCTGGGGTTCTCCTCGGGGCTGCTGCCCCAGGACGCCCTCTGGTGGAACCAAGGCGAGACCGGGCAGGTGGTGGCCCTGTGGCGGCCGCCGCAGGTCTGGCCCGTCGCCCTGCAACGGGAGGCGTTCAAGCCTCCCGCCCGGCTCCGGCTCCCCATGCCGGGGCTGGTCTTCGTCTGCTCGCCGGGTCGCGCCCCCTGGGTCTACGCGGCCAAAGAAAGGCCGAACGACTCCGACGACATGCTCTACAAGACGCCCGCCTTCAACGTCTTCAGGGACGGGCGGGTCTGCCCCGGAAGCCAC
>DAOUIZ010000063.1:0-30794 GCA_034423195.1 Dehalococcoidia bacterium | reverse complement strand
TGGTGGAAGGAGGAGACGGTGAACCCTATGCTGGCCTTGCGGTCCCTGCGAGCCAACAATCTCTGGGAAGCCTTCTGGAACTGATTCCAACTCCTTCTAGTCACACCCTGTCCCGGACTGCCCTTGGAACTATACCAAGGTTCCAGCTATCATTACCTGATTTCTGCCCTTCTTTTCAGCACTGTCCTTTTCTGAGATAGTGTCTTGTTAAAGGTTCCAGGCAAGCCGACAGAGTTTGAAGATGCCGGGGAACGGATTGAGAGAGCCAAGGACATGGGGGAGTCAGACGTTCTTGGGAGGTGAGTAGACATGGTAAGCCAACGTGATTCTTGGCTGGCGCTGACGGCGGAGGAGCCGCTGGAACCCGGCCTGCCCATCTGCGACCCGCACCATCACTTCTGGGACCGGGAGGGGGACCGCTACCTGCTGGACCAGCTCACCCAGGACCTGGCAGGGGGGCACAACGTCACCCAGACGGTGTTCATCGAATGCCACTCCATGTACCGCGCCAAGGGACCGGAGGAGATGCGCTCCGTGGGCGAGGTGGAGTTCGTCCAGGGCCTCGCCGCCCAGAGCGCCAGCGGGCAGTACGGTCGCACGGAGGTGGCTGCCGGAATCGTGGGCAACGCCAACCTGATGCTGGGCTCGGCGGTGGAGCCGGTGCTGGAAGCGCTCCTGGCGGCCAGCAACAACCGCCTCCGGGGCATACGCTTCTCCTGCGCTTGGGACGCCAGCCCAGAAGTCGGTTACCCGGCAGCCAACACCCCAGGAATGCTGCTGGACCCCCATTTCCAGGAGGGCTTCGCCTGTCTGCAGAGGCTGGGGCTCAGCTTCGACGCCCTGGTGTACCACACCCAGTTGAACGATCTGGCCGACCTGGCCGCCGCCTTCCCCGATACCACCATCATCCTGAACCACGTCGGCCGTCCCCTGGGCGTTGGCCCCTACGCGGGAAAGCGGGACGAGGTGTTTACCGACTGGCAGCAGGGCATCGCCGCCGTTGCCCAGCGGGATAACGTGGTGGTCAAGCTGGGCGGGTTCGGCAACCTGATCAGCGGATACGACTGGCACCAGCGTCCCGCACCCCCAACCTCGCAGGAGGTGGCCGACACCATCGGGCCGTGGCTGGCCTACTGCATCGAGCAGTTCGGCCCCGAGCGCTGCATGTTCGAGAGCAACTTTCCCGTGGACAAAGCATCCTACGCTTATACCACCGTCTGGAACGCCTTCAAGCGGGTATCCAGGGAATTCTCCGAGACGGAAAGGGCCGCCATGTTCGAGGGAACTGCGGTGCGGGCCTACCGGCTGTAGGCTGGGTGTTGGGTCGGAATCATTGATGGTGAGGGACAGTCCCCGCCATTCCGTTATTCACCGGCGAGGGGGGAGAAGCCCTTTCATCCACCAACACCAGAGGATTGGCCTACTGGAAATTGACTAAACGCAGGAGGAATTCATGGCAATGCAGTGGGAGCACGTCGCGGGACCATTCAGCCGTTTGACCGAGGGGCCGGCCTGGGACGGCCAGCGGCTTCTGTTCACCTACATTCCGGCCAGCCGCATCATGGCCTACGACCCGGAGACCGGCGAGTGCAGCATCTTCCGGGAGGACACCAACCATACCAACGGCCTGGCATTCGACGCTGATGGCCGCCTCTACGGTTGCTGTTCCGGCGGACGCTCCATCGTCCGCTTCGACCCTGACGGCGGGACCACCACCATCGTTGACCGGCTGGACGGGCAGCGCTTGAACACCCCCAATGATCTGGCCATCGACCGGCGGGGGCGCATCTGGTTCAGCAACCCCTGGAACGAGGGGAACATCGACCCCAGCGAGCAGCAGGAGAACATGAACCGGGACATCCTGCGGGCCGACCCCCAGCCCGACGGCAGCTACACCTGCCAGCGGATGACCTACGACACCACCGGCACCAACGGGCTGCTGGTGTCCCCGGACGAGCGCAGCCTGTACATCATCCAGACCGACCCCTCGCCCGACGGGGTGCGGGAGTTGCGCTCTTACCCCATCAACGACGACGGTTCCCTGGGCCAGTACATCGTGCTGCACCAGTTCGGCCGGGACCACCGGGGCCCCCAGCGGGGCATTGACGGCATGTGCCTGGACTCCGAGGGGAACATCGTAGGCACCGCCGGCAACAACCTAAGCGGCCCCGGCCCCATGATATACGTCTGGACGCCCCGGGGCCGGGTGCTGGAGACCTATCCCATGCCGGTGGGTGTGGACGGCCCCACCAACTGCTGCTTCGGCGACGCTGATCAGAGCAGCCTGTACGTCACCACCGGACAGGGACACCTGCTGCGGCTGCGCAACACTGGCCGCCGGGGCTGGATCATGTGGCCCCCGGTGCGGTAGCCCACCGCCCGACTGAGCAGCATAGCAAATGGGGCCGGGCATGGACTGGGAGGACTGTCCGGCGGGGGGGCCCTTGAAAGACAGGTTCAGTAGAACCGGAGTATTCCGGGGAACCAGAGTACCCGAGGAAGCCCTTTTCCAAAAGCTGCCTGGTGGTTCCGCCATCCACCGGTCCACGGAGTGGTTTCCGATGGTGGAGATTTCCCGGGTGGAGGTGGTGCTTCGGCATCAGCTCTCCACGATAACCGGTTCTTTCCTTCTTCTGCCTTCCGCGGGCGATGGAACGTGGTCGGCATAGAGGGACTCCTGTCATTCTTGCAGGGGGTTAAACCTGGAGCCGGCGGTGCAGGGTCGGATAGGGTTAACAACCCTCGAATATCAAGACTTTTCTTGATAACTCTGGATGATGCTGCCACAATTGCATTGTCCGGATGTCATCCGGTTAGACCTCTCGGTACGTCACAAGGGAGATAAGAGCGATGGCTACAACACGGGCGAAGTTCTCCAGCCAGGCATCCCCGGAGTTGCTGGCAGGAATGCGGGAGATTGCCCGCAGGGAAGGGCGGCACTTTCAAGCGGTGTTGGAAGAAGCGATGGCCCACTACATCGAAAGCAAGGCCCGCGAGAGGACCCGCCCAGAGGTCATGGCTCACTATCGGGCTAGTGTAGAGAGACATCGTCGCCTCTATGAGTTGCTGGCCCAATGATCAGCAACTTCCTGACCATGGAAGAAGTTATCGCCATCCATGACGACCAGATTGATCAGTTTGGCGGTTCCCCCGGCTTGCGGGACATGGGGGCGTTGGAATCTGCCATCTTCCGCCCGCAAATGGGGTATTACGACGGCCTCATCGAGGAAGCCGCGGCGATGATGGAAAGTCTGGCCATGAACCACCCCTTCGTGGATGGCAACAAGAGGGTCGCTTTCGCCGCCACCGAAGTCTTCCTGGCCCTGAACGGCCACTTCATTGACTGTGACAACCTCGAAGCCTATGACTACTTCATGCAGTTGTTCGACACCAACTCCTTCCGGTTGGCCGAGTTGAAGTCTTGGCTTGAGGAGCACGTCAAGCCGCTTTCAACCGGCGGGCGGTAACCGGAGTCGACGGAGGACGGCCCATGGCAGCAGTTGTCACGTTCCCCCAATGGCAGTATCCCTTGCCGCGTTAGCCGGGCCTTCCCGCATACCATTCTTCCCTTACCACTTCTGTATCTCCGGCAGGACCTCCTTCCCGAACAACCCGATGTTGGCCATAGTGGCCTCGTGGGACATGCGGGATTCCTGGCCGTAGAAGATCAGGTGCTCCATGCCAAGCCGATCGTAAAGATACTTGATCTTCTCCAGTACCGTGTCCGGCGTGCCGGCGACGATGTGATAATTCTCGTTCAGCTCCTCATAGCTCTGCTGGATCAGCGGGCGGACGGCGCGGCGGGCGGCGACCTGCTCTCCCGCCTGGGTGCGGTAGCCCACCGGATTCATGAACTCCCGGGGGCCGCGGGTGGTGGTGCCCATCCGCCAGATGAAGTGACGCGCCTCTTCGTCCGCCTTCTCCTGGGTCTCCGCCACGTAGCAGCACAGCAGGTAGCCGAAGTTGTTGCCCGTGGGTTCGTAGCCCTGCTCGGCGGCGGTGTCCCGGTAGATCTGGAACAGGTCCTCGGTCACGTCCAGTGGCGTCAGGAAGGCGACGTAGGTGTAGCCGTGCTCCGCCGCCCACTGGGCCGTCTCAGGACTGGCCGTCCCGGGCACCCACACCGGCGGGTGGGGCTTCTGAACGGGCACCACCCAGGGATTGACCACCCGGAAGTTGTAGTGCTTCCCTTCCCAGCGGAAGGGGCCCGGCGTGGACCAGGTCTTGATGACCAGGTCGTGGCACTCCTCGAACCGCTCCCGGTTGTGGATGGGATTGCCGTTGGTGGCCAGGGTCTCCACCCCCGTCCCCCGCACCATGCCGGATATGACCCGGCCGCCGGAGATGACGTCGATCATCGCGATCTCTTCGGCCAGCCGCACCGGGTTTTCGTGGATGGGCAGGATGTTGCCCAGCAGCAGGATCCTGGCGTTCTTGGTTATCCGCGCCAGAACGGCGGCGGACAGGTTGCATGAGGCGTTCATGCAGGACGGGGTATTGTGGTGCTCGTTGACCATTATCCCGTCGAACCCCATCTCGTCCACGTACACGCACTCGTCGAAGTACCGCTGGAACAGGCTGTTGGCGGTGTCAGGATCAAAGTAGGTGTTGGGAAAGGTCAGCCGCAGGGAAGGATACTTCTCCCCCTCCTCATCCGGGTACTCATGGTATGGAAACTCGCTGAAGTAGTAGACTTTCATGGGGTGGTTTTCTCCTTTAACCTAGTTCTAGGACTGTCGGAGCGGCAAGTTTATATGCCAAAAGAGAGGTTTCCAAATTCACTCCACCTTGAGCCAAACGGAACCGGGGTCTTGGCCAAGACCCTCTACGATTTGTTTGCACCTTCTCACAAGTGCTCGGGCACTGCCATGGGAAGCCAAGAACAACCCGTTCGATAAACGATTAGGGTTGTAAATTCTCGTTCCATCGGCGTGCTCGGGCGTAATGTGAACTAAGCGGACTGCTGGATCTGCAGGGGACGAGACCGGACAACAGTTGGGCGTTAAAGTCCCTTTTCTTACTAACCACTCCGCGACTTCGACCAACAGCGTTTTCCAATAATAAATGCTTCGTTCTTCTCCAGAGTCGAACCTGACCAAGGGCGGAGGCGTGGTTCCTGGCACAGCTTCGAATGTTGCCAAGGATGTCCATCCCGTACCAGGAAGCATTGGGGTCGTTTGTTGTCCTTGATGTTGTTCCGTCGCTGAGGAACCATCAACCGGAATCTGCACTCCGAGGAGGGGCTTCTTTGCTGCCACCGGCTCCCCCGACGCCAAGTTAGACCGCCACAACAAGAGAAATTGGAGCGCTGCCTTGGCTGCCTCGGTTGCCACAATGGATACACCGAGAATCCGCCGTTGTTCAATTGGGACCAGCTTGGAGTTGTCGTAAACTTCCCAATCGTTACCGTTGGTCAATGCCGGATACTTTATGCCCAATTCACTGGCGTAGGCCACCACTTGCGACCGGTGGTTGGACAAGCTTTCATCTAACCTCTTGGCTTCGAGGAAGACCGCCGGTTTGCCATCGTGGCCCAGCAACCCGTAGTCGGCGCGTTTCCCGCTAACGTCATACTCAGGCATCACCAACCCCGGATCCGCAACGTCCCAACCCAACGCCGTCAGCAGCGGGTCAATCAACGCCATGCGGGTACGGTACTCGTTCTGGCGAAGAGAATCGCCGTGGTCCCGGATACGTTGTTGCAGCGTTTCGATTACGCTTACCAGATCGTCCAATGGCATTTGCTTGACTCCAAAATTGCTTGGAAATCGGTCCCTACCCCAACAACTCCTCCACTATCAAGCTCAGGGCCGGGAACGCCTCCGGGGACACTACTTCTCCCCTGCCCAACGTCGTGGTCTCCTGGTACGCGCTGCCTTCTGGGTTGAGGTAGACCTCCACCACGTCGTCGGACAGGTTGACGATCCATACTTCGGGGATGCGGGCGATGGCGTACAGGGGGAGCTTGACGGTCCGGTCGTACCGGAGGGTGGACTGGGACACTTCTATCAGCAGCAGCGTGTCCTGTGGGGTGGGCAGGTTGGAGCGGTAATAATCGCCCCTCGGTTGGATAAGGGCCACGTCGGGTTCGGGTTCTGTGTTGCCGGGAAAGGTTATTGGGCATTGACACCAAATTATTGCTTCGTCGTCCCCCAGGCTGCGGTTCAGCAGACGAGTGATGAGATTCACAACGTATCCGTGAGGAGGGGACATTGGGGGCATCAGGACTATCTCTCCATCAATCAACTCCACCCGGTCGTCCGGGGTCAGGATTCCGGTCTCGCCCATGACGTGATATTCCTCGACGGTATACTTGCGGATGCAGTCGTCTTCCCATTCCGGCAGCCCCAAATCCTCGTTGATGAAGCGGGTCACGCCTCCCTTCACCAGGGGATGACAGCGGTTCCTGACCAGGGGGGAGCGGTCGTACACGACCCCCCGCATCAGCTCTCCAGAGCCTTCCTGGGGGAGGATGCCAACCTCCGCCATCTTGTAATACTGGTCAACGTTGAACTGGTAGCGGGTGACTTCGGTCTGCGCTTTCAAGCCTGACATACTCTTATCTATTCCATCGTCTATTCCATCGCGGTGAATCAGGCCGCCAGGTCTTCCACCACCAGCTTGCGGCCCAGCGCGTTCAGGGCGTTGGCGACCTGTCCCAGGGAAGTACGGTAATCCAAAATCAGCATCTGCTTTACTTCGGTTTCACTGAAATTGAGGAGTTGTGACAAGTCAGCCACGGTGACGTTCTCTTCCCGCATTGCGCGGTACAAGTCCAGTTGGGCGGCCACCAGCGGCTGCACGGTTATCAATTCCTGCCCTTCCGCCCAGGGACTGGGCTTGGGCAACTCTTCTTGACAATCCATGCAAGCGCCCAGAGACGCCACCAAACAATCCTCGGCAAGGATGATCGAATCTCTGAACGTAAAGCCCCCGGTGATGGCGCCGTCAACATCAGGGAACGTGACCACGAACCCGTCCCCATCTCCTTCTTTGCCTTCGACGTTGCAGGGAAACGTGTATCTCACTCTCAGAACTCCCTCCGGTCGATTCCCAATTGCCGCAGCATTGCCATCAAGGTCCTGAATGGGATTTCCCCATGTTGCACCCGCGTTCTGCGGTCGCCAATGTACAATGTCCCATGACTTCCCTTCCCGTGGCTGGCGTCGTAATGCCATTCCAGCCCATGCGCCCGCGCATACCTGCGGGCACGGCGGACAAACTCGTTGCCGTTCATGCGTCCCGAATACTGCTCGAACGGACCCGCCCCCTACTCCTCCAGCGTCGTAATATCCCCCGGGTCCAGTCCCAGCTCGTTGGCCTTCAACAGGCGTCGCATTATCTTGCCGGAGCGGGTCTTGGGCAGGGCCGGGGTGAACTCGATTTCCGACGGGACGGCGATAGGGCCAAGCTCCTGCCGGACGTGCAGCTGCAGATCGTTGATCATCCGGTCCGATGGATCGTTGCCGACCCGCAGGGTGACGAACCCCTTGATGGACTCCCCCCGCAGCTCGTCCGGCTTGCCGATGACCGCCGCTTCCGCCACCGCCGGATGGGACACCAGCGCGCTCTCCACCTCGGCCGACCCGATGCGGTGCCCCGCCACGTTCAGCACGTCGTCGGCCCGTCCCACCACCATGTAGTAGCCGTCGGCGTCCCGCAGGGCCACGTCGCCGGTGAAGTAGACCCCGGGGATGGTGTTCCAGTTCTCCGCGTAGCGGTCCGGGTCGCCCCAGACGGTGCGGAAGAAGTGGGGGAAGGGCCGCTTGATTACCAGGATCCCGCCCTTCTCCGGCTCCTCGATGGGCTCTCCCTCCCGGTCAACGATGTCCAGCTCCGCGCCGGGCAGGGGTTTCCCCACCCGCCCCGGCTTGGACGTCATGTTGGCCAGGGTCCCCAGGCATGGGCCGCCCGTCTCGGTCTGCCACCAGTTGTCCACTAGGTAGGCCCACTCCCCGTTGCCGCAGATGTGCTGGTAGGCCCACTTCTGCGCCTCGGGATTCAGCGGCTCGCCGGCGCAGGTCAGGAAGCGCAGGGAGCGCAGGTTGTACTGCCCGGGCAGGTCGTCTCCGAAGCGCATTAGCATCCGCACCAAGGTTGGCGCGGTGAAGATGACGTTGACCCCGTACTTCTCCACCACCTCGTAGAAAATGTGGGGACCGGGGAAGTCCGGCGCGCCTTCCCGGAAGACGGTGGTGGCTCCGGCGATGAGGGGTGCGTAGACAATGTAGCTGTGCCCCACTACCCAGCCGATGTCGGACATGCACCAGAAGACATCGTTGTCCTTGACATCCCAGAAGTTCTTGAAGTGGTAGTAGGTGCCCACCATGTAGCCGCCGTGGACGTGCTGTACACCCTTGGGCTTGCCCGTGGTGCCGCTGGTGTAGAGGATGTAGAGTGGGTCCTCCGCCTCCATCACCTCGGCGGGACACTCGATGCCGCCCCCGGCCAGAAGGCTGTCGAAATCCACTTCCTTGTCCCCCAGCGGTGGCTTTTCGTCCTCCCTCCGCCAGACGACGACGTGTTCCAGGAAGTCCAGACCCTGCACCGCTCCGTCGGCGATGCCCTTCAGGTCAACGCGGTTGCCCCGCCGGTAGCCCGCATCCCCGGTGATGAGCACCTTGGCCTGGGCGTCCAGGATGCGGTCCCGTAGCGACCCGATGCTGAATCCGGCGTAGACCACGCTGTGGATGGCACCGATGCGGGCGCAGGCCAGCATGGCGATGGCTCCCTCGGGGGTCAGGGGCATATAGATGACCACCCGGTCTCCCTTGCCCACTCCCAGGGATTTGAGGCCGTTGGCGAAGCGGTTGACCAGCTGGGCCAGCCGCCCGTAGGTGAAGACCCGTTCCTCGCCGGTCTCGCTGAGCCAGATCAGCGCGGCCTTGTTCTTGGTGGGAGTGTTCAGGTGGCGGTCCAGGCAATTGTAGGTGATGTTGCACTGGGCACCCAGGAACCACTGGAAGTTGGGGTAGTCCCACTGGAACACCTTGTCCCACGGCTTGAACCACTCCAGTTCCTGGGCCACGCCCTCCCAGAACCCTTCCGGGTCCTCCATGGAGCGGGCGTAGGTGCCCTCGTAGTCCTGCAGGGTCGCCTGCCGCGCGACATGGGGCGGCGGCGGAACGGTGCCGGTTTCCTGGAGCAAGTGGTCAATCTGGCCTTGCTGTACCATGATGCACTCCTTCTGGATGGGTAAGGCGGCCGTTATCGGTGGGGTGTTCCGGGAGCAATTCCCTCGTTTCGGGAGTATCGTCCCTCAGGCGAACCCGTTGTCATGTGAGCGGGTGATTGTCTTTCACAGAATCGAGTCTACTCCATCCGGTAAGGCGTCTGGCAGGACAATGATTTCGGGTTCGGTACCGCTGGGAGCGTCCCGCATAGCATCTTCCCTCCGGTCCAGGAGAATTAGCTCAATTGCCTCGGCCAGATTGCCCTCACATTCTTGCTTGGTCTTGCCCTGGCCGTTGGCCCCCGGGATTTCCAGGCAGTACCCGATGTACCACCCATCGTCTTTTTCGTACACGGCGGTGAGTTCGTTACGCACGATGGCAACCTCACTATGAGGATTGGTAGTGACAGGAGTTTGTACTCACGGCACCCGCACCACCGCCTCCACTTCCACCAGGAACTCGGGGCGCACCAGCCCGGCCACCACCACCGTCGAGCTGGCCGGCGGATCGGTCGGGAAGGTCTCGGAGCGCACCTGGCTGAAGGCTGGATAGTCGTCGATGTTGACGATGAACGTGGTAATCTTCACCACGTCCTGCATCGTCGCTCCGGCCGCCTCGACGATGGTCTGGATACGAGACATTATCTGCCGCGTTTGGGCTCCGGCGTCGCCGATGCCGACGGTGTTGCCCTCGCCGTCCTGGGCCACCTGGCCGGATACGTAGAGCAGGTCTCCCACCTGCACCCCCGGCGAGAAGGCGGGATTGGCGCTCAAACCGGGGGGGACAATTGTCTTGCGGTCGGGCATGATTTCCTCCAATAGCCACGAATTGAAACCGGCTTTGCGCCTTGTGTGGCCTTGGAGGAATACTAACGGGTGGCGGGGCAAATGGCTACTTTGCCCGGTGAAAAATCCAGCGAAAAACCCTCTGGAAACACCGGCTCCCGGGCTGGTCCGGCCCGGGAAAAGAGGGCAAGAAAGCGCTCCCGTCAGGTGCCGGATCGCACCCGGGAAACATCGGTGACGTTGCGGATGCCTTCCAGCTTGGGGAACAGCTTCCCCAGCTGGTCCAGACCCGTGGTGTGCATCGTCAGTTCCATGTTGACGGTGCCGTCGGTATTCTCCGACGTGAACACCGATGCGATGTTGACCTTCTCGGCGGACAGCGTGGTCGTGACGTCGCGCAGCAGTCCCACCCGGTCGTAGGCTTCGATTAGAATCCGCACCGGGTAGAGCTGGGGGGCGGAACCCCAGGAGACGTGGATAATCCGCTCCGGCTCGTCCCGGTTGCGCAGGTTGGGACAGTCCCGCTTGTGGCAGGAAACGCCCTTGGCCCGGGTGATGTAACCCAGGATGTCGTCGCCGGGGATGGGGTTGCAGCACCTGGCCATGCTGACCAGCATCCCTCCCACTCCCGCGACCTCCACCTTGGAGCTGACGTCCGGCGACTTGCTCTTGGCCTTGTTGGGAAAGGGGTCTTCCCGCTCCTGCAATTGCCGCGCCTGCGCCAGCCGGTGGGAAAGCTGGGGCTCGGAGACGCCCCCTGAACCCAGGCTTTCCAGGAAGTTGTCCATGTTGTCGTGGTGGACCAGGGATAGAATCTCCGCGTCGTCCAGCTTGAGGTTCAGCCGGCGCAGCTCCCGACGCAGCAGCTCCTTCCCCCGGACTATGTTGGAGTCCCGGGCCTGGCGGCGGAACCACACCCGCACCTTGGCCCTGGCCCGCTCCGACCGCAGGAAGCCCCGGTCCGGGTTGAGCCAGTCCAGGCTGGGCCCCTCCCGCCCGGACTTGCTGGTGACGATCTCCACGGTGTCGCCCGTCTTCAACTGCGTGTTCAGCGCCACCAATCGTCCGTTGACCTTCCCGCCGGTGCACTTGTGCCCCAGTTCAGTGTGAATCTTGTAGGCGAAGTCCAGGGGCGTGGACCCCGCCGACAACTGGACGATGTCCCCCTTTGGCGTGTACACGAACACCTGGTCCGAGAAGAGGTCCTGCTTGACCCCCTCGATGAACTCCTCCGTCCCCGATGCTTCCCGCTGCCACTCCAATACCTGGCGCAGCCCGCTCATCTTCTCCTCGAACTGCCGGTCTTTCCGGTCGCCCCGGGACTTGCCCTCCTTGTAGCGCCAGTGGGCGGCGACGCCGTACTCGGCGACCTGGTGCATCTCTTGGGTCTTGATCTGGACTTCCAGTGGGTGGCCGCCCTCGCACATCACCGTGGTGTGCAGGGCCTCGTACCCGTTTTCCTTGGGATTGCCGATGTAGTCGTCGAACCCGCCCTGCATCGGGCTCCAGAGATCGTGGACCGCCCCCAGCGCCTTGTAGCACTCCCCCTTCCGGGATGACTGCTCGTCGGACCCGGCTTCTATCAGCACTCTCAGGGCGTAGAGGTCGAATATCTCGTCCGGTTCCTTTCCCTGCGCGGCGTACTTCTCCGTTTTCTGGTGGATGCTGTAAACGCTCTTGGGGCGGCCGGTTACTTCGGCATTTATCTCGAACTTGGCAAGCTGCTCCTGGAGCATCCGGGACACCCGGGCTATGTACTTCTCCCTTTCGCGCCGACCCGACCTCAGCATCCGGCTGATTTCCCGGGACCTCGCCGGGTTGATGTGCCGGAAGGAAAGGTCGTCCAGCCGCCACTTGAAATTCCAGATGCCCAGGCGGTGGGCCAGCGGAGAGTATATCTCCAGCGTTTCCTGGGCAATCCGCTTCCGTTTTTCCCTGGGCAGGGCACCCAGGGTCTGCATGTTGTGAAGCCGGTCGGCCAGCTTGATGAGGACGACCCGGATGTCCTCGGCCATGGCCACCAGCATCTTGCGCAGGCTCTCGGCGTTGAGGGCCGATGGGTCCGGGTAGCGCAGGGCTTCTCCGTGGGATACGGCTTTTTCGGCCTCCGCTACGCCCTTGTGGCCGTTGGAAACCGGCATGTCGGGAGTGAAGTCCATGCGGGTCAGCTTGGTGACCCCGTCCACCAGCGTGGCGACCTCGCGCCCGAAGCGGGACTCAATCTCGCCGAAGGTCACCCCGCAGTCCTCGATTACGTCGTGGAGCAGGGCCGCCATGATGGTCGGGGCGTCCAGGCGCAGGTCGGCCAGGGAGCCGGCGGCCGAAAGGGGATGGACGATGTAGGGTTCGCCCGACTTCCGGGTCTGTCCCCGGTGGCTTTCTTCGGCGAACTCGTAGGCCGCTCGGACCTCGTCAATGAGGTCTTCGGGGAGGTATTGGGAAACCCGTTCTATCAGGGGTTGAACGTGCGGGGTTGTTACCCCCATGTTTCGTACCCTCGTGTACGGATTTTGGCGCTTTTGGCTCGATTACTTTTGATGATAATCCCATCCTCCGGCAAAGTCCATAACATCGGCATCGAAATTTTCACCAGTGGTCTACCTGCCATGCGGCCCTCCTGTCCGGGCCGGGTGCCGGATTTGACACCCGCCCGGGGCCGTCTTAAAGTTCGGTGAAGGCAGCGCACCGGCCCGGACGCGTCCGTCCCCGTGCCGGAACGGGACCCGATTTATCGGACTGTTTCATTTTAAGAGGTAAGGAATGGCTAACGAGTACGATGTGCTGGTGGTGGGGGCGGGACTGGCCGGCTTGACCGCCGGTATGTACGCGGCCCGTTACGGTCTCCACACCGGCGTCGTCGAACAGATGATGGGCGGCGCCCAGATTATCAACCTGGAGAAAATCGAGAATTTCCCGGGCTTCCCGGAGGGAATCTCCGGCGCCGAGCTCGGCCCGGCCACCCAGGAACAGGCCATGAACGCCGGCGCCGAGTTCGTCATGGCCGAGGCGGAGAAGGTCTCGCTGGACGGTGACTACAAGGTGGTTTCCAGCGACGCCGGGGACCTGCGGGCCAAGGCCGTCATCGTTGCCGCCGGGTCCACCCTCCGCAAGCTGGGCATCCCCGGCGAGGACGAGTTCTACGGGCGGGGCGTTTCCCACTGCGCCACCTGCGACGGCCCCATGTACATGGGGTCCACCGTCGGGGTGGTCGGCGGGGGAGACTCGGCCGCCGACGAAGCCCTGACCCTCACCGACTACGCCGACCGGGTCCTGCTGTTTCACCGGCGCGGCGAGCTACGCGCCCAGCAGACCCTCCAGGACCGTCTCCTCGGCAACCCCAAGATAGAGGTGATGTGGAACACCGCCGTCCGGGAGATCCTGGGCGAAGACACCGTCACCGGGGTCAGGTGCCTCAAGGTTGAAGCAGACCGGGAAGAGACCGTCGGATTGTCGGGAATGTTCGTCTACGTCGGCCTCGAACCCAACTCCGCCCTGGTCGAAGGCGTGGCCGCCATGGACAACTCCGGGCACATCGAAGTCGGACTGTCCATGGAAACGTCGGTGCCCGGGCTGTACGCCGTGGGCGACATCCGGCAGCGCTCGTCCTCCCAGCTTGTTTCCGCCGCCGGCGACGGCGCCACCGCCGCAATCGCCGCCTTCGGGTACATCCGCGGCAGGCAGTGGTAGGCCCGCAGGCGGGCCTTGGCCAGGGCGGGGTCAGACCGTAGCCGCCTCGTTTTCGCTCTGGATGCGCCCCCTTTGTCCTTGCCAAAATCAGGCTTGAAGATTCCGCCGGGGTGCGTTGCGCACCGGTGCGAAACCCGGTATCCTTGCCCGAATTCTTGATACATCGGAGGCTTCGATGTCTTTACGCAGTTCCTTAAGGTTTGTCTTCCCTGCGATTCTCTTGTTGACGGCGTTGGCCATCGTGGCTTGTGGCGGGCCGGCGGCAACCCAGGCCCCGGCTCCGGCCGCGTCCGCACCGGATTCCTCGGCCGGTTCTTCCGCGCCGGCTCCGGCAGCCGCTCCCGCAGATTCCGGATCCAGCGCACCCGCGGCCGCTCCAACCCAGGTGCGGCCCACCGCCACCCCGGTCCCGGATGCCACTCCCACCCCGGCTCCCACGGCGACGCCGCTCCCCGAGGGCGTGATGTCGGCCCGGGACAGCATCACCATCGTGCTGCCCGAAGAGCCAATCCAGCTAAGCTCCCGGCTGTCCATTGGCGCTTCCCTGAACGCCACCGTCACCCGGGCCAACCTCCAGGACCCGCTCACATGGCAGTCGGGCGACGACCTGCGGATCGTGCCCACCAGCGCCACCACCAGCTGGGAGCAGATTGACGCCGACACCTGGCGGTTCAATCTGCGCGAGGGCGTCAGGTTCCATAACGGCGAGGCGTGGAACGCCGCCGCCGCCGTCGCCAGCCTGAACGATGTGGGCAGCCCCACCTCGGAAGGCGGCAGCATCAACTACACCGGCCCATACACCTCCCAGGCGGTGGACGACTATACCGTCGACATCAACTGCGAAAACGCCTGCCCCATCTTCCCCAACACTTCCTTCTTTGTGAACTTCGAGGCACCCGATTGGTTCGCCTCCACCCCGGAGGAGGACCGGGCGGGCACCAGCATCGGGCTTGGTCCGTATCAGATGGTGGAATGGTCCCGGGGTGTCCACATCAAGCAGACCGCCTATGACGATTACACGCCGGTGGGCGACCACTTTGAGTTCCAGAAGCCGTTCATCAAGGACATCACCTGGCTCTGGCGGTCGGAACCCACCGTCATCACGGCCATGGTCCAGTCCGGCGAGGCGGATCTCGGGTGGGACGTGGGCGTTGAAGCGGTGGACGAACTGCCCCCCGAAATGCTCCGCTCCGGCACCTCCGCCGAGAGCTACTCCTTCACCACCAACACCATCTGGCACCCGGAACTCAAGAAGAGGGAAGTGCGCCAGGCCATCGTCCATGCCATCGACTGCGAGACTATAGTCGAAACCCTGTACGGCGGATTCACGTCCTGCCGAGGCAGCATCATCTGGCCGGGCATCATTGGCGCTACCGAAGCCAACACGGCGCCATATCCCTACGACCCCACCAAGGCCCAGGAACTGCTGGCCGAGGCCGGCTATAACCCGGATAACCAGATCACCATCACGACCCGCGGCGCCCGGATCGCCAAGCAGGTTGAGGTCAGCGAAGCGGTCCAGGGGTACCTTACCGAGGTCGGGATGAACGTGGACTTCCAGGTTGTGGAGTCGAGCATCCGCAGCGCCATGACCAAGTGCGGCGCTGGCAAGGCCCTGCAGGAGATAATGGAAGCCAACGGCCGGGACCTGGCGACCCAGACCCCCACCAGCGAAGAAATGCAGGCCGCCATTGATTCCGGTGGCGCCAGCTGTCCCACCGGCCACCTCATCGGCAACCAGCCATCCAATGAGACCCTGGACTTCGGACGCCAGATGCGCTACTACATGAGCTGCACCAGCATCCGCTCCCTGGTCTGCGACCCCTCCGAGGGCGGAATCCAGGAACAGATCAATCCGGCCCTGTCCGCCTCGGGGCAGGAACGGCAGGACCGTTTGGAGGCTCTGGCCAACAGGTTCCGCGAAGACGTCCTGCTCATCCCCCTGTTCGACCTGCCCGTCTTCTACGGGGTAGACCCCAAGCTGAACTGGGAACCCAGGCTCGACCCCAACGTCCGAGTCAGCAGCATGTGGTTCAGCGAGTAACCCCGTTCTGCCGCGAGGCAGCCAACGAAACAGGCCCCGGACTTTCCGGGGCCTGTCCTTTTGGCGTCGTTGACGCTGGAAGGGCCGCTTCCCTATAATCGTCTCCGGCCAATCGGCTTTATTCAGCTCAGACGTTCAGGTGCGGAAGACATGGTCAAGACAGGTCAGCGATTCGTGACTCCCGGCGGCGCCGAGATGGTGGTGACCAAGGGCGGCGACGGGACTATCACCTGCGGGGAAACGGAACTTCAAGCCAAGGGTTCGGAATCCGCCTTCGCAGGCGCGGGTCCAGGCCCCAATGCCCAGGAGGTTTCCCTGGGGAAGCGGTTCACCGCCGCCAACGGCGGGGTGTCCGTGCTGATTACCAAGGCGGGCGTCTGCGACCTGCGGTACGACGGCGAGCCGATGGAACTCCAGGAGCCCCGCAAGCTCCCCTCTTCCGACTAGAGCCTTCCTTTCCACAGGACCTCATTAGCTGATAACCGCGTTGATAACCACTGTAATCTTCGACTTCGACGGTGTCATCCTCGACACCGAGACCCCTGACTATGAGACCTGGCAGGATGTGTTCCAGTCCCACGGAGCGGACCTGGACCTGTCCTACTGGGTCAGCTACATCGGGTGGGGCACCTGGAACTTCGACGTCTGCGGCCACCTGGAACAACTGACCGGCCGGACCGTGGACCGGGATAGCCTGGTCCCGGCCCGCCGTCGGCGTTACCTGGACGCCGTCAACGCCAACCCCGTCCTGCCCGGGGTAATGGAGTGGTTGGACGAAGCCCGGACCCTGAACCTGAATCTGGGCGTGGCATCCAGTTCCTCCCGCCGCTGGGTCGGAGGCCATCTGGAAAGGTTGGGCATTCTGCCCGTTTTTGGCTCCGTAAAGACGTCCGATGACGTGGACAACGTCAAGCCCGACCCGGAACTCTACCTGTCCGTCACCCGCGCCCTGGGAGCGAGGCCGCATGAAACCCTGGCCATCGAGGACTCGGCCCACGGCGTAACCGCCGCCAAGGCCGCCGGTCTCCACTGCGTCGCCGTCCCCAACCCCATCACCCGGCACCTTACCCTGGACCACGCCGACTGGAGAGTGGAGTCCCTGGAAGAACTCTCGCTGTCGGATGTGATCGCCCGATCCAGGGCTTAATCCTGCTCCCACTCCTCGGGTATCTCGACGATGTCCGGCCGGGGTGTGACCTCTTTCAGAATTCGCGGCCCCACCTTTTCCGCTGCCACCTTCAGGTCATAGGAAACTTGCAGGTTCATCCATAAACGTTCTCCGGCGCCCAAATAACGAGAGAGCCGCAGAGCAAAATCCGCGTCGATTCCACGCTCATGCGCAAGGATTGCCGACACCGTTCCGGTTGGGACCGCCAGGCACTTGTCCATCTGGTCTGGAGTCATGTCCAGTTCGTCCAATTCATCCGCAAGGATTTCTCCGGGATGGATCGGGGCCATCTTGTTTTTTGGAGCCATGAAAAAATCCTCAATCGTGGTAATCTACTATCTCCACGTCATGGGGCGCCCCATCAACCCACCTGAAACAAATGCGCCACTGCCGGTTGATGCGAATGCTGTATTCGCCTTCCCGGCTTCCCGATAGACTTTCCAACCTGTTGCTTCGTAGACTGCGAAGTTCGGCAAGCGATGGAGTTTCATCGAGGATCTGCAGTCGGCGGGATGCTTGTTCAGCAAATCCCTGGAAACGCCGGACCGGCTCTCCATGCAACATCCGTTCAGTGTCCCTGTTGCGAAAACTGAGTATCAATATACTACCAGCCCGGCCGTAACCCTTGCCCCACCCCTACGGGACCAGCATCGCCCTGGTCACCTCCGTCTGGCGCTGGTCCCACTCGGAGCGGACGAAGGCCTCGTTCACCTCCGCCAGCGGATAGGTGTGGGAAACTATCTTGTGGAAGGGAACCCTGTCCTGGTTCCTGACGAGATAGTCCAGCAGGACCGGCAATAAAGACGGCCGGTACATCCGCGACCCCAGGATGTTCTTCCCTGACAACAACTTGGAGGGGTCGATGGACACTTCCCGCCCGCGGACGATGTCCCCGATCTCCACGAAGGTCCCGCCGTTGCTCAGCATGTCGATGCCCTCGGCCATCAACTCGGCCCTTCCCACCAGTTCCATCACCACGTCGGCGCCCCGCCCGTTGGTCAATTCCCAGACCCGGCGGACCCGCGTTTCCGGCGTGTTGAACTCTTCGATGTTGATGGTGTGATCTGCGCCGAACTCCTCGGCCAATTGCAGGCGGTTCTCCAGCCGGTCCAGCACGATAACCCGGTCCGCGCCCATATCCTTAGCCATGGCCACCGCGTTCAGCCCCAGGCCGCCGGCCCCCTGGATTACGACGTATTCCCCCTCCCCCAGCGACGCTCGCTGCAGGCCGGTGGTCACCGTCCCCATAGCACAGTTGACCGGCCCCAGGATGTCATCCGGCAGCTCGTCGGGCACGCGGAAGAACGGGTGCCGCGGCGGCAGGTAGAGGAAGTCCGCGTAGGTGCCGGTGAAGTAGGGCCAGACGCCGGCGGTGGGATACTCCCGGTTGGCGCACCAGTTGGTGTCGCCCCGCAGGCAGAGGTGACAGCGGTAGCAGGGAAACACTGCGGCGTAGATGACCCGGTCGCCTTCCTCGATGGGAGTTCCCAGGGTGTCCGTGGCAACCCCGTCGCCGAGGGCTTCCACAACCCCCGTTCCCTCGTGACCCATGACCCGTCCGGTGGGCGGCAAGGGCATGAACTCCTGGGTCTGGTCGCCGCGCCAGGTGTGCAGGTCCGACCCGCAGACTCCGGCCTGGGTCATCCGAAGGACTACGGCTCCCCGTTCCGGTTCGGGAACGTCGTATTCCTCGATTTCAAAAGGCTTGCCATACTCCTTGACCACAACAATCCGGCCTTTCATGTTCCGCCTCCGTCTGGTTATTGGGGGGTGCCCACCCGGAAAAGTTGCCCCATCCTAGCACAAGGGCATCCCGGCGCACAGCGAACGGACCGGGTTGAGTGTGGACACCAAACCGGATATGGCGTAGATTCACGGTACACGATTGGGACAGGAGGCCAATGTGCGAATCGCCATCGGGTCCGACCACGCCGGATTTGACTACAAGGAGAAGATTCGGGCCATGCTCGCCGGGATGGGCCATGAAGTAAAGGATATGGGCACCTACTCAGACGAGTCGGTGGACTATCCCCTGTGGATCCGGCCCGTGGCCGAAGCGGTGGCCCGGGGGGAATACGAGCGGGGAATCATCCTCGGCGGTTCGGGCAACGGTGAAGCCATCGTCGCCAACAAGGTGCCTGGCATCCGCTGCACCCTCTGCTGGAACGTGGAGTCCGCCGAGTTCGCCCGCCAGCACAACGACGCGAATGTCCTCAGCATCGGACAGCGCCTGGTGGAAGAGGAAACGGCCCTGGAGGTGGTCCGGGTCTGGCTGAACACCGGCTTCGAAGGCGGCCGACACGAGCGCCGCATCCGGCAGATCGAGCCCGAAGTCACCGCATGACCGTCCCTTTGGACAGTCCCCTGGCCACCCTGGAGCACGGGGAGTACCTCCGGCGTCCCCGCCTGGAACGGCTGCTTTACCGGCTGTCTCCTCCCCAACACGCGGAAACATCCTCCCTGTACCTGCGGGCCGGGGAGCTCGATTTCCTCCATCGGGCACAACGGGATGACCCCGCCGCCCGACAGTGGGCCAATGCCCTGAACGAGACCGGCGCTCCGGTGCTGGATTCGGATACAGGGTTGGTGGGACTGCACTCCGGCACAGCCCGCCTGCTGATTGTTCCACCCTTTCCGGTCGTGGAATCACGACTCTCCCCCCAATGGCACCCGACTCCGCTGCTGGAGCTGGTGTCCGCCCGCTACACCGTCGGCGTCGTCCTGCTCCGCCTGGGGCGGTTCTCGGTGGCGGTGTACCGGGGGGAAGAGCTCCAGTCTTCCAAGACGGACGCCCGCTACGTCAAGGGACGCCACCGCGCCGGCGGCTCCTCCGCCCGCCGGTTCGAGCGCATCCGGGAAGGGCAGATGCGCAAGATCTACGACAAGACCTGCGCGGCGGCCCGCGCCCAGTTGGAACCTGTCCAGTCCGAGATAGACTTCATCGTCCTGGGCGGGGAACGCCTCACCCTCAACGGGTTCCTCAACGTTTGTCCCCTGATGAAGCGGTTTGAAGGGAAAGTCCTCTCCCGCCGCCTCAACATCCGCGACCCCAAGCGTGATACTCTGGAGGACGTCGGGCAGATGCTGACCGAGAGCCGCGTCTACCCCATCAGTTTCTGAACCCTTGCTTTCCCCAGCACCGGACATTTGCGAGACTCTTGACCGATGACCACTCCCGCAACGGGCCAGGCGGGCCTCAACTCCGAACGGTTCTTCACCGCAACGCCCCGAACATTGGGAGGCTCCGAGCGGGCCATTCCCCTGCTGGAGTTCGACCAGATACGGGAACGGTTAGCTGGACTCACCCGCACCGTCAGCGGGAGGGAGGGGGCCATAGCATTGAGCCCTTCCGCCGACCTGCTGGAGATTGCCGTACGCCAGCAGGAAACCGCCGAAGCCCGCCAGTTCCTCGACCTCGGCGGAATCCTGGAATTCGGCCCCGGGGAGGACCTGCGGGACTTGGTGCAACGGGCCATGCTGGATGGGGTGCTCCGGGGCGAGGAGCTGAACCTGGTGCGCGGTTTCGCCGGCGCCGCGGCCCACAACCGTCAGCGGCTGTCCCGCCAGCCCGACCTGCCCCTGCTCCAGGGGATCGCCCAGGCCCTCCCCGACCTGTCTCCCATAGACCACGCCATCGCCCGGGCGGTCAGTCCATCCGGCGAAGTCCTGGACAGCGCCAGCCCCGCCCTCCGCCAGCTTCGCAACGATGCCCGGGCGTCCTACAACCAGCTGAACGATACCCTGCAGCGGAGCCTCCGCCGCTTCCAGCGCCGGGGTGTGCTCCAGGAGCCCATCGTCACCCAGCGCAACGGTCGGATGGTGCTGCTGGTCAAGGCCGACTTCAAGTCCCAGACGCCGGGGATTGTTCACGATGTCTCCGACAGCGGGGCCACCGTCTTCCTCGAACCCATGCCCGCCATCGAGCTGGGCAACCGCTGGCGGGAGGCCCGCCTGGCCGAAGAGCGGGAAGAAGAGCGCATCCTGCGGGAACTTTCTTCCCTTATCGGCAACTCCGGCGATGACCTGCGACTGGCGATGGACCAGATGGCCCGCCTGGACCTGTCCATCGCCAAGGGACGCTACTCCATAGCCTGCCGGGGAGTGGCCCCCGCCATCACCAACCCCGCTGCTGGACCTGGCGGAACAGAGACCCCTCCGGATGGCCCCGTTCTGCGCCTGTCCGCCGCCCGCCACCCCCTGCTGTACGGAGCCGCCAAGGAGACCTTAGACAAGTTACCGAACAAACCGTCTGCGGAGGCGGCGACCCCGGAAACAGGCGTGGTGCCCATCAGCCTGGCCCTGGACCGGGACTCCCGGGTGTTGCTGGTAACCGGCCCCAACGCCGGCGGCAAGACCGTCGCCCTCAAGACCGTCGGACTGCTGGCCCTGATGGCCCACGCCGGGCTGCACGTCCCCGCCGACGAGGCCCAGTTTCCCCTGTTCGACGGCGTCTACGCGGACATCGGCGACCAGCAGAGCATTGAGCAGTCCCTCTCGACCTTCAGTTCCCACGTTCAGAACCTGTGCCGGATCATGGCCGAGGCCACTCCCCGCTCCCTGGCTCTCGTTGACGAGTTGGGCGCCAGCACCGACCCGGAGGAAGGCTCGGCCCTGGCCTCCGCCATCCTCAGCCACCTCCACCGCGAGGGGGTGTTGACGGTAGCCACCACCCACCACCGCAACGTGGCCGCCTTCGTCCAGGAGCAGGAAGGGATGGTGAACGCCAGCGTCGACCTGGACCCGGAAACCCTGGAGCCAACCTACCGGGTGACCATGGGCCTGCCGGGCCGCAGCTACGCCATGACCATCGCCTCCCGCTGGGGGATGGCTGATGAGATCGTTGCCCACGCCCTGTCTCTGATGGCCCCCTCCCAGCGGGCCTCGGAAGACCTGCTGCGGGAACTCCGCCAGCAGCGGGTCATAGTCGAACAGCTCCGGCTCCAGTCCGAAGAGGCCCTGGCCAATGCCCGCTCCCAGCAGGCCGAGGCGGAAGCCCGGCTGGCCGACCTGGAAGCTTCCAAGGCCGAGATGCTGGAGGAGGCCCGCAGCCAGCTGCTGCAGCGGGTGGACGAGGTGTCGGAAGGGCTGCAGCGGGCCGAACGGGCCCTGACCCGCGCCCGCAGCGCCCAGGCTGAGACCCCGGCCGTCTCGGCCGAACTGCAAGCCAACCGGGCCGCGGTGGAAGAGGCCCGCCGGCAGGTCGCATCGCGCCAGTGGCAACCCATCCCCCTGCGCCGGGACCGGGATGCGGACGGTGAGTCCGAGGGCGTCTCGTGGCAGGAAACCCTGGACAGCGGCGACCGGGTCTTCATCCGGGGAATTCCCCGCCCGGTGGAGGTCATCACGCCGCCCGACGAGTCGGACCGGGTCGAGGTGCTGCTGGGCACCATGCGGGCCAAGATACCGGTCTACCAGTTGGAACGGCCGGCCGAGCCGGGCCTGTTGGACGGAGAGCCCGTCCGCACCTCCAACCCCAGCGCCTTCCGGCAGGTGCCCGGGGGCGGCGTGTTCTACCGCCGTCCGGCGGCCAACCGTCCGGCCAACACCGAGATCAACCTGCACGGCTACCGGGTGGAACCGGCGCTGGACCTGGTGGAAGACTTCCTCAACGACGCCGCCCTGGACGGCGCTCGGGAGGTCCGCATCATCCACGGCAAGGGCACCGGAGCGCTGCGCCGGGCCGTCCGCGAGCACCTGACCGGCCATCCCCTGGTGGCCTGGCACGGCCCGGCTGAAGGGCCGGTGGGCGCCGGTGTTACGGTGGTGTCGCTGCAGTAGGAACAGTAATCCCCCGAGACCGTCACCCCCTATGGCCCGAAGCCGTCCCCAAACATGGCGAAAAGAGTTTTTTGGGACAAAGCGAGACATTTGGGCCGATTCCAGCACGGAATACGCGCGCCGACAGGTCAAAAGAGGGTCAGGGTGGGGAAAAACGAGCCAAAGTTGGGCCGCATTTGCGACATTATTGGGGCGCGTTTGGGACAAAGTGAGACATTTTGGGACATTTAGGGCGTCGGCTCTGAGGGAGCGGTGATTCCCGGTTGCAAGTTGAAGGCCACTGAATCCCACTGATCCATTGTACCGGCGGACGCCGGCGTGGGGAAAGGGGCAACTGTCAGCAGATCAGTTGCAGGAATCCGTTAGCTCCGGCAATTCCTTCCCGCCGCAATTCCATTTGAAGGAGATCCAGCCAACAGAAAACCCCGCCGGAAACTACCGGCGGGGCTGTTGTTTTACGGGTTGGACGTGGTTGTTCGCGCGGCGGAAGGACTACCTCAGATCGTTGGAGCAGTCGTTTCGCATCGTCCCGCTGGCGCAGGTGGTGTCGTCCCAGATGACGCCTGCGATAGCCGCCCCGGAGAGGTCGGCGTCTTCCAGATCGGTCCTGGTGAAGTCTACGAACCGCAGGATAGCGTCGTCAAAGTCCGCCTCCTGGAACCTGCCCCGGGACAGGTCTGCCATGGTCAGGTTGGCGTTTTGCAGGTCGGCATTGTCGAGCCTCGCCCGGTGCATGGATGCCCAGGTCAAGTCGGCATCCCGGAACTCCGGGGCCTGGCCTCCGGTCCGGCTGAGATCGGCTTTGAACATGGTCGCGCCCGTGAAGTCGGCCCTTTCCAGCTCGGCGTTGGTCAGCTTGGCATTGCTCAGGTCTGCTCCGGCAAGGTTGGCGTTGGTCAGGTCGGCGTTGGTCAGGTCGGCTCCAGCCAGAATCGCATCCCGAAGATTGTGGCCTTCCAGGTCTTTGCCCGAGAGGTCGCACCCGGTCAGGTCCGCCCCGACGCCGAGGTTGTCGCAGTTCGCTGACGTCGCAGTGGAAACGTCGCCGCATCGGATGTTGCCGCTGCTGGTGAACCCGGTGACGACCTGGGACCCGGAGCATCGCTGCCCGGACAGGCTGGCGCCGGCGTCGCCGGCGGGACCCTGGGGGCCGGCGGGGCCAACTTCACCCTGGGGGCCTTCGGGGCCAATGGGCCCTTCAGGACCACGGGGACCGGCGGGGCCGGCCTTGCCGGTGTCACCCTTGGGGCCTTCGGGACCGGCGGGGCCTATCTTGCCCTGGGGCCCACGAGGGCCGGCGGGACCGGCTTCGTCGCTGGAGGTCCCGGTGGTCTGGGCAAAGTCGATGGGCGCTTCACCCTCTTCCGTCTGGTCCGGCGCGGCGCTGTTGCACGCCGCCATGACAATGGTGCCGATGACGACAATTCCCACGAGTAGTCCGATGATTAAATACTTGTACACCTCTTCTTCCTCCCGTCCGTTCTAAAGGGTCGCCGCTTTCGCCCTCAATTTCGGCAACTTGTCTAAGAGGGCTGGCCGGCTCCTCCCGTCTAAGGGTCGCCGCTTTGGCCCTCAATTTAGGCAACTTGTCTAAGGGGGCTGGCCGGCTCCTTCCGCGTACTCACCGGGTGGAGAACCCGCTGTTGCGGACGCCTCTGAAACCCGGGCGCCCGGGGAGACTCTGCCGCCTCCGGTTCGTCTGGTTTACATTTTATTGGGGATATGACAAGTCGTTCTACGCTGGCGCAGACGGATTTTCGCGGGTTTTCCGCTTTGGACAGTTTCCCGGGAAAATAGCACTGGCCGGATGGGGGTAGGAAGAAGAGGCAGTGGCGGAGAAGGAGCGGACGGGGAAACCGGGTCAGTAGCCCTGGAACCAGGGCTGACGTTTACCGGCGAAAGCGCGGATGCCTTCCTGGAAGTCCCGGGTCAGGGCAATGCCGCTGATGCCGGCTGTCTCCGCATCCAGCTGCTGTTCCAAGCCGTTGTCCCAGGACTGGTTGAACAGCGCCTTGGCCCGCGCGTAGGTCGCGGTGGGACCCTGTGCCAGCCTGGTAGCGGCCTCGAGGACGTGCCGCTCGAAGCCGGTGTCGGGGATGACCTGGTTGACCAAACCCACTTCCCGGGCGTACTCGGCGCTCATCGGCTGGCTGGCGGTGTAGATTTCGAAAGCCTTTCCCAGCCCGACCATCCTGGGCAGCATGTAGGTGGAGCTGCCGTCGGGGGTGCAGCCGATGTTGGCATAGGCCATGAGGAAGCGGGCGCTGGACGACGCCAACCTTAGGTCGCAGGCCAGGGCCAGGCTGAACCCGGCTCCCGCCGCCACGCCGTTGACCCCGGCCACCACCGGCTTTTCCAGCTGGCGGATGGCCAGGATGACCCGCCGGTGCAGCGTATCGGCCAGGGAGTCCAGGTGCGCTGACAGACCCTCCGGCCCTTCCGTTTCCAGGGTGCCCACGAAGCCCTTGACGTCGGCACCGGAGCAGAACGCGCCGCCCGACCCCGTAATCAACACCGCCCTTACCTCGCGGCGGCCGCACTCCTCCAGCGCATCGCCCAGCTGGGCGATGGTCCTGGGAGCCAGGGCGTTGCGAGACTCGGGACGGTCCAGCGTGATGACCGCCAGCGAGTCCTTGCGGGTGAGGATGACCTGCGGGGGTTCCTGATGGGGAAGGTTGGCAACCAACGGATATTCCGCCTAGAGCCCCTGCCATAGCCGACGTCCGCCCTGCCGGACGAATTTGCCGAAACCAGGGTCGGGGAAGTGTCCCGCCGATACCGTGATGCCCTCGGCTTCCAGGTGGTCCAGCACCGCGTGGCGGGTGCTGCGGGCGGTCTCCGGCTGGATGTCGAACACCGGGTTCCAGTCGGTGTAGTGGGCCTGAGCCGGATTGTGGGCCACGTCCCCGAGAATGTATCCCCGCTCCCCAGCGGATGAGATTACCAGCGATATGTGTCCCGGAGTGTGGCCCGGGGTGTTCACCGTGGTCAGTTCGCCGGTGATGTTGTAGTCCCCGTCGATCAGGTCCATCAGGTCCATGCCCTCCAGGGGCACCACCTGTTCGATGACATGGTCGGACTGGGACAGCACCTGGGGCTGCTTCCAGTACTCCCAGTCAGCTCGCGGGACGAGGTAGCGGGCGTTGGGGAAGTTGGGCTTACCGCCGGTGAGGTTCCAGCCGACGTGGTCCGGATGCAGGTGAGTCATAACAACGATGTCGATGGCGTTGCGGTCGATGCCCTTGGCCGCCAGGTCCCGCAGCAGCATCCCGTCCTCGCCCTGCAGGCCGGTGTCCACCAGGACCGTCTTTCCCCCGGTCCGGGCAACCACCGAGCCGTACCTGGGGTGAAGGTGGCCCGCGTCGTCCAGCAGGTCGGAAAACTCCGATTGCCAGATCTCGTTGGTGCTGTCGGGAAAGACGAAGGTCGGTTCCCGGTCGCCGTTCCCGTCGCTCAGGGATACCAGCTCCACGTTGCCGATGCGAATGACATGACCCGCCATCTACTTGCCTCGCTCCAACTGTCTTTCCTTGGTCGGGACGTGATTCGGGTGCGAACCGGGCGGAGATCCGCCGGGGTTATCGGCCGGCGATGAGCTTGAGGAAGTCGTGGCGGGTGATGACCCCAACCAACCGTCCATCCTCAGTCACCGGCAGCCGGTGGACACCCCGCCGGAGCATCAGCTCGACCACTTTCTCGATAGGAGTGTCTCCCTCGACGGCAAACACCCGCCTGGGCATCACGTCCCGGACCAGCTTGCTGCCCACCCGTTGGGACACATCGGCAATGTGCCTCGGCGATACCGAGCTGCCCAGCAGTGAGTAGACATTGTCGGCGAGAGGACGGAACCTGGGATGCAGGCCGAAGTCGGTGTGGGTCAGAATCCCCACCACCTTGTCGTCGCTGTCCACCACCGGCAGACAGCTCACGTTCTCATCCAGCATGTACCGGGCGGCATCAGCCACCGTCGCCTCCGGGCCGATGGTCACCGGAGGAGCACTCATCAACTCATTGGCGTTCATAGCTCCCCTCGCTCTCCGAAGGACATCCGGCCTTTCTCCCCGGCTGCCATGCCCCTAATGCCCATCCTGCTGCCCATGTTCCGAGTGCCACGCGCTGGCCACGGCATGGGCCACGGCGGGCACGACCTCCCGGTCCAGCGACCAGGGAATGATCTTTTCCGAAGTCGGCTCCGCCACCAAGCCGGCCAGGGCCTCGGCCCCGGCGATCTTCATCCGGGTGGTAATCCGGGGAGCCCTGGCGTCCAGAGCCCCGCGGAACACGCCCGGGAAGGCCAGGCTGTTGTTGATCTGATTGGCGAAATCGCTGCGTCCAGTTCCCACCACCGCGGCTCCCGCCTCGACGGCCAGGTCAGGCATGATTTCGGGGATGGGGTTTGCCGCCGCCAGCACCACCGCTCCGGGAGCCATCGACCGCACCATATCCTGGGTGACGATGTCCCCCACCGACAGTCCTACGAACACGTCGGCCAGCGCCATGGCATCGGCCAGGCCGCCGGAAACATCATCCGGGTTGGTGATGTCCAGCATTTCCTTCTTCATCGCGTTCAGGTCTGTCCGGTCCTTCTGAACGATTCCCTGGCTATCCACCAGTATCATGTTCCGGGCGCCGTAGTCGTGCAGCAGCTTGGCCGACGCGATGCTCCCCGCGCCGGCGCCCGAGAACACCATCTTGGCTTCTCCGATGCGCTTCCCCACCACCAGCAGGGCGTTGATGATGGACGCAAGGACGACGATGGCCGTGCCGTGCTGGTCGTCATGGAATACCGGGATCCCCAGGTCCTGCAGCGCCTCCTCGATTTCGAAGCACCGCGGGGCTGCTATATCTTCCAGGTTTACGCCGCCAAAGGAAGGGGCCACGGCCCGGACGGTCTGGATGATTACCTCGGTGTCCTGGCTGCTCAGGCAGAGGGGATAGGCGTCGACGTCGGCCAGGCCCTTGAACAGGATGCACTTGCCCTCCATAACCGGCATCGCGGACTCCGGTCCGACGTTGCCCAGCCCCAGCACCGCCGACCCGTCGGTCACCACGGCTACGGCGTTTCCCCGGTTGGTCAGCGCGTAGGACTCCGACCTGTCCGCATGGATCGCCATGCACACCGCCGCCACTCCCGGGGTGTAGGCGATGGATAAGTCGTCCATCGTCTCAACGGGCATTTTGGAAGCAATGCTTACCTTGCCCCTCGTGGCGCGATGGCGGGCGATGGCCTCGGTTCCGTAGTCCATTTCTTCTCCTCGGGCCCGCGAAGCAGGGCGGCGGGCGGATATCGGCTGACCCTTCGCTGACGACCGGCCGCTCCGTCCGGTGTCCGTTTCCGGCTTGACGGCAGAGCGGTCGCGTTAGAACGACGCAAATTATATTCCTGCTTGCCCGGCTATAACAAGGGAATGGCACGAAGTTGACGGATAACGGTATCCGGCTTTGTTCAGGGCGGGACGGGGGCCTGGCCAGGCGGCTCATCCCGGGCTTCGCCGAGCGGCCTCCCGCGCCACCCGCACGTTCCACCAGACAATCAACGGGGTCATGACAAGCGTTGGGAGTATCCAGGCGAGCCACACCGGATTGGTAGCCACGTTGACCACCAGCACCGCCGTCACCGTGGCAATGGTCCCCGCCATCATGTTGGTGAGGTGGCGGGACATCCGCCGGTGATACGGCACCGGGCCGGCGCGTCGCCCGTACCGCCGATGGAACAGCGCGTCGGCTCCAGCCAGCCCCAGGGCGATAAGTCCGAAAAGGGTCAGGGTGACCCACCGGGAGTCTCCCCCCATCCCGATTACGCCGCCGTACACCCACATTCCCAAGCCGGTCAGGGCCATTATCGCTACGGCGGTCCAGTCCAGGGGCTGGGCCTGGCCCCGCCGGTTCCTGGCGAACCGCCATCCGGCGAACACCATGTAGAAGCTGAAGAAGGCGATGAAAAGGAGGAAGGTATCCGCCCCCAGCAGGGCCAGCGGGACGGCGGTGACGAACACCCCTGACATTCCCAGGGCATAGACCCGGCCGGACAGGATGTGATTCCTGCGCCCCTTGGCGGTGGCCAGCGCCACCGCGGCCGCCAGCAACGCCACCGATCCGCAGGCGATGTGCACCACCAGCAGCGCGACGCTGATCATTCTTTCCGGCGGGACCGGAGACGGGGAATCCCTGAGCGGGAGGGTTCCCGGGCGCCTACCGCGTTACCGCGCCTTCCGAGGCAGAGGACACCAGCTTGGCGTACTTGGCGAACACCCCGGTGGTGTAGCGGGGTTCCAAAGCCTGCCACTTGCCCCGGCGGTCGGCCATTTCCTCTTCCGTCACGCTCACGTCCAGCCGACGGTTGGGAATGTCCAGGGTGACGATGTCACCTTCCTCCAGCAGACCGATGGGGCCGCCCACCGCGGCTTCGGGAGCCACGTGGCCCACCATGGGGCCGTGACTGGCGCCGGAGAAGCGCCCGTCCGTCACCAGCGCCACCGAGTCTCCCAATCCCTGTCCGATCAGCGCCCCGGTGACGGCCAGCATCTCCCGCATACCCGGGCCTCCCTTGGGGCCTTCGTAGCGAATGATGACGATGTCCCCTTCCTTCACCTGCCCTTCCTGGATGGCCCGGAAGGCAGGCTCCTCCTGCTCGAACACCCGGGAGGGGCCCCGGTACACCTTCTCCTGGTGGCCGGCCACCTTGATGACCGCGCCGTCCGGCGCCAGGTTGCCGTAAAGGATGGCAAGCCCGCCGGTGGGACTGCGGGGAGCATCCGGCTGGTAGATGATGTCCTGGTCTTCCACCGTGGGGATGGCATCCATGTTCTCAGCCAGCGTCCTGCCGGTGACCGTGATGGTGTCGCCCTGGAGCAGCCCGGCCCGCAGCAGCCGCTTGGCCATGAGCGCCACGCCGCCGTGCCGGTGCAGGTCCGCCATCACGTAACGTCCGCCGGGACGCATGTCGGCAATGTAGGGAGTGTTCCGGCTGATGCGGTCGAAGTCGTCGAGGGACAGGTCGACATTGGCCTCCCGGGCCATCGCCATCAGGTGCAGCACCGCGTTGGTGGAGCCTCCCATGGCCACCACCGTCGTGATGGCGTTCTCGAAGGCGCGGCGGGTCATGATGTCCCGCGGGCGGATGTCCTCCTCCAGCAGCCGCATCACTGCGGCGCCGGCCCTGCGGGCCTCATCCACCTTGGATGGGTCCACGGCAGGAATGGAGGCGTCGCCGGGCAGGGACATGCCCATGATTTCGATAGCGGTGGACATGGTGTTGGCGGTGAACAGGCCGGCGCAGGAACCCTCTCCAGGGCAGGCGCGGCACTCCAGGTCCTTCAGGTCCTCCAGGGACATATTCCCCTTGGCGTAGGCTCCCACTGCCTCAAACACATCCTGAATGTTGACGTCGTTCCCCTGGAACGACCCCGGCATAATCGTGCCGCCGTAGATGAAGATGGACGGAATGTTCAGCCGTGCAATCGCCATCATGCACCCGGGCATGTTCTTGTCGCAGGCTCCCACGGTTATCAGCCCGTCCATCCGCTCCCCGAAGGTGACCACTTCGATGGAGTCGGCGATGACCTCCCGGCTGACCAGCGACGCCTTCATCCCCTCGGTGCCCATGGAGATGCCGTCGCTGACGGTGATGGTCCCGAATTCAAAAGGAGTCCCCGCCGCTCCCCGGACGCCCTGCTTGGCCGCCTCGGCGAACCGGTCCAGGTGGACGTTGCACGGGGTCACGTCGCTGGCTAGGTTGGCTATGGCGACGAAGGGCTGGTCCAGGTCATCCTGGGAAAGCCCCATGGCCAGCAGCATGGCCCGGGCGGGAGCGCGCTCCGGCCCCTCGGTAATGTCCTTGCTGCGGTGCTTCATCCGCAGGTTCTGCGCCCGGTCCCGGGTTACGGTCGGCGTGGAAGTGGTGGTAGCCAACGGGGGCCTCCTGACAGGGAGAGAATTTGACCGCCGGGGCGCGGCGGTCAGGAACAGGCAGAATTATATTCCCGCGCTGGTGGCCGGGCAACCGCCGGAGGCGTAACGGTTCAGAGCGTAACGGTTCAGAGTTGAGGGGTAGCGTTCCAATTTAGGTGGTGTGGCTTTAGGATAAGGTAAGCAAAAGGGAGAGGAGAGGGGAGATGGGGTTGCTCAATGAGGTGGAAACTCGGTTGGAACAGGAGATG
>DAOUIZ010000062.1:0-59118 GCA_034423195.1 Dehalococcoidia bacterium | reverse complement strand
GCATCTCCTGTTCCAACCGAGTTTCCACCTCATTGAGCAACCCCATCTCCCCTCTCCTCTCCCTTTTGCTTACCTTATCCTAAAGCCACACCACCTAAATTGGAACGCTACCTCACCTACCGGAATTCGGGTCATGACCGGAAGGCCGAGGTTGTGACGACCAACCCAGTTCGGTCACCGTCGGGTACCAGAAGCAACGCGAGACTGGAATTCTCCGATGGAACTTCCGCCACCCGCTCCGTGCTGGAAAACACTCCGGCGGACACCAACGTCGGCAGCCCGGTGAGAGCCACCGGTAGCGGGTATCTGCTCTACACCCTTGGAGGGGACGACGCCGGCTCCTTCAGCATCGACCGCGGGACCGGCCAGATAAAGACCAAGGCGTCCCTGGACCATGAGACCAAGACCAGCTACTCGGTGGCGGTGACGGTCAAAGATACGTCCGGAGGTTCCGCCGATATCACTGTAACCATCAGCGTCACCGACGAGCCGGTGGAGATAAACGGCCCTTCCCGGGTCGAGATGTCCGAGGGCGATTACGTCTATTCCCCGGTCGTGGCCGATTACACCATAGAGCCAGGGTCGTTGTCGGATGACTTGACGCTGACGGGGAGTGACGCCGGGCACTTCTCCATTGGAGCGGGGGGGAGGCTGTCCTTTAACGCCGAGCCGGACTACGAGGCTCCCCGGGACAGCGGCCGGAACAACATCTATGACGTTACCATCAACGCCGTCCATGGGGACAACCGGAAAGCCAAGAGAGTCCAGGTCACCGTCACCAACTACGACGAAGGGCCTGTTGTCACCGGGCCGGAAAATGCAACATTCACTGAAGAAACCACGGGCACGGTGGCGAGATACACCGCCCGGGACCCGGAGAACGACCCCATCCGGTGGTACGTGCAGACAACCGACGACCACGAATACTTCCAGATCAGCCGGTCGGGGGTTCTCACATTCCGGGCGCCTCCCGACGCCGATACCAAGGCCGACTACGAACTGGTGATCGTTGCCCAGTCCGGCCTGAACTTCGCTGCGGACGGAAAGAGGATCGAGGTCACGGTCACCGATGTAGCCGACCCTGTTTTCGCCGACGGCAATACCCGCACCTTCAGTGTCCCCGAAAACACCGCTGCGGGACAGGACATTGGAGATCCGGTCACGGCCACCGACCCCAACTCCATCACCTACTCCCTCGCCGGGCCTGATGCCAGTTCCTTTTCCCTGGACTCATCCAGCGGGCAGCTGCGCACCAGGGCCTCCCTGGACTACGAGACCCGGAACAGCCACACGGTTTGGGTGCGGGCTTCCAACGGCAGATTCACCGCCCATGCAATTGTGACCATCGAGGTCACCAACGTGGCAGAGGCGGGCACGCTGACCCTTCCTTCGGCCCAGCCCAGGGCTCGCGCCCCCTTCACCGCCACCCTGACCGACCTGGACGGCGAGGTTTGGAGCGAGTCCTGGCAGTGGAAGCGGTCCACCAGCCAGGATAGCGGCTACACCGACATCTTTTGGGCAAATGCGGCGACCTACACTCCAGATGACGAGGATGTGGGCTACTACCTGAAAGCCACGGTATCCTACACCGACGAAGCCGGCTCGGGCGACCTGGAGAAGTCCACCACCCGCCCGGTGCGGGGCGGAGCAAACCGCCCGCCCGAATTCCCTTCCGCCACGGAAAGCGCGACGGTGGACGAGAACACAGCCTCCGGTGAGCACATTAACACCTTCGCTGCCACCGACCCCGACAACGATCCCTTGACCTATTCCCTGGGAGGGACTCACGGCTCCCACTTTGCCATCGACCGCTCAACCGGGGAGCTGCAGACGAGGAGCGCCCTGAATTACGAGGCGAGGAACAGCTACACGGTGTCGGTCATTGCGCGGGACCCATCCAATGCGACGGCTTCGATGACATTGACCATCAATGTCAACGACGTTGACGAACCGGGAGGCGTTAGCCTGTCCTCCAGCCTGCCCCGGGCGCGCGTCCCATTCACCGCCACCCTGACCGACCCGGACGGGGGAGTATCGGGCCAGTCCTGGCAGTGGAAGCGGTCCGCCAGCCAGTCCAGCGGCTACACCGACATATCCGGGGCAAATGCGGCAACCTACACGCCCGCCGATGAGGACGTGGGCCAGTACCTGAAAGCTGCCGTGTCCTACACCGACAATGCCGGATCGGGCAGCGCGGAGAAGTCCGCCACCAGCCCGGTGCGAGATGGAGCGAACCGCCCGCCGGTCTTTTCATCCGCCACGGCAAGCGAGACGGTGGACGAGAACACGGCTTCGGGCGAGGATATCGGGAGCCCCTACACTGCCACCGATCCCGACGGAGACACCCTGACCTACTCCCTGGGAGGGACTCATGGGGGGTCGTTCTCCGTAGACTCATCCAGCGGGCAGCTGCAGACGAAGAGCGCCCTGGACTACGAGGTTAGAAACAGCTACACGGTGGCGGTCATTGCGCGGGACCCATCCAATGCGACGGCTTCCATCACCGTTACCGTCAATGTCGACGATGTTGATGAGGCGGGGAGCGTCAGCATGTCCTCCAGCCAGCCGCGGGTGGGGATGAGCCTGACGGCCAGCCTCACGGACCCCGATGCCGGAGTTGCCAATCAGCAGTGGCAGTGGGCCGTTGCCAATGCCGCCGCCGGACCGTTTTCGGACATTTCCGGGGCGGCCTCGGCCAGCTATACGCCCGTGGTTGGCGACCTGGGAAAGTACCTGCGGGCGACGGTCAGCTACGATGACAATGGGTCGTCATTTACTGTCTCGGGGATAGCGGATAATGCGGTCGGGCCTGCCATACCTGTAATCCGCTACTCTGCTTCCTCTTATAGCGTCGCGGAGGGAGGAACCGTCACCGTTACCGTGGAGCTGTCGCCGGCGCCGACCCAGGGGGTCGCCATTCCGGTGACGGCCAGCGGCGGAACGGCGGAAGCCGGGGACTACACGGTTTCGTCCACGTCGCTGTCGGTGAGTGCGGGCAGCACCTCCCAAACCTTCACCGTCACCGCCAACCAGGATGCCGACGGCGCGGACGAAACCCTGACCCTGGGGTTGGGGACCCTTCCCAACGGCGTGGCGGCGGGTAGCCCGTCCAGCGCCACCCTGACCATCACGGACGATGACACCCGGACGGTGCGCTATTCCTCCTCTAATTACAGCGTTACCGAGGGAGGCACTGTCACCGTCACGGTGCAGCTTTCGCCGGCGCCGACCCAGAGCGTGGTCATTCCGGTGACGGCCGGCGGCGGAACGGCGGAAGCCGGCGACTACACGGTGTCGGCCAGCTCCGTTACCTTCGGGGCGGGGGATGCCTCCCAGACCTTCACGGTCACCGCCAACCAGGATGACGACACGGACGGGGAGACCCTGAACCTGGGCCTGGGGACCCTGCCCAACGGGGTGGCGGCGGGAAGCACGTCCAGCGCGACGGTGACGATTGAGGATGACGAGGCTGCGGCCGGACAGCAGGTGCCGACGCCAACTCCCACCCCCACGCCCAGCCCCACGCCGCAGCCGGTGAGCAGCGCGGCGAGCTTCAGCGCGGCCAGCTATTCCGTCACCGAGGGAAGCACCGCCACCATCACCGTGCGGCTGTCCCCGGCGCCAACCGGGAATGTCATCATCCCGGTGACGGCGGGCGGCGGAACGGCGGAGGCCGGGGACTACACGGTGTCGGCCAGCTCGGTTGCCTTCGGGTCGGGCAGCACCTCCCGGACCTTCACGGTCACGGCCAACCAGGATGACGACACCGACGCCGAGACGCTGACCCTGGGCTTCGGGAACCTGCCCGGCGGCGTGTCGGCGGGGAGCACGTCCAGCGCGACGCTGACCATCAACGACGACGATGCCGCCGTCCAGCCGACGCCAGAGCCGACACCGCGGCCGAGGCGCGCCCGGCGGAGCGGCGGAGGCGGCGGATACACGGCCAGCGACGCCAACCGGGCGCCGGTCTTCATGGAGGGGGCCAGCGCGACCCGGTCGGTGGCGGAAAACCTGTCGGTGGGGACGGTCATCTTCCCGCCGGTGCTGGCGGTGGACCCGGACCAGGACAGGCTGACCTACACCGTGGGCGGCGCGGACCGGGCCTACTTCGGGATGGACAGCGGGACGGCCGAGCTGACCACCGGGGCCGTCTTCGATTACGAGTCGGTGGACGAGTACATTGTCACCGTGGCCGTTACCGACGGACGGGGCGGGCGGGACAGTATCGAGGTCACCATCGAGGTCACGGACGCGGCGGAAGCGTTGCCCGTGCCGGTTGCCCCGGCCCCGGCGGAGACGCCGACGCCGGAGCCGACCCCGACGCCCAGGCCCACCCCCACGCCGACGCCGGAACCGACGGCCACGCCGGAGCCAACCCCCACCCCGACGCCGGAACCCACTCCCGTCGTTCCTGCGGAGGCAGGAACCCAGCCGCCCCCTCCGGCGGAGCCGCAGTCCTGGCCCAGCACGACCATCTCGCCGGTGGTGGCCATCGCGGACGTGAACGATATTCCAACCTGGCTGCAGTGGGGGCTGATGATCGGGACGGGACTGTGGGCGGCGTGGCTGCGGTTCTACGCCTGGTGGCGGGAGAAGCATCCGCCGCCGCCCCGGTACCGGACCAACGCCGCCGAAATCGGGCGGGATGTGCTGGTGCCGACGGGGTAGGGGGGGTATGCTCCGGTTGCCGTTCCTGGGGGGAGGTTGGTCTTGCGTTGTTCGCGGGGCTTGCTGGGAGTCCTGATGGGTCCCTGCCTCCGCAGGGACGACGGGGGGGTGCCGACGGGGTAGGGGGCAGGGACATTATTTATTATGGGCAACAGTTGATTATGGGGTGCAGGTGCACCGAGGATCAGCACCATTGATTGGGTGCTTTTCACCCCCATCCCAGTTTTCCTCCGGGAAAGGGGGGAGGGGTGGTCTTGCGTTGTTCACGGGGTTTGGGGGGAAGCCTGATGGATTCCTGCCTCCGCAGGAACGACGAAAGCCCGGCGGCTGTCGCGCGGGGGCGGGCGCAGGAACGACGAGAGATCCCCTTTGTCAAGGTTAAAACGGGCGAAACCGGCGCGGATTTTTCTTGGAGTTTGGGCGGGGCGTGCCGGTATCATTGGGGCGGTTTCGTAATGTTCAAGTAATATTAGTTTGCCATACTGACCCTGGTACCTTGTTTTTATACAAGAGAACACAACGGGGCCGCATGACGCCAAGGAGGAGGAGTGCATGTAACAGAGCGGGTCTTTCCACCAGCTCCGGCAAGGGGCTGGTTTCAGTCAACTGTTCTTCCAGAGAGGAAAGTATGAAAACAATGATCAGTTTACCGGCCGGAGTGGCGGTCTTCGCCTTCCTGGCCCTGGCGGGGTTGATGGGGCTCTTCGCCTTCAACGCCGCCCCGCCTGCCGAAGCGCAGGAGAAGATAAACTACCCGGAGAACGAAAACCGTGTGGTGAGGGCGTTCAGCGCGAGGAGCGATGACGGGAGAGATATCACGTCATGGAGCCTGGCTGGGCCTGATGCGGAAGATTTCAACATTGACGCCGGGCGGTTGAGCTTCAAGAAGTCCCCGGACTACGAGAAGCCAACTGACCGGGCGAATGACGAAGACGGCGATGGCAATATTACCCCACCGGCAAACCTCACCGCGACGCCGCCTGTGCTTGGAGAGGGCGGAGGCAACAACCTCTACATAGTCACCGTCCAGTCGACCGACACGGACGGCAACCTGGGCATGGAGGCGGTGGAAGTCACCGTGACCAACGAAGAAGAGGCCGGTGAGGTCACGCTGTCGGGGCGGCAGCCCCAGGTAGAGCAAGAGCTCACGGCCAGCCTGACCGACGAAGACGGGGTAGACCTCGCCACACTGAACTGGCAGTGGGCCAAGTCCAGCACGGAGAGCGGGACCTACAGTCCCATCGAAGATGCGGAGAATGCTGCGTACACACCGGTGGCCGGCGACGTGGGCCAATTCCTGCGGGTGACGGCCACGTACGAGGACGACCATGGCCCAAACAAGAGCCAAATGGCGACGTCGGATTTCGCGGTGCGGGCAAAGCCCAGCGCGGTGAACAGCCCCCCCGCTTTCGACAACGAGATCACTGGTGGTACTGCCCCCAGCGCCAACACTGGTATTGAGAACCAGACTGTCGTCCGAGCCGCAAGAAAGGTGGACGAGAACACCCCCGCAGGCAGGCCCATCGGGAAGCCCGTGGCGGCCGGGGACGTGAACGGGGACACGCTGACCTACACGCTGGGCGACGGCGACTCCTCCACGACAGAGGACGGTGCAACCGAAGACGATGCCTTGTTTGACATCGACTGGGACACCGGCCAGTTGAGGACCAAGGGCGAACTGGACCTAGAAGCCCTTACCGATAGGGTCACTGACAGTGCCACCGAAGGTGAGGAGCACACTCTGGGCCTTCAGGTGCAGGTCACCATCACGGCCACGGACCCGTCCGGGGCCAGGGGCCAGGTGGTCGTGCTCATCACGATCGGCGACGTAAACGAAGCCCCGGATCCAGCGGGTGCGTCGGGTAGTGAAACGGCGAAAGCTCTCTATGCAAATGAGGGCGCAGTTGAGACGTTCACAGCGATCACAGACGGGGTTGCCACCACTGCCTCCACCGCTTACACACCAGACGACGAAGATACGGCTGACACTACAGTCACGCTCTCCCCAACGGTGAAGGGACCGGACGGGGGCAAGTTCACCCTGACTGCGGGTGTTCTTGCATTCTCCGAGAACCCGGACTTTGAGAAGCCCGGAGACGCGAACAAGGACAACACCTACGAAATCACGCTGGAAGCCGACGGCGGGGAAGACGCCCGAAAGAGGCGCGGCACCCTCGACCTGAAAGTCACGGTCTTGAATGCCAATGAGGACGGGTCGATAGAGTTTGACAGGCCCACGCTCCGCGTTGGAACGCCAGTAAAGGCTACGCTTGAGGACCCTGACGTGGTGAAGTCCATCACCAGCTGGCAGTGGTATCAAGGCGCTACCGATGCCGCCGCCATAACAGGCGGCACCGCCACCGCAATAGAAGGCGAAACATCGGACACCTACACTCCGGTTGCCGCTGATGTCGGAACTACTGGGACACCTGCTGGAGCGTTGACCGTTCAGGTGATGTACCTCGACCGGGCTCCGCAGGACACTACCGGCGCGACCCCTACAACCAAAGTCAGGACTGTGACCATGACGACCCCCAGGGGAGTACTGGCGTGGTCCCCCAACAACGAGGCGCCCAAGTTCACGGATGAGGACGCCGATACCGCAGGGGTCCAAGCCGAGAGATCGGTCACGGAGAACACGGAGGCGATCGCGTCCGACGATACCGACGTTACCACCGATACCGACACCGAGGATATGTCCGGGGACAACGTCGGCTTGGCCGTGCAGGCAGTGGACGACCAGGACGACGAGGTCAGCCCGACGGCCAACTTCCTCATCTACAGCCTGGAAGGCCCGGACGCCGACAAGTTCAGGGTCAGACAGGACGACCCTGGCAGCGCGGACGTGGATGAGGGCGGCATAATCGAGGTTGGCAAGGACACCAAGCTGGACTACGAGACCAAGAACACCTACATGGTCACGTTGAAGGCCGAGGACTCCTTCGGCGCGGTCGGCTCCGTCGACGTAACCATCATGGTCACCGACGACCCGAATGAGCCGCCGACGATCTCGCCGGTCAGCACTGACGCGACGCTGATGTCCCTGGACCTCTGGCGCGCGCCTGGTGACGAGGTCGGCAACCTCGTCGCGACCTTCATGTCCGACACCATGTCCTACACCGCGGACGCGATGAACTCGGACATGAGCGTCACGGTGAAGGCAATCGCGAATGACGCGGGCGCCTCCATCACGGTCAACGGCGACGCAGTTGCCGACGACGGCACCATCATGGTCGACCTGGCCGAGGGAGCCAACACCATCACGGTGGTGGTGACGGCGGAAGACGGCACGACGACGGAGACGTACACGATCACCGTCACGCGGGCCGGGCCTGACGTAGTGACCCGCGCCGAGGTAATATCCGCAATCCAGGCGTATCTCGGCGGTGACGCGGGCGCCCTCTCGCGGGCGGAATTGCTTGCCCTGATACAGCAGTACCTGGACCAGCAGGGATAGAGCGGCTCCGGCCAAACCCTAACACCTTGAAGAGGTTTTGATATGACTAAACAACTGAAAATGATGGTCGGAGTGGCATTGTTCGCTACCCTGGCCCTCGCCGGGACTCTGGGCGCCTTCGCCCTGAGTGCCGCCCAGCCCGCGCACGCGCAGGGCAGCCCGACCGGCATCAGCCGGAGCATCAGCCCGATGCAGGTTGCCACCGGCGGGACCGTGGAGGTGGCGATCACCAACAACATGGGCGGAATCGGCCTCGCGACCGTGACGGAGACGCTGCCCTCGGGGTGGACATACCAGTCCATCGATCCGAGCGACGTTGACGTCACCCAGGGAACGGGGACGATCTCCTTCGAGATCATCAACGGCGAGACGATAACGTACACCGTCATGGCGCCCAGCACGGACGGCTGCGGCTCGTTCTCCGGCACGTACGGTGATGCCGGCGCCATGATAGGCGGCGACATGGACGTCACCGTCGGGGCCGGCTGCGGCAACGGCGGCGGCCAGATGCCCGTGACCGGCGATGTTGGCACGGTCGAGGCCAGCTCCAGCACCCCGGGCTCCGGGGCCGAGTACGTTGTCAAATTCACCATCACGGGCGGGGACGACCTGACCGCCGGCGACTGGATCGAGTTCCAGTTCACCGATGACCTGTCGGTCCCCGATTCCATTGCCGCCAACACCATCTCCATCAAGGGCACTGGCGACAACGGGAATGTCGTGGCAGCCCCACCGGCCAGCGTCGCCGTTGACGGCGGCGACGACGATCCCTGGGAAGTACGGATGCGCCTGGGCGACATGTCCGACGCTGATGGGTTGCAGGGGCTGATAGTCGACCGGGAAGTCACCGTCATCATCGAGAAGGCCGCCGGCATCAAGAACTCGACCAAGGGCGGCCTGGAGCCGGATGACATCGGATGGCAGGTCCTGACCAGCGCCGACGACAACGGCGGCGAAAACTATGACATCACCGGCTTCAATATCTACCGGAAGGTCAGCGTGAGTTCCGAAGAGGAGCCCCGGGGCGAGGAAATTCTCGCCACGGCCAAGGGCTTCGAGAAGAACACCACCGTGACCTTCGTGTCCATGCCGAAGGGTACGAACAACCGCACCAACGTGTGCAGCGCCACCGCCAATTCCGACGGCATCGCCGAGTGCTCCTTCCGGCTGCTCAAGTCCCTGTTCGGGAGCGGCACGGTGATCACCCTCACGGCCCAGGACGGCGACGGCAATGCCGCCCACTACGATAAGGGAACCAAGGACATCGCCCTGGACAAGTCCATGTCGGTCTCGCCCCAGGCGGCCAACGTGGGCGACACCATCAACATCCGGTTGGTGGACTTCGGCGTGTCAGCCACCTCGTCTTCCGACATCACCATCTCCTTCCGGGGTATGATGGTGTGTGAGGGGAATTGCGATGTCCAGGGGTTGACGGATAACAACGGAGAGATCCAGTTCGACTATATGATCCCGCCCGACGTGCGGCCCGGCAGCCAGACCCTGGCGGTCAAGGTAGGAACAGGCGACGACGCCGTCTCCGACGACGTGACCATAGGCGTCGGCTCGGGCTCCCTGTCCGTCACCGCCACCGAAGTTCTGGCCAACCAGCGCATCTCCCTCAGCGCGTCCGGTTTCACCCGGCCCGCCAGCGGCCAGGAGTGCGCCGGTGCTTCTAACGATGACGAGACGGTCTACATTCGGAACGGGTATGGATATTCTTCCGTCACCCTTGGCGGGGAGCAGATAGACTGGGGTCGCATCAACGACGGCGATGCCATCGAGGTCACCAGCGGCGGCGGCTGGTCCGCTCCCATCGACCTCCCCATCGACGACATCACCACCGACCCCGGCACCTACGAGCTGAAGATTGTCGACTGCCACGGCGGTCAGGCCACGGTTGACCTGACCTTCCCGGACCGTGTAGTCACCATGAGTCCCGAGATGGGACGGGTCGGCTCCGAGGTCGTCATCACCGGCAGCAACTTCCCGGTGGCCAACGATGAATATGGCGATGTCGACGTCAACGTGTCCTACACGTCTGGCGAAGAAGAGGATTCGGACCGGACCGAGACCGACGCGGTCGGCAGCTTCACCATCATCATGGAAGTTCCCGAGGATGCCGGCATCCCGTCCAACAACACGGTCAGGGTCAGCTTCAACAAGGATGTTGGCACCGTCGACCAGTCCTTCACCCACCGGGTGCCCCAGGGTTCCATCTCCTTCAGCGCCTCCAGCGGCGCCGAGGGCAGCCTGCTGATGATCACCGCCGAGGGCTTCGCCCGCTACACCAGCGTGGACGAGATCCTGTTCGGCGACCGGGAGATCACTCCCTTGCCTAGGCCCAGCACCGGCCGCACCGGCGACGTGGAGTTCGATGTGCGCATCCCCGGGGCCGACCCGGGCATCTACATCATCAAGGTGGTGGTTGACGATGTGACGGCCACCCAGATCTTCACGGTGGTGTCCGGCAGCGGAGTGGTGGACGGCTCGGTTGACTCCATCCTGGCCAACGTGATGAGTGAGGACGCCCTGGACCGGGTGTTCAAGTTCAACAACGAGACCAAGGAATGGCAGTGGTACATCAACGATCCGGCCTTCGCCAGCACCAACAACCTGGCCGGCTTGTCCTCCGGCGACCTGGTCTGGATCAAGGTGAGCAAGTCCGTCACCGCGGACATCCTCGGCACCTCCACGACCCTCACCTGCATCAACGAGGGCATGGAGAACGAGGACTGCTGGAACCAGATCTCGATTCCCTAGCACGGGCTAACGGCACAAACTCGCGGGGGAGCCATCCGCTCCCCCGCACCCACCAGCCAGCGCAAGCTGGCGACGATGAAACCGAAACCCGGGTCCCGGCGTAGACAAGGGCGAGACCCCGCACCGCCGGGACCCCCCAAAGAGGAGAATCTATGAGCAAAATAAAGTTCTTGGCCGTGCTTTCGGCGCTGGCCCTGCTGCTCACCCTCCCCGCCGTTGCATACGGGCAGGGGACGGGCATTCCTCCCCATGTCTTCGTGGGCAAGGCCATGGTCGACGGGCAGACAGCCCCGGACGGCACCATGGTCACCGCGATGATCGGGGATGCCGAGAAGGGCAGCGGAACCGTCATGAACGGGAAGTATTCCCTGGCGGTGAAGGCCGGCGACGGCACTGAGGTCAGCTTCATGGTCGGCGACGCAATGGTGATGGAAAAGGGCGAGTGGATGATGGGCGGCGCGTCCATGATGGACCTCATGGCCGGCGATGGCATGATGATGGGCCCCGGCGGAGCGGGCGAGCCCGGACCTGCGGGTCCTCCTGGCGCTCGTGGTCCCGCCGGCCCGCGCGGGCCTGCCGGCGCTGCCGGTTCCGCCGGCTCTGACGGAGCCGCCGGTCCTGCCGGTCCTGCCGGTCCCCAGGGTCCTGCCGGTCCCCAGGGCGCCGCTGGTCCCGCCGGTCAGGCGGGCGCTCCCGGCGAACCCGGACAGGCCGGCGCCGCCGGAGCGACGGGTCCCATGGGCCCGGCCGGCAGCAACACCCTGGGCATCATCGCCCTGGTAATATCCATCGTGGCCCTGGCCGGAGCGGCGGGCATCTGGTACCTCAGCCGCCAGTCCTAAATCTGGCCCGCGCCTTCGGCGCAACCGGCACCCAACGTGGAGGCGCCCCACCGGCGCCTCCACTCTTTTCCCCCTCAAAGGCGGGTCAACTCTGTCCCTTCCCCCGCTCCCCCTCCCGTCATTCCCGCGCAGAGCCGCTCTCTCCCGTCCCCCCTCGCGCCCTCGCCTCTGTTATAGTGCTTTCCAAGATAGTTGCGGAGCCGCCCAGCGCTCTTAGACTAGTTGCCTATGAGGGGCGCGAAGGCGGCGACTTTTCAATCAAAGGAGGTCCGTATCCGCCATGAAGTTCGCCCTGTTTTTGCTGGGTTCCTGGACCGAACCGGAGGCCAGCGCCCAGAGCCGCATCTTCGGGGAAATGCTGGAACAGGTTGAATGCGCCGAGGAGTTGGGCTTCGATTCGATATGGATAGCGGAGCACCACTCCAGCCGGTACGGCATCTGTCCCTCCCTGATGCCCCTCCTCAGCCACATCGCGGCCCGCACCAGCCGGATCCGGATCGGGGCCGGCGTCAGCGTCCTGCCCTTCCACAACCCCATTTTCCTGGCCGAAGAGAGCGCCATGCTGGACGTGCTGAGCAACGGCAGGCTGGACTTCGGGGTTGGCCGGGGCTCGGCGGACTATGAATACGGCAACTTCAACATCGACTTCGACACCCGGGATGCCCGTGCCCGGGAAGCCCTGGACATCATCCTGGGCCTGTGGACCCAAGATAACTTCACCTTCCAGGGGGAATTCTACCGGGTGAAAGACCTGACCATAGCTCCCCGGCCGGTGCAGCAGCCCCATCCGCCGGTCTACCTGGCCGTGTCCCGCACCCCCGCCAGCGTGGACGTTGCCGTTTCCCGGGGCCTGCCCATTCTGACCAGCTTTTCCACCCCCGAGGCGGACAACCTGGGCCTGTTTTCCCTCTACGCCGAAAGGTGCGCCGCCGCCGGGAAGCAGCTGCCCCTCGGGGAAATGCCCTACTTCCGGTTTGTGTACCTGGATGAAGATGAAGCGGCGGCCCGGGAGTACCCCCGTCAGTGCCTGACCTGGGTCCGGGACCTGGGAGGCTACCGGCGCACGCTGACCCACGGCGATGAGATAAACGTGGACCTGGACCACTGGCGCCGGACCCGCACCGTGAAACCAGCCAGCTATGAGTCGGAACTTGAGACCACCGCCTGGTTCGGCACTCCGGAGCAATGCGTGGAGCGGATCACCAGGCTGCGGGACGAGCACGGCATCGGGTACTTCGGCGCCAGCATGTCCTTTGGCAGCATGGAGCACTCCAGGGTATTGCATTCCATGGAGCTTTTCGCCAACGAGGTGATGCCCAGGTTCCGGTAGGTGTAAGGAGGCATACCCGATGATGATTCACCGGAGACCCGGGACCGTCGCGGTCATCGGCGCCGGCATCCTGGGCGCGGCCATTGCCTGGCAGTTGTCCCGGCGCCGCGTCCGCGTGGTCCTTATCGAGAAGGACCAGCCGGGTGAGGGAGCGTCGAGCCACAGCTTTGCCTGGATCAATGCCGGAGCAAAGGAGCCTATCGGCTATCACAACCTCAACCGCCGCTCCGTGGAGATGTGGACCCGTTTCGCCGCCGCCATTGGCGACGGCGGCGATCCGGACAACGTCGGACTCCGCTGGGGCGGCAAGGTGTCCTGGGAGTCTGAACCGTCCGCCGCCGAACGACTGGTAGCCCGCGTCCGGCAGCTCCAGTCCTGGGGATACCCGACGCGCCTGGTGGATGCCGACGAACTCCAGGGCCTGGAACCGGCGCTGGATGCCGGACCGGTGGCCGCCGCCGAGTACAGTCCCAATGAAGGCCAGGTGGAGCCCCAGATGGTGGTGGATGCCTGCCTGCGCCGCCTTCGCGAGAGGGATTGCGAGATCGAGACCCGCACAGAATTCTGCGGACTCCGGCAGCGTGGTGATGGCCGGATATTCGCTGTGGAAACGACCTCCGGGAGCCGGGATGTGGATGCAGTGGTCCTGGCCGCAGGCACCGACACCACCCGGCTGGCGGCCCTTGCCGGAGTCAACGTTCCCCAGGCGTGGAGCCCCGGCGTGGTGATAAGGACGGACCCGCTGCCTCCCCTGCTCCACAACGTTCCGGTGGTTTATGCTCCTGCCCTTGGCGACGGACGCCGGGAGATTCATCTGCGGCAGTGCGCCGACGGGCGCATGATGATCGGCGAGGGCGACCAGGAGAGCCTGGCCGAGGACGACTCCGAAGCCCACGCCGGCGACCTGTTGGAACGGGCCAGCGGGTATCTGCCGGGACTGAAGGGTACTCGGGCCATCCCGGTGCCGGTGGGCTGGCGGCCCATGCCTCTGGACGGCTATCCGGTGATGGGTTTTGCATCCGAGGCCCCCAACCTGTACGTGGCCCTGACCCACAGCGGCGTTACTCTCGCGCCAATGTTGAGCCAGCTGGCCGCCCAGGAAATCTGCGATGGGGTTGCGGCTGAGGCGGTGCTGGGTCCCTACCGGCCGGAACGATTCGCCGGCCTTACCCCCGAGGACGTGGCTGCGGTCACCCATCCCCGGAACGCCAAGCTGCGCTGACCCACCTCCTTCATTTCCCCGTCACCACCGCGCCTCCCCCGTCATTCCCGCGCAGAGCCTGCCCCTGGCGACGAAGAAGGGAAAGGGGCGGGAATCCAGACCCCCGTGTCGTCCCCATTTCGCACGGTTCCAACTTGGGACAGTGCGTTCTCACACACCCTCTTAGAACACGGAGCGCCCAAGGAGCCTTAGACAAGTTACCCAACTTGGCGACGGAGGGCGCGGCCCCCGAGCCGCCCAGCGCTCTTAGACAAGCCTGTCCCCGCGCAGGCGGGGGTTACCTATGATGGGCGCGAAGGCGGCGACCCTTAGAACACGGAGCGCCCAAGGAGTCTTAGACAAGTTACCCAACTTGGCGACGGAGGGCGCGGCCCTTAGAACAGGGGCATTACCTTCTCGCCGAAGAGCCGCATTGATTTGCGCACCTGCGTGGTGTCCATCTCTCCGGTGTTCAGCTTGAACATCAGGTTCCGCACGCCGATATCCCGCATCTCAGCCACCTGGTCGGCCACCTGGGACGGGGTGCCCAGGATGAAGGCCTGCTCCAGGACTTCTCCGGGAGGCATCGGGCGGTTTGGGTCCGGCGGCGGGAACCCTCCCGGGTTGTACTGCTCCCGGGCCTGCCGGAAGTGGCTGCGCTCCCGCTGGAAGCCGTCGGAGGCGATTTCCAGCGCTTCATCGTGACTCTCGGCCACAAACAGGTCCCGGGACGCCCAGCACTGGTCCAGGGCCGCCTCCGTCTGGGCTTCGGAAAAGCCGGAATCCAGCATGGTGGCGCGGTAGCGTTCCAACCGCGATTGCAGGGTGGGCAGCGTCTGGATGCCGATCATTATCGGGCGGCCTATCTCCGCCATCTTGATGGTTGAGGCTTCGCTGATGCAGGCCCGCACCAATGGCGGATGGGGACGCTGGAACGGGCGGGGCCGCAGCAGCGGGAACCGCACATCCCAATGTTCTCCCTGATGTTTCAGGTCCTCGCCGGACCAGGCCGATACCAGCAGCTGCTCCGCCTCATCCAGGCGGGCCACGCCCTCTTCCATGGTGACGCCAAACCCCAGGTATTCGTAGTGGTTGTAGGCGGAGCCGCGGCCCGTGCCCACGATGAGCCGCCCGTGACTCAGGTTGTCCAGCAGCGCGGTCTGGATGGCCAGCCGGACGGGATGGTGAAAGGCCAATTCCACCACGGCAAACCCTATCTTGATGTGCTGGGTGCGGGCGGCGATGGCAGCGCCCATCACCAGCGGATCGGCGTGGGCGGCGGCCCCGTCAAAGTGATGCTCGGTCAGCCAGACCGAGTGCATCCCGATTTCCTCGGCCAGCAGGATCTCTTCCAGCGTGCTGTCGATTACGGCCGAATCCTGCTCCGGATGGTGGCTGGTTGGAAAGACAAAGGAGCCAAAACGCATTGGTGCCTCACAGATAGGGGATTATTCCCTTGGGATTATAGACCATATGACTCATCGTGCCTTGCACCGGCAGACACCACCAGCAGACACGATGAGGAATCGGGGGAGATGGGAATCAGGACGGTGTCCGGGGCGATAGTATAATGCGGGACATTACCACCTGGGGAGGGGCTGCCATGACTGCAGTTGATTACTCCGTGCTGGACAACCCCGGGGCGTCAGCAGGTTCCTTCCACCCATTGCGGGGCTGGACCGAAACGCCCGACGGCGCGGTGGACTGCGTGGTGACCGTCGCCGACGGGACCACCCTGTCGTGCCGGTTTTTCGCGGTGGGGCGGGCCAATCCAACCGTGCTGTTTTTCTACGGCGGCGGCGAGAATGTGGCCCGTTACGACGACATCGCGCCGCACTACACCCGCATCGGGGTCAATTTTTTCGTCGCCGACTACCGGGGCTTCGGCGCGTCGAGTGGTTCGCCGGGCTTCAACGCCATCTTGGCCGACGCGCACGAGGTGCTGGACTGGCTGCGGGCAACGATGCAGGCGATGAGGTTCACGGGCCCGCTGTACGTCATGGGGCGCTCCATGGGCCGTCACGCCGCGGGCGAACTGGCGGTAACCGCCGGAGACCGGATCAACGGCGTCATCATCGAGAGCGGGCGGGCCAACCTGGGACGGATAGCCCAGGGGCTGGCTCCGGAGGTGATACAGGCGCTGGAGGAGGACTACCAGGGCAGGTTCTATTCCATCGCCATTCCCGCCCTGGTGATTCACGGCCAGTGGGACGACACTGCGCCCCTGGCCGGCGCGGTGGACATGTTCAACAAGCTGGAGACCGTCCACAAGCACCTGGAAATCATACCGGGCGCGGGCCACAATGACCTGATGTACGTGGGATTCCGGCAGTACTTCAACGCCATCCGTGGCTTCATGGCCCGGTACGCCGGCCCGCGAGCGCCGGTTGTGGACCCAGAAGAAACCACCAGCTAGGGACGGTCACCTCCGCCTACCCTTTCTCCCGTCACCCCCGCGTAGAGCCTGCCCCTGGCGACGAAGGAGGGAAAGGGGCGGGAATCCAGACCCCCGTAAACCTTCCCCTCAGGAACGGTCACCTCCGCCTACCCTTTTTCCCGTCACCCCCGCTCCCCTCGTCGTTCCTGCGTAGGCAGGAACCCATCAGTTCTCCCCCCAACCCTGTCCCACCCACCCGACATCCCTCCCGTCATTCCCGCACAAAGCCTGCCCCTGGCGACCGAGGAGGTACGATGAAGGAGGGAAAGGGGCGGGAATCCAGACCCCCGTCGTCGGGAAAGTCCCTTCCCCCCCGACCGGAGCGTCCAAGGAGCCTTAGACAAGTTACCGAACTTGGCGACGGAGGGCGCGACCCTTAGAACAAGGGGTCTATCCAAGCTGCTTCGCGGCTCACCGCGCCCTGGCCAGATAGGTGTCGGTGGCCCGCTGCAAGCCTGCCCGGCGGTTGCCCTGCAGGAACTCGCGCATCTCGGAGAAGCGGCTGTTGGACTCCTCGATGCCCGAGAGGCTGCCCTGGAAGCGGGGCATGACGTAGCGGGCGAACAGCTCGTAGCTGTGGAACAGGTTCTCCCGGGTGGTCCAGTCCTCAGCCCGCACCAGGAGTCCGCCGAAGCCGCCGCTGGACTCCTGGAAGCGTTCGATGGCGGCAACGGCGTCATCGGGAGTGCCGACGATCCACTGCCCGGCGTCCACCATGTGGTCCACAATTTCATCCTGGGGCACGTCGGGAATGGGGTGGCCGTTGGTGCCGCCGGTGTACTCGGTAACCACCCGTCCGGCGCCCACCCTGACCTGCTCGAAAGCCTTTTCCCGGGTTTCCGCCAGGTGGACCGGCACGGAAAGCCGCCACTCGCTGCGGTGGACTTCCTTGCCGTGTTCCCTGGCCGATTCCTCGGCGATGTCCCACTGGTCCTGGAGGGTGGTCTGCCGGATCATCGAGCGGGGGACGCTGAGGGACAGGACCCCGGCGCCATGCTTGCCCGCCACGAACACTCCAGCCGGTGACTGGACCGAGGCCACGGCGACGGGCAGAGAGGGCTTCTGGTAGGGGCGCAGCTGCAGCGAGGCTTCCCGCAGCTTGAACCAGTCCGTCTCGCAGGTGACCGGTTCCTTCCCCTCGAATAGCTGGAGGATTACTCCCAGGGACTCGTCCATCATTTCCCGCTGGCGTTCCGGGTCAATGCAGAACATATAGGCGTCGGAGGCCAGGGAACCGGGGCCCACGCCCAGCATCACCCGACCGCGGGTGAGGTGGTCCAGCAGCACCATCCGGTTGGCCACCATGTAGGGGTTGTGGTATGGAAGGCTGACCACTCCGGTGCCCAGGCGGAGGCGGCTGGTGCGTCCCGCGGCGGTGGCTATGAAGACCTCAGGGGACGCGATGGTCTCCCAGCCGCCGCTGTGATGCTCGCCGATCCATGCTTCGTCGTAGCCCAGATCATCCAGCCACTCCAGCAGTTGCAGGTCCCGCTCCAGGGCCAGGGTGGGGTTTTCGCCCACCCGGTGGAAGGGAGCCAGGAATATTCCGAAGGTCATGTCGTCAGTCAGGGCCGTCATAGCTATCTCCTCCGGGACAGGGTTGATGCAATTCTAGCACTCTTACAGCGGGATTAGGGGCGGGGCGGCTTTTCAGAGGGAGAACCGGTGATGGCCGTTCGTGTTCATTCGCGGGCCAGGACCAATTGCCCGTGTCGCCCAGCCCCACCGACAAAAACGCCGAAGGCAAAGCCGCCCGCAACGCGATCCGAACTTTGAGGGCTCCTTCCTTTGAGGGCTCCTTCACGGAAACCGTTAATCAGATGAAGAACTCTTCTTGACCCCCGGGCCAGCCCTGCCTACCATGAGACCGACGTGCCCCGGGAGGCGTCCCAGCCCCGGGTATTACACCAGAATCGTCTACGCCACAGGGTTATACGAGGTAAAGGCGCAGTTGTTCCTGCCCCTGCATGGGGCGAACAATCTGGAACCGCTATGGAAGAAACCCCTCAGGGAACTGCAGGATGACCGGCCAGAAGCCCATCCTGGTCACCGGCGCCACCGGATACATCGGAGGGAGGCTGGCGCCACGGCTCCTGCAGCAGGGGCACCGGGTCAGGGTCCTGGCCCGAAGCCGCGAGCGGGTGCTCTCGCGGCCATGGGCGGGGCAGGTGGAGGTGGCTGTCGGCGACGCCCTGGACCCTGGCTCGCTGGCGGAAGCCATGGCGGGAGTGGAATCCGCCTATTACCTGATCCACAGCCTCTCCGCCGGTTCAGGCTTCCGTGACATGGACGCCCGGGCCGCCCGGACCTTCGGGCAGGCCGCCAGGAAAGCGGGAGTTGGACACATCGTCTACCTGGGAGGCTTGGGAGACCCGGAATCCAGTCTTTCCTCCCATCTTCGTTCCCGGCAGGAATCCGGGCAGGCGCTGCGGGAAGGGGGAGTCCCGGTGACGGAACTGAGGGCAGGAGTCATCGTCGGGCCGGGCAGCCTCTCCTTCGAGATGATCCGCCACCTGGCCGAACGCCTTCCAGTGATGGTATGCCCCAGGTGGATCTACTCCCGCATCCAGCCCATCGCCATTGACGACCTCCTGGAGTACCTGGTGGCGGCTCTGAACGTCCCTCATCCCGAGGGCGTCACCATCGAGGTGGGCGGCAGGGACGCGACCACCTACCGGGGACTGTTGCTGGGCTATGCCAGGGCCAGGGGGCTCCGCCGGCTCCTCATTCCCGTCCCGGTCCTGACGCCCCGCCTGTCCTCCTACTGGGTCCACTGGATGACCCCCATTCCCGCGGCCATCGCGGTCCCACTGGTGGAGGGACTGCGGAACGACGTCGTGGTGACCGATGACTTGGCCCGGACCCTCTTCCCCGGCATAGTGCCGGCGGACTGGACCACGGCAATCCAACGGGCGCTCCTGGACCTGGAGGAGGGCCGGGTTGACACCTCATGGAGCGATGCCGCCGGCCCACCTGCGGGCCAGGAGGGGATGGTCAGCCTGGAATCCCGGGAGGGGCTGATCATAGAAAGACGCCGCCGCAGCGTCGCTGCCCCTGCCCGTGACATTTACCGGGTGTTGACCGGCATGGGCGGAGCCCGGGGATGGCATTTTGCGAACTGGGCCTGGCGCCTTCGCGGCATGCTCGACCGGATGCTGGGAGGCGCCGGACTGCGCCGGGGCCGCCGCCATCCCGATGACCTGAGGGTGGGGGACGCCGTGGACTTCTGGAGGGTGGATGCCCTGGATCCCGACAGGCTCGTCCGATTCAGGTCGGAGATGAAGGTCCCGGGGAGGGCGTGGCTGCAGTTTCAGGTGACGGAGAGTGACGGCAATGCTGAACTGGAGCAGACGGCGGTGTTCGCTCCCAGGGGACTGGCGGGACTGCTCTACTGGTACGCCCTGTATCCGGTCCACGCCTGGATATTCAGGGGCATGATCAGGGCCATCGCCCGGCGGGCAGAGGGGGGTTAGCCCAATCCCGTTTGCCGTGGCGCTGCAATCCAGGTGGTTTCGTTCCCGGTCTGCCATCCTGGAGGCCATCTAGGGGCACATCACCGATGGCGGAACCGTCTACCTCCACTGCGTGTGAGGAATTGGCCGGGCCGGCGCCATGAACAGGCGCTGGCCGGGCCGCCACGGCCACACCGGCACCTGTGCCCTGCCCCGGGTGGATGAGCCCAGCCCTGCGGCCTGCCAGTGACCAATTGGGGGCGGGAGACTTTTCCATCAGACCGGACACAACCCGGGTATGGGGATCATGAGCCGCTGGAATTCCCCCAATGCCGTCCCCCGCCATCGGGACGGGGAACGGCGCCAGGGGGTAAGCTGGAAGTCAACCCAGGAAACCGGGACTGCCGGGAGGAGAGATGAAGACGTTGGTGAGACCAGTCCTATTAGGCGCTGCGCTGCTGGTACTGGGGAGCATCGGGTTTACGGCCTGCGGTGGCGAGGAGCCGCCGCCTGAACCCGCCAGCCCCCAGGTTGCCGCCGAGCCGAGGGCATCCTTCCCAACCCCCCAGCCAACCATTGCTCCCACGAATACCCCGGAGCCAACTCCCGTTCCACCGCCGACCAATACCCCGGAACCGACGGCATCCCCGGAACCGACGGCGGCCCCTGAGCCAACGCCTACCCCCGAGGCCATGACTGCTCCGACTCCGCAGGTTGCCCCTACGGAGGCAGCAGGGCCGGGTGATGACGTGGAAGACCGGGTCAGGGCCTACGCCCGGGAGTGCGGGGAGTTGACTGCTGCGCTCTCATCCAATCCCATGGCAATGGCCGACACGGAGGCGGGGGCTACCTGGGGAGAGACGGCCGCTGCGCTGGAAGTCCAGTTGGAGACATTCAGCCAGCTTGAGCCCCCGGCGGAGGTGGAGGAGTATCACAATGCCCGCCTGAAGACGTTGGAAGCCTTCCTGGACCACGCCCGGTCCCGTCCGGCGGATGCGTCCATGATGGCGGACCTGGAGCAGTTGATGACCACCGTTATGCCCCAGATCATGGTGATCGGAATGGACCAGTCCAAGACGGAGGAGCAGAAGCAACAGGAAATTGAGCAGTTGATGGAGGAGCCGCTGTTGGATCTGCTGGGGGAGGACTTCCCAGCGGCGGCGCAGGCGGAGCAGGAGGCCAGGGATGCCCTGCCGGAGAGCCTGCGCAACATCCTGGACCAGGAAGGCTGCTCATCCCCGGACGAGGAGGAGTTTTCATTCCCCTAGACCGGCAGGATCCGGCGAGAGTCAAAGGAGTTGAATCAAGGGGCGGGGGATTCAGTCCCACCGCTCCTTTGCTGGTTGTTGGGCTAAGAAACTTTCCCGAAACAGTATCGGGGTGGAAGGGCGGACGCGAATTGCATTCCAGACCCACGTACTGACTGACAATGCCAGATTGACCGAATACCGGGCTTCTTGTTGACACTCTCCTAGGCCAATCCTAATATGGCATGGATGGGCGACTGGCTCAGCGCTTAGGGCTCAAGAATGGAGAGGTGGTAATGCCCCACCAAGAAGACATTGCATTGATGGCCCACTTGATGAGACGCGCGGGCTTCGGTGAACCCCGCGGGGAACTGGAGAAGCGTGTCTCCACAGGCTACGAAGCCGTGGTCGAAGAACTGCTGTATCCAGAGGGGCAGCCGGCCATAGACGACGAACTGCTGTACCGTTTCTTCCCGGGTTATGAGGGAGCGGGAGCGCCGCCGATAAACCAGGCCAATTGGGTTTACCGGATGATCAACACCAAACGGCCGCTGGAAGAGAAGATCGCCCTCTTCTGGCACCAGTTGTTCGCCACCAGCAACTCCAAGGTGGACAATCCACCGGAGCTGACCCGCCAGATTGCCGTCTTCCGGGAATACGGATTGAGCACTTACCGCGACCTGCTGGCAGAGGTCGCGAAGTCGCCGGCCATGATCTTCTGGCTGGACAACCAGGGAAACCGGGATGGCGCAATAAACGAAAACTGGGGGCGGGAGCTGTTGGAGCTTTTCTCCCTCGGAGTCGGCAACTACTCAGAGGAAGATATCAGGGAAGCGGCCAGGGCCTTTACCGGATGGGGGATCGCCCCCAAGATTCCCCGCAATCCCTACGGCCGGTTCCACTGGGAGTTCGAATACAAGCCCGAGGCCCACGATGACCGGGAAAAGTCCTTCCTGGGGAACACCGGGAACTTCAATGGCGAAGACATCGTGGAGATTATTGCGGACCAACCGGCCACGGCCCGGTTCCTGGCCCGCCACCTTTACAACTTCTTCGTCGCCGACGAGCCTCACGTCGCGACCTGGAACATTACCCCGCCAGTTGACCCTGAAGCCATCGAGTTCCTGGCGGAAGCTTACAATGAGTCCCGGGGAGACATCCGGCACATTTTGCGGGCGTTGTTCAACTCGGAGTTCTTCAAGAATGCCCGCTTCGCCCGGGTGAAAAGCCCGGCTGAGTTGATCGTGGGCACCGTGCGCCTGGCGGGCAACTACAACGGCTTCAAGCCTGGATTCAACAACCTGGCGCTGGAGTGCGGCTGGCAGGGACAGGAGCTGCTCAATCCTCCCAGCGTGGAGGGTTGGCACACAGGGTCGGAATGGATCGACCCCGGCGTTTTGATGCGCCGGGTGAACTTTGCCGCGAGGGTATTTGGAGACATCTCACTGCCAGGCGTACAGGCTATCGTCAAGCGGGTGCTGGTGAATGTGCAGGAGGATAAATCCCCCCAGGCGATAGTGGCAGCCTGTCTCGATGCGATGGGACCGCTGGAAGTCAGCGAGGATACTCACTCTGAATTGATGGTCCATGCCGAGAAATGCGGCGACCTGTCCCTGGGCACCAACGAAGAGCTGAGGGCTACGTTGCGCAACGTGAGCAAGGTCCTGACGCTGATCGCCGCCTCGAGAGAGTACCAGTTTGCCTAGGCAAGGGCCCGACTCTGAAGTAGAGGGATACGGAAATGACATCAACCCATAAGGACCCCGTGCTGGTCGTGCTGGAGCTGACCGGGGCCAACGACTACCTCAATACGATTGTTCCTTATGGCAATCCTCTGTATTGGGACAACCGGCCCAAGGTCCGTATCCCTGAGAACGAATTGCTGCCCATCGACGACCAACTGGCATTCCGGTCTGACATGGGGCCTTTGAAGGAAATCTACGACAAGGGCAACATGGCAATCATTCACGGAATCGGATTTGAAAATTCGCCGCGTTCGCACTTTCGCGCGATGGACATCTGGCATACGTGCGAGCCGGATTCCATCGGAATCAACGGCTGGCTTGCCAAGGTCATCCGGGACCTGGACCCGGAGGGCGGGAACGTGCTGAAGGGCGTGAGCCTAGGCCAGGGCCTGCCCCGGGCGCTGGCCATGAAGGGAGTCCCGGTCACTTCCGTGAACCACCTTCCTTCATACGGTGTACTTTCATCCAACCCGGGGATCACATCCGAGCAAGAGCGAAACCAGTTACTGCAAAGCTTTGCCCGCATGTACTCTCCCACCATCGGCACCGGACCGACCATGGATTACCTGGGGCAGGCGGGACGGGATGCGTTGAGAGGGGCAGACATCATCCGGGTTGCTCCCGAAACCTATTCCTCCACCGTAGAGTACGCCAATAATCCCATCGCGCGACGCCTCAGAGACGTGGCGCAGGTGCACCTGGCCGGCCTGGGCACCCAAGTCTTTTACACGGCCCACGGGCCCTTCGACACCCACTATGACCAGCTGGGACCGCATGAAAAACTGTGGACGGAAATCTCCGGCGCCATACGCGACTTCTTCGACGACCTGCGCGAGCACGACGCCTCTGAGGAGGTGGTCGTCATGCTGTTCAGCGAGTTTGGACGCCGCGTCCGCGACAACGGCACCGGCACCGACCACGGAGCAGCCGGGGTAGCCTTCGCCATCGGCGACCGGGTGAACGGCGGTATGTACGGGACCTATCCGTCGCTGAAACCGGAAGACCTTACCCAGGGAGACCTGGAGCCCGGCTACGATTTCCGCGGCTTCTACTCCACGTTGGCGGAAAAGTGGCTGGGGCTCGACCCGGTGCCCATCGTCGGCGGACACTTCGAGCAAATGTCCTTCGTGTAGCTTCAGGACCCCAAAACAGTTTTCGGGAGGGGGATATGCTGACCACCGTCGCCGCCGGGCGGGTGTATGACTACAGCTACTGCATAGGCATGTACAGCCAGGCAGGCCGGGGATTTTGGGCTCCCCAGGATTTCGTCCTGGGACCGAACGGGCGAATTTACGTGTTGAGCCGCGGCGTAGAACAACTGGGCCAGCGGGTCACCAAGGTCACCCTCGACCACGATTTCCAGGGACAGTTCGGCTCCGTAGGGGAGGAAGACGGGCGCTTCGTCTGGCCCCGGTCAATTGACCTGGACAGTTACAGCCGGGTGTTCGTTTCGGACGAGTATCTCAACCGGATAACCATATACGATGAAGAAGGCGGCTACCGGTATCACTGGGGCAGGTCCGGCAGCGGAGAAGGGCAGCTGAACGGGCCGTCGGGGATTGCTTTCGATTCCCGGGGAGTCCTCTGGGTGGTGGACAGCCAGAATCACCGGGTGCAGAGTTTCAGCCAGATCGGCGAGTTCCAGTCCGCATTCGGGAAGCAAGGCGGCGGCGACGGGGACCTGGAGATGCCGTGGGGTATCTGCATTGACGGTGAGGACAACATCTACGTGTCGGATTGGGGAAACAACCGGGTGCAGAAGTTCGCCCCCACCGGCGAGTTGCTGGTCAAGTTCGAAAGCTCCAGCACCGGGGTCGGGGACCTCAAAGGGCCGTCCGGCGTGGCCGTGGACTCAGACGGGGATGTATACGTAACCGACTGGGGGAACCACCGGGTCCAGATCTATGCTCCCGACGGCCAGTATATTACGGCGCTGGTCGGTGACGCCCAGGAGCCTTCGCCGTGGGCCCAGACCTACATTGACGCCAATCCCGATATCGTCAAAGCCAGGCGGCGGACGGATCTTCAGCCCGAATGGCGGTTCCGCCGGCCGGTGGCCGTCAACGTTGACCCCGACGGACGGATCGTAGTCTTGGAGTCCTATAATCACCGGCTCCAAATCTACAACAAACTGAAGGAATACGACGAACCCTCGATAAACCTGTAGGGTTTCACCAGTCTCCCATCTTTGCCCGCTGCCGGGCACTCTCCCGATTCAGCCCGCCTGGATTTCGTGGAATTGCGGAAAAAGCCGAGGAACGGTTATGAAATACGACGTTATTGTAGTCGGCGGCGGGTCCGCCGGTTCCGTGGTGGCCAGCCGGCTGTCGGAGGACCCCAACCGCTCGGTGCTGCTGCTGGAAGCGGGGCAGGACTACGCTGACCCGGAGCTACTCCCGGAGCCGGTCCGCAACGGCCACTCGTCGGAGGGCGAAGCCATCGGCTCGGCGGTCTCCTGGAACCTGCGGGGCGTCATCAACGACCAGCAGGGCGAGATAAACATCGCCCAGGGCAAGGTCATCGGCGGCTCCGGCTCCATCAACGGCCAGGTCTACCTGCGCGGCCTGCCCGAGGATTTCGAGCGTTGGGAGTCCCACTTCGGCAACCAGGAATGGGGCTACCTTAAAGTCCTGCCCTACTACCGCCGGGCCGAAACCGACCTGGACATCCAGGACGACTTCCACGGCTCCGAAGGCCCAATCCCCATAGTCCGCCGCGAGGGCGAGGAGTGGCCGGAGGTACAGAAGGCGTTCTACGACGCCTGCATGGAGCGGGGCTACCCATCCAACCACGACCTCAACGGCCCCGACTCCGGCGGCATCGGCGCCATCCCCATGAACAACCGCAACGGCTGGCGCATGAGCACCAATCTCACCCACCTCACCCCCGCCCGCCACCGCCTCAATCTCACCATACGCGGCAGCGTGTTCGTCCGCAGCGTTGTTATCGAGGACGGGAAGGTCACCGGAGTGGAGGTGGAGAGCGGCGGGGAGACTTTCACCGTCCAGGGTGACCGCGTGGTGCTGTGCGCCGGGGCGCTCAAAACACCCCACATCCTGATGCTGTCCGGCGTCGGCCCCCGCGACCAGTTGGAGCAGAACAACGTCCCGGTACTGGTGGACTCTCCCGGCGTCGGACAGAACCTGTTCAACCACCCCATGGGGTCAGTCAGTTTCCGGGTCAATGAAGACGTCAGGCTGACGGCCAACGCCGAAGCCCTGCGCTTCGGCCTGCGGGTAACGTCGGAGCCGCCGTCCCACCCCAACGACGTCATGCTTCACACCCTGGCTGTCTGGAATGTGATGACCGGCGAGATGGTGCCCTCGGGCACCGCCCGCATCGCCTGCGCCCTGGAGCTCCCCGAAGGAACCGGCTGGGTGCGCCTGCAGTCGGGCGACCCCACGGTGCAGCCTTCCATCAACTACCGCTACCTGCACAACGAGAACGATATGCGCCGGATGCGCGACGCCGTGCGTTTGGCGTGCAGCATCCTGGAGTCTGACGCCTACCGGGGCATCTCCGAGGGACGCATCGCCCCAGACGACGACACCCTCACCAGCGACGACGATCTGGACGCCTGGATTCGCCAGACCCTCGGCAGCTCCCGCCACGTCTCCGGCACCTGCCGCATCGGCCCCGACGGCGACGCCATGGCCGTTACCGACCAGCAGTGCCGGGTGCGCGGCGTCAACGGCCTGTGGGTCGCCGACTCCTCCATCATGCCCCAGGTAACCCGCGCCAACACCAACGCCACCGCCATCATGATCGGCGAGCGCGTCGCCGACTGGGTGGCCGGCAGTTAGCCCGTGGAAACTTTCAACATTGAAAACTAAGGAGCTGGTGGGGGACCGATGCGTTCCCGGCCTGTCGGCTCTCCGGGGGGACCCGGAGCACTGAGGACCCAATCCCTTGGACCTAAAGCCCGCTCAACCTCTGCCAAATCTGTGGAGGGGTCGATGAGGCGGGCTGCTGGCCTGCCATTCCATGAGGCGTAAGCGTCTGAATAGACTTGTACCGGGGAATACCCGCGGGACATCCAATCGTCCCTGATGATGTGGGCGGTGGCGAGAATAAGGTCGGGTTGATAGGACATCCGCTCGACCTGGTCCAGCGTCAGGTAAGCGTCGGGGTAAACCAGCCATTCCCTGGACTCGCCGAGAGCGCGGACGCGAAACAAAACATGTCCCTTCTTCTCCGTCAGCATCACCCGCCAGGAAAACAGGTAGCCTTCTTCGGCCCAGCGCACATTCCCCGGGTAGGCAAAGTGACGCAGGGGCAATGCGATCTGGACTCCCAGGAAAACGATGCCCAACAGGACCACCGATTTGGTTTGCCAAGTCAGGTGGCGGCGTTCCCGTTCAGGTTTCGGGGCATCGCTGTTTGACAGAGGGGCAGGGTTCAGAGTGTTTCGCACGTTGCCAATTGCCCGGTGGGGCCAGTCGGGCCCGAAGAAAATCAATGCTACGGCAATCATTATCCATGGGAACATGCCAATGGAGGGGAAGAGCAGAGCGGTGGCCGCGTGGAAGGCCAGCAGCATGCCGTAAGCGAAGGGACGGGACCTGGACCAGAGCAACCAGCCGGCAATGGTCAAGTCGAAGATCAGCCCTCCCCAACTCATGGCATAGGCTACCCAAGCCTCGCGCAACAACGATCCAAGGAATGGAATACCCGCGCTGTTGTATAGCCAGATGCGCAGGGGCTGGGCATGGAACAGCCAGTCAGGGTTAAGCTTGGCTACCCCGGCAAAGAAATACACCATTCCGACCTGGGCCATCAGCATCCAGAGCGCGGCCCGGGGGATTCCTTCAGGAACTTCCTCAGCTCGTTTCCGCCTCAAGTCCAGAGACCAGACCCGATCCAGCGGCAGCCAGATCATGATGAAGCTGAGCAGGCTGACCAGGTAGTAGTGGTTCAGGTAGGTGGTCCGGTCTATAAGTTCAATGTAGGTGAAAAGCACGAAAAAGGCTGTTATGGAGAGGCGGTAGCGGAAGCCCAGGACCACGCCCACGCTGGCCAGGCCCAGGAGCGCAAAGTGGAGGTACATTCCCCACCCGGGCCATGCTTGAACCCAGCCGAATCCGTAGTAGCTAAGGTGATGGGCCGGTTCCAGGTAGATGCGTGATATCCAACCGTGGGACGCGAACCGGACCACCATGACCAGGCCCAGCAACCCGAACATTATTCGGAATACCGCGGCCGAATAAGGGGATACTGGCTCCAGCCCGGCTTGGATGACCCGGTTGCAGAGCGCCCCGATGGAGTCTGTTAACGGAGCAACGCCAGGTTCCGGGGAGAAGTCAGAACGCCGCCCAGCGCAGGCCACGGGGTTCTATCGCATGGCGTCCCCGTCGGTATCGGAAAACCCGACGGAAACGCCCAGAAGGCTGACCACTTCGGTCGCCAAAGTCCTCTGCACGTCAGAGAGGCGGTCGTAAAGCGCGGTAACCTGTTCCGGGCGTTCGGTTATGGCGACGGTAAGAGGGACTTCCACTGCCTTCACGGCCAGGAGGGCGGCAGACAAATTTTCGCGGAACCGCTGGTCCGTTTCCTCTGAAAGCGGAATTACCAGGTGAGAGATTCCAAGCTCCTCACCACCGGCCCCATTGTAGATTTTTTGCATTCCGAGCAGCTCATGGTGGATATCGGCCAGCCCGTTGTCCGCCGCGTTGCCGGGGACAGCAGTCAGGTCGGGTCCAGTCCCGCGCAGACCCAGTGCCGGAGCGATACGGACCTGGACCATATCCCGGATCATGAATACCTGGACGCGTACCACTTCTTCCACCGCGTCACTGGGCACCACCGACAAGCTGGCGCGGTCGGTAAAGTAGTCCTTGTAGGGGGCGCCCAACTCTTCGCCAACGGTCCATTCGGCCAAGAGGGCGGCTGTTTCTTCCCGATTGACCTGGGCAACGGCCGAAAGGTACGTGCAGGCCAGAGGGGAACTGGACAACGAAGCCAGGGAAACGGGGTTGAAGAGCAGGTGTTCCATGGCTCCGAAACCACGTCGGTCCGCCGAGACGGAGTTTCTTATAACGCCGGCATTGACGGCGAAGTCAGCCGATGCGATGGATGCGTCGATACCGGCGGCATCGGTGGGGCTCCAGTCGAGCAGGCTGGCCGATCTGCGGTCCATGACCGGGCCAAAGGACATGGCTCTGGTCCGCAACCAGGAAGCCCGCGCAACACTCCAGGCCTGCCTCGCGGCGTCCAGCGACGCCTCCGAGGGGGCTCGGCAAAGTTCAGCCGCTGCTTGCTCCAATTGAACAGCGTCCGCGGCGGCTTGCTGGTAGGCCGGCACCACGACGTGATCCGTGAGACTAATCAGCACGTCTTTATCGGACGGCCCGCCTCCCGTGCATGCCGATGCGGAGAGGATCAGGGCAGACAGGAGAACCGGCAGTCTCCATTGCCGGGCACACCAGGCGTTAAAGAGATTCGAGGAACTTGATGAGGGCATTTCTCTCTTCCATGGTCAGGCCCATGAACTTGTCCAGGGACTTCTTCGCTTCTCCCCCGTGCCAGAGGATGGCCTCTTCCAGGTTGCGGGCTCTCCCATCATGGAGGAACATGGTATGCCCGTTTACCGTTTGCACAAGTCCGATCCCCCACAAGGGAGGAGTGCGCCACTCGGAGCCGTTGGCCATTCCATCGGGGCGCTTATCCGCAAGCCCATCGCCCATGTCATGGAGCAGGAGGTCCGTGTAGGGGTATATGGTCTGGCCCCGCAACGGCTCCAGGGGATGGTCCTGCCCGGTCTCGTGGCGGGGAGTATGACACACGGAGCACTGGGACTGAACAAACAGCCTGGCGCCCTGTTCGACCTCCCCGTCATCCACGTTCCTCATGGCCGGAACTGCCAGGGTCCGAGTATATATCGTTACTTTTTCCAAGCGGGTGTCAGGAATCTCCGGCAACCCACCGCTGGGAGCCTGGGTACAAGCCGCCTGCGACGAGGGGCAGTTTTCATCGGGGAACAAGCTGGAGGTTATGCCGATGTCTCCCAGGAAAGCACCGGCGGCCTGCTGCTCGACGGACGGCTGGTTGGCCTTCCAGCCGAACCGCCCCAGGGACAACTTGCCCTCTCGGACATTCCACACAAAGTTGGCCCGCCCCGAAATGCCGTCGCCGTCGGCGTCATCCGGGTCCGCCAGGGCCATGATGCGTTCTTCGGGAATGGCTTCCAGCAAGCCCATCCCGATGATGGCCGGCGCCACCCGGGGAGAGATCATCACGTTGGGGTGGACGGGTCCGAACTGGGGATCCGCGATGCTGTATACGGGGTGCCGCAAGCTGAATTCCGTCCCATCAGGATACTGGCCTGGCACCTCACGATACGTGATGGCGACGCGGCCTTCTGCCGGAACGTCCAGAATCGACCGGTCCTGCAACTGCCCTCCGTAAGAGGGTTCGTCGACAGGCCCGTCCGGCCCCGGCACGCTCAGGCGCAACAGCAATCCCCGGGTGGGATCGTCGGCGTTCTCCGGGGGGCGTCCTCTCCCGTCATGGCTGTGGCAGGACGAGCAGGACTGGGCGTTCATGGTCGGTCCCAGTCCATCCCTGGCCTCGGTGCTGGCCGGGGCGGCGACCCAGTTCTGGTTGAAGAAGCTGTCACCCACCTCGAAGGTCCGGCGAAGGGAGGTATCCAGGTTGCGGGCCGATAACTCGAACGCGTTCTTCCCTGAGCTGAAAGCAGTGGTGTCCCCGCCCAGGCGTTCATCGTAGATTTCGGACAGGCCGGGTCCCCTGCCGAACTGGCAGGATGCCAGAAACACGGTCAAGACCGCCAGCAGCCAAACCGCCGGCGGATTGATGGTCGACGACCGGGAAAACAAGGGCTTGCCCATCGAACCTTAGCTAACGCTGATGGTGATTCCCACCTTCTGCGCCGCGCTGACTATGGTATCGGTCTGGTTTTCCAGGGCGACAATGGTATCGAGAACCGCCTTGCGTCCCGGGGAGGCGTCGGACAACCCCTCCACCAACTGGCTGTCAAAGGGGGCGGGGATGGACCGGGCCAGATAGACCGAACGGTTTATTTCGGCTTCCAACTGGTCAGCCAACTCCTGGTCCTTGGCCGAGATCAGGGATTTCACGCCCGGGCCTGATACTGAGCCGTAGTCGCCGGAGTAGACCCGCTGGACTCCCGCAGCGTTGGCCACGATATCAGAAATGGTGTTGTCCGAGAAGCAAGAATGCTCGTCTTCCTGGGAACGCGCCTCGTAGGCGACCGTCATGCGCTCTCCGGCCAACTCTCCGCGGCTCATTTCACCGATTCCGGTTATGATATCCGTAATGGCCGCATCGGAGTCCTTGGATACGAACTGGGCGCGGTAATTGTTCTGCCCGGGAGCCCAGGCGTCCACCATATCCTGCAGGTGGGAAAGCAGCAGGTCCGAACTCACCGCCAGGTAGGCAGCGCGGCGGTCAGCGTTGTCGGCGGTGGTGTAGTCGGATACAGGCCGGTAACCGGGGCCGTCCCAGTTCAGGTCTTGTCCCCAAAGCAGGAACTCAATGGCGTGCCAGCCCGTGGAAATGTTTTCCTCGCCGCCCTCCTCATTCAATGAGACCAGCAGATCGGCGTCGATGGTTGGATACTCGCCGGGCATGTTGATTATGCCGGCGCCGGGGTTCCCTTCGACGTAGTCGACGTAGGACTCGTCCATCGGCCAGGCGTTGATCAAACCCTCCGGGCCGTCCGCCGAGTTGTCGATGGGACCTTCATAGAAGCGGTAAATTTCGGTCACTCCGTAGTCATCCCGGGCCAGGAGCCAAGCACGCTTGGCCGCGTCCAGACGGTGCTGCGACGGGTCCTCGAGGAACCGGTCGATAGCTGCATCCATGGACTGGGCAGATGCGAAGCTCTGAACATAAGAGGCGTACGCTCCGGCCGCGTAGGTCTCGACCACGGACGCCTTGAGATCATCGCTCGGGCCGCGAGAGGTGCAGGCAACCAGGGACAATGCGGCTACGAGCAACAATGCCACAGCAATTGGAAGTTTCGTCTTCATGTCTTCCTTTTCCATGTTCTTCGTTTCGATTAAGCGGGATTTGTTGGGTGCACATCCCGAAGGTTCGTGTTCCGCTGATACGGGAAAAATGTTTCCCAGGGGGGCCTGGGAAGAGAACGGCAACCCTCCCATAGTATACGATTGTCCGACACTGCTATTAGTCCTTACTCAACGTCAATTGATCCAGTTAGTATAGGAAGCGGTTTGCTATTGATATAGAACAGTGAGATATTCTCGACAACGCAGCATTTTAATTCGGTAATACATATCTGTCAATTCATGGATACTAAGTAAATATAAGTGTTTACTCTGCTCATTCTAAAGTCTCCGCATAACAATAAAGACTATGGCATGACTGGCCTCGTAAAGGGATGTACGATGATGCTTCGAGACCTCTTGCCCAGTCTGGGGCCGAACTTCACCAACGCTCGCATCAGACTGAGGTCTCTTTATCCATCGATTCAACGGTGACAGACTGCCAGATTGGTGGCCGGTTGCACTTCCGGCTTCGCAACTGGCCCTGGTTTAATACGCCTTGCCCTAACACTGCCTCATCCGTCTCCGGTCAAATGTGATAGCCCTGGGGGGTTAGTCTCCGGCACTTTCATTAGCCGCTTTGGTGGGCTAAGATTGGCAGGCAATCTCTTTCACTTGCCCGTAGGATTCTGTTCAATCTCCAAGCAATCTCCAAGGAGGAAAAATGGCCCGCGTAACCGGCAGTCACCTGATCGGACAAGCCCTGAAGCTGGAAGGCGTCAACGATGTCTTCTACCTGGCCGGCGACCACATCCTGCCCGTCCTGGACGTGATGGCGGACCAGGACTTCAGGTTCGTCGACACCCGCCACGAGGCGGCGGCGGTCCACATGGCCGACGCCTACGGCCGCATAACCGGACAGATCGGTGTCGCCATGTACACCACCCCGGGGTTCGCCAACGCCATCCCCGGCCTGACCAACGCCATGCACAGCGAGAGCCCGCTGCTGTCCATCAGCGGGTCCGCCGACCTCTCCGAGGCCGGGCGGGGCTCCATGCAGGAAATCAACCAAGTCGGGATGGCGGAGCCGGTGGCCAAGGAATCCCTCACCGTCTACGACGCCCGCCGCATTCCCGACACCATCGCCCGGGCGGTACGGATAGCGTTCAGCGGCCGCCGGGGGCCGGTCCACATCACCATCCCAATCGACATCCAGGACCAGGAAGTCGACGAGGAAGAGGTGGTCTTCTACAACCCCGACGAATACCGGCCCAGCGAGTCGGTGCTGGCCTCCCCGGACCTGGTGCGCCGGGCGGTTGAGCTGATGCGCGAGGCCAAGCGTCCCTTCGCCGTCGCCAGCGATCCTGCCGGATACACCCAGTCGGGCGACGCTCTCCAGCGTTTCGCCGAAACCACCAAAATACCGGTCCTGACCGAGGGTCAGGCCAGGGGAATGATCGCCGACGACCATCCCTACGGGTTCGGTTTCTTCGAGCGGGGCCTGAACCGGGCCGCCACCAAAATCAGGGACGCTGATCTGGTCATCCTGCTGGGGCGAAAGCAGGACTATACCATCGGGTTCTGCCGCCCGCCCAACGTGGCCGCCGATGCCAAAATCATCCAGATCGACCCCTCCGCCGCTGAGATCGGGCGGAACCGGGGCGTGAACGTGGGGATGGTCGGAGACGTCACCAGCGTCCTGCAGCAGCTGACCGAAGAGGCCTCCAGGTACGAATGGGAAGACCTGCCGTGGCTGGAGGAAATGCGGGCCAGCCGGGCCGCCCACGCCGAATGGGCCGAGAGCCTGGCCGTTCCCGAAACGCCCATGCACGCCATGTACGTCCACAAGACGGTGGAGTCCATGCTGCAGCCCGACGACGTGATGTGCTTTGACGGCGGCGACTACTGCCACTTCGGGAGGGCGCTGCTTCCCGCGCAGACTGGCAAGCGCTGGTTCTACGTTTCGACACTGGGAATGCTGGGCACATCGCTCCCCTATGCCCTGGCCGCCAAGGTGGCCTATCCCGACTCCCGGGTGATTAACTTCTCGGGCGACGGGGCCTTCGGGTTCAACGGGATGGAGTTCGATACCGCGGTCCGTCACAACCTGAACGTGGTGACCATCCTGGGGAACGATTCGGCCTGGGGAATAGACCGGCAGATCCAATTAGGCCTGTACGGCAAGACGGTGGGGACCGACCTGCTCCAGACCCGCTACGACCAGGTGGTGCAGGGACTGGGTGGCCACGGCGAGTTCGTGGAGAAGCCCGAAGACCTGAAACCGGCCATTGAGAGGGCGTTTGCTTCCGGCAAGCCGGCCCTGGTGAACGTGGCTATCCAGGGGGCCATCAGCCCCCGGGCCGAGGCGGCCATCGCCCGCCGGCGCGCGGCGATGGGCTAGTAAAGTCCCATCCCGGTCCAGGACAACCTGTCAGTCGATGGCCTGTCAGTCGATGGAAGGAGCAGCGTCATGCCCGCAACGCCTCACGGGGTAAACTTCGGGTCCCACCGGCCGGTGGTGATGGGACGGAACGGCATGGTCTGTTCCGGCCACCCACTGGCTTCGCAAGCCGGTATTTCCGTGCTGCACCAAGGAGGGAATGCCGTCGACGCAGCCATCGCCACGGCCGCCGCGCTGAACGTGGTGGAGCCGATGATGTCCGGCATCGGCGGCGACGGCTTCATCATGGTCTACCCGAAGGACTCCGGGCGCGTGGAGGTGTCCAACGGCACCGGCGCGGCCCCCTATGCCGCCACCCGGGACTTCTACCTGAAGGACGGCATCCCCATCAAGGGAATTTTGTCGGTGTCCGTCCCCGGGCTGGTCCACAGCTGGCTGGATGTCCACGAGAGATACGGTTCGCTGTCCCTGTCCCAGGTCTTCGCCCCCGCCCTTGACCTGGCCGCCAATGGCTTTCCCGTAACTCACTACCTGTCGGCGGCCATTGCTGCTGACCGGCTGCTGTGCGAGTTTCCCACGTCCCGCGCGGTTTTCACCAGGGACGGGGTCCCCCTCCGGCCTGGGCAAATCCTCTATCAAGAGGACCTGGCCCGCACCCTGGAGGCCATTGCCCGCGACGGAAGGGAAGCTTTCTATCAAGGGGACATCGCCGAGGCAATGGTCAGGTTCAGCGAGGAACAGGACGGGTTGCTGACGCTGCGGGACTTGGCGGACTGCAGTTCCCGTTGGCAGGACCCCATATCCACCACCTACCGGGGGCACGCGGTTTACGAAGCGCCGCCCAACTCCAGCGGCCACATCCTCCTCCAGGAACTGAACCTCGTCGAGCAGTTCGACCTGGCGCGGTCCGGCTGGGGAACGGCGGAGACGGTCCACATGATGGCCGAGGCGAAGAAGCTGGCCTTCATCGACCGGGAAGCCTACGTTGCCGACCCCGACTATGTCGACGTGCCCGTGGAGGGCCTGATTTCCAAGGAGTACGCCCGGGAGCGGGCCCGGCTGATAAATCCCGGGCAGGCGGCGATGTCCCCGCCCGCGGGCAATCCCTGGGCGTTCCAGGAAAGGCAGCGGCAGGCGGCGGCTTCGGGACGTTACGGCGCCTCCCAGGAGCGGGAGGACACAACCTGCTTCGTGGTGGTGGACGGGCAGGGCAACGCCGTATGCCAGCTCCAGAGCCTCCAGGGCGCGTGGGGTTCCAGCATGATAGCGGGAGACACGGGCATCCTGCTGAACAACCGGATGACCTACTGGCACCTGGAAGAAGACCACGTGGACTGCCTTCAGCCCGGCAAGCGCGTCCGCCACACCATGAATCCCGTGATGGTGTTCGAGGACGGCCAGGAAGGGAGCATTGGGGCGGGGCAGCGGTTGAAGCTGGTGCTTGGGACTCCGGGCGCGGATACGCAGGTGCAGGCCAATCTCCAGGTCATCAGCCACGTCCTCGATTTCGGCATGACCGTCGCCGAGGCGGTGGAGGCGCCCCGCTGGAAGGACAACCACAGTCCCACCGAGTCCAACATTCCCCACGTCTGCGAAAACGAGTTGCTGCTGGAGGGCCGGTTCCCGCCGGAGACGGTGGCCGGGCTGGAAAGCAGGGGCCACAGCGTCCGGGTGCTGGGGCCCTGGGACGGGGTGACGGGACGGGAAATGATGATCGAGGTCGACCAGGAAAACGGTTCGCTTATGGGGGCAGCCGACCCGCGCTACGACGGCTACGCCGTCGGGTGGTAGAGAAATCCCCCGGGCGCAAACAGACCAGGAGACATCGTAGATGAACATTCAGACAGTGGACCAGAGCCCGCAGAACCACCGGGGTGGACAGGTTTCTCACCTGCTGCTGGGGGCCGGGCAGTTCGGTTCACAAAACCTAGCCGTAACCTGGGTCGAAGGCGAACCGGGCAGCGAACAGGCTCTCCACTTCCACGACGGGAGGGAGCAGGTGTACGTTGTCGTGCAGGGCACCGGAGCCATGACTGTCGACGACGAAGTGCAAGAGGTGGGGCCCGGAACGGCGATTCTGGTGCCGCCCGGAGCGTACCACTCGATCCGCAACGTGGGGGAGGGGAAGCTCATATACGTCTCGGCCACTTCGCCGCCATTTGCGATGTCCGAGGGCAACACGGCCTGGACGGCACCAGCCGGGTGATGTCTTGCTGTCTAAGGGTCGCGCCCTCCCCCTTTCCCTCTTTCGTCGTCCCTCCTCAGTCGCCAGGGGCAGGCTTAGCCATGTTCGGTAACTTGTCTAAGGCTCCCCGGCCTTCGCTCGGGGCAGGCTCTTGGGCGCTACGTTTTCCAAGGGTCGCGCCCTCCCCCTTTCCCTCCTTCGTCGTCTCTCCTCGGTCGCCAGGGGCAGGCTTAGCTATGTTCGGTAACTTGTCTAAGGCTCCTTGGTCGCTCCGTCGCCCTGGCCGGTGAAGCTGCTCTGAATTCGGCTATGTGCTGGCGATGCTGCGTTTCGGTTTAGTTCACCTTACAGGTTCACGACCAGGATGAGGGATACCGTCCGTCATTTGACCCCGGTGGTCCGCCGGATAACCGACTCGATGCGGGACCTGGCCCCCATCATCCTGGTCATAGCTTTCTTCCAGATCGTTGTTCTGCAGCAGCCCTTCCCCAACTTGGGGAACGTGGTTGTCGGGCTGGTCTGCGTGGTCATTGGGCTGGCCCTTTTCATCCAGGGCCTGGAGACCGGCCTGTTCCCCATCGGCGAGGTCCTGGCCCAGGGGTTTGCCCGCAAGGGCAGCGTCATCGCGCTGCTGGCCTTCGCTTTCTGCCTCGGGTTCGGCACCACCGTGGCTGAACCAGCCCTTATCGCGGTGGCCGGCGAGGCCGCAACGGTGGCGGCGGAAGCCGGAGTAATCGAGGATTCCGACCGGGCCCGCAGCGACTATGCCGTCCGCCTGCGCATGGTCGTGGCCTTTTCGGTGGGAGCAGCGATTGTGCTGGGCGTCTTCCGAATCCTGAAGGGATGGCCCATCCACTACCTGATAATCGGCGGTTACGTCCTGGTAACGGTGATGACCATCTTCGCCCCCGCGGAGATTGTCGGGGTGGCCTACGATTCGGGGGGTGTCACCACCAGCACCATAACCGTGCCGCTGGTGACGGCCCTGGGAGTGGGACTGGCTTCATCCATACGGGGGCGCGACCCCATGGTTGACGGCTTTGGCCTCATTGCCTTCGCCAGCCTGACGCCGATGATCTGCGTCCTGGGCTACGGGATGGTGGTGTAGCCTTGGAGGTCCTGTTCCACGCACTGGTGGCATCGGTCAGGTCCACCGCCCTGGACGTGGCCCCCATCGCCATAATCCTGGTCTTGTTCCAGGTCGCGGTGCTGCGCCGGGCGATTCCCAATCCCCGCCGCCTGATAGCCGGGTTCGTTTGCGTGCTGCTGGGCCTGGCGCTGTTCCTGGTGGGCCTGGAGCAAGCCCTGTTTCCCATTGGGGAAACCATGGCCCGGCAGCTTACATCGCCCGAGACCATCGGGACCGGGCGAGAAGCGGGGGTGGTGGACTGGCGGGACTACTGGCTGGTGTATGCCTTCGCCGCGGCCATCGGGTTCGCCACCACAGTGGCCGAACCGTCCCTGATCGCCGTGGCGCTGAAGGCGGAGGATGTCTCCGGCGGCACGGTGCGGGCTTGGGGGTTGAGGATAGCCGTCGCCGCCGGAGTGGCCCTGGGCGTTTCCCTGGGCTGCTTCCGGATCGTCACTGGGACCCCCCTGCCCTGGTACATCATCGGGGCCTATGTCATCGTAATCATCCAGACTTTCCGGTCCAGCAGGACCATCATCCCACTGGCCTACGACTCCGGCGGGGTGACGACTTCGACGGTCACAGTGCCGGTGGTGGCGGCCCTGGGGCTGGGCCTGGCCGCCAGCATCCCGGGCCGCAGCCCGCTCATCGACGGCTTCGGACTGATTGCTTTTGCCAGCGTGTTTCCTATAATGACGGTGTTGGGATATTCCATCGCAGCGGGGTGGTGGAACCGCAGGCGCGATCCGGCTGCATCTGACTCCAGCGGCATGGAGGCGGGGGTGAAGCATGAGACTGAAGCTGATCGTGGCCCTGGTCAGCGACGATAAGACGGAGATGGTGATGGATGCAGGCCGGGAAGCGGGAGCCACCGGCGCGACCGTCATTACCAGCGTGCGCGGCGAAGGTCTGAAGCCGGAGAAGACTTTCTTCGGGTTGGCCCTCGAGGCCAAGCGCGACATGGTCCTGTTCCTCGTCGCAGAGCCGCGGGCCAGGCACATCCTGGAGCATATCAGCGATGCGGGCCACTTCGATTCCGAGCATGGGGCCGGCATTGCCTTTCAGATTGACATCGAAGACGCGGTGGGCCTGGTGACCCAAATGCCCGCCATCTACGAGGAATTGACCCAGGAGCTATGAGTTCAAGAAGGGAAATCCGGGTCGGCGACGTGATGGCCGCCGAAATATACAGCATCGACGGGCTGGCCACGGCAGCCGATGCCATGGCGATGATGCGGGAGCTGGGCGTTAATTCGCTGGTGGTGAACCGGCGGGACGACAACGACGAGGTCGGCCTGGTCCTCGTCTCGGACATTGCCCACCACGTCGTCGCCCCCGACCGGTCGCCGGACCGGGTCAACGTATACGAGATCATGTCCAAGCCTGTCTGGACGCTCCCGCCGGAAATGCTGGCCCGATACGCGGTGCGCCTGCTGACCCGGTTCGACGTCTCGAGGGCGGTGGTCATCGACCATGACCGCAACCCCGTCGGCATGGTGACCCTCCGGGACCTGGTGCTGGGGGAATAGGCTCAGGAATGCCGCTGGACATCCTCGCCGGCCTCAGTGTACTTGACCTGGGACAGGGAATATCGGCTCCATTCTGCGCCCGCCTCTTCGCCGACCTGGGAGCCCGGGTCGTCAAGGTCGAGCCGCGAGGGGGAGACCGGGCCCGCAGGGAAGGCCCTTTCCCCGGAGACGCCCCCAACCCCGAAACCAGCGGCCTCTTCCTCGCACTAAACACCAACAAGCTGGGAATAACTCTCGACCTCGAAACCCCCGCCGGACGGGAATTGCTGCTGGAACTTTCGGTGGGAGCCGACCTCGTCGTCGAAGACTTCCCGCCGGACTATCTTCCCGGTCTCGGACTGGACTACCCGGCCTTCCAGCAGGTCAATCCCAAGGTGATCCTGGCCTCGGTGACGCCTTTCGGCCAAACGGGTCCCTGGGCCGGCTACCAGGCCGGCAACCTGGTGGTCAGCAACCTCAGCGGCCACGCCCACGAGCACCCCGGACCCGTGGATGACCCTGCCGAACAGCCCCCGCTCCAACTCGCTGCCCACCAGGCCGATTTCATCGGCGGACTTGCCGCTGCCACCGCCGCCATGCTCGCCCTCAACCGCCGCTCCCAGACCGGCGGCGGCTGTCACGTCGACGCCTGCGGGGTGGAAGCCCTCGCCGTCCTTCCCCAGACCACCCTCGCCAACTTCTCCCTGGGCCTCCCCGTCATGGGACGTAGCCGCGCGGATTATCCCCGCCAGTCTCTTCTCGCCCTGCTCCCCTGTAAGGATGGCTACGTCGGCATCTCGCCCCGCCAGCAGGACCAGTGGGAGCGCATGTTGGACCTCATGGACAACCCCGATTGGGCCGGCGATCCCCGCTTCGCCACCCGCGACAGCCGCCTGGAAAACTGGGAGGCGCTGGAACCCCTGCTGGTTAACTGGACCAGCCAGCGCGGCAAGGAGGACGTTTACCGCCAGTGCCAGGGCATCCACGTCCCCTCCTTTCCCCTGAACACCGCCGCCGACCTCTTCCAGTCTCCCCAGTTCGAGGCCCGGGAGTTCTTCGTCGAGGTTGACCACCACGCCGCTGGACGCCAGCAGCATCCCGGCCTGCCGGTGCGCCTCGGGTCGGGTCAGCGGCTGGAGCCGTCCGCCGCCCCGATGCTGGGGCAGGATAACCAAGCTGTCCTTGGCGAAAACGGCCTGGGCCTCACCCACGCCGAGCTGGCCGGACTGCGCGCCGCCGGGGCGATATAGCAGTGGCTCGAAAACCAGACCCGCAGGAGGACCAGAATGACCAAGCTTGACCCCAGGACCTTCGGCAACTTCTACCGGGTGCTCACCGGGGTCGTCGTGCCGCGTCCCATCGCCTTCGTCTCCACCGTTTCCACCGATGGAGTCAACAACCTGGCGCCTTACTCCTTCTTCAACGCCGTGGCCAGCAACCCGCCGACCATCGTCTTCTCGTCGTCCCGCCGCGCCGGCTCCAAGAGCAAGGACACCCTGGACAACGTGGAGGCCACCGGGGAGTTCGTCGTCAACATCGTGTCCGACGACATAGCCGAGGCCATGAACCGGACCGCCGCCGAGTTCCCCGCCGATGTCAGCGAGTTCGACGTGGCCGGACTAACGCCCGCCGCGTCGGACATCGTCCGCGCTCCCCGCGTGGCCGAATCCCCGGTCAACATGGAGTGCAGGCTCCAGCAGGTCGTAGACCTGGGAGAGGGCGACCACCAGCACGGCCTCGTCATCGGGGAAGTCGTCCTGCTTCACATCCGGGACGACATCATCGACGGCCACCGGGTCAACCACCATCTGCTGAAACCCACCGGACGCCTCGCCGGGAGCATGTACTGTCACACCGCCGACGTCTTCGAGATGGTCCGTCCGGTCTACCAGCCCGACGCCTCTCCTGCCCCTACCGGCGAGCAGAGGTAAGGGGACGTTAGCGTGTCCGCCATGGACGTTTCCCAGCCCCTGGCCCTGGATGGAGTGCGGGTTGCCGACTTCAGCTGGCAGATTGCCGGCCCTACCTGCACCCGCTACCTGGGTTCCATGGGGGCTGAGGTCATCCGCATCGAGAGCAACCGACGCCCCGACCCCTACCGGGAGCGGAGCATCAGCCACTTCATCAACCAGTCCAAGAAGAGCGTCACCATCAACCTGTCCGAACCCCGGGGCATCGAGCTGGCCAAGGAAGTAATCGCCATCAGCGACGTTGTCATCGAGAACTTCGCCCCCGGAGTAATCGAACGCCTGGGGCTGGGCTACGAGGAACTGCGGAAGGTCCGGCCGGAGATCATCATGCTCTCGTCAGCGGGGCTGGGGCACTCCGGCCCGGACTACCGGCAGGTGGCCTATGGGACCCTGATCCAGTGCTTCACCGGCTGGAGCGCGCTGCAGGGATATCCCGGCCGCGAACCCGACATCGGCGGGATATGGACGGACCCAATGGTGGGAATGATGGAGGTCTTCCTCATCAGCGCCGCCGTCCACCGATGCCGACAGTCCGGCGAAGGCCAGTATTTCGACCTGTCCATGGCGGAGGCCACCACCATGCTCCTCCCGGAGGTTATCCTGGACTACTCCATGAACGGGCGGGTGCAGTCACCGGCGGGGAACCGCCACCCGTCCAGCGCCCCCTCGGGCAACTATCCCTGCCGGGGCGAGGACCAGTGGGTCGGGCTGACGGTGGAGAACGACGCCCAGTGGGAATCCCTCTGCCGGATTCTCGGCGAACCCAACCTCGCCCGGGACCCCCGCTTCGCCGATGCCATGTCCCGGATAAAACACCAGGACGAGCTGGACGCCGTCCTGTCGTCCCTCACCAGAGACCGGGATGCAATGAATCTCATGGAACGTCTGCAAAAGGCCGGCATCCCCGCGGCCCCTGCCGCTTCGGTGGCGGACCTATGGCAGAACCCCCACCTGCGGGAGCGGGGATTTTTCGGCACCTACCGGGAGAACGACGATGCCGGAACTGAGCGGGAACTCCCCACCGTGCCGTGGCGCTTTGACGGAAGAGTGGAAGCCCGCATCACCGGCCAGCCCCGCCGGGGTCAGCACAATTCCTACGTCTTCGAGGAGCTGCTCTGCCTCCCTCAAGCGGAAATAGCCGGGCTCGTTGAAGAGCAGGTTATTTACTGAAGACGGGGAAACGACTAGGAGGAAGCGGGTTGGTCCTCAGCCGCCGGAAGTGCCGTTGCTGCCGCGGGTTGGGGGCGGCTCGTCATCCCCGCCGGGCGTGTCATCGGGCAGGTCGGACGGGGGAGGCATCCCCTCCGATGGTTCCTCCAGGATGTGCAGCTCAGGGTGAGCTTGGCGGAAATCATCCAGAGCGGACTGGAGCTGTTCGTGGAACATTTCCGGGTCGCGGGCCATGAGGACGACCCGCCGTCCCCGGACCGGCCAGACGCGCAGGCGGTCGGGGGTGTTGAGGGTACGCATTTCGAGGTGGGAAATGTCCTCGAAGCCCAGCCGCTTGATCCTGGGCCGACCATACATGACGTAGAGGGCGTCGGTGTAGATGAGGTAGGTGCGGGGGTTGGTGAGCCAGGAGTACAGGGCGGTGCCGAGGCCGAGGATGACGATGAAAATTGGGTTGATGGCGCCGCCCTCGGAGCCCCGGACGGTGAGCCAGATGCCGTAGACGGCCACCGCCATCGCGAAGATGATGGTCAGGTTGACCGGGATGCGGTGCTTGTCCCAGTAGACCAGGGTTCCGAGTTGTTGCTCCCCGTAGGGTTCTTCCGTCATCTTCCAGATTCCTGTTGGAGTTGCCCTGGACCATTGGGCGGGCCGTCTAGCCGGAGCGGGTTCCGGCCGGAGCCATTATACACCATGAAACCCCGGGCACCGGCGGGATCAGGCGGCGGGGGATGACACGATTTCCCGCGCCCGCCGGAATACCGCGTCGAACATATCCTGGGTCAACCGCCCGGTCTGGGTGTTCTGCTGGCTGGGGTGGTAGGAGCCGATGAGGACAGTGCCGTCCTCCATCACGTACTCGGCAGTATGCCCGAATTTGAGTCTCGGCCGGGGCGGCTGGATACCCCGGGGCGCCAGCGTTCCCAGGTAGGCATCGAACCCGATCTTCCCCAACGCCACCACCACTTCAACTCTTTCCAGCATCTCCAACTCCTGAAGGAGGAAGGGCTGGCAGTTGGCCAGTTCTTCCTTCAGGGGCTTGTTGGCGGGCGGAGCGCAGCGCAGGGCGGCGGTGATGTAGGCTCCCCGCAGCTCCATTCCGTCGTCCCGCCGCTGGGAATCGGGAGAGGTGGCGAACCCGAACCGGTGCAGGGTGCCGAACACCCAATCCCCGCTGCGGTCGCCGGTAAACATCCGGCCGGTGCGGTTGCCGCCGTGGGCCGCCGGAGCCAATCCCATGACCAGGAGCCGCGCCTCCGGGTCACCGAAGGAGGGCAGAGGCTTGCCCCAGTAGTCCCAGTCCAGGTACATGCGCCGCTTCCTGGCGGCGATTGCCTCCCGGTGCTCGACAAGGCGGGGGCACATGCGGCAGGCGGTCACCTGTTCCTGGAGTTGCAGCAGGGGATGAAGTTCCAAGTTGGACGCGGAATACTCCGCCACGCTGTCCCTCCCTGATTTTGGGCCGAATATACACGGGGGTTCCCGGCGCGGCAAGTTGGCCCCCGGGGCGATGGCGGATATAATCCCGGTGAATACTCACGGAGGCGGCTCTGGCGGGCGCGCCTCCCAATCCATGCAGAGGTGACGGGAATGCAGATCAAAGCGGCGGTGCTCTACGAAGCCAACACTCCGCTGGTGGTTGAGAACGTGGAACTGGATGATCCCAAGGAAGGCGAGGTTCTGGTGCGCCTGGCGTCGGCGGGCGTTTGCCACTCCGACTACCACGTCATGAAGGGCGAATGGAAGCCGCCGATGCCCATTGTCCTGGGCCATGAGGCCGCCGGCGTGGTGGAGAGGGTGGGCCCAGGGGTGAGCATGAGCAAGCCCGGCGACCACGTCATCCTCAACTTCCGGCCCAACTGCGGATGGTGCCGCTACTGCTCGGTGGGACGGCCCGTGCTGTGCAACGGCGCCGCCACCGACCGGTGGGTCATGTTCGACGGGACCTCCCGGCTGCACAAGGGCACCCAGGACCTGTACCATTTCGCCCGCACGGCCTCCTTCGCCGAGTACGTGGTGGTGCCCCAGTCGGGGGCAGTGCCGGTCCGGGAGGACATGCCGCTGGACAAGGCCTGCCTGATCGGATGCTCGGTGATGACGGGCGTGGGGTCGGTGGTGAACACCGCCAAGGTGGAGCCAGGCAGCAGCGTGGCGGTCATCGGCTGCGGCGGGGTCGGCCTGAACATCATCCAGGGCGCGGCCCTGGCGGGAGCGGGGCGGATCATCGCCGTGGACGTGCTGGAAAACAAGCTGGCCTACGCCCGAGAGTTCGGGGCCACCGACATCATCGACGCCAGTCACGGCGACACCGCCAGCCGGATCATCGACATGACCGACGGCGGCGTGGACTACGCCTTCGAGGCCATCGGCAACCACAACACCATCCTCCAGGCATACAACTCCACCTGCCTGGGCGGAACGACCACCGTCGTTGGAATGGCGGCGGAGGACGACGAGCTGACCATCTCCTCGCTGTCGCTGCCCCGCACCGAGAAGGTCATCATGGGGTCGTGGTACGGGTCGGCCCGCCCGTGGGTGGACCTGCCCAAGATGGTGGACCTGTACATGAACGGGAAGCTGGAGGTGGATGCGCTGGTCAGCCGGACCTATCCGCTGGACGAAATCAACACCGCCTACGGTGCCCTGGGGCGCGGCGAGGTGGCCCGCAGCATCCTGGTTTACGACTAGAGGGGTTTATCCTGAAGGACAGGGGCAACTGCCCAGGGACAAGGGAAACGGCAGATACGGCGCTCCCGTTCCCTATCCGTTTTCAGCGATCTCCAGTATCCGATGGATGAACCTATTGGCGATGCGCCGGGTCCGGGTTAGCTCCGGTTCTTCCATGAAGTCGTGGTAGAAGTTGGCGTGGAGCTTCTCGGCGGCATTAAAATCCCCTTCCAAGGACGGTTCCTGCATCTCTTCCGACAGGCGTTCCACCACGTCGGCGCGGTTGTTGCTCTTGCCGGAGCGCCAGCCGCGCTGCCTGGCGACGGCCATCAGGGATTGACAGGCGGCGCCCCACAGCTTCTCGCAGCCCTGAAGCTCATCCCCGGCGTCAAACTCCCGTTCCGAATCTTCAAGGAACATGCGGGCGAGGCTGACATGCTCCTGGATGGTCTTCCGGCGTGAAGTGGTCACTGGTTCTCCCCTTGTTCACCTTCTTACTGCGGACTATTATCGTACATTCCCTTGACCAAGGCAACAAATGTCCTTCCTCGTTGATGGACTGACAACCGAGGAAGCCAGCCGTATCTGCATGGACCAGTGCCGGGCCATGTGCTGCCGCGGTCCGCTGATCCTGGAGCTGGGGGCTGAAGAAGCGGAGGACTTTCGGAGCAAGGCTGCCGCTCTGGGGGGCGAGGTGGACTTCCTGCCGCTTTCGCAGGGACGGGCGGGAGTCCGCTTCTCAGACTATCCCGGGGAGTGCTGTCCCATGCTGGACCGGGAGACCTTCGCGTGCCGCATCTACGAGGACCGGCCGGAACGCTGCCGCCAGTTCCCGGAGCGCCTCACCCCGGGGTGCGCCATCTCCGGCGGCTAGGCGGCTGCTCCCTCAAGCTATCCGGCGCGGTAGGGGTCGACGCACACGGACTGGGGACAGGCCGGGCGGCTGGGAATGACGATGGGCTTGGCCCGGTCCGCGCCGACGCAGAGCAGGACGTAGTCGTCGGCGCTCTCCCGCACTGGCACCCAGGTGTCGTGGAGTTCCTGCTCGGACAGGTCCTGCAGCCATTGCCACTCCCCTGGCAGCGGCTTTCCCTCCAGCGGGTAGTAGTGGACCATGCGGCCCAGGCTGTACTCGGCCAGGCCGTGAAGGTACTCGCGGGCGTCCTGCTTGGAGAAGCCCGCCTCCTTGACGTGACGGGCGATGTCGGGGGTGACCAGGACGATGGTGTTCCAGGCGCTTCCCTTCTCATCCCGGCCCTGGCGCACCAGGTCCCACTGGCTGAATATGCAGTTGTAGCCGATGGTCTTGAGGAGGCCCTCGGCGGTGTTGTTGCCCTGGTCGGCCACGTCAATTTCTCCAGAGGTGGAGAAGACGGTGATGACACTGTCCCCGGCGGAGAATCCCTGCTCGACGTGGTAGGGTTCCCACGGACTGGCTTCCTCGTTCTCGGCAATGCAGACGGTGAACTTGCGGACGGTGCCCAGCACGTCCATGTCCAGCTGTCCCGGGTACCAGTGGCCGATGTTCTTGAGGCAGAGGGTGTAGGCGCGGCCGATGGCCAGGTTGGCCCGGTTCTGGCGTCCCGGCCCCATGCAGGCGGCCTGGCTGTTGACCTGCAGCTCCTTAGCTATCGGGCCGTTGACCAGCAGCATGGAAGCATGGGAACTGGTGGAGGTAAGCAGACTCTTGACCCACTCCGGGTCCATCTGGGAGAGGGCCTTCAAGCCGCCGATGATGACCGGCATGTGCTCCGGCTCGGCCCCGGCCATGACCGAGTTGATGGCGATCTTCTCCACCGTGGCCAGACCGTAGCCGGGGGGAAGGTCACACACGACGTGGTCGGGGGGAAGGCTGGTTCCCTTCAGCATGCGGTCAACCTCCGATGCCGTGGCGGGCATCATCGGGAAACCATCACCCCAGTCCCGGTCAAGGAACTCCCGGTTCATGGCCTGGAGAGCTTCCAGGTAGCCCGTTCCCTCGAACCGCTCGATCCGGGTGGGGGGCAGCTGGACGTTCTGGCCGAGGGACTGGAGGTCGCCGGTCAACTCTCCCAGCAGGGAGTCGAAGGCCGCCTCGGTCTGCTGCAGGGTCCGGTCCCGGTCCAGGTTGCGGTAGATCCAGGGGACCACCACGTAGCGGATGCCGGGCATGGCGAAGGCCCGGGCGCTGGCCCGGGCGTCGTGCTCGAACCGCCCGGAGACGATGAGGACGGTCGGGGTGCCCTGCTTCTCGATTTCCACCATTTCGTGGACCATCCACGAAGTGCAGGAACCTCAATCGGCAGTGGCGCCGATGACGACGTCCGACTCATCGGCAACCTGTTCCAGCACCCCTTCGGGCGCGGGGAGGCCGCCCCGGTAGAGCTTCGTCTTGACGGTGTCCGCCCGCTGGTGGAGCATCTCTTCAATACGGCCCAGGGCCACGTCTCCCATGGCCGTGCCGCTCCAGAGGAGGCCCACCTTGAGCCCGTCCAGGCTGGAGGGACGGGGGTTGATGGACCGGGCGCTGATGACTCCGCGCTGCTGGGCCACCGGGTTCAAAACCGACAGGACAACCATGACGCCTCCTAAGAATGGGGAGAATGAGGCCGGAAATGGGGCCGGGATGAACGGGCAAGAGAAAGGCCACCCAAACGGGTGGCTTAGTCAATAGGGTTTTGTGCTGGTTCTGGTCGGGGCGGCCAGATTTGAACTGGCGGCCCCCTGCACCCCATGCAGGTGCGCTACCGGGCTGCGCCACGCCCCGACATTCGTAGAATAGCACACGGCCCCACCCTTCACAAGGCTTGTTCTAAGGGTCGCGCCCTCCCCCTTTCCCTCGCTCCGCTCGCCAGGGGCAGGCTCAGCCAAGTCAGGTGACTTGTCTAAGGCTCCCCGGCCTACGCTCGGGGCAGGCTCTTGGGCGCTCCGTGGGCAGTGGCAGGCGGGTCTGTCGCGCAGTTTTTTGTTTTGTGGGACATCTGCGGGTTTTGTGCTCAAAACCCGCAGATTTATGGGCGATCAGCGCCATTTGCGGGGCATAACGGGACCATGATTGAGACGCAGTGAGACACTAGTGGGACATTTTGAGACATTTTCGGGACATTCTTCCCGACTTTCCGGCCAACGCTCGGGCGGAGGACGCAAGCTCCCGACGACGAGGCCGGGAAAGGGCGGGGCGGGTTGTCGAAACTTCCATGGGGGCGCTCCGGGCAAGGGCGGATGGGACGGCAGGAGCAGGAGGATCCCCTCCTCCTACAATGGACGCTAGACGTCCGGCAGCAGGGTTGTCAACGGCCAAGTGTCAGCAAAAATCCGGTGGCGTATAATGGCGGACACCAACTTTACTACGAGCCCAATCACGAGACCGATTTTCAGCGAGGTGCATGGTGACGACACCGGCGACATTCGATCCCCAACCCCTGACCCTGGAAGGCAGGAGAGTGAGGCTGGAACCGCTGACCATGGACGACGCCGAGGCCATGCTGGCCGTGGCGCAGGACGAGTCCATCTGGCAGTTCTTCGCCGTGCCTGCTCCGAGGACCGTGGAAGACGCGGCCCACTGGATTGAGGGGCGGCTGTCGGACGCCGCCGCCGGAATCCGGCTGCCCTTTGCGGTGACCTGCCTTGCCGACGGCAAGTTCGCCGGTTCCACCGGGTATGCCAGCATAAACCGGGCGAACCGCACCCTGGACATCGCCACCTGGTACGGCCTGGACTACCAGCGCACCGGGGTCAATACGGAGTGCAAGTACCTCCTCCTGAAACACGCCTTCGAGGACCTGGGGGCGATCCGGGTGGGACTCACCGTGGACGTTACCAACACCCGGTCCCGCCGGGCCGTGGAGCGCATCGGCGCCATCCACGAGGGGATCATCCGCAACCAGCGGATCCGCCGCGACGGCACCTACCGGGACACGGTGGTCTACGGGATCATCGAGTCGGAGTGGCCCCGGGTCAAGAGCCACCTGGAAGGAATGATGGCCCGCTACGGCAACTGAGCTTTCGCGTCCTTTCGACACCACCCGCGGGGAGGTCTGCTGCCATGACCGAGACCGGACATTCCAACCTCATCCCGTGGCGGGACTGGAACGAGGAGGCTTTCCTGGACGCCCGGGCGCAGGACAAGCCGGTGCTGCTGACCCTGGGGGCGACATGGTGCCACTGGTGCCACGTCATGGACCAGACCTCCTACTCCGACCCCCGGGTCATCGAACTCATCAACTCGCGTTTCATCCCGGTGCGGGTGGACGTGGACCAGCGGCCCGACATTTCCCTGCGCTACAACCAGGGCGGGTTTCCTTCCGTGGCTTTCATCACCGGCGAGGGGGAGTTCATCACCGGGCGGCCGTACACGCCGCCGGATGAGATGGCGGCCCTGCTGGAGCGGGTTTCCATTGGAGAGGCGGGTGGAGAGGCCGTCCCTGCCGCTGCATCGAGGGAAGGGGACTATTCACGAGGGGATGCCTCGGTCGAATCCGTCCTGGAACGGCTGGGGGAGCTGTACGACGACCGGTTCGGCGGGTTCGGGGCGGAGCCCAAGCAGCCGCCGTGGGAGGCGCTGCGCTTCCTGGCCGCCCGCTACGGCCTGTCCGGCGACCGGTCCCTGCTGGATATGGTCGAGCGGACCCTGCAGGGAATGCAGCACGGCATCTACGACGAGAAAGACCAGGGGTTCTTCCGCTACTCGGTGAGCCGGGACTGGAAGGTGCCCCACTACGAGAAGATGCTGGTCACCAATGCCAGCCTGCTCACCGCCTACCTGGAGGGCCACCTGATGACCCGCCGGACGGTCTACCGGGACGCGGCGGCCGGCATCGTCGATTACCTGCTGACGACCCTCCAGGACCGGGACTCCGGCTTGTTCTACGCCAGCCAGGACGCGGACGAGCCCTACTACCAGATGCCGTGGAAGGACCGGGACGCATCCGTGCCGCCGCCCATTGACCGCACCTTCTACGCCGGGTGGAACGCGCTGGCCGCCGACGCGCTGATCCAGGCATCCAACGTCCTGGGCAACGCCGGGTGCCACCGCTCGGGGGCCGCCGTCCTGGAGCGGTTGTGGCGGGAGGGCTGGGACTCGTCAGGAGGACTGAGCCGCCGGGCCGGAGAAGGGGGAGGCGGGACGCCCTTCCTGGCCGACCAGGTCTGGTTCCTGAAGGCATGGCTGACCATGTACCAGTCCTCGGGAGAACCCGAGCACCTCGCAAGGGCGGTGGAGGCGGCGGACACGGTGCAGCGGGTGTTCGGCGCTCCAGAAGGCGGATGCTACGATGGGCCTGCCCCCGAGTCCTTCGAGGCCTTGCTGCTGCCCCGGGAACAGCCGGTCCAGGACAACGGGGGGTGGGCCGAGGCGCTGGTGATTTTGTCCCACCTGACCGGGGACGAGGGTTATCAGCGGCAAGCCTCGGCAACGCTGGACGTTTTCCGCAGCGTGGCGCCGGGCCGGAGCTACCTGGGAGACCGGGCCTCCCGCCGCATGGAGGAGGATGAGGAAGCGCTGTTTCTGCCGGCGGGCTCATCCTGGGGGCGGGCGCAGGATATGGTGACCCACGGGCCGGTGAAGATGCTGCTGGTCGGTGATTCCTCCAGCGCCGATTACCGGCGGCTGCACCGGGCGGCGCTGCGGACCTTTGCGCCTCACCGGGTGGTGCAGCCCCTGGACTCCCACCGGGATGCGGAGCAGATACGAAGCCTGGGATTCCCCCTCCACGATGGAGCGGCGCTCTACGCCTGCATGGGGGAGCGCTGCCTGGCGCCGGTGACGACTCCCCGCGCCCTCCGGCAGGTGGAACGGTCGCGGCCCTGGGGGTCCGGCTAAACCCCGTCCCACCCGCTGCCGAGCCCCGATTTCCTCTCCCCTTTGCCCGGGCACCTGCTTGTGATTATCGTCACAACCAGGGCCGGACACGAGTGGTTATCGTTGCCTTTGCACCCAATAATACTTTGGTACCATTATCTGATAAACGGATATTGGCGGAAACCCTTGACATTTTGTCACGCAATACCGTATATTTGATTAAGCAATACTGACTTGGCCGCCGGGCACTCAAGGGCGGCGCCGCAACAAGAGGGTGCCCGGCGGCGGGCAGAGCGAAACGTAAAAGGAGGTAGGTCATGGCAGCTTCGGACTTGCAGGTCAAGGATCGCGCGTTCATCCGGGAACTTGGCGGTTTCGACCCCGAGAGCGCCCCGATGTTCTACTCCGTCCCCTGCGCGGGGGTGAAGCACTACACCTTTGACTACCGCCCGGCGTTGCGCAAGATGGTGGAGCGCTGGGATCGGGAACACAAGGACGAGGAGGAAGAAGAGCTGGCGGCTTGAGCAGCCAGTCCCGCCTTCCCGCATCGGAAACGCGAAAAGAAGACAATACATCCGGCCCGGGGTCCGCCCCTGGGCCGGATTCCTTTTACAATCCCCCTCCCTCATCGACCAGGCCCGACGCAGCGTTAATTGTTCTCAGTTTGTGAAGTCTTACACAATGTTGACTGATAGTGTTTATTATGTTTCATTAGCACAAACCAAAAGGAAGTCACCAGCCCAGCCAACGTCGAGGAGGGATTATGGTTACTGAAGCCAAAGCCCTGGTCATCGGCAATTACAAGGGGCGTCACACCGTGGTCCGGGCCTTCCGCAATGCCGGGTTCCACGTCTCCGAAACCGTCGAGTCCCTCGGCGGCCTCAAGCAAATCCTCGAACAGGCCCCCAGCATAGTGATCCTCTCCCACGGCAGGCGCCAGGACCAGACCCAGCGGATGGTGCGGGCGGCCCGCTGCCTGACCTCTGCGCCCATCGTCGTCATCGGAAACGGCCACTGCCCGTCGAACCAGCAGGTAATTGCCTGGGGAGCCGACGCTTGCCTGAACCGCAGGTTGGAGCCATCCACATTTTTGTCCTGGATTCATGCCGTCCTGAGCAAGAACTAAACCAGGGCCGGGGGGATGCTCCTTTGATTGGCACCGGGGGTTGGATGCAAGGTGCCGCGGGAGCGCCCCGGCCCTTGATTGCGGCAGCGCCCGGCAACGGCCACCGGGCCTCTTCTTTCCGGTGGTATCCTCCCTTGCCCAACCCCAGACGGCCTGGCCGGCATTGAAGTCCGGGCTGTAACCCGGCAGCTTCTTCAATAATGGGTCCACCAATCGCAGGTTCAGGCCGGGCCTTCTCAGCAGTTCTCTTATCTTCCTGCTCCTATGCGCCGGGGGATTGTCCCAGGTCCGGATAAACGGAACCGCGGGGCCCGACCCCGTGCGGCTTCTCACACTTGCAGCCGGGGAGAAATGTGTGGCGGGTACGGGTCAGGAATGACCTTTACCTGTTGGCTCTCGTGCTTCCCTCGGCAATCCTGCCACGCATTATCCGAGGAAGAGTGTATGCGAACCTTGGAATTTCTGGCATAATCACGCCCGAAATGCCATTCAACATAAACTACGACCTGGAGGACCTCAAGGGAGATGTATTCGGCGGCGTCACCGCAGCCGTGGTGGGCCTGCCGGTAGCCCTGGCCTTCGGGGTTGCATCGGGCCTGGGCGCCATCGCGGGGATCTACGGCGCCATTGCCGTGGGATTCTTTGCGGCGGTGTTCGGAGGCACCAAGTCCCAGATCTCCGGCCCCACCGGCCCGATGGCCGTGGCCATGGCGGTGGTGGTCACCACCCACGCCGACACCCTGGCCGAAGCGTTCACCATCGTAATCATGGCCGGTCTGATCCAGATCGGTATGGGACTGCTGGGCATCGGCCGGTTCGTGGCGTTCACGCCCTATTCCGTAATTTCCGGCTTCATGTCGGGAATCGGGATAATCATCATGCTGCTCCAGCTTCTGCCCTTCATGGGAGCGCCGGTGGCCATGGGCGGGCCGGTGGCGGCGGTGAAGGCGCTTCCCCAGGTGGTCCTGCAGGTGAATTTCCAGGCGCTGGCGATTGCGGTGGCGACCCTGGCAGTGGGGGTGCTGTGGCCGGGGTTCCTGAGGAGGTACTTGCCGCCGACCCTGGCCGCCCTGGCCGCCGGGACCGCGCTGGGAATCTTCTGGTTGACCAACACCCCGGTAATCGGAGATGTGCCCACCGGGCTTCCATCGTTCCAATTGCCGGAGGTGACCCCGAGCATCCTGGCCAACGCGGTGACCCCGGCCCTGACCTTCGCCCTGCTGGGCTCCATCGACAGCCTGCTGACGTCCCTGGTGGCCGACGCCATGACGAGGACGCGGCATAATCCAAACCGGGAGCTTATCGGGCAGGGCATCGGGAACACCATCGCGGGATTCATCTGGGGGCTGCCCGGAGCGGGCGCGACCCTGGGGACGGTGGTGAACATCAAGGCCGGCGGCCGCAGCCCCGTTTCGGGATGCATCCGGGCGGGAATCCTGCTGGCGCTGGTGCTGGGCCTGGGGCGGTACGTCGAGGCCATCCCCCACGCGGCCCTGGCCGGCATCCTGATGAAGGTCGGCTGGGACATCATTGACTGGCGGTTCATCAAGCGTATCCACCACGTGCAGCGGGAGCACCTGCTGGTCATGGTGCTGACACTGGGGTTGACCGTGTTTGTCGACCTGGTGACGGCGGTGGCCATCGGGCTGATCGCGGCGGGAATCGCGGCTTCCCGGCAGTTCGAGCGGCTGGAGCTGGACAGCGTTGTCTCGGTTCCCCTGCTGGACCAGTCCTTCCTGCCGCCGGAGGCCACCGACCCGGACGACCCATTCGCGGCCAGGGCGGGACTGGTGGCCCTGCGCGGCAGTTTCACGGTGGCGTCGTCAGGCAAGCTCATCAATGCCATCGGGGTTGACATCGCGGAGCACGACGTGGTGATCCTGGACTTCACGAACACCGTTTTCATGGACGACAGCGCGGCGCTGGTGGTGGAGCAAATGGTCGAGGTGGCCAGCGACGAGGACACCGAATGCATCGTCATGGGCCTGGACGGCCAACCGTCAATCGTCCTGAGGGCCCTGAATGCCCTGGACAACGTGCCGGAAGAACGGTTCGTCGCAAACCTGGACGAAGCCCGGGACGCTGCGGCCTTCCTGCTGACCGGTATGGCGGCGTCCCAGGGAGGGGCCGGCCAGGCCCCCGCCTCCTCTTGAGGGTCGCACCCTCCGTCGCCGGGGTAGGTAACTTGTCTAAGGCTCCTTGGGCGCTCCGCTGAGGGTCGCGCTTCTGTTCCCCTCCCGCCAATGGCTCCGGCTGTCGCCTTGGCAAGCCCTTCCCCTGGTTCCTGCCAATGGCTCCGCCTTGGGGGGCCCTGCCGGGCCGCCCCGGTTTCATCATGTGTTAGTATCGCGCCAGGAATTCCGACGGGAGGAATGGAGCGATGAAGTACGACGTTATCGTTATCGGAGCCGGGTCGGCGGGATGCGTGGTGGCGTCCCGGCTTTCGGAAGACCCGGAAAGGTCGGTCCTGCTCCTGGAAGCCGGGCCGGACTACCCGGACTTCGAGACCTATCCCGACGATCTAAATTGTGTTGCCCAATCGACTCCAAATTTCCCGTCGGAATCGCCAGTGAGAGACTGACCCTGTTCTCCCGGTCGATGGTGGCCTCATCCAGCAGTAGCAGCAGCACCTCCCTCCGCTTTTCCTGGGGCAGGTCGTCCAGCCCATTGCCCATCCGCTCCGCCCACTCCATCACCCGCTCCGCCAGTTCCCGACGCTCGGCCTGGGCCGACTCCCTGGCCCGCCAGTCCTTCACCCTTTCCCGCAGGCTCTCCAGCCGCTCGGTGATGAACTTTCGCTGAAGGTCCAATTGCTTCTGGGTTATCTGGCCCGACACGTACAGGCGGATGGCGCGGTCCTCCTCCATCTGCACGTTGGACAATTCGCGCTCTGCCCTGCCCAGCTCCTCACTGGCCGAGGTGTCCTCTCTGTCCCCCAGGGACTTGATGCCGGGGACAATTACGGACGGGTCTTTCAGCACCTTTTTGACCTCGTCCCAGACCAGGTTCTCCAACCGCTCCGCCCGGATCATCGAGTGTTCCCGGCACCCCAGGCGGTGCGTCTGCATCCCGTAGCACTTGTAGTAGCGGCGGGGAGGGTCCAGTTCGTACTCGTAGGTCCTGCCCTTGTACTTCGCCGTCTGGCGCCTGATGGTGAGACAGCCCATGAGCATCCCGCATTCGGAGCAGCGAACCAGGTGCTGCAACAGATGGAACGCCTTGGTGTTCCGCTTGGACCGGGTGAGCCGCTGGTCGCGCTGGTGCTGGGCCTGCTCCCAGGTCTCTTCGTCCACCAGTTGCGGAAACGGGATTCCGATCCAGCTATCCTTGGACTGGGGATAGACCCTGGTTCCGTCTTCCGTGGAAACATGGCGGGTCTTGCCGTACCACCAGGTGCCCTTGTAGGTCTCGTTCCGCAGGATGCGATTGATCTGAGAGTCGTACCAGCGGGCCGGGGACCTGCCGCCAGGAACTCCCTCGGCCATCAGTTGCCGCGCAATGGCCGGGGCTCCCATCCCCTCGTAGACGTACTGCCGGAAGATGCGCCGCACCACGTCGGCGCAGGCTTCATCGACCGCGGGCGCCCCGTTGTCGCCGATGCAGTATCCGTAGGGGACCTGGCTGGCGGGTATCCGACCCTGCTTGGCGGCGCCGCGCTTGCCCATGGAGGCCCGTTCCCGGAAATTGTCCAGCTCGATCTTGCCGATGGCCGCCATGAGGCCGAAGGTCTTCATGTCGATGGCGTCCATGACGGCTTCCAGACGTATCTGGTGGGCCTCGACAACCTCCATCAGGGCGGCGGCGGGATACATGCCCCGGCTGAGCCGATCCGACTTCCAGCAGACGATGGTATCGAAGCGTCCCTGTTTGGCGTCGGCCAGCATCCTCTGGAATTCGGGGCGCTTCTTGGACCAGCCCCGGCCCACCTCCTGGTAGCGGGCGGTGATGGTGAGCCCCTTGCTCTCGCAGTAGGCTTCCATGTCGCTGGTCTGCTCGGAGATGGAGGTCTTGTCCTCGGTGTCCTGGCTCTTGTCCGAGACGCGGGCGTAGATGGCCGCCCTGTTTCCGGTAGCCTGTTCGTGGCGCTTGGGTGTGTTCTTCGCCATGATTTCCTCCCTTGTCATCTGCCGTCGAAATAAAAGAAACCCGCCCCCCTGCCGGGAGCGGGTCTGCGAATAGTACAATACCACCGCATCACCTGCCCTTGCAGGTGGCGCCACGGCCCGGGATGTTTGCAGCATCGCCGGGCCAACCTGTTGCCGCCATGATACCCGATGGGCGGCGCGGCGTCAAAGGGCTGGCCGTCAGCCGTTCGCCGCCGCATCCCTCTGCCGCAGCCAGACCAAGGCCGATTCACTCCATTCCTGGGTCACCGCCCGGAGGGGATTCGCGCTCCGGCGGATCCATCCCTTCATCGGCGAAGTGGCGGGCCAGCAGGGTGAAGAGGCGGCGCAGGCGGTCCTCAGCATCGGGAGCCGGATTGAATTCGACCCGGCCGATGTGCGGCTCCGGCCCGGCGTACCTGGGAGTCTTCGGCTTGCGCTGGTCCTTGGTTCCTGCCACGTCGTCGCTCCGTGGGGTCCTGGCGGCGTTCTTCCGATATAGAACGGCCGTTCCATACCAATTGTGGACGGTGGGAGCGACGGTTGGAACCGCTTATAGGGGGGTTCACCCATGAATCTGTCTCAGAAGTCGGGTGGGTTTCGGAGGGTGTAGACTGTCGGGAAGACGGTAGACCGGAGGGACGGCGATGCCTCTTCGAGAGATGAACCGGGAGCAGGTTTGGTTGTTACCGCCGACCCTGGACGAACTGGTTCCCCAGGACCATCCAGCCCGTTTCGTGGCCGAGTTTGTGGATGCGTTGGGACGGGAGGACTGGACGGAGATGGGCGTGGAGCCTGATGGCGATCCCCTGGGGGCTCCGGCCTACCATCCCCGGGCGTTGCTCTGCGTGTGGCTGTACGGCTTCATGACCAACGTTCGCTCCTGCCGCAAGCTGGAGGCAGCCTGCCGGGACCAGATACCCTACCTGTGGCTGACCGGCTGGCAGCATCCCGACCACAACACCCTTTGGAGGTTCTACCAGCGGCACCGGCAGAGCATGAGGGAGTTGTTCAAGCGCACAGTACGAACGGCGGTGAACATGGAACTGGTTGATCTGGCGGTGCAGGCGGTGGACGGCACCAAGCTGCACGCCAACGCAGCGAAGGTTAAGAGCAAGGATGCCGGCCAACTGCGGGAATTGCTGGAACAGGTGGAGAAGGCGGTCGCAGACCTGGAGGCCCAGAACGAAAGGGGAGAGGACGCTGCGCCTCCCCGGCTCCCGGAGAAACTGGCCGAACAGAAGGCGCTGCGGCAGCGGGTAAGACAGGCGATGGAGGAACTGCCGGAGCGGGAACGGCCCAACCGCTACAAGCGTACCTTTCGCATCAACCTGACGGATATGGACGCCAGAGCGATGCGGACCCGTGAGGGAGTTGTGCCCGGATACAACGCCCAGGCCGTGGTTTCTCCCCTGGCGCCCGGCGGTGGAATTACCGGCATGTTGGTCACGGCCGTAGACGTGGTGGATGAGGCCAATGACGCCGCGCGACTGATCCCGATGGTGGACTTGGCCGAGGATGTCACCGGGACGAAGGTACCGATGACCCTGGCCGACGCCGGTTACTTCTCCGGGAGGCACGTGGTGGAGTTCCAGCAAAGGGGCCAGCAGGTGGTGATGCCGGACATGGCGCGGCGCACCGATGCCCCCTACCACAAGGATCAGTTCGTCTACGACCCGGACAGCGACAGCTACACCTGCCCCCACGGACAGAACATTCCCTTCGCGGGCTGGAAGCACAACAAGAGAGACAGGGCCCGGCTATACCGGATGGACAAGCAGTCGGCGTCGGTTTGCCGGGAGTGTCCGGCTTTCGGGGTCTGCACCAAGAACGCCCTGCATGGCCGCGTGCTGCAAATCAGGCCCGACGATGCCGCCTTGCGCCAGCATCGCGCCTGGATGACCACCAGGGAGGCCCAGCAGGCCTACCGGCGCCGGCTGCCCCTGGTCGAGCCGCTATTCGCCATCCTCAAGACCCGGATGGGAGCCCAGCGATTCGAGCTGCGCGGCCTGCACAACGTGAAGGCTGAGTGGACCTTGTATGCCACGGCCTTCAATCTGCGGACTCTCTGGCGAGTGTGGCGCACCCGCGGGGTAATCCGATGGGCCCCCAGCTGAGCGGCAACGTGTCGATGCGACTCCCCACCTCAAGTACTGGATCCCCAACAGGCTGACGCAAGGCCCCCTCCACCCCTATCCCCCAAACCGAACGCCCTCTTGAACCCCGCCAACCCGATTCCTGGGTTGGCAATTTCTCGTGCCGCTGACCTCACCTCCTTCTGAGACAGATTCACCCATGAACCAGGGAAAGCGCCCGGACGGAAACCCGCCGGGCGCGGAAGGTGGGCCGTCCCGCCACGGCGGCGGCAACGGGAACGGAAGGAAGGACCAGGAGAGGACGGAGATAGAGCAGGTCCGGCCGGGGTGTTGCCCGGCCCGCCTACTCCCGGTGCAGATCCCTGGCCCGGGGCAGCAGGTGGGAAAGCCCAAACCCTCGGGCCAGGTCCTGGAGGGCCAACAGGTAATAGGCGGAGGGGTGGACGCCGTTGAGCCAGCGCCGGATGGTCTGCGGCCTGGTTCCCAGGCGGCGGGCCATCTCGCTCCAGGACAACCCGCTGGCCTCCTTGAAACGTCTCAGGCACTCGGGCAAGTCGTCGGGGAACTCGTACCGCCCTCGGCGGTGGGGCATCTTCTGTCGGGGCATGGACTTACGGCCTCCTTGAATCGTCTCAGGCATTCGGGAAAGTGGTCGGGGAACTCGTACCGCCCTCGGCGGTAGCGTATCTTCTGTCGGGGCATGGACTTACGGCCTCCACAGGGACGCCAGGAAGCCGTCCCCCATGATCATGTCCAGGCCGCCGGGCACCACCCCGGACAGGCGCACGACGGAGAGCATGGCCCCGCCGCAGGGTTCGGTGCCATCGTCCCAGCGCTCCGCCTGCTTGGGGTCCACCC
>DAOUIZ010000061.1:0-79801 GCA_034423195.1 Dehalococcoidia bacterium | reverse complement strand
ACCATCCAGGTTCCGGAAGAGCTGGAGACGGTGCCAGGGATTCCGATGACCAACCGCGAAGTTGACTGGTATGCTCGGGAATATCCCGTCGAGACCATGAACATCACCGAGCGGGCCTCTCGTGACTGGGCCAACGCCATTCGCGACCAGCACGTCGAGATGCGCGAGATCCGCAAGGAGCACGACCGCCTGAACCAGCCGCTGATTTTGGCCGCCCGCATGACTGGCGACCAGGAGCCCACGGCCGAGCCTACCGGCGAAGACGTAACCGAGGCCATCAAGCAGAAGGCCCGCGAGCTTGGTTACATTGAAGTCGGCATCACCGCTTATGACCATCGCTACACCTACCAGAGCAAGAAGGACTGGGTCAAGTTCCCGCACGCCATCTGCTTGGCCTACGAGCAGGACTTCGAGCCCACCCAGACCATCCCCAGCATTGACGCCGAGATCGTCCACTCCAGCACCTACCGCACCGAGGGCGCGGCCGGTCTGGAACTGGCGAAGTTCATCCAGGGTCTCGGCTACCGGGCGCAGGTGCACAGCCCCAACGACAACACCGGCCCCTACATCCCGATGATGGTCGCTGCCGGTATCGGCTCTCTGGGCGCCTGCGGCTACCTGCTGACCCCGCACGTCGGCTCCCGCTGCCGCCTGATGATCATCACCACCGACGCCAACGTCAGCCATGACGAGCCGGTGGACTACGGCATCCACGCCTTCTGTCAGGTCTGCCAGGTCTGCGTGAACCGCTGCCCGGGCCGCGCTCTCATGCGCGACAAGATCTGGTGGCGGGGAATTGAGAAGAACAAGCTCTACTTCAAGCGCTGCCGGCCGGTGATGGCCCGCTATCTTGGCTGCGGCATTTGCATGAAGGTCTGCCCCATCCAGAAGTATGGCCTGAAGGCGACGATGGACCACTACGCCGCCACCGGCCAGGTGCTGGGCAAGGGCACGCACGACCTCGAGGGCTACGAGCTCGAGGGCAAGGGCTACTTCGGCCCCGGCGAGCTTCCCATCTTCGAGGGCGGCTTCTTCGACATGCCCCACGGCGACGCCGGCGAATGGGCTTTCGACCAGTTCAAGGAGAAGGCCCGCTCCCAGGGCGGCGAGGTCACCGACGAGCTGATCGAGCAGTTCAAGGTCGAGATGACCCGGGCCTTCAGCCTGTCCGAGGACAACATCGCGATGATGGACCAGGACAGCGACTACATCTAAGTCCTGCCCCATCACTCCGGGGAACCAATTAAGGCCGGGAGAGTTTCTCCCGGCCTTTTGGTTTGTTGAGCATAATTGCGAATCGCCGATGATGAAAACTTTACTCAGGATACAATTTGCCTTTGACAATATGATGCTACGTCCTTATACTCGGGGCATCACCACAAGGCAAGGCGCAAATTGACGACACCACCCAGCATTGAGGAACGAGTGAGCCGCTTGGAAGGCGGCTACGAGCATCTGGCGACCAAGGCAGATCTGGAGCGGCTACGGGCTGATATGACCGCCGAGATTGGCAGCGTCAGGGCCGAGATACGGGATAGCAAAATCAGTACCATTCTTTGGTTAACGGGGATAATGGCGGGTCTGCTGGGAGCGGCTGTTGCGGTCCTGAAGGCCTGGCCCGGTTGATGACCGGTTGTCCGGCGGTCCGGAAACGAGGAAGCGAGCAGTCGAACTGGACTTATGACGACACCACCCACCATTGAGGAACGAGTGAGCCGCCTGGAAGGCGGCTACGAGCATCTGGCGACCAAGGCGGACCTGGAACGTCTACGGGCGGAGATGACCGCTGAGATTGGCGGCGTCAGGGGTGAGATCGAACGGGTCCGGGCTGAGATACGGGATAGCAAAATCAGCACTATTCTCTGGCTGACGGGGATAATGGCGGGTCTGCTGGGAGCGGCTGTTGCGGTCCTGAAGGCTTGGCCCGGTTGATGACCGGTTGTACGGCGGCCTGGAAACGAGCAAGCGAGCAGTCAAACTAGACTTATGACGACACCACCCACCATTGAGGAACGAGTGAGCCGCTTGGAAGGCGGCTACGAGCATCTGGCGACCAAGGCTGATGTGGAGAGTGTCCGCGTCGACCTGGAACGTCTCCGGGCGGAGACGACGGCGGAGATTGGGAGCGTCAGGGGTGAGATCGAACGGGTCCGGGCGGAGATTAAAGAGGCCAAAATCAGCACTATTCTCTGGTTGACGGGGATAATGGGGGCTTTGACGGCGGCGCAGGTCGGGGCGGTGGTGACGTTGTTCCGCACGTTCAGCGGATGACGGGGCTTCCCGGCGGTGCAGCGGGGTGGGGGCGCGACCCCACGGACCCGGTCAGACCGGGAAAGCAGAACGGGCGGCGATTTTGCCGCCCGTTGGTTTTTGTCCCGGGGAGGGTTGGGCTAGAGCTGGCCGCTGACGGGAGGGAGGCCGGCCCGGGCGGGCTGGGTCTGCTTGAGGTTTCCGGCGAGATCGGCCACCGCCTCCTGATATTTGTCCGCGCCTTCCTCGTGGCCCCGCATGTCGAAGATGCGGTGCTCGTAGGTGAGGTTGCGGGCGGCGCGGGCCCGGGGGTTGTCCAGGGTGCCGTCGGGGTCGACGACGTAGCAGACCCATTCATCCTTGCTGGTCTGCTGGTCCTTGGCCTGGCTCAGGTCGTTGCGGACGGTCTCGCTGTCCAGGCCGGACTGGGAGCAGACGACGATGAGCTTGTCGTAGTGGCGCACCCAGCGCTCGATTTCCTCTTCTTCGGAGGTGCTGCGGCGGTCGACCAGGGCGTTGCCGCGGAAGTTCTCGGCGAACACCCAGGAGCGGACTCCATGGGAGCGGAGGGAGTCGCGCAGGCCCTCGGCGAAGGCGACGTCGGCCTCGGCGCAGGAGATGTAGAACTCGCCCAAGTCGGTGGGCTCGTCGGCGATGGAGCCCAACACGGACACCATTTCGGTGGGCACACCCGATCCCAGGAGGAATTCGGGGGGAATCTTGCCGGCGGAGCGGATGAGGGTGTCGACGCCGACGGTGCTGGGGGCGTCGTGGCGGGCCAGCGTCAACTCATCGGCCTGGGAAAGGTCGCAGTTCTGGAAGACGGTGTATCCGAGGAGGCAGCCGGAGAACTTGGTCCCCACGGTGGGGGCATTGTTGAAGCGGGCCTCGTAGAAGTCGGCACCGTCGAGGATGGCGCCGTCCATGATGGTGCGGTTGAGGTTGGCGCCGTGGAAGACGGCGTCGGTGAGGTCGGCGTTGGTGAGGTTGGCGCCGGTGAGGTTGACGCGGGAGAGGTTGGCCCGCCGGAGGTTGGCTCCGGTGAAGTTGGCGTCGGAGACGATGGCCTGGTCGAGGTCGACCTGCTCGAGGTTGGCGTTGCGGAGGTCGGCGCCCCGCAGGTTGGCGCTGTTCATGAGGGTGCGGCTGAGGTCGGCCTCGCGGAGGTCGGAGCGGTAGAGGTGGCTGGAGTTGAGGTAGCAGCCGGAAAGGTTGGCCCGCCGCAGCATGGCGCCCATGAAGTCGGAGTCCCGCATGTCGGAGCCGTGGAGGTCGACCATGGGGATGCGGACGTGGCTCATGTAGCAGTTATAGAGGTCGAAGGGCGCTCCGCCATTCTCCTCCCGCCACTTGGCCACCGAGTCGCGGCCCTGCCGTACCGTTTGGACGTGTCCCATATCTGCCATTGCGGAATCTCCAATGCGTTTCAGTGGTGTTGGCTAATGAACGCCGTGCCCGGTGACCGGGCTCCGGCGGGTGTTTGCCAGTGATATGCAGGGGAATTTTAGCACACGGGCGGGGTTTCGTGTTTGGAGGCAGATGGGGATGGACGGGCGTGGTGCTGCCAAATCTGAAAGGTTGCCAGTGGAAGCTATGTGCACCGGGGATCAGCACCAATGTTGTGGTGTTTTCTGTGGGTGATGGGGCCGGGGGAGTGGGAGACGGGTCGGGATTTTCCGGCGGAGGCCAGTCTTCGGCGTCTCGCCCCGGGCAGTTGGGCATGGCCGCTCCGGGCCATCCGGCTTAAAGAGGCTAGGAGATGTCGCCGTTTTCGTCCAGCCACCCATTCCTCTCGGCTATGCGGAGCATCAAGCGGCGCATCTGGGCCGACTCCCGGCGGTACTCGGCAAGCTCCTCATCGCGCCTACGGCGATACTCGGCGGACTCCTCTTCGTGCCGGGCAATCGCCTCATTATGCCGGGCAAGAACATCTCCAATCTGGGCCATCGCTTCGTTGATACTGAGGAGCGCTTCGTCCTGCCGGTCATTTTGCCGGTGATGCTCCTCGAGGTCCCGCCGGTGCACGACAAACGCCTCACCAAGCCTGATAAGCACCTCGCCCTGCTGGGCGATCTGCTGATTCTGCTGGGCGATCTGCTGGTTCTGCTGGGCAATTTCCTGGTTCTGCCGGGCGATCTGCTGGTTCTGCTGGGCGATTTGCTGGTTCAAGTGGGTCATTTGCTGGCGGTGCGCCTGGATTTCCCGGCTGTGCTCAACCGACATGTCCGCCAACTGCCGGACGGTGTTCTCCAGCCGGACCAATCCATCTTGAAATTCCGCCAATCGGTTCTCGGTGGTCATTGGGAGACTCCTTGGGCTGGGGGGCACGAGCCAGCGCAGGGGTGGGACGCCTGTGGGTGAATGATTATGGCAGGGATTAGTTGCGGATGTCAATCTGTCCGAGTCTGAAAGAAAATTACTGAGGAACTATCTCAAAACTATCAGCGAACATAGCGTGTGCGTCACATCTGAATAATGCGGCGGAATTCCACCCCCATCCTAACGCCCGTCCCCGCCTATGCGGGGGTGACGGGAAGAAAGAGGTGGGAAGAGATTAGCGGAGGCCCATTGCTTTTAGCTTGACGAGGAATTCTTCGTTGGTGGTTGTGCCCTTGGTTGAGTTGCAGGCGCCGCAGAGAAGCTGGAGGTTGTCGATGTGGTCGGTGCCGCCGCGGCTTTGGGGGATGATGTGGTCGATGGTGAGGTTGCGGAAGGGGAAGGAGAGGAGGCAGCCCTGGCATTTGCCTTCGGACATTCCAAAGAGGGTGTGCTTCTGGGTGCGGTAGTGGGGGATGGGGCCGAGGTCGGTGCGGCGGGGGATGTCGGTGCGGTGGGTGACAGTGAGGGAGAAGAGGCCGAGCTCGTTGCGGAGGCGGTTGTTGACCTGGACGAGGGCGTTGGGGGAGATGTCGATGCCGGCCCAATGGCGTCCCAGCTTTTCGGCGGCGACGCAGGCGGTGGCGCAACCGCAGAAGGGGTCGAGGACCATGTCGCCCTCATTGCTGCTGGCCTGGATGATGCGCTCCAGCAAGGCCAGGGGCTTCTGGGTGGGGTATTGAGTGCGCTCACCGGCGGTTGGCCCCAATGCAATATCATTCCAGAAATCTTGCAAGACTGGCCCTGGGGCTTCATGCAGATAGGACTTGTACCCATCTTTGCGCGGGAGACCATCCCGTCTTAGTAAAATTCGGCCCTCGGAGTACAGGCGCTCCAATTCATCGACCGAAAATCGCCATTGCCTGTTGCTCCCCGGATTAACGCCTCGCCATTCCACGGTTCTCGTCGGAGAAAAGTGGGGAGCGGTCAAATTTTCGGCCCTGTACGGACCATTCTCATCGCTGTACTTGTAGCGTTGCAATTGGGCATCAGAATAACTGCCCCGAACATGGTTAAACGTCTTCTCAGGAGACTTTGTATAAAACAGAATGGAGTCAGAGATCCGGCCATAGCGTCCCGGGTCGTTGTGGGCTGTCGTTCGCTTCCAAGTTATTTCGTTCTTGTAGTTGGAAGCGCCGAACACCGAATCCATCACGGTTTTCAGGTAGTGGCTGGCGGTGTCGTCGCAGTGGAGGTAGATGCTGCCGGTGTCCTTGAGGATGCGGCGCATTTCCAGAAGGCGGACGGCCATCATGATGAGGTAGCTCTTCATGCCCTTGCCGTGGGAGAGGCCGGCGGAGTCGATGATGGAGTAGAGGGCGGGTTCGGACTCGGCAATCTCGCCGTGCCAAGCCAGGTCAACGTCGTTGAGGGTCCAGGTGTCCTTGAAGCCGACCATCGCCTGCTCGCCTCCGATGGGAGCGGCGTAGTCCTGATTGCTGTTGAAGGGCGGGTCGAGGTAGATGAGGTCGACGCAATCGGAGTTCATGCCTCGCATGACGTCGAGGTTGTCGCCGGTCCAGAGGGTCTGGTTGGTCCAGTTGGGGGGCATGGGGGAGATTCCTTGAGGGTTGAGGGTGGGGGCAAAGGCTTGTCCCATCATAGCACGGATGTACGCCAGGCTGAGAAGGTTTGCCGTGGTGTGGGTTCCTGCCTCCGCAGGAACGACGGGCCGGCATTGGGTAGGGAAGGGATTCCTGCGAAGGGTACGGGGGCTGTTGGAGAGCTGATGGGTTCCTGCCTCCGCAGGAACGACGAGGGCGCCGCGCGGGAACGACGAGGGCGCGGGGGTGACGGGCCGACATTGGGCAGGGAAGGGGTTCCTGCGAGGGGTACGGGGGTTGTCGGAGGGCTGATGGGTTCCTGCCTCCGCAGGAACGACGAGGGGCGCGGGAATGACGGGAGAGCGGCGAAAGGACCTAGTCAGACTTCATGCGATAGCCCTGCTAGGGGGAGAGGGCGATTAAGGTGAGGCCGGCGACGATGAAGGCGGAGCCGAGGAGGCGGCCGCCGCCGAAGGGTTCCTTGAGGATGAGGACGCCCATCAGGACTCCGACGACTATCCCCACCTCGCGGGCGGGGGATATGTAGCTGACCGGGGAGATGGAGAAGGCGGTGAGGACCATTCCGTAGGCGGTGAATACCAGGATGCCAGCCAGCACGATGGGCCAGAAGTTTTCCCGCCACTCGCGCTTGACCGGGCCCCAGCGGTATTGGAGCAGGACCCAGGGGGCCAGGCCGATGCCGGCGCCGATGGTCTGGAGGTACATATAAAGGAAGGGCTGGATGTGGGCGACTCCCTGCTTGTCCACCAGGGTGTAGGCGGTGATGATGAGTCCGGTGAGGACGGCGTAGACGACGCCTCCGTCGCGGAGGAGAGCGAAGGGGTCGGACAGCACCTGCCGGAAGCGTCCCCACCAGGAGACGATGTAGATTCCGGCGATGATGAGGGCGATTCCCAGGGCGGCGGGCAGGGCAACCCTTTCTCCGAGGAACAGCACGGCGAGCACCGGGACGAGCATGGGGCCGATGCCCCGGGCGATGGGATAGACCAGGGAGAGGTCGCCGCGGGAGTATCCGCGTCCGAGCATGGCGAAGTAGAAGACGTGGAGGATGACGGTGGCAAGGACGAACCAGTATCCGTCCGGGGGGACCGGGTAGAGCCAGAAGAGGACCGCGCCGAGGGGGGCGAGGACGACGCTGCCGGCGATGAGGAGGGACCAGGCGAAGACCTCGGGGTTGGCGGCGCGTTTCAGAAGGAGGTTCCACGTGGAGTGGCAGAGGGCGGAGAGCAGGACGAGGCCGAGGGCCAGGGCGGACATTGGGGGATTATAGCGCAGGGGTGATGGGCGGCTTTGTTTGAAGGGGAGCCGCTTTCGCTCCCGATTGAGGTAACTTGTCTAAGGGAGCTGGGCGGCTCCGTTGGGGGATTCATCCCCCAAACCCCCTGAGGATGAGGTGGTGAGGCTGGGGTAAGGTTATTGGGGGGTTGGGGTCAGGGCCGCAGCAGCTGATACGTCAGAACGGGGAGGAGATGTCGCCGTTTTCGTCCAGCCAGCCATTCTTCTCGGCTATGCGGATAATCAGGCGCTGCATCTGGGCCGACTCGCGGCGGTACTCGGCGAGTTCCTCGTCGTACTTCCGGTGGTACTCGGCATACTCTTCATCGTGCTTCCGCCAGTACTCGGCATACTCTTCATCGTGCTTCCGCCAGTACTCGGCAAACTCCTCATTGCTCCGGGCAACCGGCTCATTATGCCGGGCGAGAATCTCTCCAATCTTGGCCTGTGTTTCGCTGATCCGGGCAAGCGTCTCGTCCAGCCGGTACGCTGGGGTTTCCCGGGGATGCTCGACAGATGTTTCCGCCAACTGCCGGAGGGTGTCCTTCAGCCGGAGTAGTCTAGCTTCTATATCCGCGAATCGGTGCTCGGTGGTCATTGTGAGGTTCCTTGGGGTGGGGGTGGGAGGCCAGCGTTCGCTGATTATGGTGGGGATTAGTTGCGGATGTCAACCTGTCCCGTGACAAAAGGATACAGCAACGTCTGGCAGGGGGATTTATCCGCCGTTGCTTGCCGTTGAGTCGCGGTCTTATAATCGGCGGCAATCCGGGGATAGGGCTTTCGGATGCGGGATGCTGCTGACGATTGACATCGGGAATACGGCGGTGACGCTGGGGGTGTTCGACGGGGAGCGCCTGACGACGACGCTGCGGGTCGCCACCGATACGCGGCGGCTGGCCGACGAGTATGGGACGATGCTGTGCGGGGTGCTGCAGGCCAAGGGCGTCGACCCGTCATCCATTTCCGAGGCGTGCCTGTGCAGCGTGGTGCCGCCGCTGACGCTGGTGTTCAACCAACTGGTCAACGGGTACTTCGGAGTTGACCCGCTGAACGTATCCGCCGGGGTGCGGACGGGGCTGCCCATCCTGTACGACAACCCGCGGGACGTGGGGGCGGACCGGATCGCCGACGCGGTGGCGGCCATCGACCTGTACGGGGCGCCGGCCATCGTGGTGGACCTGGGGACGGCGACGGTGTTCGACGCCATATCCCGATCCGGCGAGTACCTGGGCGGGGCCATCGCCCCGGGGATGAACCTGGCGGCGGACTCGCTGTTCTTCAACACATCGCAGCTGCGGCGGGTGGAGCTGGTGGCGCCCAAGTCGGCCATTGGGAGGAGCACGACGACATCGCTCCAGTCGGGGCTGGTGCTGGGGTACGCGGGCCTGATCACCACGATGGTGCAGCGGTTCAAGGACGAGATCGGGCAGGACGCCACGGTCATCGGGACGGGCGGGCTGGTGAACATGATCGCCAGGGAAGCGCCGGTGTTCCACGAGATCAACCAGGACCTGACGCTGGAGGGGCTGCGGATCATCTACGGGATGAACCAGGGGTCCAAGATGCGGGGGTGACGTTGGGGGATGCATCCCCCAAACCCCCTTTATAGAGGGTTTCTTTCGGGGAGAGATGGGGAGCGGCGGGTACACTGAGGGGGAGATACCGAGTCGGATAAGGGAGGGGACGTGAGCGGACCGTTGCGAGATAAGCGGGTTGTCCTGGGGGTTACGGGCAGCATCGCCTGCTACAAGGCGGTGGACCTGGCCAGCAAGCTGGTGCAGGCGGGGGCGCTGGTGGATGTCATCATGAGCTACGGCGCGACCCAGTTCGTGACGCCGCTGGCCTTCCGCAGCATCACCCACCGGGACGTGGTGACGGACACCTACGACACCGCCTCCCACTACTCCATCGAGCATGTGGAGCTGGCGCGGGAGGCGGACATCGTGGCGGTTGCTCCGGCCACGGTCCACTGCATCGCCAAGCTGGCCCTGGGGCTGGCGGACGATCCGCTGACGACGACGGTGGTGGCGACGGAGGCGCCGCTGCTGGTGGCCCCGGCGATGGACGCCAATATGTTCGCCAACGCGGCGACGCAGGAGAATTTGTCCAGGCTGCGGGAGCGGGGCGTGGTCATCGCGGGGCCGGCGCCGGGCCGGCTGGCCTCCGGCCTGATGGGGATGGGACGGCTGCTGGAGACGCCGGAACTGCTGGGATACATCTCCGCGACGCTGGGGCGGAAGGGCGACCTGTCCGGGCGGACGGTGGTGGTGAGCGCGGGGGGCACGCAGGAGCCGATTGATCCGGTGCGGGTCATCACCAACAACTCGTCGGGGAAGATGGGGTACGCCGTGGCGGAGGCGGCCCGGGACCGGGGGGCGGAGGCCATCCTGGTGACGGCTCCGACGGGACTGCCGGACCCGCCGCTGGTGAAGGTGGTGCGGGTGCAGACGGCGCAGCAGATGTGCGACGCGGTGCTGTCCAGCATGGAAAGCGCCGACGCGCTGATTATGGCGGCGGCGGTGGCGGACTACCGTCCGGCGGGAGCGGCGGAGCAGAAAATCAAGAAGTCGGACGATGCGCTCACGATTGAGCTGGCTCCGACGACGGACATTCTGAACACGGCGCGGGGAGATTTTGTCCGGGTGGGGTTTTCGGCGGAGAGCGAGAACCTGGTGGCCAACGCATCCGACAAGGTGCGGCGGAAGTCGCTGGACCTGATCGTGGCCAACGACATCACCGAGGAGGAGAGCGGGTTCGGGTCGGATACGAACCGGGTGGTGCTGATTGACCGGGAGCTGAACGCCGAGCACCTTCCCCTGCTGACGAAGTACGAGGTGGGGAACAGGATTTTGGACCGGGTCAGGGGGCTGTGGGGGTAGGGGGGCAGAATGACTGATCCCGTCGAGGAAGAGTCCTATAACCCCCTATAGTAATCACGAATCTTGGCCGCCATGCGTTTTCTCCGCTCTTGCAGGAAGGCGTCGTAGCTCTCGACACTTGCTGCATCCATTCCTTCAGGGATGCAGTGGGCCATCAGATTCTCCCGTAAGTTGTCGGAGTCGGTGATCCCGCCATACCTAGGAACTCCGCTGCTACATTGCTCCTGGAGATCTGAAAAATAGGTCGTCGGTGGAAGGGCCCCGATAGCTATATTGATCTCACTCTGCATTACCACGTAATTGGCGATTTGATTATAGCGACCACGTTGGAAGCCATGTTTTTGCAAATAGCTGCGCGGAAATACGTGGTGAATGTTAGACTGGCCTTCAAGGAGGTTCCGCACAACGATATCCCGCGAGAGGAACCCCTTATCGTTCCCCTTGACCTGGCTTGCCAGGAAGACGTTGAAATAGGGACTGCTGGCTACGGAGGTGTCCATCTGCTGCGGGAGGCCCACATCCCAAAAAGCGTCAGAGAGGTCCGCCCGTTCGATGGTATCAAGGTAATTGCCTGCGCCGAATCTGTCGATGTTGCCAATGTCAGCCCCGAAAGCTGTTTCGGGTGCGCCGGTATACCTTCCTGTCAGGACTGACATCACGAACCACTTGCGGACCAGCCTCTCGATTTGCTCGGGCGCTTCACGCTGCTCCCGCAGCGTCAAATAAAGGATGTAGGCGAAATTGACAGTGTTTTGGGATCTGATCAATGAAGAATTTACAAACCCCGCCGAGCGGAGGATCATAATGAACCGTTTGAAGTTAGTCTCATTCATATATCTCAGAACGCCGTCTTCGAGCTTGTGGAAGGACTCCTCTGCGATCGTCTCCTCACACGTTCGGGTCGCGAAATTGCGGCCTGACAATAATGCGACGAGGTCTTCGAGACGCCCGCGCTTGAACTTCGATGTGAAAGCAACACGAAGCATGTCCGTATAGGATGGGTCGTAAAGATCGTCCTTCTCGTTCTTCAGCCACTCCATCGAACGGAAATACTTGGTTGAAGCAAACTCGTCGTCTTTGGCCAACTCGCCATACATCTCTGGCGCCACAACCAAGTGACAGAAGTAATCAATACACTTTCGTAGACGGTGCCCGTTGTGCTCCTCGCTCGCCGCCATCTTGGACATTACGAAATCCGCAGCATTCAGCGAAACTCCCTGCGAATTGATGCGAATGAAAATCTTGGTGACGGTTTCCACGTCCAAATCGGAGTTTAGTTCGATCAGACCCAAGGAGTTGTTGCGGATGCCACGGAGGCGTTCCATGCGGTCGTAGATTTCGTCCTTGTCCACGCCAGGGTTCTCTTCGCAGAAAGTATCCACTAACTGAAGTATTCTTGTATCGGGTGCGAAGAGTGTCGATATATCGCTAATCCATTCCCTGTCTCGTCGGATCGCGGCGTTGGTAACTTCGAAGCGTTGCTCAGCAGGATGAAAGGCTATGGAGATACGCTGACGTTTGTAGTCTCGAGCAACGACCTGCTCTCCCAGCAACGCGGCCAGCAGAGCCGTGACACGTTGTTGACCGTCAATCAAAATGCGCTTCCCTGTTGATTGGGTGCCGTCTTTCAGACGGACATCCGGATTGCGCCAAGCAATGAGATACCCGACCGGATAGCCATGGTAAAGCGAATCTATGAAGTCACGTACTTTAGCCGCGTTCCAGACAAAAGGACGCTGGATCTCGGGAATCGCGATTTCATCGGTCTTGATCCACGTCAGCAGAGTCTCGATAGGGTGTTGGTTTACTGAGTAACGCTGAACGGGCATCGATTCCTCCGGTATATATGATCGGTGACAGGGAAGGATTATCTGTCGGTTTAACCACGTTAGGGGGGTTCCAAAGAACCTGAAGATGTTTCCTCTTTATTCTCTTGGTTTAATCGAACTCCATCACAGCATACTCTTAGGATAGTTCCAATGTTATGATGCTTTTCTTTCCCTTCCAGTAATGAAGTTTGCGACCTTAGAACTCGTTTGACCTAAGTTATAACTACAAGCCCAATAATGTCCAGCGACGATGGGAAAAGGAAGGATTCCGATTTATGTGGCCCAGTTTAACGGCAACGGGGGTCTGGATTCCCGCCTGCGCGGGAATGACGGGAGGGATGTTGGGTGTGGGAGACAGGGTTGGGGGGATAGCTGATGGGTTCCTGCCTGCGCAGGAACGACGACAGGGGGCGGGAATGACGGGAAGGAAGGGCGCAGGCCGACACGGGGTCGGGTACGAAAACAGCTAATTGGCAACACCCCCCAACCGCCCCTGGTGTAAACTGGGGGCGTTGTTTTTGGGTGAGAGCCAGCCGACTATTCCCGGGGAGGGGTCGTTATGCCTGCACGGACGGGGGCCGATTATCTGGAGGGGCTGCGGAAGAAACCGGCGGAGGTGTACCTGGCCGGGGAGCGGGTGCCGGATCCGACGGCCCATCCGGCGCTGCGGAACGGGGCGAAGACCATCGCGCGGCTGTACGACCTGCAGCATGACCCGGAGGCCGGCGCCGAGATGACCTATCCGTCACCGTCATCCGGGGAGCCGGTGGGCTTGTCGTTCATCATGCCGCGGACGCTGGAAGACCTGGAGCGGCGGCGGGGGATGATGACCCGGTGGGCGCAGGTGAGCTGCGGGATGATGGGCCGGTCGCCGGACTTCCTGAACGTGGCGCTGATGTCCATGGCCGCCGCCGCCGACTACTGCGGGCGGAACCGTCCCGACTTCCGGGAGAACGTGGTCAACTACTACGAGCACGTCCGCGAGAAGGACCTGACGCTGACCCACACGCTGGTCAACCTGCAGCGCAACCGGGCCCCGCTGGCCAGCCCGCTGGAGAACCGGACGGACGTGGCGCTGGCGGTGGTGGACGAGACTCCCGACGGGATTGTGGTGAACGGGGCGCGGGTGCTGGCGACGCTGGGGCCGCTGTCCGACGAGATAATCGTGTATCCGGCGCGGACGCACCGGCTGCCGGGGAACGCGGCGGAGCGGTACGCCTTCGCCTTTGCCCTGCCGTGCAACACGCCGGGGATGAAGTTCCTGTGCCGGGAGAGCTTCGACCTGGGACGGGACCACTTCGACCATCCGCTGGGGTCGCGGTTCGAGGAGATGGACGCGGTGGTCTTCTTCGACAACGTGCTGGTGCCGTGGGAGCGGGTTTTCCTGTACGGGGACGTGGAGCTGGCGAACAACTGGGGCGCGGCCAGCAACCGCAACACCCACACCGGCCACCAGGTGGTGTCCAAGAACGTGGTGAAGTGCGAGTTCATGCTGGGGCTGGCCAACCTGATGGTGAACACGCTGGGGTCGGGGCAGATTCCGCAGGTGCAGGCGATGATGGCGGAGTTCATCGAGAATTTGCAGGTGACGAGGGCGCTGCTGAAGACGGCGGAGGTGGAGGCGGCGGTGGACCAGTGGGGGATTATGTGCCCGCCCTACATGCCGCTGCTGACGGCGCGGCGGATGATGATACGGATGTATCCGCGAATGGCGGAGATGCTGCACCTGCTGGGGTCGAGCAGCCTGATGGCCCTGCCGACCAAGGCGGACCTGTCCGGCCCGCTGGCCGAGGATATCGCCAAGTACCTGGACACGGACACGGCGACGGCGGAGGAGCGGGTGCGGCTGTTCCGGCTGGCGTGGGACGTGTGCTGCAGCTCCTTCGGGTCGCGGCAGGTGCTGTACGAGCGGTACTTTGGCGGCGACGCCCAGAGCAACGCATCCTTGATGTACAGCCTGTTTGACGCGCAGCCGATGTCGGAGCGGGTGGTGGAGTTTTTGGAGGCGGGGTAGGCTGGGGGGAAGAGGTTCTCTGCGGTGCAGAATTTCCACTGGTTATAAGAGTTGTGACATTTTACTCTTGACTGGAGCAATCATCAAGCCTTATCCTGAACCGGATGCAATTACCGGGGAACTGGCGCCGCTACGGACTTAGCTACTGCACGGCATACATTGTCAGTTTTGCGGTCCTCGTCTATTTTCAGAAAACCGAGGTCTGGGTATGGCCGGCCGATGGCCTGGCTCCCACCCTGAGCGAGATAGCCACCGCGTCCTTCGGGGTCGCCTTCTGGCTGGCAATAATCCTGGAACTGGGGGTCTACATGGTACTGTTCGCTCCATCCAAGGCTAGGGAACTCAGAGAAGAAGGCCGGCAACAGGGCCTCAAGGAAGGGAGGGAGGCAGGAAAAAGGCAGGAAGAGAGGAAGGAAAAAAGGAAGGCAGGAGGGAAGGGACAGAGGCAGGAAGAGAAGAAGGCAGGAAGGAAGCCTTCACGGAACTCCAACTGGCCATTGATGAGCTTCGGGCCGAGGTTGCGGAACTTCGGAAGCGGCTGGACGACACCCGTTAATCCGAACATCAACCCCGCACGGGTTCCCCAACAAACCCGGCACGGATCCTTCCCGGACCATCCTGGGCTGTTCCCACGCCGGAGACGGGAGAGCATCGCTGGGCAGCACGGTAATCGATGCCGCCAGGCACTAGTCCAACGACTTCCTGGACTGGATGGTGTGCCGGGGGGGTTACATCTGGCGGGACGGGTGGTGGAGTTTCTGGAGGGGGAGGGACGGGGGAAGGGTCGGCTGTGACCGACTACCGGTTATTATTTGCGTCAGAGCTACTCTTCGTCGGCATCGATTTCTCTCAAAGAATTGACCACCATTGTCAAATACCTTGGCTCGGCCTCGGCAAACCTCGCCAATCGTTCCAGCTGTTCCACAGTCATGGTGTTAAGACGCAACCACCTGGCAATCTGAGGAACGTCAGTGCCAGGTTGTCCCGTGGCAATGGCAACGCTAAATTCGACGGCCTCTTCCTCGGTCGCAATGAATATATATCTGTTCATTGTGAGAAAAACCTGGCAGCACAGCAGCCCCATTCGTTTGTTGCCATCGACGAACGGGTGATCCATAGTAATCGAGCGCCAAAGTGCTGCTGCCTTGTCCAGCACAGTACGATGCAGGTAGATCCCGCCGAAAGTCTGCTGGGGTGCAGCCAATGCTGACTCCAAAAGGCCCCTACCGTGTTCTCCACCCCTGTACTGGTATACCGGAGCGGGATCAGGATAATCGCGGAAATGTTCCTTGATCTGATCGGCTAAGACGTCCTCAACCATTCCGATATCGATGAACCTGTATTGTCGTCTGGGCATGAGACAGTCCGATGCTAGGGATAATTGAAAAGCCCTCCAGATAAGTTGGAGGGCTCTACGACGAAGAGACGTTCTTCCTAGACTTTACCGTTTAGCAAGAGCGCGGTAAGCCTCCCCATGTGTTTTGAGAGCAAGTTTCGCAGCAGCTTCCACTTGCTTCGCGGTCGCGTATTTCACCTTGGGCTCCGGCCGGTTGGTGACTTTCTTCGTTGCCATCTCCGATCCCTCCGAGCGGTCTATACCGGGTTGGTATAGGCCCAACAGAATTATATCACAACTCTGACAGAACCCTACCGGCGCTGGTCGAGGCAACATCTCTATTAGCGGAACCGGACACCTGCAGGATCTCTTCCTACCGGAGAACGCGAGGAAATCTCCACTGCGGATGTGACCCAACCCCCCATTGCCCCGACCCATCGCCCGGCGTATGATTCGGCCAGTACCCTCCGGTATTTCCCGCGTGTCCCCAACCTTCCTTATAAGGAGGCGATGTTATGCCGTATGGAGGAAATGACTGGCTGGCTTTGAACGTTGAGGAGACTTTGGAGCCGGACCTGCCCATCTGCGATCCGCACCACCACTTCTGGGACTTCCGGCCCATCCGCATTCCATACCAGCGCTATTTGCTGCACGAGCTGGCGGCGGACATCAACAGCGGGCACAACATCCGCTCCACGGTGTTCATCGAGACCCGGGCCATGTACAAGCAGGACGGCCCGGAGGAGCTGCGCTGCGTCGGGGAGGTGGAGTTTGTCCAAGGGTTGGCGGCGGCCAGCGCCAGCGGGATGTATGGGCCAGCGCGGGCGGCGGCGGCCATCATCGGGAACGCCAACCTGCGGCTGGGCGATGCGGTGGAGCCGGTGCTGGACGCGCTGCAGGCGGCCAGCCCCAACCGCTTCCGGGGCACCCGGCAGTCGGCGGCGTGGGACCCCCATCCCGACGTGGAGAACCGGACGGACCAGGGGCTGCTGGCGGATGCGAAGTTCCGGGAGGGGGCGAAGGTGCTGGCCAGCAAGGGGATGTCCATGGAGAACACGCTGTACTTTCCGCAGCTTCCCGAGCTGGTGGATTTCGCCAACGCCGTTCCCGACCTGACCATCGTGCTGAACCACATTGGCGGATTGTACCGGGTGGGGCCCTACGGCAACCGGGACGACGAGGTCATCCCGCATTGGAAGGAGGGGGTGGCCGCGGTGGCCCAGTGCCCCAACATCGTGATGAAGCTGGGGGGCATCGGGCAGCCGCGCTACGGCTTCGACTGGCACACCTACGACATTCCCATCGGGTCGGAGGAGCTGGCGGAGGGGCTGGCGCCGTTCATGAACTACTGCATCGAGCAGTTCGGGCCGGACCGGTGCATGTTCGAGAGCAACTTTCCGCCGGACAAGGTGTCCTACTCGTACAACACGCTGTTCAACGCCTTCAAGCGGCTGTCGAAGGACTACTCGGCCACGGAGCGGGCGGCGCTGTTCCACGATACGGCGGTGCGGGTGTACCGGATAGACGTGTAGCGCCGCCACGGCGGGATACGACAGGGATTCATCAGGGGGCCGCTCCGTCGGGGGATGGGGCGGCCCTTTTCGCCCTGCAGCCATCCCGCTGGTATGATATTGACAATCACAAGCTTTCATGGCGCCCGCTCGGACCCAGCAAGGAGGCAGCCCGTTCAATGACCACGACGGCAGACGCAGCCGACATCTTCGCCGACGCCTGGGAGATGCACGCCGCAGCCCTGGAGCGGTTGGACCAGGGGGACATTCGCGACGCAGCCGAGAAGGCCTGGTGCGCCACCAAGCGTGCCACCGATGCCCTGATCCTCGCTCGGACAGGCGAGGAGCCCGGGACTACCGGCCTGACGTCAGACGGTCTGGACGCCCTGGCCAGGGAGGACCTCACCATCAAAACGCTGGTGGGGCGGTACTACAGCCGCCTGAGCCAACTCCACGGACAATGCTTCTATAACCGACGCTGCGGTTCTCCCGATGTCCCTCGCCGAATCCGCGAAACCGACCAGTACATTCGCGACGCCGAAGCCTTCGCCCAAAGTTGACCTGGTCCAACCGAACGGCATCCGCCGCGTTGACAGGCGTGCGGGGGCGGACTTATCATCGAATCCCCGGGCGGGCGTAACTCAGTGGTAGAGTGTTTGCTTCCCAAGCAAAAAGTCGTGGGTTCGAATCCCATCGCCCGCTCCAACGGTTTTTTCTCTTTCCTCATTTCCCACGGTGCCTGACGGCTTGACGCCGCTACCGGCACTCAAACGGTTGATTCTACCCAACAACCCGGTCGGGAGGTGCTGCCGACGTGACTGCTCCTAAAAAGCATCCCAAGAGCAAAGTTGACGCCGAACAGTTAGCGACCACCGCCCACGGATGGCTGAGGAACGTCGACCCCAAGGAGGGCACAGCCCAACTGGAACGGATCGGGACTGAACCCGTCCCACTCCGCTTCAGCCCTGCTTTGATGCCGGAAGTCGGCCCTATGGAATCCCGGTTCGTCACCATCAGCGGCCAGGGCTGGATCAGCGAAGAAGACGAATTTGCCCTGATCGATGTGGAAGAGTTTGTTGACCCTGATGTGGGAAAGCGCACCATCGAAGAAATCCTCAACGACCCCAACCCCAAGGTCTTCGACCCTGACAAGGTCGTCCGGGCGTCTGAACCTTTTGACGTCGAAGAATTTCTCAGGATAATCCGCGAGGGGCGGGACGTTTGAGGCAGGCTGATTCCCCGCTGGTTGTCCTGGACTCCAACGTTGTCTCATACATCTTTCGTGGTTCCCCTCAAGCCCACTACTACCTGGAGCGGATCCAAGGTCTCCATCGGCTCATTTCATTTCAGACATTAGAAGAAGTCTGGTACGGCGCAGCGGTTGGAGGCTGGGGAGAACGGCGCAGGAATCAACTGGGCAACTTCCTGAATCAGTACGAAGTGGTTTACCCGGACGCGCGGATGGTTGAAGCTTGCGCCCGCCTCCGGGGCGAACGCCGTCTTGCTGGACGAGAAATTCGGATCGCTGATGCCTGGGTAGCGGCGACGGCCCTAATCTTCAACTGTCCCCTGGCCTCCCACGACGGAGATTTCGCTGACATCCCGGGGTTGCGGCTGATAAGAGCTCCCTCGCTATAATTGAAGTTCAGCAAGAGCCGGACGAAATAACCCATTCCTCCGTCATAACCTCATGACACGCGACGAAATGCTGCAAACTCTCCGGGAGCACAAGCCTGTCCTGCGGGAGAGGTTTGGGGTTACGTCGCTGTCCCTGTTCGGGTCGTTTGCGCGGGATGAGGGGAGGGACGACAGCGACGTGGATGTGATTGTCACTTTCGAGCCACTTCCCGACTGGAAAAGCTACTTCGGGGCAGTTTTTTACCTGGAAGACCTGCTGGGCCGACAGATTGACCTGGCAACTCCCGATGGGGTCAGGAAGGAGATCCGACCATACGTCGAGCGCGACCTGGTAGTGGTCTGACGCCCGACACTCCGTGTTGGTGCCGGGCGCCAGACGGTCACGCCAGGTCTACTCCCCACGCTCCGGGCCTCCGTTGCCCCAGGGGAGGTCGGGGAGGTTGCGGCGGCGGCGGAGTTCGTTGATGGTGATGACGCCCCGGTCGAGGAGCTGCATTTCGCGGGTGACGCGCTGGTTTTCGTCTTCCTGGAGGGCTTCGATGCTGGAGAGGTCGAACTCGAAGGACAGGTCGGGATAGCCCAGGCGGGGGAGAAGCATCCGGGTGAGCTGCTCCTCGAAGAACTTGAGCTCGGGGACGATGGTGTTGCGCCAGAAGATGCGCTCGGCCGCGTTGACGTTGGCGAAGGTGGCCCGCTCGAAGTCGCCCAGCAGGGGCTTGGGCACCCCGAAGGCGCGGCTCACCTCTTCGAGGCTCCAGCGCAGTCCCTGGATGAAGTCCATGTCGCGGTGGGACAGGCCCAGGGGCTTGATGTCGCGGATGAAGTTGGCGATGGCGGGACGGTGGGCGTTGCCCGGCCCCCGGTAGCGGGCCTCCCAGCGGTCGTAGAAGCCGGCGATCTCCGCGTCGGTCATGCTCTCGTCGGTGAGCATCACGAAGTCGGGCTGGGCCGAGTTGCGGAGAAAGTTCCGGTTGAACCGCATCCCCTCGCAGCCCATGTCCACGGACAGGCGGCTGGGGGCCAGCGGCGAGAATCCGGCGCAGTCGTCCAGCGGATTGTAGTAGCGCAGCCAGACGACCTCGTCGGGCGTGTAGGCCACCGGCCCGGTGCGTCCCTGGTAGACGAATCCCCGCAGCGGGACCCGCTCACCGGGCAAGGGGGTGACCCGGTCGGGGCGGAGCGGCCAGAGCTGCCACTGTCCATCACCGTCCCGCTCCAGGGCCCAGAAGGCGGAGCCCCACAGGTTCAGGTGAATCTCGGCGCTGCGCCACAGGTCGCCGCTGGTGGTCCACGGGTTGACCCGCTCCATCAGCCGCGCCACCGGATGGTCCGGCTCAACGGAAGTGAGGGCGCCATCCCTGCCGCCGCCCACCCGCAGGATGCGCAGGGACGGGCGGCTGACGGCGTCGGCCCGCAGCTTGATGGCGGCGTAGACCGGGACGGAGGCGGCATAGTAGCGTCCGTACTCGGCCCGGGCGCGGCCGCTACCGAAAAGCTCGGCCAGGCCCCATCCCCCGGAGGTCGACTCCAAGGGGCTCGGACGGGAGGAAATGCCCGCCGCTTTTTCCGACGTGGTCTCCTTCGCCGTGGTTTCTTTGGACAGGATCTGTTCCGGCGGCCGGCGGAAGGGGTTGGTGATTACGGAAGTCCATTTGTTCATATACATACATTTGCTCCAAAAATGTTTGTTGCCGAAGGGTGTACAATTGATTTCCCACAAGTGCCGCCAGACAGGACGATTCCATGCAGCAAGCTGCCACATACCAGCAGAGAAGCCACGAACTCCTCGCCAAGGCCCGGGCCGAACTTGACACCGACCCGGCCCAGGCCGGGGAGAAGGGATGGGGCGCAGCGGCGTCCATGGTCAAAGCCGTTGCGGAGCAACGGGGCGTTTACCACCGGACTCACCGCTCCCTTTACGAGATAGTCAATGGGCTGGCGGACGAAACGGGAGACGCCGAACTCGCAGAGCTTTTCGTCACGGCCAGCGGCCTGCACTTCAACTTCTACGAGAACCAGCACAACCGCACGATAGTCGCCGCCGGCATCCAGGCCGTCGAACGTTTCATCGCCAGGGTCGAAAGTCTGCTGAACTCCAGCCCATAGAGGAACCAATCCATGCAGCAAGCCGCCACATACCAACAGAGAAGCCACGAACTCCTTGCCAAGGCCCGGGCCGAGCTTGATACGGACCCCGCCCAGGCCGGGGAGAAGGGTTGGGGCGCCGCCGCCGAGATGGTCAAGGCCGTTGCGGAACAGCGTGGCGTTTACCACCGGACTCACCGCGCCCTCTACGACATAGTTGATGCTCTGGTGCGAGAGACCGGCGACCAGGACCTGACCCCGCTCTTCGCTGTCGCAAACGACCTTCACTACAACTTTTACGAGAACTGGTTCAACCGGGAGAGTGTCGAAATGAGACTCCCACACGTCCAGCAATTCGTGGAAAAGGTCGAAGCCCTTCTTTCCTCCAGCACCTGACCGGCGGCTCCCCGCCGGGCACGTACATGATTTTTGCCTCCAGATCAGCGCTGTCCCCTATGTCCACAGGGTTGGCTTGGGGGGCGGGGCCAGGAAGGAGATCATGAGGGCGTCGGCCCGGTCGGGGGAGGGCAGACCCCGTTTTTTCATGGAGTCCTTGCTTTCCATGACCAGCTTGTTGTCACCATCCCGGTAGTCGTACTTCAGAGCGGCCAACTCTCCGATGAGACGCTGGTCCGGGAGGAGGGCCAACTGGCGGGCCTCGAGCATTTCGCGGAGACGCCAGTAGCCCTCGGCCCGCAGGTTGGCGAACAGGCCATCGCGCTGGGGCGGCCTGGCGACGTTGACGCCATGGACGGGGTGGCCCAGCTCGCGCAGCCGGTCCAGGACGCCGGCGCCCACGCCGATTTCATCCACGACCACCTGCTGAGGATGATGGAGCAGGACGGCAGACTCGACCCGCCTGGCCACCTGCATGGTGTCCAGGCCGTTGAAGGACTGGATTTCCTCGACCCGGTTGCCCCGGCGGCGCAGGATGACGCTGTGGTCGCTGCCGAAACGGGCGGGGTCGACGGCGATGACCACCGGGGCATCGGTCCCCACCGGCTCGGAGGGGATTTCGCCGGACCAGAGCTGGGTGGCGGCCTCGATGAGGGTGAGCGGCAGGAGGGTATCGTCATCCTGCACGGGAAACTCGCCGAGGACGCGGGCCTGGAACATGGGGTTTTCCTCACCCCAGACCTCGCGCCGTTCCTCCACCCAGGCCGCCGTGGTCAGACCCGGGACGACGATGCGTCCCGCCGCGACGTTGGGACTCTCGAGGGCGGAGATGGTGACGCATTCGTAGAGCTGCCGCTCCTCGTGGAAGGCGCGGCGGAAGGCGCCGGTGGTTGTGGTGGGGTTGCCGAGGAGGAGGAGCTGGCAGGTCTCCGAGGAGGTCATCACCGACTCGATGCCCTCGAAGATGGCGTCGCTGACTCCGGCGGCCTCGTCCACCACGACCAGCATGTTGGGGCTGTGAAACCCCTGGAACTGGTCGGCGGTCTCGGCGGACAGGCCCATGGCGTAGCGGTCCTCGGCCAGTTCCCAGCGGGTGCCGAGGACGTGGCCGCCGAGGGGAGTGCGGGAGCGGAAGTAGAGGGTCCGCACCTGCCGCCAGAAGACGTGGCGCACCTGCCGGAAGGTGGGGGCGGTGGTGAGGACCACCGCCGGGTGTCGGCTGTACAGGAACCAGAGCACCGAGACGCCGGCGCAAAATCCCTTGCCCAGACCGTTGCCGGCCTTGACGGCGACCCGTCTTCCCGAGCCGAGGGCCTCCAGCACCTCCACCTGCTTTTCCCAGAGACTGACGCCGAGGACGTTGGCGGCGAACTCGACCGGGGATATGGAAACGGGCGGCGGGACGAGGGGAGGAACATCAACCGCTGGGAGGATTGAGTCCCTGGGGCGTATTATTGGGAGGAGAGAGGGCGCAGGGTTGCTGCCAGGCTGGCCGGCTTCCTGCCTTTCCGCCTTATGCACCCAACGGATAACCGTGTTGGGATGTATCTTCTCCCTTCGAGCAATGGCGTCGTAGGACAATCCCGCTGCCCGCAGGCCCAGGACCTGCAGACGTTTCCACTCGGGATACTTGGCCTGTTTCACCCCCATCATGAAATTGTGATGACACTCTGCACATTCCCATCGTTGCCGTCCCTGGGCAAAGCCGGCCCGAAACAATCTCGTGCAATCACAGTTCCGGCAGGCGGCGGGCACTTTTTCCTGGAGCGGTTCGTCCTGGGAACCGGCTATCGGGACACCTCCTTTTTGGAGACGTTCTTCCCCTCCGGGGCGTTCTCCGGCGCGGGGACGGAGACGCGCTTGTAGGCTCCGGGCGGGCTGAAGAGGAAGCCGCAATCGCGGCACCGGAAGACGTAGTTGTCGGCGGGGCGCACCCTGGTAAGCACCACGAGACGCCCCGACGAGCAGCGGCGGCATTCAAGCAACTGGCATCACCTCCGAATATGGTTCCGGCGATAACGGGTCCGGCGAAATTGGTCCCGCGGGGGACGGCACAAGAGAGGGACGGCCCCCCGGCGGAGGGTCGTCCCTGTGCAATTAACGTTAGACACGCGGCAGCAGGCCTGTCAACGGCCGGGTGTCAGGAGATTTTGGGGGGGGAGGCGGGTCTGTCCGAATGATGTTGGGGTTGGGGTTATGGCCAGGGCGAGGAACTGTGGCGCCCTTCCTCAGTTGAAGAGTTCGCTGTGGGATGCCAGGCGTATCAGATTAAGGTCAGAAGAGTTGGGTTTCGCGTAAATGAGCACCAGGTCCGGCCGGATGTGGCAGTTCCTTTCCCCTGCTCTGCTGCCGTGCATGGGGTGATCCCGGTACCTCGAGGGAATCGGCAGATCGTTGGCCAGCAATTGCAGCACTGCCTCGAGTTCTTCGTCCAACCGTCGGCCGTACTGGCCTCGTTTTTCCCGTCTGTAGTCCCGCCGGAAGGCTCGGCCGTGGCTAATCCTCCTCATTGAGCTGCTTGAACAGGCCGGTTATCGTACCGGCACTGACCATGTTTCCGGACTCAGCCTCAGCTATTGCCTCGAGCGTCTCGATGTTTGGTTCACCGCATTGAAAGCAGGGAGAGGCATCATGGGCGACGATGTAATTCAACATTTCACAAAGAGTTTCATCTAAGGTAGTCTGCTCTCTTTGCAGGATTTCCCTCGCCTTGGTGAGGGTATCCGAGTCAACTTCCGCGGTGAAACGTGTCTTGCTCATTCCGAAATATCCCCCAAAAGTCGGGCCTTGACTGGATGGTAATTGACCTGTCCTTCCGGCGCAAGCATCATTGTCCCATGACGCGAAGAGCAGCGAAACGACCGAGTCAGCCTTCATGCGATTGCCTGGGGCGCGGGGGGGTGGTTTCACATATTGAGCCGCTTCTTGGTATAGTTGTGCGGGTTGTTGGTAGTGGTGAGGTGTAGAAAATGTGATGATGGCCCTGCTGCCCGGGTGCGTATCCGGCGGCGGCCGTTGGCAGGGAGCAACCGTTGGCACAATCGATGATGAACGAGAGCGTCCGCTATGAACCGGATGAGCATCCCCCGCCGCTGATTGCCGCAGGAGCGGGGGCCCAGGCCGCCGTTCTGATCGTTACGCCGATTGTCCTGACGGTGGTGATCGTGCTGCGGATCGCCGAGCAGTCCGACGACCTGATCCACTGGGCGGCCTTCGCGGCCCTGCTGGTGAGCGGCATCACCACCATCCTGCAAGCTGTGCGGGTGGGGCGCGTCGGGTCGGGCCATGTTCTCATAATGGGCACGTCCGGGGCATTCATCGCCATCTGCGTGGCGGCCCTGACCCTGGGCGGCGCGGAGACGATGGCCAGCCTGATCGTCGTTTCGTCCCTGTTCCAGTTCCTGATGGCCGGGCGGCTCTCCTACCTGCGGCGGATATTCACGCCGGTGGTCACGGGAACGGTGATCATGCTGATCGCCGCCACGGTGTTTCCGACGGTGTTCGGCTTTTTGACCGACATCCCGGAGGGCACTCCCGGTTTCGCCGCGCCCCTGTCGGCGGGGGTCACGCTGCTGGTAGTGGCGGGACTGGTGCTGCGCGGACCGCCGAGGCTGCGGCTGTGGTCGCCGGTCATCGGGATCATCGCCGGGACGGCGGTTGGCGCTCCCTTCGGAATCTACGACATCCAGCCGATACTCGACGCGCCCTGGGCCGGCATTTCATTCGCCGCCTGGCCCGGGCTGGACGTTACGCCCGGGGCAGAGTTCTGGGCTTTGCTGCCGGCGTTCATAATCGTGACCCTGGTTGGCGCCATCGAGACCATCGGGGACGGGGTGGCAATCCAGCGGGTATCCCGGCGGCAGGCGCGGGCCACCGACTTCCGGGTGGTGCAGGGTGCCCTCAACGCCGACGGGGTGGGGAACCTGCTCTCCGGCCTGGCGGGCACGCTACCCAACACCACCTACTCCAGCAGCATAGCCCTGGCCGAGGTAACCGGGATCGGCTCCCGCCGGGTGGGGGTCATCATCGGGGCCGTCTTCATCCTGGTGGCCTTCTTCCCCAAGGTCCCGGCGCTGATCATAGCGATACCCGCGCCGGTGGCGGCGGCCTACATCACCGTTCTGCTGGGGCTGCTGTTCATCCAGGGCATGAAGATCGTCATCCAGGACGGGGTTGACCACCGGAAGGCCACAATCTGCGGAGTCGCCTTCTGGGTGGGCACCGGGTTCCAGAACCAGTGGATTTTCCCGGACCTGCTGGGAGGCGGCTTCCTGTCCGTGCTGCTGGGCAACGGCATGACCTCCGGGGCGCTGGTGGCGGTGATACTGATGGTCTTCATGGAACTGACCTCTCCCAGGCGGCGGCGCCTGCGGGTACCGGTGGACGACGAGACCCTGCCCAGGCTGGGCGAGTTCCTGCGGGGGTTCGCGTCCAGGTCCGGCTGGAGCGAGGCGTCGTCGGAGCGGCTGGTCCTGGTGGGGGAGGAAACGCTGGCCAGCCTGGCGCCGGAAAACGGCGAAGGAAACGGCAGCGGCCCGCGCCGCCTGATGGTGTCGGCCCGGGCCGACGGGCGGGGCGCGGAGCTGGAGTTCGTATCGGGATTCGAGGGAGACAACCTGGAAGACCAGCTCTCCTACCTGGGAGAACCGCCGGACGTGCAGGACGACCGGGAGATTTCCTTCCGGCTGCTGCGGCACTACGCTTCGTCAGTGCGGCACCAGCGGTACCACGGGGTGGACGTGGTGACGGTGAGCGTGGAAGGAGTGCGGTAACCGGGTTGCGGGGGTTGCCGGCCAGTCTCCCGACAGTTTCGATTGGGGCCGCGTCGGCGGGGGTCCGCCCCAGCCCGGCTCTCCCGGGTGTAAACTGGGAGGGTGAGTTTTCACCCCCGCGCAGGCGTGGGCGGGGGTGACGTTCCTACGCGGGGGCAGGCACTTCCCCCGTCAAGGGCTGAAAAGGCTAGGTAACGGCCGAAATTGAATATAAATCCTCTGAACACACCTATCATACGGAACGAGCCCAATGAGAAGGAGACACCGGCGGACGCTGGAACGAATGCAGACGGTGCCGACCCCGGCGGGCATCAGGTGGGAAGAGGTCGAGTCTTTGCTTATGGCGCTGGGAATCAATCTGATTGAACGGGCCGGTTCCAGAGTATAATTAGTCAAGGGAGCGGAGTCCATCGTGGTCCACAAACCGCACCCAAGTCCTGAAACAAGGCGCGATACCGTCCGCGACGTTGTGAAGTTTATCGAGCGCATAGGAGGGGGTTGATGCTGGAGTACAAGGGTTACGTCGGGGAAGCAGTCTATGACGATGAGGCTGAGGTCCTGCACGCCAGGGTTATTAACAGCGGCCCTTATCCAATAGCCAACGCCGAAGCGACTGACGTAGCAGGCATCAAGCGGGAGTTCCGCATCTCCATTGACGTGTATCTTGAAGGGTGCGCCGAACTCGGAATAGAACCGGTCCCGCCCACTGCCCTCCCCGCGACAGTGTAGGCGGGCTATTCCAGCGCCGGAACCCCCGACGCCAGGGCGTGGCAAAGCGCAGCGCATACCCATGACCGCGATAGGGAGATACCAATGTCCAGGCCCAATTTCAGCCGTTAACTACCCCGGTCAGCCCGTCAAGGGGGATAGGATTTTTGAGATAGTTTCCAAGTCAGGAGAGAAATGATGGCGACTCGCACACCGACAATTGACTGCCAGGTCCACGCCTACGAGCGCGACCGTCCCGAGCGCCCCTGGATCGGATGGCTGCAAGGGCCCGCGGAAGTCACCGGGGACGACATGGTGGCGGCGATGGATGCCGTCGGCGTGGACGGGGCCCTGCTGATTTCTCCCTTCTCGATGTACCGCTACGACGCCGGCTATGCGCTGGAGGTTTACGCGAAGCATCCCACCCGATTCGGATTGATCCGTCCCTTCGACCCGGAGTCGGACAGGATCGAGGAGGAGATGGAGGAGTGGACATCCAACCCCGGGGTGGTCGGGGCGCGGATAATGCTGGCGAGGGATGACTTCGCGGCGGACCATCCGGGGCTGAACCGCATCCTGGCGGCGGGCGGACGGGCCGGGGTCCCGGTCAACGTGATGTGCTCCACCAGGCTGCCCCTGCTGGGCGAGCTGGCCCGCCGCAACCCGGACACCCGGATCGTGATTGACCACCTGGGCATCGCCCAGCCGCCGGAGCCGCCGCCTCCAGCGGAGCCGTGGGCCGACCTGCCCGCCGTGCTGGCGCTGGCGGAGCTGGACAACGTGGTCATCAAGATTTCCGGGGCGGGCACCCTGGCCCACGAGCCCTTTCCCTACCCGGACATCTGGGAGCCGCTGCGGAGGATTTTCGACGCCTACGGGCTGGAGCGGTGCCTGTGGGGCACGGACTGGACCCGGGCGGTGAACCTGTTGACCTATGAGCAGGGGGTGGAGGCCTTCCGGGTGACGGATGAGCTTTCGGACTCGGAGCGGGCCATCCTGATGGGAGGGACGCTACGGGAGATTTACGGCTGGGAGCCGGGGGCGTGACCGGGGATACGTTGGGGGATGCATCCCCCAAACCCCCTAAGTGACTATCTCAAGACGTAAATTCCGAAGGCCGAAACCTGGGAAATGGGGACGACGGGGGTCTGGATTCCCGCCGCCTCTGAAGCTGTTGGGGGAATGACGGGAAAGGTGTTGAGTGTGGGAGACAGGGTTGGGCGGATAGCTGATGGGTCCCTGCCTCCGCAGGGACGACGGGGGGGTGGTTTGCTCCGGTGGCCGGGGTTTACGGGGGTCTGGATTCCCGCCGCCTCTGAAGCTGTTGGGGGAATGACGGGAAAGGTGTTGAGTATGGGAGACAGGGTTGGGCGGATAGCTGATGGGTCCCTGCCTCCGCAGGGACGACGGGGGGGTGGGGCCGGCTCAGGCGGCGCAGCAGGCGGGGCGGCAGCAGATGCCCCGGCAGGCCCGCAGTCCGAAGAGGCAGGGGCGGCAGGAGCATAGCTCAAGGTCGTCGTGGCACTCCTCGCCGCGGATGCCCTCCAGTCCCTCGCGGATGAGCCAGGGCACGAAAAGCAGGGCGGTCACGGCATCCAGCCACCACCAGCCGAGCAGGGCGTTGGCGACCAGGCCGGCCAGCAGGGTGAAGGAGAGGCCGGAGCAGGCCAGGGTCTCCTTGGCCTCGATGGCAATGGACTGTAGATTGCCCTGGGCGGCGATGCGGAGCTTCCAGAGGGCGATCAGGGGCATGACCGTCACGGAGGCTATCGCCAGCCCGATGCCCACCAGCGACTCCTCGGCGCCGGTGCGGAGCCAGAGGGCCCACCCGGACTGGAACACGATGGCCGCACTGAGGAGCAGGAAGGTCCAGCCGATGAACCGGACCACCCGGCCCTCGACCAGCTCGGCGTACTCGTGGTCCTCGATGCCCAGTCTCCAGAGCACCAGGGAAGCGGCGGCGACCTCGATGTAGCTGTCCGCTCCGAAGGCGACCAGGGCGATGCTGCCGGCGGCGATGCCGGACCACAGCGCGATGACTCCCTCGACGACGTTGTAGAGGATGGTCAGCAAGAGCAGGTACCTGGTGGTACGGAGCATGGGAAGTTACTCCTGCGGAATTGGGCCGGTTTTAACACAAATGCCAGGGGGAGTCCAGCGGCGGGATGCCCCGAAGGCCAGGGCAATCCGCACGAGTCACGGTTTGGCCTACTGCCGGTGAAAGGCCAACACGATGCTGCGGGATACAGACCCCGTTGCCGTTGAGCCGCACCTCCTGAAGTGGAACGCTGCCGACGGGCGGGGGCGCACTTGTTAGCAGGCGGGAGCGTGGGGTATCCTAAAATGCCGTCAACACCGGCACGGCAGCAATTCGCGGGATGGCGGCGGTCCCGTTTCCAGCATTCCCACCAAATGTTCCCACCATGAATGGCAAGGAGGCACAATGGCTACCAAGGCTTATCTTCTGGTTGAGACCGCGGTCGGCAAGACCCGGGACGTGGCCGGCACCCTGAGCAGCCTGGACGGCGTCGGCATAGTTGACATCGTCACGGGCCCCTACGACATCATCGCCGTCATCGAAGGCGACGATATGTCGGTTGTGGGCAACGTGGTTACGGAGAAGATTCACACCGTGGACGGTGTCGTGCGGACCGTTACCTGCGTCGCCGTCGGCGGGCTGTAGCCCCGGTCCATCCGGCGGCCCGGCCGCCATACTCAGGAGCTTTTGAGTGGAGTTCAAGTTTACTCCCGAGGATGACGCCTTCCGGCAGGAGCTGCGCTCCTTCGTGCAGCAGGAGCTGCCCGACGATTGGGAGGGCGGCGGGCGCTGGCCCGAGGAATGGGACTGGGAGTTCACCCAGGATATGCGGCAGAAGCTGGCCCGGAAGGGCTGGCTGACGATGCACTGGCCCGGGGAATACGGGGGGCAGGACGCCTCTCCGGTCCGGTCGGCCATCTACAACGAGGAGCTGGCCTACCTGCGCGCCCCGGGACGGGACATCTTCGGCGTCAGGATGCTGGGCCCGACCCTGATGATTCACGGGTCGGAGGAGCAGAAGCAGGCCCACCTTCCACCCATCGCCCGGGCGGAAGTCCAGTGGTGCCAGGGATACAGCGAACCCGAGTCCGGTTCCGACCTGGCTTCCCTGAGCACCCGGGCCGTGGTGGACGGCGACGACTTCGTCATCAACGGCTCCAAGATCTGGACCACCCTGGCCCACCGGGCCGACTGGATAATGTGCCTGGCCCGCACCGACACCGAGGCGCCCAAGCACCGGGGGATCAGCTTCATCCTGGTGGACATGAAGACCCCGGGAATCCAGGTGCGGCCGGTCATCAACATGGCGGGCGGGCACGAGTTCAATGAGGTCCTATTCGACAACGTGCGGGTGCCGCGGCGGAACGTGGTGGGAGAGGAGAACCGGGGCTGGTACGTGGCGGTGACCCTGCTGGACTTCGAGCGTTCCGGCATCGACTACTCGGCCATTGCCCGGAGGCTCCTGGACGAAACGCGGGACTATGCCTCCGAAGTCAGCCGGGACGGGCGCCCGCTGCTCCGGACGCCCTGGGTGCGGAACGAGCTGGCCGACCGGTACATAGAGTGCGAGGTCGCCCGGCTGATGGCCTACAACGTGGCCTACCTGCAGGGCGAGGGGCAGGTCCCCAACAAGGAAGCGTCCATCAGCAAGGTGTTCGGCAGCGAGACCCTCCAGCGCAGCGCCAACTCGGCCCTGGGAATCCTCGGCATGTATGGGGCCCTGGGCCGGAATGAAGAGCGGGCGCCGCTGAAGGGGCGTATCCAGGAGCACTGGATGATCGCCTTCTCCCACAAGATCGCCGCCGGCACCTCGGAAGTGCAGCGGAACATCATCGCCGGGCGGGGGTTGGGGATGCCGCGGGGCTAGAAGGCCTTCCGGCAACTGGATTTGAGGCAATGGAAGAAGTATTCGTATACTGGGACAATTCCAACATCTTCATCGAGGCGCAACGCATCGCCGAAGAACGCAATGAGCACGTCGATGCCCGTTACAGGGTTCGGATTGACTTCGACAAGATGCTGCGATTGGCCCACGCCGACCGTCCTATGCGGAAAGCCCTCGCCGCAGGGTCGGTGCCGCCGGAAATGCAGCATTTGTGGAACAGGATGGAGAATCAAGGGGTTCAAGTAGAACTTTTCAACCGAATCCGGTCGGACATCGGAGAAAGAGAGATACCGGACCGTATTCTCCAGTTGCGGATGCTCGAAGATGCAATGGACTTTAGCGATGATCCCGGCATCGTAGTGTTGCTCACCGGGGACGGAGCGGGTTACTTAGAAGGCGCGGGATCCCACAGCACTCTTGAGCGGATGCACCGCCAGGGATGGCGGATTGAGATTTTGTCCTGGTACCATTCCTGCAACCGACGCATGAGAGAGTGGGCTCAGGAAAACGGCGTATTCGTCGCCCTGGACGACTTTTACGACTCCATCACTTTCCTCGAGCCTTCCAGTCCGGGGCACCGGCTGGCGGAGTCCCGGGACTCGGTCCCGCTGGACCTGTCAAGACGGGTGAAGGCATAGAAGAAGCGAGCCGGCAGTTCTAAAACGCTCGCCCACAGCGCAAGGCAACTTGTCTAAACGCTGCAGGCTCGCTCCGGGGCCAGTAAAACGCTCGCCCGCAGCGCAAGGCAACTTGTCCAAACGCTGCGGGTTCGCTCCGGGGCCGGGGAGACGGCTGGCCGGTTATGGAACGTCCGGGCTAGGCGGCGAACATCCCCAGTTCCCGCCGGGTTTCCAGGTTGGTCATGGCCTCCCGGCACCGCTCTATCCTTCGGAAGACGGTGCGGATCGTGATGGAGAACCGCTCCGCCGCTTCTTCCGGCGTCAATTGTTCCTGCTGAATGGCGCTGACCATCTTCCAGTCCTTGGCCAGGCGGCGGTTCTTCTGGTACCACACCGGGTCGTCATGCTTGCAGCGGGGGAGGGGGCAGTTGAGGCACGAGTCCGAGATTTCGCAGCCGGTGTCCTCGTAGAGGCAGAACTCCGGGACCGAGTCAACTGTCTGGGCTTCGGCTGAAATGCTGACCATCGCTCAATACTCCGAATAAATGTTCTATCACGTGACAACCGGAGTATAGAACCGGCGTTCCAAGCATGTCAACGCAATTTTGTATCAATTTGGAACGTTTATTCGGATTTGACCCGGCAATACGAGGCCCGGTAAATTGAACCGCCCTTCCGATGTGGGAGGACGGTATGACGATTCGTTGAAGGCCGGAACCCCTACCCGAACCGGGGCATGACCTCTTGCCCGAACAGCTCCACCGCCCGGAGGGAGTCTTCGTTGCTCATGCCGGGCCACTGGCAGCGCAGGACCAGCTCCTCAATGCCGAGGGCCTGGTATTTCTCTATCTCGGCGGCGCATTCGTCCGGGCTGCCGATGATGAACCGTCCGTCCAGCACCTGCTCGAAGCCGACGTCGATGCGGTCCGCCTGGGGCAGCTCGTCGCTGTGGCCGGAGGCGGCCCGGTCCTGGTAGAGCCACTCCACGTGAGGGCGGGCCAACCGGATGGCCTCCTCCCGGGTCTCGGCGATGAACATTTCCCGCCATGCCGAAATGTATCCCGGCCGTCCGGCTTCCTGCGCCCTTTGACGGTAGAGCTCCACCTGCCGGGCGATGGTGGGAAGGGTGGAGCGGGAGCTGATGAGCCAGCCGTCGCCCTGCCGCGCGGCCCGTGCGACGCCCCGGTCCTGGTTGGCGGCGATCAGGATCCGGGGGTAGGGCTGCTGGAGGGTCTTGCCCGCGCCGGGTACGTCTTCTATCTGGAAGTGCTTGCCTTCGTGACTCACCCGGTCCTCGGTCCAGAAGAGCTTCATCACCTGCAGAACCTCGCGGAAGCGGGAGAGGCGCTCGGACTTGGGGATGCCGAACCCGTCGAACTGGAAGTCCCGCCAGCCCAGGGCCGGGGCCAGGACAAACCGTCCGCCGCTGATTACGTCCAGCGTCGAAATCTGCTCGGCGGCTTCCAGCGGGTGGTACAGGGGCAGCAGGGCGACCATTCCCAGCTCCAGGCCCGGCGCTTCCGCCGCCGCCCGGGAAAGCAGGAGCATGGGATGAAAGTCGTTGTTGAGGTATCCGGCCCCGCTCCACAGCGAGGCGTAGCCGTACCGGTGTGCCAGGCGGGACTTGGCCAGCCGGCCTTCCATCGCCTCTTCCCTGGACTCGTGGGGCAGGTTGCCTCCGCCCAGGTTCAGCCCGAATTTCATGACGGACTCCGCGCGGGGGTTTTGACGCCCGCCGCGATGAGATGATTGCGGGCCTCCACCATCATCGGGTGGACCATGCGGCCCGCGTTCATGACCGCCGCAATCTGCCAGGTGGCGAACTCCAGCACCGCCAGGTCCAGGTTGTCCTGGGCCACCTCGAGCAGGCGGGGCTGGAAGGGGTAGCGCTTGATCTTGGCGGGGTCGAGCTTGTCGGCCAAGAAGACCACCTTGCCCAGGTCGTCCAGGTCCGGGTGAGCGAAGGTGTGCCAGCAGACGGCTTCGTAGATGGACCGGTCGTCTAATCCCTCTTCGTGCCTGAGCAGCTCCGCGCCCACCGCACCGTGCAGCAGGCCCGGATTGTTCCGTTCCACCATGTTCACCGGAAGCTGGAAACGGGCGGCCTGCCGCAGCAGTTCCTGCTTGGGCATGGCCTTTGCCACGTCGTGGGCCAGGGAAGCGAGACGGGCCCGCTCGACGTCGACTCCGTGGCGCGGAGCCAGGTCGGCGGCCACCCCGGCGGTGCGGTGCAGGTGGTCCTGGAGTTTGGCGGGCAGGGTGGCGGCCCTGCGCTCGATCTGGACGGCAAGTTCGGCCATGGGACGGACCGGCCTAGGAGTTGACCAGGCCGCCCAGCTTCCGGCCGCCCAGCAGGTGCATGTGCAGGTGGGCGATCTCCTGCCCGGCGTCGTCTCCCTGGTTGATAATCAACCGGAAGCCGCTGCCGGTTACGCCCTCCCGCCGCGCCATTTCCTCGGCGACGACGAACATGTGGCCGATCATCTGCTCCTGGTTGGGGCCGATCTGGGCCAGGCTGGTCAGGGGCATGATGGGGATGATGAGCAGGTGGACCGGCGCCTGCGGGTTGATGTCCCTGACGACGATGACCTGGTCGTCCCGGTAGATGGCGGCGGGATTAAGGGGGTCGCGGGCGATGTCGGAAAAGACGGATGAGCTGGTGGTCACGGCGTTGTTACCTCCGGGTCATGCAAAAGCAACGGATATTCCGGGTTCAGGGCAGGGGGCCGTCCGGCGGGTTGGAAAAGAAGGCGGTGTCGCCTCGCTGGGCCGCGTTGGCATAGATTTCCGACTGCCTGTCGCGGCGGTGCCCATGCGCCCGCCGGCCCGACCGCATAAGCGTCCCGACGATAACCAGTCCGCCGGCTCCCACCATTACCAGGCCCACCATCCCATAAGGAAACAGGAGACCGGCAACGATGAGAACGGCGCCCATCGCCAGCAGGCCGAGGAAAACCAGCTTATCGGTGTTCACCTTGAGTCACCTCCTTCTAATAGAGAGACAAGGGACGAATGGGGTGTTCGTGTGGCACTACTATACAACAATGATGACGGGGACGCAGGTAGCAACCGTTGAAGTGGGCTGGGCTCAGTCGTCGATGTGCTGGAGGGCCAGTTCCTTGTGGAAGTGGGCGTCGCCGTAGCTCAACTCCTGCACCTTGGCGCGGCGGGTGTAGAGCTGGAGGTTGTGCTCCCTGGTGAATCCGATGGCCCCGTGGCACTGGTGGGCGGTGGAGCAGACCCGCTGGTAGGCCCCGCTGACCCAGGCCTTGGCCATGGCCACCTCGCGGTCGGCGTTCAGGCCCTGGGACAACCGCCACGCCGCCTGGTAGGCAATGTGACGGCTTCCCTCCACGTCGGTGGCCATGTTCGAGCAGTGGTGCTGCACCGCCTGGAAGCTGCCCACGGGGCGGCCGAACTGGGTGCGCTGCTTGACGTACTCCACCGTCATGTCCAGCACGGCGTCGGCCCCGCCGACCATCTGGAGACACTGGGCCGTTATCCCCCGCTGGATGGCCCGCTGCACAATGGGCCAGCCCTGGCCCACCCGTCCCAGCACGGCGTCCGCGGACACCCGGACGTTGTCCAAGGTGATTTCGCAGAGCCGGTCGGAAGCGATGCTGTTCAGCTGCCGGACCGTCACCCCGGCGGCAGCGGGGTCGAGAAGAAAAAGGGTGACTCCCTGCTCCGGGTCGTTCCCCGCCTCGCCGGTCCGGGCCGCCACCAGCAGCAGGCTGGCGGCGTGGGCGTCGGGGACGAAGAGCTTGGTCCCGTTGAGGCGGAACCCATCCCCGTCGGGAGTGGCGGTGGTCTCGACGCCGGAGGGTTCCAGTGTTGCCGACGGCTCGGTGAGGGCGAGGGTCATGCGGGTCTCCCCCGCGCAAATGCCCGTCAGCACTTCCTGCTTCTGGGCGCCGGTGCCGGCGTCCAGCACCGTCAGACCGCCCAGCACGACGGTAGATGCCAGCGGACCGGGCATGAGGGCGCGGCCGGTCTCCTCCAGCAGGACCGCCAGGTCCATGAAGTCCCCGCCGGTGCCGCCGTACTGCTCGGGGAAGGCCAGGCCGGTCCAGCCCAGCCCGGCCACCTGCCGCCACAGGTCGTCGGTGTAGCCGCGCTGGTCCTCTTCCATCTCCCGCACCAGGGTCAGCGGGCATTCCTGGGACAGGAACTCGCGGGCGCTGTTCTTCAACATCTGCTGGACTTCGGTGAGTCCCAGGTCCATTTCATCCCCCCGGTTCTAAGGGCCTCCGCTTTCGCCCCCCATTGAGGCAACACCCGCCTGCGCGGGCGCAAGCTTGTCTAAGGGGGCTGTTGGCTTGGCTAGTATAGACCAACGGAAAAACCCGCTCAACAGAAGTGGTTTTCCCGGAGAATCGGGAGATGGGGTAAGACGCCAACCCTCGTCCCAGGGCAATCGCATGAGTGCCGGTTTGGTCAAACCGCCAGTGAACGGTCAACACGCTAATGTGGGGAACAGACGACGGGGGTCTGGATTCCCGCCCCTTTCCCTCCTTCGTCGTCCCTCCTCAGTCGCCAGGGGCAGGCTCTGCGCGGGAATGACGGGAGAGAAGGAGGCGGACCGAGAACGAAAATACCTAGATTACAACGCTACCCGCCCCGGCTCAATCCCGGAAAGGGGGTGGTATGATTATCGCCGAGCGGTCTTGCCCCGCTTCAGGCCACCCCGGATCCGGAGGTCCGGGATTGAAGCGGCGGGCGAGGCTGGACTCTCCGGGAATGTTCCGGTGAGAGGCAACCACAAGTCCAAAGCTAGAGGAGAGTGCAATCGTGGCTGCAATGACAAATTCGGGAGACAGCGGGATATTCGGAGGGATTCTGGGGAAATTTACGGACGAGTTCTACCTGCTCTTCCGGTTGATATTCGCCTTCCTGGTGGCGCTGCACGGGGCACAGAAAGCGTTCCTGCTCTGGGGCTTTCCTGCGGACGCCAACCCCCACGGCCTGGGGACGCTGGTTGACATCGCCGGATGGGTGGAGTTAATCGCGGCCTTCCTCATCGCCTTCGGCGTTCTGACCCGGCTGGGCGCCGGCGCGCTGGTGGTCACCATGATTGTGGCGTACTTCGGAATACATGCACGCAACGGCACCTGGCCCCATCTTCCCGATAACGGTGGAGAAGTAGCCGTTCTCTGGTTCATCTGCGCCGGCATCATCGGAGTCCTGGGCAGCCGCAAGTACGGGCTGGAGCGAATGATTTTCGGCAAGGAGATCCTGTAGGCTACCGGCGCCGGCGGCTGGCTTCCGCCGGCCAAATTGACTGAGACGAAGGCCGTGTGTTAGCCTTATCGACAGTCTCAGGCTGGCGGCAGTCCGCCTTTCGGCGCCGAATCACAATTTAATGGCCTCACAGGGAGCGAGACGAGATGGAAGTTACGGCCGTGGCAATCGAAAAACTTAAGGAAGTCATCGAGCAGGAAGGTGAAAGCACCAACGCCCTGCGCGTGGTGGCCATGCCATCCGAGAGCGGTGGCCTGCAGTACATGCTGACCATGGAGAACGAATTCCAACCCGACGACACGGTCCTGAAGATGGACGGGGTCGATTTCCTGATGGACTCCGACAGCGCGCCCTTCCTGGAAGAGGCGACCATTGACTACGTCGAAAACTTCGGCGGACAGGTCGGCTTCGTCATCAACAACCCCATGTTCGCCGGCGGCGGCGGATGCGGCAGCGGCGGATGCGGTTGCGGCGGTGGGGGATGTGGCTGCGGCGGCGGCGGTGGCTGCGGTCACGGTCACTAGGACCCGAACCGGGGCCAGGATCCAAAATGGGGCCCCGGGTTAGCCGAGAACTGGAACGGCCTCCCGAAATGGGAGGCCGTTCTTGCTGGCGGCGGCGGGTCACTAGCACTAACACCCTTCCCGTCCTCCGTCGGGGCATGGGCAGGCCATCGAACCGCACCCCCGAAAAGGGAACCCGGCGGCGGCCTGCTGCCCTTGTCAGCGATGGCAAATGGGGTTAGACTAAGCGGCGTTGTACTGGCCGTTGCCCGGGAGGGTGTGACGGCGGTAACTACTGGAGGAGGTTGGATAATTTCGATGTTTGACCGAGAGTCTCTGACTGCAATGTTTGAAGAACTCCGCGACGAGCTGGAGTTGGAGCCGGACTGGGAGGACATCCAGCGGGACGCCCACCTGGCCGTGGCCTTCGCCGACTCGGGAGTACTGGAAGACCGGCGCCCTGACCTGGACACCCGGGTGCTGGAGTTCATTGACAAGCACAACCCCGGCTAGTCCCGGGCAAAACCCACCGGCTTCCCCTTTTCAGACCCTGGCCCAGGATCCGGCACCGCCCGGATCCCCATTGAAGACGGCGCCAGGGTCTTTCTGCGTCTCCGGCCGGAGCCGGCCGGTTGCCGCAGGACTATTCCCTAGCCCCCCACGAACTTCTCCTGGAAGGTTGATGCCAGGTAGGCGTCTCCGTCCGCCACCGACAGTCGCCGGGCGTAGACCGCGTCGTCCGGGGTGAGGCGGCCGTAGAGGATGAGGACGCAGGCTTCGCCGTCGCATTCCCAGGTGACGTGGGGCGGAGTCTCCTCGTCACCGGAAGGATTCTGGATAATCTCCGCCACGTCGCCGCTGAGGACCAGGTCGAAGACCCGCTCCGTGGGACCGGTGATGAGGAAGCGGTACCGCTGGGCGTACCTTCCTGACAGGCGGGGGTCGGGACGGAAGGCGCGGCGGGCGGCCCGGTCCACGGTGTCCAGCAGGGCGGCGACGCTGCCATCGGAGAGGTGGTAATCGTCCTCCAGCCGGGACCGGATGTCCCAGCCGTGCATGGTCAGCTCGGCGATGCGCTGGGTCAGCAGGGTGCGGACGGACATGGGGCCGGGGGGCCAGTAGACCAGGTTGTCCCACTGATCCGGTCCCACCCGCCGGAAGAGGGCGATTGCCTCTTCGACGCGCTGGGTGAAGTCGTCAAGAAGGCCATCGCCCAGCCGCTCCCGGGTGTCGATGGCCCGCTGGTAGATGCTGCGGGCGAAGGCGTCCTCGTCGTGCCGCTCCGGCGGAGGTGATTCCTCCGGCGGGGAGTGGTCGCCGTCCAGTCCGCGCAGCAGCCGGTTGGCGAAGTCCACGCTGGCCAGGTGCCCCACCACGTCGCCGACGGTCCAGCCAGCGCAGGCGCTGGGGGTCTGCCATTGATCCCGGGACAGGGTCTGGAGGAAGGCGAGGAGGTAGCTGGCTTCGCGTTCCAGCAGGTCGGTGCGGTCGGAGGGCGTGGTCATGGCAGGACGCTCCTTTGGGGAATTATCCGGTGAGCAGTGCCTGGAGGCGGAGGAGGCGGGGAGATTGGGCGGAGAGGAGTCGGGCGAGCCGGGAACTATCTATTGTTGGACCCGCCACCCGGCCGAAAGGCAGGCCAGCCAGAGCAAGCGGGATGGGGTAGGAAGCGCGGCACGCCATTACTGGTTTCGCAGATCATCAATCCTGGTATCCAACCCATCCACCCGGCCCTCCAGTTTCCCCAACCGGGAATAGATAGGGCCGACAATAGTGACAGCTCCAATGATGAGACCGATTACAGCTACGACAGCAGTAACGACCGCTACTATCGTGGTGACGTCAGCGTCCAAGTTGTTTTTCTCCTACTGCACGAGCCGCCTGTTTTGCAGTACCGGCTCGCCACCAGGATGCCCGGCCGCCCATGTTTCGACTCACAACGGAGCTAGAGATTCGCGACAAAGTCGTCGAGTGCCCTGGGCGGGTCGGGAGGAACTCTTGTCCATTCTCTATGCATAGTAAGAAGAGCAGAACAAGCCGATTCAACAGCTTCCAGGGGAGTGGCGTGGGTCGATGCTCCGGCATTTCCGTCCGGGAAGTGTCGCCTGTACGGAGAATGGGGAGGGCCATCGGCTCTCACCGTAACAGTTGCTCCGCCGTATGACACCCTGACTTCGTGGTGTCCGGTGTCCTCAATCAGGAAAGTTTCGTCTCTATACTTGAATTCCTTCCTCATCCAAAACCCCCGCGGTGTACGCCTTTGTCCTTTCGCCTCTAGCTCCGGTGGCGGCCAGCCATTTTCCTCAAGTCTACCATGCTTCCGCGCCAGGACCCGGTCGGCCCTGACCTTCCATCCCCACAAACGACAGCAGGCCCAGGGCCTCGAGGATGTTGGACTTGCCGGTGTTGGGTTCGCCGATGAAGACGTTGAACCGCTTGCAGGGAAGCTTCAGGTGCTTCACCGACTTGAAGTTGCTGATTTCGAGAGTTTCGATCATGGCCGAAGGACTTCCAGATTGGACCCGGATTCCAGCAGGTCGATGCGGTCGGAGGGGGTGGTCATGGCAGGACGCTCCTTTGGGGAATTATCCGGTGAGTAGGGCTTGGAGGCGGAGGATGCGGGGGGATTGGGCGGAGAGGAGGTCGTCGAGGACCGGGTGAAGTCTTTCGGGATGGATCTTCAACTCGTCACGCAACCTGTTAGCGTTTGTGTACAGCGCATATCGCCGGTCATCCATCCGTACCCCAACACCTTGAGCAGCCTCAATAAGCCAGTCCTCTAGCTTGGGGCACAGGACGATCAAGGTGTTGCCGCGATCACCATGGCGGTAAATCCGCAACCCCAACCGCCTTAACTCATCAGTGGTGATCTCTGCCATCCGGTTCAACAAACTGGGCTGTGGAGTCCCCGGGTCTTCGTCTACAAGCCCATGGCAATGACGCCTTCGGACCAACTGCGTCAGGACACCGCCTTTTCCGTTCGCCCAGATGATTTGTCCTCGTTCAACTCCCAGCTTCCACGCAAGAGTTCGGTCAGCCGTGCCTTCCACAAACAGCATTAAGGGTCAAGGTAACGGTCCAAGTTGCCAAAAACGTCCAGCTCAAACAGCTCGGGCAAATCGGATGCAGGGATTTCCTTCACTTTGGTCTGGTGGTTCTCGGAGTAGACGATGTTGATGGCGAGCTCGCCTATCTTCGATTTTTCCAGCAGGGGCATCAGGAAATAGGGGTTGTGGGTGGCGATGAAATACTGGTTGTTGTTTTCGTCAAAGGCGATGCGTTCCGCAAGGTGGTTGGTGTAGTGGGGGAAGGAATGGGCTTCGGGTTCTTCAAGGACGATGACCGAATCACGGTTCGTCTTCAAGACCGCGGTGTAGAAAGTGGCCCTTTGCAGGGTTTCCGAGACCATCGAGTAAGGGAAGGAGGTGATAACCATATCGTCGAAGTTGCGGGCCACGTCGATTTTGTTTTCGTGGGGCCGAAGCCACAACTTCAGACCTTCGTTGGAAAAGGGTAAGCTCACCCTCTGCCCTAGTTCCCGATTGTTGGCCAGTAAATCTATGAGGTTGCTACCGTTGGGCGGCAATAAGTAATCACAGGAAGACGGGCGGAAATGATCGATGGCTGGGGAGCGATAAAAGCGCACCTGAGACGGCAGAATGTTGTTCCCTTGGAACCTGTTGATACCCTCCATATAAGTGGTGACGTTTAGAACGGCGTTCTCGTCCGCATCAATATCCACCACTCGGTCAGGTTCTTCATCTTGACGTTCCGGGAATGCATCTTCGCATATCCCTTGGTAAATCCCGTTGTGATATTGGAGGCGGAACTCCAAGCGATCCCATCGAACGTAGAGGCCCTTGTCCACGTCCTCGTCGTAGAAGAGGTGAGAAATCCTGCCAAACCTGATGAACTTGTCCAACTCGATACTGGCAAGAACCTTCCCGACCCCCACAAACGAAACCAGGCCCAGCGCCTCGAGGATGTTGGACTTGCCGGTGTTGGGCTCGCCGATGAAGACGTTGAACCGCTTGCAGGGAAGCTTCAGGTGCTTCACCGACTTGAAGTTGGTGATTTCGAGGGTTTCGATCATGGCGGGAGTGAAGACCGCCGGCCATCTCCCCCTAGGAGACAGGACCGGCGGTCTCGGAGGCTAAATATCCTTCAACAAATTGGCGTCCTCGGCGGCGGAGGTGCCGGAGAGGCGGCCGAAGACCATGCCCGCCGAGAGGCCGGAGCCGCCGGGGTAGTTGTAGTAGAAGAGTCCGCCCACCATTTCGCCGGCGGCGTAGAGGCCGGGGATGGGTTCCTGGGCGTTGGTCACCACCTGTCCCCGGTTGTTGATCTTGACGCCGCCGAAGGTGAAGGAGATTCCCGTGGTCACCGCCCAGCCGTAGTAGGGCGGCGTGTCGATGGTCTCGGCCCAGTTGGTCTTGTCCACCGCCAGGCCCTCGGTGCGGCGCCCGTCCTTGACGGTGGGGTTGTAGGGAATATCCGTCTGGACGGCGGCGTTGTACTCGTTGACCGTGTTGACCAGCCCCTGGGGGTCGATGTCCAGGCGGGCGGCCAGTTCCTCCAGGGTGTTGGCCTGGGCCATGGTGGCCTGGGAGATCCAGTACTCGTCGCGGAGCAGGTGCTTGACCTTCTCATCGAAGACCTGGAAGGCCAGGCCCTGGGGCTGGGTCAGCAGCGCCCGCCCATAGGTGACGTAGGTGTAGTTGCGGAAGTCCAGCCCCTCGTCCAGGAACCGCTCGCCGTTGAGGTTGACGATGAGGCCGAAGGGATAGGAGTGTTTCTGGAACAGCTCGGTGATGACCCGGTCGCCGAAGGCGGGAGCGTTCATGTCCCAGGCCACGGCGTGGCAGCTGCTCCAGTGGCCGTGGGACTGGGCGCCCACGTCCAGGGCCATGCGGATGCCGTCGCCGGTGTTGTAGGGGATGCCCCGCACCTTGACCGTCTCCCAGCCGGGGCCCAGGTAGCGGCAGCGCATCTCGGCGTTGGCCTCGAATCCGCCCGCCGCCAGGACAACCGAGCGGCCCTGGATGTCCTCGAAGCCGTCCGGCCCCAGGACCCGCAGGCCGCTGACCCGTCCCTTCTGGTCCTGGATCAGGTTGACGCCCTGGGTGGAGTAGCGGACATCCACTCCCATGCGCTGGCAGACGTCGAACTGCTGGTCGGACAGGCCCTTGCCCGCGCCGACGGCCTCCACCACCAGGCCGCCCCAGAAACGGTACTTGTCCCCATCCCTGAAGGCCTGCCTTCCGAAGGACAGCACGAACCGGACGCCGTGTTCCTGGAGCCACTTCATCGTCGGATGGGACTGGCTTACCAGAATCTGGGCCAGCTCGGGGTCGGACAACCCGTGGGTGACGCGCATCATGTCGTCGTAGTAATCATCCTCGGTGTAGCTCCCCACCTCGATGGAGTTCTCCTCGGCCTCGGACATGTCGGGGATGAGGGCCTTGATGTCCTCGATGCCCTCGAAGGCGAAGCGGATTATGCCGCCGGTGAAGTAGGTGTTGCCGCCGCGGAAATACTCGGGGGCCTTCTCGACGACCAGGACGTCTTCGCTCCGTTCCCTGGCGGCGATGGCCGCGCTGAGGGCGGCGTTGCCGGCCCCCACCACTATTACGTCGTAAACCTTGTCAGGCACAGCAGGACCTCCCAAACGGTGAGAAAATTTGCAGGGTCAGTCCGAAAAGGCCGCCGCTTGCGCCTCCTATGTGGGCAACACCCGCCTATGCGGGCGCAAGCTTGTCCAAGGGGGCTGGGCGGCTCCGCTTAACGGACAGCCCGGGGGAATCGTGCGCTTATGATACCCCCGTTGGGAGGGGAGGGACAAGGAAGGGGGAGGAAAGTCTCGGGGGTTGGGGGATTAAGAGGACTTGACCTTTTCTTTAGCACGAATCCCCAAGACTTGCTAAGATGGTCTGGGCAAAGCCAGCTGGATCCGAAGGGGATTATCATGCCATTCGAGCGCGGACCCTACGTCACGACCGCCACATTTTGTGAACGTGTCTTGCAAGAGGCTTCGGGGGTGCTTTCCTTAATCCGAGTAGTTGACCGAATGACTACCAATGCTTCGGGCCCTGCTCCACCTGAAGAAATGCCCTCCGCTCGTCTTGATTGGACATTGGTGATTACCCTCAAGTCAGGGGATGCCCGTGGATCTCACCCCGTCAGGATTACCCCACAACTCCCTTCTGGGGAAACTCTTCGCCCGATTACCCTTTCAGCCCACTTCGAGGGAGATAACAAGGGCCAGAATCTGATTTCGCAAATAAATATGGAACTCAAACTGCCGGGCATATATTGGTTCCATATACACGTCGATGATCAACTCATGACGAAGGTGCCATTAGAGGTGATATATTCCAGGGTTGTGACTCCGGGACCACTGGAATAACCGACTGCGATAAAGAAATTGGGGACATGGTAGTACCTGAAATGATACGGACGCTGTCAAAGGACCACTTGCCGTAAACATTCCCCGTATAGGCGGCGACCACGGTGGCAGCGGCTTGCCAAAGCTCCGCTTCTTGCCGCAGGCCTTCTGTGATTTCAGTAATCAATAACTCGAACTCACCTAGGGAGTTTTGCTCTTCCTCGGTTAAGTCCGGGTCGTCCCAATCTATCCCCGCCAACCACTCCGCACAATCAGGAAGACTCCGGGTTCCCATTAAGTATGTTGTCAGTAATTGGACGAGTTCATTCATGGCGTATATTCCGCTTTAGCAGATAAGGAGATCCTTTTTGCGAAAGAAGCCCACTGCCGAAATCTCTTTTGAAATGCTGGAGGAACTTTTCCAAGAGTTTGATATTTGGGCAAAAATCAGGGATGGACGGCTGTCTAGTATCATAATAGCAAATAAAGATACTCCAGCGCACCATTATGCGGACAGTGTCAGCCGTATAGTGAAACATCGCCTTCCAGGCGGGCGACATATTGCAACAACCCACCGGATCGAGGATCCGCAGGGCAATATCCTACACGAAGACGCCAAGGACTTCCATATGCAAGAGATTTGCTTGTGGCGGTTCTAATCCTCACCACCACCCCAGCATTCTCCCGAGGGCGGCCGTTGCGGCTGCTCCGGCTCCGGCGGCGCTGCCGCCGAGGAGCTTGCGGTTGAAGCGGAGGTGGACCACGTCGGGATTGGAGTCGTCCCCGCTGCCGCCGTTGGAGCGGTTGTGGCGTTCCAGGTGGGACGCCAGCGTCCCTTCCAGGCGGACCATGTCCCGGCGGGCGTGGCGGATTTCGGTCTCCACCACGGCCAGTCTCTCCCGGATGTTTTCCAGCGACACCCACACTTCGCGGGCGAAATCCTGTGTTGAAACCAAAGTTGACCTCCTGTGATGGCGGGGGTGACGGGGATTACGTTGGGGGATGCATCCCCCAAACCCCCTGAAAGAGGGATGGTTTTCCTAGTGTTCAGTTGTAATGGGGATGGGAAGTTTCTACGCTTTGCTGACCTGCCAGCGGGCGGTGACCGCGCCGGTGGCGGCGACCGCGTCCAGCGTCATACCTTCGATGAAGAACTGCCGGTCGATGCCCATATCCCCGTAGACGACCCTGATGCGGTCGGACAGCACCCGGTGGACCACCTGGGACAGGTTGGCGCCGCTGCCGTTGGGGATGGCCAGGGACAACCACGGCTCCGAGTCCTTGCGGCGGGACAGGCGGGATTCGGCGGCTTCCCGGGCCGAGGCGTAGTTGTCGATGAAGAGGCAGTCCACCTCCCTCGAGCGTTCGCCGTGCTGCCGGCGGCTGTCCGCGTCGGAGGCCTCATAGATGGTTGCCTCAGATTCCCGGTAGGCACTTCCCGCGCGAAGCTTCAGCAGGGTGACGTAGGCGGTGTTGGAGGCGCTGCCGTTGGACACGCGCACCACCGTCCCCCTTCCCTGGAAGTCCGCCTCCGACGGCAGGGTGACGGTGAGGTCGCCGGTCAGGTCCGCACCGGAACCGTCCGCCTCGGCGTTGGCGGTGTAGTCCGCCGTCGGCGCGGGAACCCGGATGGCATCCACCGCGTCGTAGGATGCACTCTCCGCCAGGAAGTCCCGCGACTCCCCCGGCGGTATGGCCGGAACATCCCGCAGCCGCCAAACCTCCTGCGCGCCCTGATCCTCCAGCGAGCGGAAGCGGAAGGTGGTCCGGTTCTCCACCGCGCTTCCGCCGTCGCTCCAGGCCAGGTCCGATAGGTAGGGCCCGTCGCCCGCCCGGGTACCGAAGGCGGCGCGGGGGGACAGGTGGGAGCCCTGGCCCCGGTGACCGGACGCCTCCAGCCGCAGGCGTCCCCGACCGTCCATGTAAATCAGGCCGTCTTCCTCGTCCTGCAGGCGGTCCAACGCCCGCCGGGCCGTCAGCCGCCACAGGGCGCGGGGACCGGAAGCCACGAGTGTCCTGCCCCGGTCCAGTTCCCGGTCGCTGGGGCTGAATCCCGCCCGGGTGAGGACCTGGTTGGCGATGGCGCCGGATGCCAGGTTCCGGCCGGTCAGCAGGGTGAAGAGGACTGTTTCTCCCAGGGTGTGCAGGCCGTCAAGAGCGGTGAGACGGCAGGACTGCCTGGTACGGTCCGGCTGGGGCGTGATGCTCTCCACCGAGCCATAGAAGAAGCTGCGCCAGCCCCCGAAGTCGGCCCAGCGGTCGCCCCCGGACCCTGCTGCCGGGCTTCCGTCGTGCCACAGCCCGTGGCGGGTGGCCGTGGCGTTGGGCGCGACGCCGCCTCCGTCGAGGACTTCCTGCCGGACGACGCTTCCCGCTTCCAGGCCGGTGGCGAACAGCCGGATGGACGGGCCGTGCATTTCCACCTCGACGAAGTGCTCCACCCCGGCGGCCAGCGCATCCCCGGAGCGGATGTTAACCGCCACGCCGTAGAGCACCCGCTCCAGCACCGTAGCGGTGGCGCCGAACTGGATGCGGAGGTAGTTGAAGGGGTTGTGCGCCCTCAGCACCAGCCCGGCGTGTCCGTCGGACTGGCGGGTGAAGTTCAGCCCGACGAAGGCGTCTCCATCCCCGAAGTCGACGGTATGGACGGCATCGGCGCCGGTCCCCGTTACCGCTTCCACATGGCCGCCGGCGAGCCGGAACCCATTGGCCCCCTGGTTCTGCTTTTTCCAGGCCAGACCGCCGCCGACCGGCAGGGCCCGGCCGGCGAGGCTCTCTCCGATGGAGCCGGCGAAGCCGTCCCAGGGCCACGCCATCTGCGCCCACACCCTTGATTGAAGGGGAGCCGCTTTCGCTCCCGATTGAGTTAACTTGTCTGAGGGAGCTGGGCGGCTCCGTCCCTGGGACAGGCCCCCAGACAGAGGAGAGCCGGCGTTGGGCGGCGAGAACCTGTGATCGTCGTTGCGCAGGTCCAGGTCCAGGCGGGCCGGAGGGCACCGCTCGCTGTCCGCGCTGCGGCCCCACTCCCAGTGCAGGCGCGTTGTCCAGGGGGCCAAATCCTCACTGGCCTCGCCCCATACGCCGTTGCCGTTCCAGTCCACCCAGATGCGCCATTTCGGACTGAGCATCACGCCTCCTCCTTGCTGAACACTCCATTACGCCCAGACCCCCAGGGTTGCCTCGCCGTCCTGGAGGAACCGGGCCTCGAACCGCACCTTGTCCCCGGTCCGGCTGGTTATCCGGTAGGAAAGGCACAGGAACTCCGCCGATACCTGCCGCTGACCCATTGCGCTTCCCGCCGGGCCGTAGCTGACCGTCCCCACCTGCCCGACGATTCCGGAAAGCACCGCATCGGGACCGTCGACGGTCTTGTCGTCGAACAACCCCCGCAGGACCAACTCCTGCGCCGCCCGGGTTCCCGCGATGACGCGCTGGGCCGGATCGCTCAACCCGGTCACGTCCAGCCAGCCCACCGCCGTCCCCAGCGGCCCGACCTCCTCCACATAGGGAGACAGGTCTCTCGGAATACCCTCCGCGTCGTCCACCCAAACCCGGCTGCTGCCGGAAGACTGATACTTGGCCAATCCGCACCTCGCTTTTCCGGGAGAAGTGATTGAAGGGTCGCCGCTTTCGCGCCCGTCAGGGGTAACCCCCGCCTGCGCGGGGGCAGGCTTGTCTAAGAGCGCTGGGCGGCTTCGGCTTGAAGGGTCGCCGCTTTCGCGCCCGTCAGGGGTAACCCCCGCCTGCGCGGGGGCAGGCTTGTCTAAGAGCGCTGGGCGGCTTCGACTTGAAGGGTCGCCGCTTTCGCGCCCGTCAGGGGTAACCCCCGCCTGCGCGGGGGCAGGCTTGTCCAAGAGCGCTGGGCGGCTTCGGCTTGGGCACGGCTAGCCGCTGCAGTAGACCTCGACCTGGAAGGCCGCGCCCCGGTAGGCCCGGCGGCCGTGGGTCACCCGTCCCATCCGCTTCACCGACAGCACCCGCGCCCAGTCGCACCGCCCGCCCAGGTCGCCGTCCACCGCCTCCTTGATGGAGAGGCCGCCGGCGGGAGCGGCAAAGGCCGCCACGCCGTCCCAGGCCTCGCCGCCATCCCCGCCGTCCACCAGCAGAAGCAGTTCCAGCCGGTACCGCACATCCGTCCCGCCCAGGGTCCGGTCGTACTTGGCCGAGATGCCGCTGCTGCCCGCCAGCACCGCCGGCGTCTCGGGAGCTTCCCCGGGGTCGTCCCAGTAGACCCGCAATCCGCCGATGGTCTGCAAACGCTCAACCAATCCCGCCCTGACCGCTGCCAATGACATACGCAACCTCCAACTTGAACCTCATCGAAGCAAGCCCGTGAAGCAAGCCTGTGAAGCAAGCCCGTTACCCTATCCGACCGCCAGCCTCTTGTAACCGGCCAGCAGGCCCGTCACCACCGCATCCGGCGGGCGGCACAGTTCGGCGACATCGCTTCCCTCCGCGCTCCTGCCCTGCCAGGCCCGCATGGTCAACTGAAGGCAGGCCTCGGTCACCGGAGCCGGGTAGACGAAGCGGGCCAAGGCCGATCCTCCCAAGTGCGCCGCCGCCGCTGTTCCATTGACGCCCCGCCGGACCACCACTCCCGTCTCCGTGACCGCCGCCACGTAGACCTGCTCCATGTTCAGCCGGAGCGTCTGCCCCGCCGCCAATTCTTCCGCGCCGTCGCCGGCAACGGACAGGACGGAAGCTCCGTCGGTCACCATCTGGCCCGCGTCCAGCCTGGCCCCGGTGTCTTCCCAGACCTCCCGGTAGCCCCACGCGCCGGTTATCTCCACCGAGGCCGCGCCGGTGGGGAACCCGCCCCGCTCCGCCAGGCCTCCGGCGGCGATTACCCGCTGGTAGGGAAAGCCCCAGGGATGGGACGGGTCGGCGTTGGCCGGTTCCAGCCGGTAGTCCCCGGCGGACAGTTCCGTCTCGAACACTCCGTCGCCGTCCCGGTCGGTCTTGAGGCTGTCCAGCCGCACCAGGCCGGGCGCGGACACCGCCATCCTCTTGCCGCTGAACCGGCGGGCGGCCTGGAGCAGGTAGAAGTGGCGGTTGCAGTAGCCGTCAATCCAGCGGGACGCCGCCTCCAGCAGGGCCAGCAAGCGGGCGTCGTAGCTGTTTCCGGTTATGTTCAGTGCGCCCGGCGCTTTCAGCATCGCCAGGTCCGCGTAGGTGTTGGCCATGTATCCTCCCCGCTGCGGCGGAGGGACGGCGTGATAGCTGACCCTCCGCCGGAATTCCGTTGGCGGAACCTTTCAGGCCGCGACGATCTAGGCGGCGACGCCGGTGATGTTGTACTGGAGAGCGGTATGCTTCGCGTTGCTGCGGTCGCCGGTGCGCTCCATGAAGGCCAGCCTCATGCTGACCACCATGATGTTCTGCCGCTTCTGGATGTCCCGGGTGGTCTCGATGAGCAGCTCCCGCCGGAAACCCACCCGCCACTGGGTGCGGTTGACCATCAGAAGGCGGCCCGTCTTGGCCGTGTTGCCGTCGTCGGTGACCTTTCCGTCGGCGTCGGCCAGGGACATCTGCTCCGACACGATGACCGGGACGCCCTCCACCGCGCCGAGCTGCCCCCGCAGCAGGGTGGCGTTGCGGCCCAGCTTGTCCAGGGTGCGGAAGGCGTCGACGCTCAACGACCGGATGTAGGTGTTCACGTCCATGATGTAGGCCAGCTCCGAGGGGCGGACGCCGTACCGGCCCAGCATTCCCCGAACCTCGTTGAACATATCCGCGTCTGCGGCGGCGTTGTGGTTGTTGGCCTGGGCCGCGTTGTCCACCAGGGGCAGGTGGAGGAGGCCGTCGAACCCCACCAGCCACTGGGCCTTTCCGGCGTCGGTGGCGGCGATGGTGGCACCGTCGGCGTTGATGTTGTTGGTGGCGGTGGTGTCGGCGTTGAGCAGCACGTTGTCAATGACCTCGACGGCGTTGCGGACCAGCGAGCTCCGCACCTCGCCGGCCATGGCGATGACCGCGTCCTCGTCGAGGGACAGGGACCAGGGCACCTCGGCCACCAGCTCGTGGGCGGTCAACGTCTGGCGGGCCGTGGCCAAGGCGGTGTTGGTCACCGCCGTGTTCTCGGTCCCCGGGTACCAGTTCACATCGCCCAGCTGCAGGGGAATCTCGAAGGGGTTGGTCGGCATGTCCACCCGGGAGAAGAGGGGCGCGATCATGGTTTCCAGGTTGACGTCCTGCCACAGGGCCGCCGCCTCGGCGGTGGGCACCAGTTCATCCCCGGTGCCGGCGGTGGCGCTGTCCATCGCCGCCTTGAGGTTGGCCTGCCAGTCCTCCAGCATCCGGGGATTCAGCCCCGACGGCTCCCGCAACTGCGCCCCGAGGACGCTGCGGGCGCAGGCCAGGTCCAGCGCGTCCATGCCCCGGTACTTCCCGTAGGGCACACGAGACAGGCCGTCCCCAGACGCCTGCTCCAGGATGCCCCGGCGCTGCGCCTCCCGCTCCCGGTCCTGCATCTGCCCCACCTGGGCGGAAAGGCGGTCCATCTCCTCCCGCAACGGGGGGATTTCCGCGTCCATCCGGGAGGCGTAAAAGTCCTTGATTCCCGCCACTTCCTGCTTGATCAGTTCCAGGTCCTGTGTTCCCAATGCCATGTTCAACTCCCGTTTCCTTTAATTGGGTTAGCCATTTGGGTAGATCCGGCGTCCTGCCGGATGAGCGGGGTCCAGCACCCGCACCCCGCGCAGGAGGGACAGCAGCGCCTCCACCTCCAGGGCAGATGCCGCTCCCGGAGCCGCCTGCGGGAGAGCTTCCCGCAGCAGGCCGGCCAGCTCTCCTCCCAACCCGTCCTCCCCACCGCTTTCCGGCGGAAGGACCTCCGCCGCGCCACCGCTCCGGCTCAACGCATCCCGGTTGGAAGGCACCGGCACCAGGCTGACCTCCAGCAGTTCCTGCTCCAGGTAGCGCACTCCCAGGAAAGCGCCGGTATTCCCGTCCCGCCTTTCCTCGTACCGCAGCGGCCGGAACCCGACCGACACTCCCCGCTGGTAGCCTCCCCGGTACAACCCGGCCACCTGCTGCGCGAAGGGGGTGTCGGCGAACCGGACGCGCGCCAGCAGCCGGCCGACCCTTCCCGCCGGACCATCCGGTGCGGCGTGGGTGTCCGACCAAAGCTCCACCACCCTTCCCACGACGGGAAACCGGTAGTCGTGGGCCCACAGCACCACCGGGTTCCGGCGGAAGGCATCCAACCGCCACCCGCCGGCGGACACGATGTCACCGTGGCGGTCCACCTCGTCGGTGGAAATCACGAAGACCATCTCATCCTGCGGATGCGGCTCTTCGCCCCTGCCTTGCCAGTCCATGCTCATCCAAACCTCCCCTGGTCGCTCCATGCTATTGCGCTGGTTAAAACTCCGGTGCAGTGGCCCGTTCCGGCAACGAAAAGAGGACAGACCCCGGTGGGTCTGTCCCCCGCTTTGCCGGCCCTGCGCCGGAATGCCTTAACTTGTCCGTGCCTGCACGGTAACTATCAGGCTAGAAACGCGGCACCAGGCCTGTCAACGGCCTGCTGTCATCAATTTCCGTTACGGCACACTGTCAGATGTAGCTATACAGGAGGCGAGTCCTTGGATAAACTATTCCACACGGAATGGAGTACAGTTGGAAATAGTCATCAGAAACCCGGTCACATGGATGGTCTACGCCGCCATCTATGTCGTCTCCTTCGCCGTCCTGACCGCGCTCCTATGGCTTGGCCTGGAACAACGGGACGCGGAAAATCTGGTAGACTTGTTGGCAAAGGCGGCTGGCGCTTCACTGGGCATAGCCTTGTTTGCAGCGCTTTCGTGGGAGGTCATAAAGCCTATGGTGCTGTTCGCCCCAATGCTGAAGAAAAAGTTCATCGACCAAGGCCGGAAAGAAGGTTTGGCGGAAGGCGAGGAACGCGGCCAAAAAGCGGAGCGCCAACGTTGGGAAGCCTGGCTTAAACGCCGCGACGAGGCCGAGGCCAACAACCAGCCCTTCGACGAACCGCCGCCATCGGAAGGAAGTTAGTCAATGAGCAGCCTGAAGTTGCTGCTGTTGTTCTTGCGGGTTTTTCCGAGGGCCCTGAAGGACGCCCTGGCAGAGCTGGGGCCGGATATGTCGCGATGGGAGGAAGCCAGCAGGAAAGCCCAGGAGGAAACCCGCAACACAAGCTGGTTAAAGGCGTTTCGAGAGGGCCGGGAACTCGGCCGTCAGCGGGAGCACCAACGCTGGGAAGCCTGGCTGAAGCGGCTTGAGGAAGCGGAGGCCAACGGCCTCCCTTTCAACGAACCCCCACCGTCGGGAGCGCGGTAGCGTAAGGCCGGCGGGTGCGCCCGCCCCGTGTCCGGTTTTATCCAGCGACACCCCGCGACGAAACGTACTCACGGGCCAGGGCGATGAGGGCCAGGTCTGACCCCGGGCTGCCCAGGAACGAGAGGCCGACGGGCAGGCCGTCCACCTCGGCGGCAGGAATGCTCAACTGGGGACGTCCGGTGTTGCCCGCCACCGAGGTCAGGGCGCTGTTGCGGAGGCGGAGGGTGTGGCGTTCCGACACCCTCTGGCCCAGCGGTGGAGCGGGGGATACCGTCGACGGGAGACAGACCACCGTTGCGCCGCCCACGAACACCTGGTCCATGCGCCGAAGGACGGCATCGCGGCCGGCCTGGGCGGCGTCCACCTGGGCGTCGGTGATTTCCCGGGCCGTGACGTAGCGGTCGGAAACCTCGAAGCTGAACCGGGGATTAACCGTGTCAATCCAGTCCTTCACCGAATCCCAAGCCTCCCGGCTCTGCAGTACCTGCTGGTGGCCCGACCATTCCGCCAGGCCTTCCGGGGACAGCACCTCCGCCGCCGTCTCCCCGCAGAGAGCGCCAATCCGGCGGGCCAGGGGCAGGAGCGCCTCGGCGACTGCCGGTTCCGCCAGCTCGAAGGCGTCCTGGGCGATTACGACCCTGACAGGCCGGGTCAGATCCAGGTCTTTCCCGGCGAAAAGCGCCTCAGCCACCCGGGCGAAGGTCTCAACGTCCCGGGCGAACCATCCGATGGTGTCGTAGCTGGGAGCCTGGAGCAGGATACCGTCCAGGGGGATGAGGCCGTGGGTGGGACGGAGGCCGTAAAGGCCGCAGAAGCTGGCGGGGACCCGCACCGACCCCCCGGTGTCCGATCCCAGGGCAAAGTCCACCAGTCCCCCCGCCACCGCCGAGGCGGACCCGCTGGAGGAACCGCCCGGCACCCGTCCCGGGGCGCGGGGGTTGACCGGAGTCCCGTAGTGGACGTTCTCCCCGAAAATGCCCCTGGTCAGTTCATCGGTGATGGTCTTGCCGACCATGGCCGCCCCGGCGTCCACCAGGGTCTGCACAACCCAGGCGTTCCGGGAGGCGGGCTCATGGGTGGCCTTCCAGTCCGGGTTGCCCCCGCCGGTGACGTGACCGGCGACGTCGAATATGTCCTTGGCGGCAAAGGTCAAGCCCTCCAGCGGACCGCCGGGCGCCCCAGGCAGGAAGGCGTCGCTGTCCTGGCAGAAGGCGTTGTAAGGGTCGTTGATAACGGGACGGGAATTTGTCATAAAGAACTCCTGCACCAGCTCCCGCAGCCGCGTCCAGTGGTCGTCCAATGCTGCCTTCTCCTCCGGCGTGAGGTCGTGGTAAATCTTCCCGAAGCGGGGAAAGCGCCACAGGGAAAACACCCAGAACCCCGACGTATCCACCTCTTCCGGCATCTCCTCTACGATGTACCCCGTCGCTCCCGTGAGGTCCCAGGACGCCAGAACCTTCCCCCGGTCGGCCACGGCCACCGCCTCCACCCACGACGCGGACCGCTCCTCTCCCCGCAGCGGCTGCATAACCTCCAGCAGACGGCGGGCCCGCTCCCGGTCGTCCGCCGCGGGGCCGGCGAAGCGGTGAGTATAGCGGCTTTCCCAGTTGTCTCCCAACGCCGGAATCACCAGCCCCCCATCCGACGCAATCACCAGCATCTGCCCCGCTTCCGACCACTCCCGCGCCTTGTCTTCCGCAATCGCCAGGTGCGTCTCCGCCGACTCGTCGGGGTCGGCGAACACCCCCGCCTCCGCCGGTGTCACCGGATTCAGCGGAGCATCCTCCAGCAGCCACCGCAGCGTCTCCTGCTTGGCCCCGTTACTAGTGGCCAGCAGGATGGAAGGATGGGATGGGTTATCGTTGGAAGGGTTCATGGCGGAAGAGGTTGCTATAATGACTCTGCTGAACAGAAGGACTCAGAAAGCGACATCAACGGGGATGAAATGACCCAGAAGCAACGGGCATCCGAGCCGTGGATAATTCTACCGGGCACCACCGTGGGAGGGGAAGTGGGAACCTTCAGCGTAGACTTCACCATCTGGAACCGGGAACGTGTACGTTCCCGCACGTTGAGCGGGTTGGTGGATACTAGCAAATTCCACACGTTGGTCCCGGACGCCATTCTGGACCTATTGGGGGTTGAGAGGGAGAACACAAGCACGTTTATCTTGCCCGACGGGTCTGAACGAGACCTTTCTACCGGAGCAGTGTACATGGAGCTCGAAGGAAAGGACTCCATCATCCCCGTCCCCGTAATTTTCTGGACTGACCCGGCAGAGGCAGCGCTGGGAAGAATGGCGCTGATAACCTTCGGCCTAGCCGCCGACGCTAGGTACCGGCGGCTGATACCGGCGGAGTTGACGATGTAGGCGGATGGTCTGTCCCTTTCTTTGCTGGCGGCAGACTTCGTGACTATGCTGTCCTGACTTGGTGGGGAGGTTGGAATTATGACGCAGCGGCCTAATCCCGAGGAAAAAGCCAAGCCGGGGGAATACGCTGAGAACCTGGACGACGACGCAACCGTCCTTGAAGGGTTGGCAAGATTCGAGAGCATAGTAAAACGCTTCGACTGCGAAGAGATTGGGCTGGCCGCCCGGTATCCCAACAGGTGGGTAGCATTCGGGGCTGACGGCGTGGAGAAGGTGGGGGACTCTATCGAGGAGGTCGTTGCATCCTGCACATCCCGCGGCCTGGGAAACTCGGACTACGTGCTGCGGTTCCTGGACCCGGCTGCCTTGCCTGAGCAATTGACGCCAAGAACCACCGCCCCATCCCGGCGGAGTTGACGCTGTAAACCGGACAAGACACTCCAAATGAAGGTTGGGGGCCTTTGCCCCCACCCCTACCCCTCATCGGGATGCGTTGTTATAAACCTCCCTGCCCAAGCCGGGTCGATGTGGGGAGCGCGGACTTCCACGTTGGCCTGTTCTTCCTGGAGCAGCACCGTGACGCTGCTGTCCTTGTCGCCCCAGCCCCGGTTCATCGCTTGGAGCGCAATCTGCTCCGACAGGGTCGTCACCGGCATGGGAACGTCGTACTCCTTGGCCAGCTCCGTCGCCAGGGAAATATCCTTGTAGGCCAGGTTCAGCGCAAAGCTGGCCGGTTCGAACTCACCCCGGAACATGGTCCGCACCAAGCCCTCGTGGAGCACCCGCATTCGGCCCAGCGACCCCCGCCTCATGCACTCCCACACCGCCTCCGGCTCCACGCCGGCCTTCACGCCCAGGGTCAGCCCCTCGGCGATGGCCTGCCGGACGCTGTGGCCGACCATGTTGTGCACCAGCTTGCAGATGGAGCCGGCCCCGATGCCCCCCGCGTAGAACACCTTGTCCCCGAAGGCGTCCAAGATGGGCTTGATCTGCTCGAAAATCTGCCGGTCGCCGCCGACCATCACCGCCAGGTTGCCGCTCTCCGCCCCTGACTTGCCGCCGCTTACCGGAGCGTCCAGCACGTGGGCCCCCTTCTCCCTGAACTTGGGCTCAATCTGCCGGATCAGCGTGGGGCGGCTGGATGACAGGTCCACGTAGATGCTGCCGGAGCGGATTCCCTCCAGCACTCCCTCACGTCCCATCGCCACCGCCTCGACCTCCCTCGGTCCGGGCAGGGACGTGAAGGTGATGTCGCTGGCCTGGGCCACCTCAGCGGGAGAGCTGCCCAGCCGCGCCCCCTCCTCCAGCAGGGGTCGGGTCATCTCCTCCCGTATGTCGAAGACCACCATCGGATACCCGGCCCGCTGGATGTTCCGCGACATCCCGCCGCCCATATTCCCCAAACCAATAAAACCCACCGTTTCCATAACAACTCCTTTGAAGCAAGGTTTGGGTTGTTATAACACAATCGGTGGGTGCTTGAGAGAACCCAAGTGCCTGGAAATAGGAGAGAGTCGGGCAGAATCGTCCGCTGCCAGCGCAGGGAAAGCCCGGCAGTTCGGATTATTTGACGACTGCCAGCCCGAAATGTTCGCTAATGAGCCGTGCTGATGTATCTGGATCCGTCTCGGAGGTATCTATCGTCAGTCCGGAGTCAGGCAGCGTCGGGAAGGAGAAAGCCCCTTCCTCCCGCAGTTGCCGGTACAGGCTCAACGAGCGCAGCTTGCCGAACTCGGCCCGTGATTGGTTTTCCATGCGCCGCTCAAGTTCCGTCTCAGGGCACGTGAGCTGTACGAAAAGGACTTCGCCTCCGGCACCTTCAATCGTTGTCACCACTGCGTCAACGAAATCGGGCCGCACCGTGTTTTCAGGAGTGAAGGTTGTGATGAAGCCCGGCAGTCGTTCCTGTGCAGCTCGCTCCATTACATTCAGCCACACCGCTTCCCGCATTTGCACAAAGGGAGGACTGCCAAAGTCAAACACCGCCAGCAGCATATCCACGACAAGATGGTTGTGAAGCACCGGGAAGTCGATCAATGCTCCCAGACGCCGCGCCACCGTCAGCTTCCCCGACGCTGGAGGTCCATATATGAAGACCAACCGCATACCAAGCCCCTTGGTCCGAGTTGGAAGCTGTGTCACCTGGACATTAAGGGGGTTTTGGGGGATTCATCCCCCAACGGCCTCCATTAATCCAGCGGATGGATTGTTCTCTCGGCGGCCGACGACTATGCCGTTTCAGGAAAACGTGGGCATAAGGCGTTGCGTGCCAGCAACACTCGATATGAGCGTGGAAAACCCCGGTCGCCTCCAGAGGATTCGACCTGCGCGTGGGCTTCCTTCCAACGGGCCCATTCCTCTTGGACATGGTCGGGGCGCCAATACACTTTCGGGTCGAACTGCTGGGAAATCCCCTGCCCCAACTCGATGCAGGCCGCCACGGTCAGATGGGCTTCTCCGAACCCGCTGAGCTGTTGGATGAACAGGTCCTGAAGGGTGCCGCCCGAATCTTCAACCCTTTGCCGGTGAAACAGAGACAGTTGCCGGTCACTAGCCCTGAACGCAGAAGGCGATGGTTCCTGAAGTTCGTCGTTCGATTCCTCTGGCGCGACGAACCGGCAAATCCAGTCCTCTTCAGGGACTTCCAACTGCGCCAAGCACCAGCTCCGGGGTTAACTCACGAATGGTAGTAACGGGAAGATCTTCGGCATGTTCGCGAGACCGGGAAACCGTTGCCCCTGCGCTCCCGTTCCGTTCGACTTCCACGTAAAGACGGACATCCTCGTCGAAAACCGTGGACACCGACAACAAGCCATCCCCTGCTACCGTTGCCGACACCTTGTCTGACTGCTGGCAGAGCCAGGCAACCAGGTTTTTTACGTCATCCAGGGTTTGGGGAGAAATCGCTTCCTCACCCGGCCGGGCGCTGGCGTACCTGGCCAGCCGCTCCTGGAATTTCTCACTCAAAGATGACCCTGCGGATTTGCTGGTGTCGGTAGTCCTCTGCATATCTGCACTCCGGCTCTGGGAGGGTCAATTCAATCATACTACTGCGCTCCCAGCGCAACCAATCATCTTCCCTAAACCCCCACCGCCCTGACCCGGTGGTTGTTGCTGTCAGTCCCAGCCCCCGTTCTACGAACGAAAGACACCCCTCGGCAAACCCGACTGCCGGATTATGGAACCCAGCGTCCCCGGCTTTATGTCCTCCCCCGGCCTGCCGTAGGAGAGGATGACCACATACCGCCTGTCGCCGGAAACCCTCTGGTAAACCCGGTGCGACCCCCGGCCTTGCCGCTCGAACTGAAACCCGTGCTGCTCCAGTATCTCGACGACTTCCCGGTATTTCACGCAACCGGGGTCTTGACGAATTCGGTGTTGGGACGCCAGAAGGCCTGCACCCGCAACCACCGCAGCAGTTGGAAGCTGCGGTACGCAGCTTCCAGCCGCAACCGCAAACCCAACGGGGACTTCCTGTTCAGAAACTGCTCCCGCTCGCTTTCAGAAAGGTCGCCAACGTAGTCCAGGAACGTATCCACGGCATCCCTCAGCTCCCGCTGCACCTCTTCCAGGGTGTGGCCTTGCACGGCGATGTCGAAGTCAACGCAGATTGCTTCCCAATCTGTCCCGTTGCCCCACGCGTAGTACACGGCTCTGCCCATATCGGTACACCCCTGCGGATTCAGGACTGGACTCCGGAAATTATCCGCCCGCCCCGCCAGCCGAGTCCAGCCCCTGGATCCAGGGGGGTTGGGGGATTCATCCCCCAACGTGCCTTCCCTAAACCCCCACCGCCCTGACCCGGTGGTTGTTGCTGTCGGCAATGTAGAGCGTCCCGTCGGGGCCGATGCCGCAGCCGTGGGGACGCTCCAGCCCTGCCGCCGTCGCCGGACCGCCGTCCCCGTCCGGCCCCAGGTGACCGCCGGCGATGGTGGTCACGATGCCGTCGTGGTCAATCTTGCGGATGGCATGGTTCTCGGTGTCCACCACGATGACGTTCCCCGCCGCGTCGCACCGGATGGCCTTGGGAGCGCCCCATGCCGCCGCGATGGCCGGCCCGCCGTCCCCGTCGTAGCCCCGCTCCCCGGTCCCGGCCAGGGTGGACATGATGCCGTTGGCGTCCACCTTACGCACGCCGTTCCCCTCCCGCTCGGCGATGTAGGTGTTCCCCGCGCCGTCCATGCAGACCGCCCGCGCCCCCAGGATGGACGCCTGCGCAGCCGGAAGGCCGTCGCCGCCTCGCACCTTCTCGCCGTTGCCCGCGAAGGTGGTGATGATTCCCGTGGCCAGGTCCACCCGCCGGATGCGCTGGTCCTGGATGTCGGCGATGAGCAGACCGCCCTGGCCGTCCAGGAAGCAATCGTTGGGCTCACGCATCATCGCCTGATTCCCCGGGCCGCCGTCGCCGGAGTAGCCGATTTCGCCGGTGCCCGCTACGGTGGAAATGATCCCGGTGGCCCCGTCCACCTTCCGCACCACCGCGCTGAGGCGGTCGACGATGTAGATGTCGCCGTTGGCGTCGCACTCGATGCTGTACGGCTCATTGAACACCGCCTCCGTCGCCGGGCCGCCATCCCCCGAGTTGCCCGCTCCGTTGCCGCCCGCCACCGTCGTCACCACGCCGGTCGCCGCGTCAACGCGCCGGACGCAGTAGTTCCGCGACTCGCAGAACAGCAGGTTCCCATGCGGGTCAAACGCGCACATGAATGGCTCCCGCAGCAGCGCCGCCGTCGCCGGCCCGCCATCGCCGGAGTAGCCCGCGTCTCCGGTGCCCACCACTGTCTGGATGATGCCTGCCGGAATGTTCCACGCCATAATGCTGTGCTCCTTCAGGAATGTTGACACGGATTATATACCCCGAACGGCAACCCCAATGGCTTACCCTGGCTTCACTACCAAATAGTTGACCACCCCTCACCCCCCAACCAGCACCCCATCTTCCATCATCAACACCCGCGAACACGCCTCGCTGACGCGGGGGTCGTGGGTCCAGTCCCAGGAGGCGGAACCATCCCCGCGCGCATGGAGCAACCGCCACCGGCGCGGTCCAGGTCACGTCAAGCTGGGAACCATCCCCGCGCGCATGGAGCAACCGAGTTCTGGCATCCCCAAAAGCTGGAAGTCAAGGAACCATCCCCGCGCGCATGGAACAACCCTGCCGCCTCGATCTTCTCGGACAACAGGACCAGAACCATCCCCGCGCGCATGGAGCAACCTGGCAGGGGGGGCTCTACAAGCAGTATTTGCGGGAACCATCCCCGCGCGCATGGAGCAACCGTGCCATGACGACGAGGAGATCGGGCTGTGGAGGAACCATCCCCGCGCGCATGGAGCAACCGGCTACATCACCGGCTTTGAGTTGGCGACGTGGGAACCATCCCCGCGCGCATGGAGCAACCACTGCAACGCCCTGGGCGGAGATCTGCTGGAGGGAACCATCCCCGCGCGCATGGAGCAACCGTGGCCCTCCTGAAGCTGCAGAACTTCGTCAACGAACCATCCCCGCGCGCATGGAGCAACCGACGTCGACAACCACCTGGACTTCCACGAGAGGGAACCATCCCCGCGCGCATGGAGCAACCCCTAAAACCACGTTTGGAGCATCTCCCTACGTCAATGGGACGATCCCGCACGCACGGGTATTCTCAGAGGCCCTGGGGTAGCCTTCGCTTCCCCTGTTGAACATTCGCCGGGGCCCCCAGCCAAATGGTTCGGACTGTCGGGAGATGCAGCCAAAAGCTGCATCCCCCGGCGGCGAATGTTGATAGCGGCGTTGTAGTCGCGGTCAATCTGCTGGCCGCAGCCTGCACAAGTGAAGACACGCTCCGGGGTTTTCCCGTCATTCCTCAGTCCGCACCGGGAACAATCCATGCTGGTATAGGGCGCGGGAACGGGAAAAACCAGCTTACCGGCACTTTCAGCCTTGTAATCCAACTGGTTCAGCAACGCTCCCCAACCCTGAGCAAGGATTGAACGGTTCAAACTTGCTTTGGCCCGGACGTTCCGGCCGGGTTCCTCAACGGTTCCCCTGGCCGACCGGGACATTTTCGAGACTTCCAGACTCTCCACGAAAAGAGTGTCATATCGCCGGATCAAATCGGTGCTGACCTGGTGCAGCAGGTTCCGCTTGGCAATTCCCCGGCGGTGTTCCAAGTTGTCCCTTTGCGCTTTAATCTTGCGGTAACGGTAACTGGGCTTCCCGCTGTCCCAACGGAATATGGCCTTACCCCTGCGGGTTGCTTGCCAGTGTGCCCGGCCTTCCTTCAAGGCCAATTTCCGCAGTCTGGCGAGTTTGCGGTCCAGCTTGGCAATGCGTCCGCCCGGGTCGTCCCCGAGTCCTGGAACCGATTCCCCATCGCTGGTGGCTACCAGCAGATTGACGCCGCGGTCAAGCCCAGCCACCTCGCCAGTCTTCTCCCGCTGCGGCAGCATCTCCGATTCCACGCCGAACACCAGATTTACCCACAGCCGGCGTCCGCGGCGGGTTATCCGAAGGTTCTTGGGCTTGCCCGGCGGCAGCATCCGGTTTGGCCGCAACTCCAGGTCCGGCAGCCCCTTTATCCTTATTATCACCTGCCTGGGCGATACCGGCCTGTACCACGCAGAGCCGCAATAGGAAGTCTGGAGAGTTCGGAACCGGGAAGCGGATCTGAACCGTGGGCGCCCGCCGGGTAACCCGTCTTTCCTCCGGGCAGACCAACGCCTGAAGGCTTCATCGACGCGCTGAAGAGTACCTATCGCTAGGCGCCGTTCCTCGCCGCTCCAAACCCGGTCGTCTTCCCGCAAGTCGGTTAGCTCTCGGGACTGCTGCTTCAGGCCAACGAACGGACTGACGTAATTGCCGTTGTCCACCAGCCCTGCGGGGGTCCATGTCTTCTCGGAAACGCGGGACCGCCACGCGGCGAACCTTTCTTCCAAAGCCGCGTTGTACAACATCCGGTGGCGTTCCAGCGCGGCGTCAATGGCCCGATATCCAGCTTTGGTCGAGTAGGCCCTGAGCTGGTATGTCCGCAAGAATTCCATCAGCCAATATCGCTCGCAGAGCAGCAGATCGACTTGTGCTTCGCCGTCCGGCTATTGGACGCTGCCGGACAAATCTACCGCGCGCCCCCCCGTCTCCCCCAGGTACCAGTCCAGGATCTCGCTGCCCGTCCAGAACACCACGTCCGGGAAGCTCTTGATGTACTCCCAGATCTGGTTGTAGTACTTGATGCGGAAGGGGACCCCGGTTATGTACGGATGGGTCGAGACCGCCATCACCCGCGCGCTCTCCGCCCCTTCCTCGTAGAGCTGGTCGAACTGGTCCTTGGCCCGGTCGAACAGCTCCGGGGACCGGTGGTGCTGCACCAGGTAAATCGGAATGTCGTTGAGCTCGACGGTGTAGGGAATGGAAGTCAGGCTGCCGCTTTTGACGATCATCGGGTAGGGCTGGTCGTCGTTGCACCAGTCGCAGACGTACTCGATTCCCTCCTCCGCCAGGATGTCCGGCGTGTCGAAGGTCTCCGCCAGTCCCGGTCCCATCCAGCCCCGGGGCGCCTGCCCCGTGAACTCCCGGATGGTCTCGATGGTCTTGCGGATGATTACCCGCTCGTCCGGTTCCCGGTTCAGCACCCGCTGCATGAACCCGTGGCCCATCAACTCCCATCCCGAGTCCACGCTCTCCTGCACCAGTTGCGGGTAGGACAGGCACACCGATGCGTTCAGGCTCACCGTCGCCCGGATGCCGTGGCTGTCCAGCACCTGCTTCATCCGCCAGTACCCCGCCCGCATCCCGTAGTCGAACCAGGCGAAGTTGGGAATGTCGGGAATCACCGTCACCCCCTGCGGCGTGGGCAGCACCGTGCGGGCCATGGGCTGGTTGATGTCCCACTCCTCCACGTTGATGACGGGCCACACCACGATGCGGGCGTTGTTGGGCAGCTTCAGCGGCTCCCGGTGAAACAGCGGCGAATACTCGGCGCGCGGATTGGCCATGATAACCTCCTGGGGCAAAAATCAAGGCGCCGCCGGTGTTCTACCGGCGGCCGGTTGGATTTACGACAGCATCCAAGGATACGCAACAGCGGAGAGAAACGGATTCCCCCACCGCTTGCCACCCCCGCGGAGGCGGAGCCGCGCCCCCGCGCAGACGGTGGAACTCAGCTATTCAGGCCGGAAGGAAAGAACCCCCTGACCGGCTACAATCCCAGGTTCTCCACGCCCAGCCGTGACAGGTCCTCGTCCTCCTGGGCCGTCAGACCGCTCACCCCGATGGCCCCCAGCACGGCTCCCGACGCCGGGTCGGTGATTACCACCGCCCCCTGGGCCGACACCAGGTTGGGATTCCCAAAGTCGCTGACCGTCCTACCCTGGCTCTTCAGCCGCTCCGCGTAGGCCGCCGAGTCCACCCCGGACAGCGCCGAGGTGTAGGCCTTGCGGATGGCGAACGTCTGGGGATTGGGGCGGCAGTTGTCCATGCGGGCGTAGCTCAGCAGGTTCCCCGCGTCGTCCACAATCGCCATCGCCACCGGACGGTCCGGCTCCTGGGTAGCCTTGGCGATCATCGCATTCATCGCCCGTTGCGTCTGGTCCAGGCTCAACATTGGCTTGCTGTACATGACAAATCCCTCCCCCTCGTGAAATCAGCCCAATTCTACCCCCGCCAAGAAAGCGAGGACAAGGGAAGGCGACCCCAGGGAATCGTTATCGGAAGCAACGCACTCATTTCGGGGGTTTGGGGGATTCATCCCCCAAAGTATCCCCCCTACAACCCCCGCACCGCCTCCTCTATCGCCGCCGTCGCCTTCATGTAGTCCGTGCCTGCCGGAAACACCAACGGCTCCCCCAGCCGCACCTCCACCCGGCCCCGCCGCAGGATGGGAAACTTCGACGGCGACCCCATCCGGTCAATCCGCAGCCGCAGCGGCACCACCGGGATGCGCCCCTCCACCGCCACCAGTCCCGTCCCAGGCATGAAGGGCTTGATCGGCCCGCCCACCGTCAGCTCGCCTTCAGGATAGATGAGCACCGACCACCCCGTATCCATAATCCGGCCCATGTTCTCCAGCGACGGCCGCACCGCTCCCTCCCGGGCCAGCGGGAACCCGTTGCCCAGCAGCGGATTCAGCGTCCACCACACCGGGTTACGCCACAGCTCCGCCGCGCCCGCAATCGCCATCCGCCGCCGCCACCCTGGCGGAATGGACTTGATGATCAGCGGATTATCCAGCCCCAGGTGGTGGTTCGACGCGAACAGCACCGGCCCCTCGATGCCCCGCAGGTTCTCCCGTCCCTCGATTCTCAGCCCGTAGACCAGCCACGTCGCCGGGAAAATCACCGACCGCTGCAGGAATCCCCGCGCCATCCGGCACCACCACCGCATCCCCCACGACGGGAAGCTCAGCACCGGCGGATTGGCCGCTCCCTGCTCCACCAGCGCCCGCAGCTCCGCCACCGTCGTCTCCGGCGAAAGCTGGCTCTCGTCCATGTACACCCCCAGCTCCGTTTCCACCGCCGACAGCAGCTCCACCCGCCCCAGCGAGTCCAGGTCCAGGTCGTCCCCCAGCGACGCGCCCTCCTCGATTTCGTCCACGCCCCGCCGGCTCACCTCCGCGATGATATGCGTCAACCCCCGCGGCCCGCCGGCCGTGCCTCCGCCCGAAGCAGCCGCCCCCGCCGGAGTCTCGGCCTCCACCTTCCCCAGGATGGTGTCGATGACGATCTGCTTCTTCACCTTCAGCGTGTGCGTGCGCGGGAAGTCCTCCTCCGGCCAGGCGGTGAACCCCCGGATGCGCTGCTGCTCCGCCAACTGCCCGTTGGCCCAGGCCACCGCCTCCTGCGCCGCCCTGTCCGCATCCTCCGATTCCTCCAGGAGCAGCGCCGCGTGTACCTCCACCGCCGCCCCCTGCTCCAGCCCCACCACCGCCGCGTCCTTGACCTGGGGATGCTTGGTCAGGATGGCCTGGATGTCGTCGGGAAAGACGTTCTGGCCGCTGGGCAGGACGATCATGTCCTTCTTCCGCCCCTTGACATGCAGGAACCCCTCCTTGTCGAAGAAGCCCAGGTCCCCGGTCAGGTACCACTCCCCGTCGAACACCGCCGCCGTCTCCTCCGGCGCCCGCCAGTACCCGGGAGTGATGTTGTCCCCCCGCACCATGATCTCCCCGTCCCCGCTGATCTTCACCTCCACGTTGGGCAGGGGCCGCCCCGTCGAGTCGAACCGCCGCTCCTGGATGGTGTGGTTGCTGATGACGGGCGCCGCCTCGGTGGTGCCGTATCCCTGGATTATCTTCACCCCCAGCAGCTCCCACTTCCGCCCCAGGTCATAGTCCAGCGCAGCCCCGCCGGACACGATGAAGTCCAGCTTGCCCCCGAACTGCCTGTGTACCCGTCCAAACAGCTTCCGCCGCAGCCCGAAGGGAGTCTTCTCCGCCACCTTCAGCAGCTTCTCCCACAGCGCCTCCTTCCCCTGACGCCGAACCTCCCGCTCGATGCCGTTCATCAGCAGTTCCAGCCCCTGCGGCACCAGCAGCAGGATGGTTATCTTCCGCTCCCGCATCGTCCGCGACAGCACCGTCGGCTGCCGGCTCGTCGGATACGTCACGCTGGCCCCGGTACGCAGGGCGATGAACAACCCGCCCATCTGCTCGTACATGTGGCTCAGGGGCAGGATGGACAGCAGCCGGCTGTCCGGCGGGCACACGATGTACTGGCATACCCCCTCGATGTTCGCCAGCAGGTTCCGGTGGGTCAGCATCACGCCCTTGGGGTCTCCCGTCGTCCCCGACGTGAACATGATCTCCGCCAGGTCGTCCGGTGCAATCTCCACCTCCTCCGGCTGGGGCATTCCCTCAATCAGCCCATCCAGCTCCTCGAAGGTTATTTCCGGGATGCCGAGGTCCACGTCCCCCTTGGGCGTGAACCGGGACGTGAACGCCACCGCCGCCTCCGTCCGCGACAGCACCCGCTCCACGTAGTCCGGCGCGCTCCGCACGTCCAGCGGCACCAGCACCACTCCGGCCCGGATGCACCCGAAGAAGGCCAGCACCCACTGGGGGCAGTTCGGCCCCCACAGGACTGCCTGGTCCCCCTTCCCCAACCCCCGCTGCTGGAGCATTGCCGCCACCCGCCCCGACTCCTCCCACAGCCGCGAATAGCTCCACCGCTGGTATCGGAAAGCCGGCTTGAACAGCAGCGCATCCCGCGGCCCCCACCGCTCCGCCACCCCCCGCAAAAACTCCACCAGGTTGCTCCCCGCCGGGACCTGCGCCCCGTTACTCGCTGCCGCTATGTTCATAAATTCCCTTCCCTAACGCTTTCGCCGTTCCCGCCCAGGAGCGCCGCTCCCGGCGGATGCAGGGGCAGAAACCCCTCAAGTCCTGATGTCACAGCCCCACTTACCCACGCCCCCCCAGAGAAGTATAATCGCCGCAAGGACGTCACCAACAGCGGAAACCCTCCCCAAGGAGCAACCCCTGGCTACCCCCGAACAACGCATCTCCCGTCTCGAAGGCGCCTACGAGCAGGTCGACGCCAGGCTCGGTTCCATCGACAACCGCATCACTTCCGTCGAAACCCGCATAAACTCCCTGGAATCGGCCATGAACTCCCGGTTCAACACCCTCTACATCCTCATCGGCGGCGCATGGGTAACCCTCATGGCCACCATTATCACCCTCTCCCTCGCCACGTAGCAGACCGCTGTCTCACCTCATTCCAGCGCAGAGCCTGCCCCCGCGCAGGCGGGGGTTGCCTCAACCGGGAGCTTCGCAACCATCCCCGCGCGACAGCCGCTGCCGTTGAGACAAGTTACCTTGCGGCAGTGGCGGAATCGCAAAAAATCCAGGCTCCCATCGTCTGTCTCCACATGATCGTGTTGACCGTTCACTGGAAATCTGGCCAAAATTGGCAGTCGTGCGATTGTCCTCCCACCGTCCCCCAAGCCTATAACGCCAAGTTGAGGTTAGAAAATGGAATTTGAACAAGCCAAGCCCTTCCTTCGGAACAACCACCGCGCCGTCGTCAACACCATCAAGCCCAGCGGGGCCATCCAGAGCAGCATCGTCGTCGCCGGCCATCACGAGGATGACCTCGTCTTCGTCGCCGTCCGCGGGCGGTCCGCCAAGGTCAGCAACCTCCGCCGAAACCCCCGCTGCACCGTCACCGCCACCGCCGCCGACTGGCGTCAGTACGTCGTGGTCGAGGGACAGGCGACCCTCTTCGACTACCACAACACCGACCCCGAGAAGATGCGCGTCATGCTACGGGAAATGTTCATGTGCTGCGGCGACAGCGAGCACTCGGACTGGGAGGAATACGACGTTGCCATGAAGGAGCAGGACGCCGTCATCGTCCTGGTTGCCCCCGACCGGGTCTACGGCCTCCTGCGCTAACCCGCCCGGCAACTCAAATGCGGAGATTAACCCCCTTAATCTCCGCATGTTATGCGGAGAATACCAGGAGATTTGAGATGGCTGACAAACAAATTCTGTGCGCGTTTGGGGTTGACTTGGACGCTGTTGGCGGGTGGCTGGGTTCTTACGGTGGGGAGGACTCACCCGACGATATCTCCCGCGGACTGTTCGCCGGGGAAGTGGGAACGCCCCGCCTGCTGAAACTCTTTGAACGGCTGGACATCAGGACCAGCTGGTTCATCCCGGGCCACTCCATCGAGACCTTTCCCGACGAATGCCGGATGATTGTGGACCAAGGCCATGAGGTCGGAATGCACGGCTACTCCCACGAGAATCCCATCTCCATGTCGCCGGAGCAGGAGGAGGCGGTGCTGCTGCGCTGCATCGATCTGATTACCGAGGTTTCGGGGAAAAGGCCCCGGGGCTACGTCGCGCCATGGTGGGAGTTCAGCCACGTTACCAACGAACTGCTGCTGAAGCACGGCATCAAGTATGACCACAGCCTGATGCACCGCGATTTCGAGTGCTACTATGTCCGCGTGGGCGACCGCTGGACGAAGATTGATTATGGTATGCCCGCGGACTACTGGATGCACGCCCTGGAGCGGGGCGAGGAGACCGACCTGGTGGAGATACCGGCCAACTGGTACCTGGACGACCTGCCGCCGATGATGTTCATCAAGAAGTCGCCCAACAGCCACGGGTTCGTCAATCCCCGGGACATTGAGTCCATGTGGCGGGACCAGTTCGATTGGGTGTACCGGGAGTACGACGATGCGGTGTTCCCCATGACCATCCACCCGGACGTGAGCGGCCGGCCCCAGGTGCTGCTGATGCTGGAGCGCATTACGGAATACATCCGCTCTCACGACGGCGTGCGCTTTGCAACTCTTGAGGAGATCGCCGACGATTTTCTGGCCAAACACCCCAGGCAGCGGCAGTAAGACAATTCCTGGCCTTCGGTTTGCAGAAGGCTGATATGTGCAGCATCAACGTTGACGCTCCCCTGATGCGGCAATGTTCTCGCTGGTCTCGGTTGTCGCTCCGGCCCCTTTGCTTACCGCAACCTTCAGTCCGCCGCCCGGAAGCCGTTTCAATATTCCTTCCCTACTCCTTCCCCATCCAGGGGGGTGGTTAGGGGGTGGTTAAGACGAGGGTGACTCCTGGCCAAATGCCTGCTCTACCGGCAAATAACCGGGCTACAACTCGCCTTTGAAATAGCTCCTGGTGGCCGCCTTCGGAAGTGGGGGAATATGGTGGCCGCCGGTGGGCCCTCGTCCCTATTCCCCCAGCGCCAGCGTGGCGTCGGCCAGGCAGACCAGTTCCCCCCGCTGGTTGGCCCCCCTGACCCGGCACTCCACCAGCTTGCGGCCATTGTCCTCCCGCTTGCCCGTCACCTCCCCTTCGAACACCACCGTGTCCCCCGACCGGAAGGGGGTGATTGCCCGCATCAGCAGCGACCCTCCGTCGTAGAACGCCCGCAGCGGAAAATTCCGCTCCAGCATCTGGTCCACGTAGGACATCGTGGCCGGCCCGGCGTTCACCGTCCCGCCAAAGATGTTCTGCCTGGCAAACTCCTCGTCGGTATGAATGTTGCTCTCGCTGGGCTTACCCGCCAGCCGGAACTCGTTCTTCCGGTTGATTACTTCCTGGCTCTCGGTAATCACCAGGGAAGCCAGGCTGTCCCCCACCGAGACTTCATCGAACGTCAGGAACTCAGGCTTTGACTGGACACCCTCCGGCGCCGGTGCCGGAGCGGTTTCCGGTTCCGGCCGCTCCTGGGGCACCGCCCTCTGCCCGCCGGCGTAGTGGAAGATGCAGGTGTAGTCGTACTCGGCCACCCGCACCCCCTCCTGGTTGTCGCACTCCACCCGGAAGGTCACAAACCTGCTCCCCCGGCGCTCGTACTTCTCCAGCACCCTCCGGTTCCCCGTGATGGTATCCCCCGCCCGCACCGGCGCAAACCAGCGGGCCTCGCACTTGGCAAATGGCGTCTGCCGCCGGGCGGTCTTCGACTGCTCCAGCGCCACGAACCCGTTGTTGTCCGCGATGTCGTCCCGCAGCAGCGGAGCGTAGCTCAACGCCATGGTCGGCATCGCCGCCGCCGCTCCCGGGAACTCCGGGTTGGCCCCCTGCTTCTGAGGGTCGCCGCTTTCGCCGTCGATTGAAGTAACTTGTCTAAGACGGCTGGGCGGCTCCGCTCGGAAGCGGGGATCCGGGTTTTGCGAGAGGGCGGCGTACTCCGCGATATTCTCCGCGGTTATCTCGACGACGGTGGGGCGCCCGGTCTGCCCCGGCTCCACCGCATCGTACTCCCAGAGTCTCTCTTGCTGTTCCAGCATGGTTGCTCCTTATCCTGACCCCCGGCAGCCGCCGGATTGTTAGTTGCGTTTATTCGCCGCCGCCGGACCCCCTCAAAAGTCCGGCATCTGTCCGATGGCGCTGCGGATGGTGGCGACGAAGCTGCCCGACCGCTCGTACTCCACCTGCCACAGTTTCTCCGCCTCCTTGGGCATATCCCGCGCCGCAATCTGGAAATACCCCGGCTTGCCCCGGGCCCCGACGAACAGGATGCCTCCCGCGATGGGAATGGTCAGGAGCGCGCTCACCGGCAGCACCGGCATGATGAATATCCCCAGCAATGCCATCGCCGTCCCCAGCGCCAGCATCGGATGGTTGGCCCGGCGCACCAGGTCAACGGAGACCACCCGGTGGTACGGAATCTCCAGGAGATATCCCCGGCTGGGCCCCTGGGGCGGGTCCAGCCTCAGCAGTCGGTAGTTGGTGGCGTAAAACGATCCGAAGGTGCTGAGCAGCCGCTCCGAAGACGCTAGGTGGCGGTGAATGTTGGGGCGGTTCTGCCCCGTGAAGATGGGTTCCTGCTGGCTGTCGGGTTGTTCCATCGAACCCCATGACACCCAGGATATCGGCTGACCCGGTGTGCCCGGCTAGTATGCCCAAACCTTCCCTGTCTGACAAGATTGCCAGACGAGTCGGCCTCCCCCTCGCTGGCCGTCTCCCCACTTGTCACCCGCCCCACCCTGACCCATAATGGGGCAACTTCACCGAAGGGTCTGCGGGGGATTCCGGTCCCCCTGTTGCGAGTGCCTCTTGTCGAGGCTCCGGGGGCCCTGCGGTGTACCCGGGAGGAAGCTATGGTCAAAGTAGGATTCGTCGGACTCGGAACCATGGGCTCCAGCATGGCCTACAACTGCCTGCAGGGCGGCAATGAGATGGTCGTCCACGACCTGCGCCGGGAATCAGCCACCCGCCACCTGGAGTCCGGCGCAGTCTGGGCCGACACCCCCCGCGAGGTCGCCGAGGCCAGCGATGTCGTCTTCACCTCCCTGCCCGGCCCGGTGGAAATCGAGGCCGTGGCCCTGGGAGAGTCCGGCTTGATGGAAGGTCTCCAGGCCGGCAAGACCTACTTCGACCTCAGCACCAACTCCCCCACCACCATCCGCCGCATCCACCAGATCATGGGCGCCCGCGGCATCAACGTGCTGGACGCCCCGGTCAGCGGCGGGCCCCGCGGCGCGGCCTCCCGCAACCTCGCCATCTGGGTGGGAGGCGACCGGGAACTCTTCGACCGCTACAAGCCCGTCCTGGACGCCATTGGCGACAAGGCCTACTACGTCGGACCCATCGGCTGCGGCGCAGTCGCCAAGCTCGTCCACAACTGCGCCGGATACGTCATCCAGACCGCCCTCGCCGAGGTCTTCACCATGGGCGTCAAGGCCGGTGTCGAACCCCTGGCCCTCTGGCAGGCCGTCCGACGCGGCGCCCAGGGACGGCGCGGCACCTTCGAGGGCCTGGCCGAGCATCTCCTCCCCGGCAACTTCGACCCCCCCGACTTCGCTCTCCGGCTGGCCCGCAAGGATGTGGACCTCGCCGTGGGCGTGGGCCGCGAGTTCGACGTTCCCATGAAGCTGGCCAACGTCACCCTCGCCGAGATGACCGAGGCCATGAACCGGGGGTGGGACGGCCGCGACTCCCGGGTCGCCATGCTCCTCCAAGAGGAACGCGCCGGCGTCGAGGTCCGCGTCGACCCCGAAGTCCTCCGCCAGACCCTAGAGGAGGAGCGCAACGCCCAGTAGCCCGGGCATCCAGGGACGCAACCGGGAACCGCTTTCTCTCGCGCAGGAACGTCACCCCCTGCGTCTACTCTCCCGTCATTCCCGCGCAGGCGGGAATCCAGACTCCCGTTGCGTCGGATCAGACCATCCGGCAATCCCCTCGCTTACGAGCCGACCCTACCCAATCACCGCCCCCGCCACCTTCTCCATCTCTTCCAGGGACTCATCCGCCGCATCGGTGCGCAGCGCCACCGTCACCCGGTCAGCGCCCGCCGACTCCAGCCGCCCTATTAAATCGGCGTCCGGCCGAACGTTGCACACCATCAGGCGGATGGACCGGGGGTCCCTGCCGGCGGTCTCGGCCAGTTCGTCCAGGGTGGCGCGGCCCTGCCTCACCTGATCCTCGTCCACCCGCACCGGCATCCAGCCGTCTCCCCACTCCACCACCCGCTTGAAGACGTTGGCGGCAAACCCTCCCAGGTACACCGGCGGGTGGGGGTCCTGCACCGGCTTGGGGGAGCACCTGACGGCGGGAAAGTCCACGAAGCGGCCGTGAAACTCCGCCTCTTCCTCCGTCCAGAGCCGCTTCATCGCCAGGATATGCTCTCGGGTCTGGCCCCAGCGGTGCGAAAAATCCCCGCCCATGATCTCCGTTTCCTCCCGCAGCCAGCCCGCTCCGATCCCGAACAGGAACCTTCCGTTGGAAACCCGGTCCAGCGTGGCGATCTGCTTGGCGTGGAGCAGGGGATGGTGCTCGGGGACCAGGCTGATGGCCGTGCCCAGCTTGATGGTGCTGGTGGCCGCTGACGCCCTCGCCAGGGCAATCAACGGGTCCCCGATATCGCCCATCGAGGGCGGAATGGACCCGTCCGGCGTACCGGCGTAGCGCGAGGTGGGGTTGACCGGCAGGATGGGGTGTTCCGGCAGCCAGAAAGACTCAAACCCCAACTCCTCCGCCCGCTTCGCCAGCTCGGCCGGGTCCCGCGAGTTCGATGAAATTCTCGCCGTGATTCCAATATCCATGGTCGCACCTCCTCGGGTCTTATTGCTGGGTCTTATCGCTGCGCCGATACTACCATCCATGCGACGCCGGGTCGATGCAGACCGGTCCGAAGAACCCTGCTCCCGGTGTCCTGAAGACGTCGGGGCGAAAGCTGTCTGGAGTCATACCATTCTCCTCTCCCGCCCTTACCCGCAGGAACGGCTCCCCCGACCACACCGCATTCTCCTTCAGCTTACCCGACGCTTTTTGTGTGCTACAATCAACAACCACACCGACACTACAAATTGCCAGTGGGTGAGAATCCAAATGCCCCAGTCAGAACCATTCGACATCTACTCGGATTACGTAACTTACTGGATGAACCATTGGGGCATAGCCATCTCCTTCCACCTGCAACCTGCCATTCGCTCCACCATCCCTGTCGAAGACGACCCCCAAGACCAAAAACTGCTCGTGGGAACCGTCCGAATGAGCAACGAACATATCAAGACATTGCTGTTCAACATGGCCAGAACTATCATGGCCGAGGAAGAACGAACGGGAGCCAGCTACGATCCCACGGATGAGATATTCCGCCAACTCGCAATCTCACCCGAACAATGGGCCAATTTCTGGAACCAGATAAGAGCAAGAGAATGACCACCGCCCTCCTAGCCTCTGGAAACCCTACCTACCGCTCCGGCAGTACCTCCTCGCCAATACCCACAGCAAGCGGAGGAATCCTCCTGCTTCCCAAGGGTTACTCGTGGAGTAACGCTAAACTCAAAACCTCACTCTTAATCAATACTTCATCATCACCCGAGGGATGGGAAGTCACAACCCATCTTCAACCCGATATACCCGAATACGGACTCGGAAACAGTGAGCAAGAAGCCGTCAGAGACCTCCTGACCTCCCTTTCCGAGTACCTGGAATCATTGGAAGAGCGCCAGCATAAACTCGGCCCTCCCGCCATGGAGGACCTGGAAAGCCTGCGATCCCTGATCCTGCTGAATCCCACCGATTAATATGGATGCCCGAGAGTTGCGGCGAGCATTAAGGCGAAAACTGGACGCCGAAGAGGACCGAAAAAGACACCACATCTACTTCTGGGTCAATATCGACGGAGAGACCTTCAGAGCGGCAAAATTCTCTCACTCCCAAAGAGGGCAACTGAGAAACCTCATCATCCGCGACACAGCTCACCGACTTAGACTCACCACAGCCCAACTCCAGGAGCTCGTAGATTGCCCACTGTCCCGCAACCGTTTCCTGGAGCTGTGGCACTCAGCCGAATAACCACCCTCCGAAGACTCACCCCCGGTTCCGCAACCAATCCCAAAACTGTATAGAGTTTTGCCCTTCCCTCGTATCCCAGGGCTGTCGCATCCAAAAAACACCACCATGCAGGTGCCGCAGCTTGACACCCATCCATGCCATTTTTAATCATTGTATTTGGCAGCATCATGCCCCATCCCGGGGGTTTGGGGGATGCATCCCCCAACGTAACCCCAGCTCCCCCGCAGGACCTTCCCACACCGTATCCCGCCCCCATCCACCGTAAGTTCGGCCAAACCAGCCCTCCTCCCATCGCCCTGTCGCGCACCGGCATCGCTATTCCCAAACCGCCTTTTAGACAGTAGACTTGGAAACCATGTTCGGCCTTCCCCTCATCCCCATTACCCCCGTTCCCTTTCAATAGGCAGCCGGAGCCAATGGGTAGAACTACTCTCCTCCTCTGGCTGCTGCCCTTCCACCTGAAGGCATCCTGGGCCTCCCTGGTCGTCACCTTCATCGGTGTCCTGGCCGCGGCCACCCTGATGGCCGTCGGCGCAGTCTACTCCCGGGGACTGGCGGAAGGCGGCCTCCAGCACTCCCTGGCCTCCGCTTCCCAGGGCGTCCTCAACATCCGGCTCACCGTCCAGAACCGCCCCGTCGGCGGGGCCGACTACGACAGCCTGCGCTCCCTGGTCGAAGACACCATCACCGGCCACGTTTCCTACCTCGTCCGCGACCTCCAGCGGCATGGCCGGGGCCAGCCCGACCTGCCCCTCGTCATCAACCCCGACTCGGAAAACCCGACCGTCCCCGGACCGGTGGGACGCCCCTTCTTCCTCACCGAATTCCAGGAAAACACCCGTCTGATTGACGGCCAGTGGCCCTCCCCAGATCCGGTGTTCCGCGACAACGGCGTCGAGATGGATGCCATAATCGGCCCGTCCGTCTCCTCCGTGATGAACCTGCCCGTGGGTTCCAAAGTCCAGTTGGCCCCCTTCTACAACGACCTTTCCGAGGGGATCTACCTCAACATCGTCGGAATAGCCGAACCCGTCGACACCCTGGCGGAATACTGGATGGGCTCGGCCCTGTACTTCAACGTCCAGGACTACGGCGACAACCCTCTGATACCCTTCTACGTCACCGAAAGGGCCTTCTTCGACGGCATGGGCGCCCGCTATCCCTGGCTGGTCGGCGACTACGAGTGGTTCATCTTCGTAGACAGCGGCGTCATAACGGTGGACAACGTCCAGGCGAGCCGGGATGCCCTGAACGGGCTGGAAGGGGACATCAACAAGCAGATTCCCCGCTCCACCGTCCTGACTCTGCTGGAAAACAGCCGCGGCACCGGGTTGCTCGCCACCTACCAGCGCGACCTGACCCTGGCCCGAGTTCCCGTGTTCCTGTTCCTGTCCCTGGTCTCCTTGGTGGTGTTGTATTTCCTCACCGTGGTGGTGGGCCTCCTGGCCCAGACCCGCAGCGATGAGGCCAGCCGTCTCCGCAGCCGCGGCGCCGCTCCTTTCCAGGTGGCCGGACTGCTCATGCTGGGACAGGGCGTCGCCGTGCTGGCCGCCCTGGTCATCGCTCCCTTCCTGGCTATGGTGGTGGCCCACCAGTGGCTTCTTGGCACCATCAACCCTCTCGGGGGAGACGCCGGCGGGATTCCCGTAGGACTGTCCTGGGATATGTTCGCCATGGCCGCCGGCGCCGGTTTGCTCAGTGCCGCGGTCCTCCTCGTTTCCAACGTTGGCTTGGCCCGCATGGAGATACTGGAGTTCCTCCGCGCCCGCGCCCGCCCCCCGGCCGTCCCGCTGCTGCACCGCTACTACGTCGATGTCCTTGCCGTTGGCGTCCTCGGCTTCCTCCTCTGGCAGGCCCAGGGACAGGACGGCCTGGTGGGAAGAGCATTGTCCGGCACCGGGGTCGAGCTGGAGCCTGTCCTGCTTCTCGGCCCGGCGGTTGCCCTGCTGGCCGCCGCCTTCATCCTGCTCCGGGTGTTGCCTCCGCTGGTCCGGTTCCTGGCGTGGCTCTCCGGGCTGGCCGCCCCTTCCTGGGTCACCTTCTCCCTGGTCCGCATGGCCCGGGCTCCCCTGGCCTACGGCTCCCTGGCCGTCTTGGTAATGCTGGCCGCCGCCCTGGGAGTGTTCGGCGCGGCCTTCCAGTCCACCCTCTCCCGCAGCCAGCAGGAACAGGCTCTGTTCCGCAGTGGCGGCGACCTCGTCCTCACCGGATTCACCTTCGCCGAGTCCCAGCGGGAGGCCCGCACCCGTGAGCTGGCTTCCATCCCCGGGGTGACCGCCGTCAGCCCCTTGTTCCGCGACTCCGTGCGGGCCGTCGAGGGGTCCGTTGGCCCGTCGCTGACCCTGCTTGGCGTGGAGTCGTTGACCATGCCCCACGCGGGATGGTTCCGCGACGATTTCTCCAATGAAAGCGAGACCCTGTCCGAGCTGTTGGTCCCCCTGCGGGGAGGCTCGGCCGCCCTCACCGGGACCGGCTGGGAGGTGGCCTCCGGAATACCCATGCCGGAAAACACCCGCCGCATCGGCGTTTGGGTCAACGCGGACAGCATGGAGGCCCAGGGGCTGGCCCAGGCGTACAAGCTCTGGGGGCGCGTCGAGGGTGCCGGCGGGCATCACCGCAACCTGGAAATGGGCGAACTGCCCATCGGCCGCAGCCGGGTCCCCGGATGGTTTTTCATGGAAGCCGAGGTCCCCGAGGACTCGGTCCTCACCCATCCCGTCACTCTGCAGGCGTTGATGATCACCGGGCCCACGGTTTCCCGGATGCCTCCCGGCAGCGTCGACGTCGATGACGTCACCGCCCTGCCCGACCTGACGGCGCTGCCTGGGCCGGACCGGGTCATCGAAAGCTTCGAGGGCCCCCAGCGGTGGGTGGCCTTCCCCCACTCCGGCGATGAGCCGGACCGGGTGCTGGTGTCCGACGGCGCGGCCCGCTCCGGTTCCGCCGGCCTCCGGTTCGCCTGGATTGAAGCCCTGGGCGGCGAGGCCCGCGGCATCCTGGCTCCCCCCGGCCCCTATCCCCTACCCGCCGTCGGCGGACCCGGTTTCCAGCGGGGCCAGCTGGTGCGGGTCCACATCGGCCGCACCCTGGTGCCATTGATAATCAGCGGCACCACCGACTTCTTTCCCACCATAACCACCACCTCCCGCCGCTTCCTCATCGTCTCCCTGGAGGAGTTCAACACCTACCTCCACCGCGCCACCGGAAACCGGCAGAAGCCAGGCGAGTTCTGGGTCGGCGTCGACGACAATGCCGACCGGGACGCGGTCATTGCCTCCCTCCGCGAAGCCCTTCCCCGCACCGCCCGTATCCAGGACCGCGACGTCCGGGTGGACGCTGCCCGGAGGGACCCGTTATCGGGAGGCGGTTGGAACGGCCTTACTTTCTTGAGCATCTCCGCCCTGGCCCTGGTGGTGGCCGTTGCCCTGGGCGCCCACGCCGTGGTCGCGGTCCACAATTCCCGGGTTGACCTCACCGTCACCAGGGCCTTGGGGTTTTCCCAGGCGCAGATGTGGCTGTCCCTGATGCTGGAGAGGATCGTGGTTACCGTGGTAGGGCTGGTGTCTGGAGGAGCAGTCGGATATCTGCTGGCCCGCTGGACATTGAGCTTCCTGGACACAACCCCTAGTGGACGCGACATAATTCCCCCGGTGGTGTTCACCCAGCAACCGGCAATAATCCTGGTGACGGTCGCTGCCCTGTCCGTGGCCGCTGTGCTGGCCGTGGTTGTGGCGGCCGGTTCGGCCGCGCGGCTGCGCCCCTCTGATATACTGCGGAACTCCGAATAATGCCGGTGTTTTAAGTGTCCCTCCTTCACCTTGCATACATAATCGCGCGCAAGCGGTTGTCCGCTCACTGGCAGTTGGAAATGGTGCTGCTGTTGGGCATTCTCCTGGCCGTTGCCCTGCTGGCCAGCAGCGTGGTCTTCTCCGACCTTCTGGCCGAAGCGGCCCTGCGGCGTTCCCTGCAACAGGCCACTCCCGAGGAAGCCAATATCTGGGTGCGGGTCTTCAACGATCTGGACGACCCCCAGGTCCAGGGGAGAACTCCCCGTTATGAGTCCAGCATCGAATTTGTCGATACGCGGGTAGTTCCCCGGTTGGAGGGCGTGACCGCCAGCAGCATCCGCCTGTTCGAGACTGCCACCTTTTATTTTTCGGGGCATCCTCAGCTCGAACTTGCGGACGACCTGAGACCCAGGGGGAAGATACAGCACACCACGGCCCTTGGCGACCCGGAACGGACCGAGCTTCTGGAAGGACGCTGGCCCGGGGCAGGTCCATCCCCGGAAGGCCGGTTGGAAGTTGTCGTCGAGGAATTGGGCTCGAGCCTGCTGGAACTGGGGGTGGGAGACGTCTTGACGGTGCTGCCCGCCACCGGGCGGGATGCTGCATCCTCCCTTGATGTCGAGATAACCGGCATCTTCCAGCGGTTGGACCCCGGCGGGGAATTCTGGGAGGGCCTGGACAAGGACTTCAGCTACAGCAACGAGCGGTGGACCATCGTGCCGCTCTTTGCCGACGAGAACGCCCTGCAGCAACAGGTCGGCGCCGTCTTTGCCGGGACCCACACCAACACCACATGGGTGTTCCATCTGGACCGGTCAGGACTGGAAGCGTCGCGGGTAGAAGATGTCCAGCGGGAGCTTCGGCTGATTCGGGCGGATGTGGCGGCGAACCTGCAGAACGGGGGGGCGACCATCAAGCTGGACCGGGTGCTGGACGCGTATTCGGAGCAATTGCTGCTGGCGCGGATTCCGCTGTTCCTGATGGTTTTCCTGGTGACCGGGATCCTGGCCTACTACCTGGCCCTGGTGGCGAGCCTGACCATCCGCTCCAGGGGGGCGGAGATCGCCATGCTCCGCAGCCGGGGTTCCACCACCTGGCAGATTGGGGTGCTGGTGCTGGTGGAGGGGATGTTGCTGGCAGTGCCGGCGGTGATAGTGGGGACGCTGATTTCCCCGGCGGTGGCCAAGGTGCTGGGGGGACTGTTCTTCCACGTGGAGGCCGACCTGGGTTTCGGGGTCACGCCGGGGGCCTTCCTGCTGGGGCTGGCGGGAGCCGCCCTGGCGGTCGCCGTCCTGACCCTGTCGACGCTGGTTGCCGCCCGGCGGGGGATAGTGGAGTTCAGGCAGGGAGGGGCCCGGCCAGGCACCGCTCCCTTCTTCCAGCGGTACTACCTGGACATTCTGCTCCTGCTGATCATCGGACTGGTCTGGTGGCAGACCCAGGCGCGGGGGTCCTTCCTGGTGCGGGCCACCGGCGAGCAGGACCTCTCGGTTGACTATTCGCTCCTCCTGGGACCGGTGCTGGGGCTGCTGGCGCTGGGGCTGGTGGTGCTCCGCTTCTTCCCCATCGTCGTGGGTCTCCTGGCCCGGAGCATGGAGGTGATCGGGCCGGTCTGGCTGGTGCAGGGGCTGCGCCGGGTGTCCCGGGACCCGGTTACCCCGGGAAGCCTGGTTATCCTGCTGATGCTGGCGACGGCATTGGGAGTAATCGGGAGCGCCTTCAGCGCGACCCTGGACCGGAGCCAGCGGGACCGGGCGCACTACGAAGCCGGGGCCGACCTGTGGGTCCAGCACAACGGCAGCGCGGCCTCCAGCGCGAGCCTGGGACTGCCGGACCTGCTGGTTTCCAGGGGCCTGGTCCAGTCCGCCGCCGAGGGACGCCGGGTCAACGCGCGTCCCCTCACCGAAGGATTCACCACCACCCGCGCCACCGCGCTGGCAATCGAGGCCGACAAGTTCCCGGACGCCGCGTGGTACCGGAACGACTTCGCCGAACAACTGGACCTGCCGGAGCTGATGAAGGCCATAACCCCCGCCGACCCGGCCTTCGGCGATGACGGGATACGCCTCCCCCGGGATGCCACCGGGCTGTCGGTGTGGGCGCACCCGGACCGTCCCCGGGCCAGGTTGTCCCTGTCGGCGCGCATACGCGACAGCGCGGGCCAGTACATTGACGTGGATTTAGGCGTTCTCGAGGAACGGGGATGGCAGAAGCTGGAAGCAGCAATCGAACCGCCCCCCCTGTCGGCGGCCCAGCGGCGGCTGTCCGCCTCTCCTTCCATTACCCTCGAACCGCCCTTTACGCTGTTGTCCCTGCACATTTCCGGGCGCCGGGGGACGGCGGGGGCCGGGTCGGTCTTCCTGGACAACCTCGCCGCCGTGACGCCCTCCGGGGAAGCGGCCCTGGACTCTTTCCAAACCGGGGAGGGGTGGCAGCCCGTCGCCGACTTGGTGCGGCCGGGGCTGCAGAGCGTTGACCTGAGCCGGTCGGTAACCAGGGACGGGTCGGAAGCTTCAACCCGGTTCAGCTGGTCTCCCGGCGGCACCGGCCTGCTGGGGATCAGGTACGGCGCTCCCGCCGAGCCCCTGCCTGCCATCGCAAGCCCGGGGATGCTGGAGGCGGCGCAAGCCCGGGTGGGCGACGAGATTTCCCTGGGCGCGTCCACCTTCGCCATCCCCATCAGGGTGGTGGCCGTGGCGGACTTCTTCCCGACGCTGGACCCCCAGGAGCATCCCTTCGTGGTCGCCGACCTGGGAGGATTCCTGCACTACGCCAACCGGCACAACCGGAGGGTTGTCACCGGCCCCAACGAGCTATGGGCCGACTTCGGGCCTCCTTCAGACCTCGGGCCCCCTTCAGAAGGAGACGCCGCGGGACAGGCCGCAGGAGAGGCCGGGGGAGAGAACGGCGATGGGCAGTCCCCCGGGGGAGACCGGGTGGAAGCCATCTACGCCGCCCTGGCGGACCAGGGCTACCGGGTGCAGGATGCCCGGGAGTCGCGGGTCCTGGTCCAGGAGCGGGCCGGACAGCCGCTGACCAACGCCAGCTGGGGCGGCCTCCTCGTGTTGATGTTCCTGGCCCTGGTCCTGGCCAGCGCTTCCGGGGTGGTGCTTTTCTCGTACACCGACACCAGGGAACGGCAGACCGAGTTTGCCCTGCTGAGAACCATCGGCTCATCGCGTCCCCAGGTCAACGGCGTGGTGTGGTTCAGTCTTTTCCTGGTGGTCGCCTGCGGAATCGGGCTGGGAACCTGGGCCGGTCAGCAGATCGGGGCCAGCATTCTCCCCATTCT